>NZ_SAUH01000001.1:0-600000 GCF_004193175.1 Streptomyces sp. RFCAC02 | reverse complement strand
TCGCGTCCGTCGCCGCCGAGGTCAACCCGGAGGCCGTCGCCTCGCTCACCGCCCGCGACCTGACGCCGCTCCTCACCAGGACCCTGCGCGCCGGCATCGCGGACGAGCTGGGCTGGCCCGCCCTGGAGGAGGCCCTGACCCGGTTCGGACCGGCTCCCCGCTTCGGCCACGGCCAGGGCGCCGTCGCCGTGACGGAGGCGTGGCCCGCGCTGATCCTCGGCGACACCACCAGGGCCGTCGTCGTCGGCCCCGACCGCGTCCTCCTCGACCACGAGGTCCGCATCCCCGACCCCCTCACCTGGGAGCGGCCCGCGTTCCACTGGGCCGGCGGCGAACTCCTCGTCACCTGGTGGCACCGCGGCGAGCACCGGGCCTACTGGTCGGCCCGCCCCGACGACGTCTTCCCCCTGGGTGAGGGAGGGCGCCACGGCGGCGCCGGCACGTCGGTGTCCCTCCCCCTGCCGGACGGCGGGCGCACCACCGGCGGCAGGCCCCTGCACCCGGGCGACACCACCCTGCCGGAACGCCACCCCGTCATGAGCGACGGCACCGGGCACTGGCTGCTCGCCCCGGGGGAGCGGGCCACCGGCTGGCGGCGCGAGTGGCAGGAGTTCGATCCGGCCACCGGTGCGCGGGGGCGCGCCTCCCTGCCCGCCTTCATCGCCGGCGGCGTCGCGGACGGCGAGCAGCTCGTCCCGGAGGACTGCTTCCTCGTCCCCCTCCCGCCGGGATACGAGCACACCCCTCTCGGCACGGACGGCCGCCTCATCGGCCGGTGGGTGCGGCGCCACCCCTCCGGCACGCTCACGAGCACGGGAGTCGACGGCACGACCGTCACCCTGGCGGGGCGGCGCGGCGCCGGCAGCCGCGGCCCGACCCCGGTCGGCCGGCTGCGGCTGCCGGGCGGCGCCGAGCCGGTCCTCACCGTCGGCGGCACCGCCGCCACCCTCCTGGCCGGGGCCGACGCGGCGGACGGCGCCGTCGGCAGCCTGCAGATCGGCTCCCCGGGCGGGCAGTTCGCCGCCGGGACGCCCCTGGTGCCGCCCCTGCCCTTCTGGAACGCGCTGCGGCACAGGGACGAGGCGGGCTCCTCGGCCCTGCGCGCCCTCACCGACCGGGACAGCGAGCGGCTCGTCGCCGCCGTCCGCGACGCCGCGGCCGCGCGTGACCGCGCCGAGCGCGAGGCGCGGGAGGCCGGGCGGGACATCCCGCCGGCCGAACGCACCGCCGCCCGCGAGGAGGCGCTGTGCGCGGCGGTCGCCGCGGTCCTGCCGGCCGTCACGCACCCCGCGCTCCGCCTGGGCGTCGCCGGCATCGCGGTCGTCGCCCTCCGCCTGCAGGAGGCCGTCGGCAGGCTCACGGCCCCCCGCGGCGCGGCACGGCCCGCCGTGACCGGCATGTTCGAGGAGCACCGCCCGCCGCACGGCACGAACGACCTGATCAGCGCCGCGGCGGGGGGCCTGGTCGGCGGCGGCCTCGCCGGCTACTGGAGCCGCGGCGGATGGCAGGTCATCCAGCAGGCGCTGGCCACCGCCCGCATCCTGTCCGGCGACCCCGCGACGGGCAGACCGCTCCCCGAGCGGCACCGGACCGACGTCCGCGCCGGCGGCTGGCGCACCGACGAGGGGACCGGCCCCGCCACCGGCGCGGACTGGCCGCCGCTCCTCGCCTCGCTCCCGGCCCTCGCGTACCGGGCGACCGCCCCGGGCCTCCCGGACGACCAGCGCGAGGCCCTGCTGCTCCTGCTGTCCGCCTGCGCCGGCGCACCGCTCGCGGGCGATGCCCCGCTGCGCGCCGTCGACCTGGCCGAGCCAGGCACCGCGCACCAGCGCGGCGGACAGGTCCTGCGCCACGGCGACCGCACCGTCGTCATCCTCAGCGCCCGCCGCACCGACCGCCTGGGCGACCGGACGGTCTGGTCCGCGCTCGACCACGACCCGAGCGGCGCCTTCGGACCCGTCGCGCACTTCTCGGTCGCCGCCGAGCGCAGATTCGCACCCCGGCCGTCCGCCGAGCGGCTCGCCGGCACCGTCCGTCTCGTCCGGGACAAGGGGCCGGCGCCGTGGCGCCCCGACGCGGTGGACCGCCTCGCCGGGGCCACCGGCCTGGGCGTGTGGCAGGCCACCCTGCTGCTCGCGGCGCTCCCGCAGGAGGCCCCCGCGCCCGTCCTCGCCACGTTCGGCCTGAAGGCCGGCCAGGCCGACACCGCACGCCTCCTCCTGAACGGCTTCGCGGCGGCGGTCGTGGAGTCCGTCGGGGCCCTCCTGCCGGCCGATCCGGAGGAGCTGTGGCGCACCGGCCCCGACACGGCCGCGGCCGCCCGGGCGTGGCGTGAGCATGCCGGGGACGGCGTCGCCGTCCCCGAGGAGGCCGCGCTGGAGCTGCGCCTCGACGGCACGGCCGCCGCCGTCCTCAACCCGGCCGCCACACCCTGGCTCAGCCGCACCAGCCGCCAGCGCATGGCGGACCACGCCACGCCCACCGCCGATGACCCGGCGGCGATACCGGGGCGCGGTCAGTTGGCCGGCGCGGTGCGGGCCATAGCGGGCCTCGCCTACGCCCTGCCGTACGGCCACCCGGCGCGCGCGGCCCTGCCCGGTGCCCTCGACGCCGTCCGCCGCAGGCTGTCGGACCCCGGCCTCGTCCTGGACCTCGACATCGAGTGGACCGACAAGGGCGCCCCGACGGCGCCGCACCTCCGGGCGGCCCACGGCCTGCCCGGCACGGGCGGCGCCGCCACCGACGGGCTCACCCCTGTCGGCGAGGCGTTCGTCGTCTTCCCCTGGCACAGCGGCACCGAGGCCACCTGGCTGCGCCCCGCCGGCATCACCGGTCCCGACGACCCGGCGCTCGGCCTCATCGAGGGGCTCATCGGCCCGCACAGCAGGGCGCACGAGGCGCTCGGCGCCCTGCGCGCCCTGCTGGGTGACGACCTGGAGGCCGCCGTCCGGGCCGACGCCGGTCCCGGCGTGCCCGGGGGCCATGCGCAGGACCCGACGCTCAGCGTTCCCGAGCTGGTCGCCGAGGTCGCCGCCACGCACGGCATCGGCGAGGACGCCGCCGCCCTCTACCTCCAGCTCCTCGCCCTGCCCGACCCCACGGACCGCAACCGCGCCCGCTGGACCGGCTGGCGCCCGGCCCGCGCCCGGCGCGCCGCCGCCGAGCTCGCGGAGACCGACCTCGTCGTCACGGCCCAGCGGTCCCGCGCCGGCCGCCGACTCTTCCTGCCCGGCGGCTGGCTCGACCTCCGCGCGCCGGCCCTCCCGCTGGAGACGTGGAAGTCCGCGCTCCACCCGGTCCCCGCCTCGGCACGGGCCGTCCCGCTCATCCCGGTGCCCCGCCTGTTCGCCCGCGCGTGGGAGCGCGTCACATCCGGCGACGCACCCGCCTACGAGGAACTCGTCACCCGCGCCACCCGGAAGGCCCGCCGATGACCACCGCCGCCACCACGACCGGCCCCGTCCGGCAGAACACGCCCCCCGAGGAGCGGTACGCCGCCGAACTCGCCTTCCTCGCCGCCCACGACACCGGCGCCCGGCCCCCCGGGTGGCGGCTGACGCCCCGCGCGGTCGTCACCTTCGTCATGGGCAGCGCGGGCGAGGCGCTGACCCTGCCCGCCGGCGCACCGGCGGGCGGGGACGTGCCCGGGCGCATGGAGATCGCGCCGAAGTTCGTCGGCGACCGTGCCCTGGTCGAGCGCTGCGTCATCACGCTCGCCGGGGAACGCGGGCTCCTCCTCGTCGGCGAGCCGGGCACCGCCAAGTCGATGCTCTCCGAACTCCTCGCGGCCGCCGTGTGCGGCACCGGCGCCCTGACCGTCCAGGGGACCGCCGGCACGACCGAGGACCAGCTCAAGTACGGCTGGAACTACGCCCTCCTCCTCGCCCAGGGGCCGTCCCGGCGCGCCCTGGTGCCCTCGCCCGTCCTCTCGGCCATGACCTCGGGCGCCGTCGCCCGCGTCGAGGAGATCACCCGCTGCCTGCCCGAGGTGCAGGACGCCCTGGTCTCCCTCCTGTCGGAGCGCCGCGTCGCCGTCCCCGAGCTGGCGGGCACCGACGACGCGCACGTCCACGCCGCCCCGGGCTTCACCCTCATCGCCACGGCCAACCTGCGGGACAAGGGCGTCTCCGAGATGTCCGCCGCCCTCAAGCGCCGGTTCAACTTCGAGACCATCGGCCCCATCGCCGACGCGGACGCCGAGGTGGCCCTCGTCCGCCGTCACTCGCGGGCCGCCGTCGCCCGCTCCGGCGCCCCCTACCAGGTGGACGACGCGGTGCTCGAAGCCCTCGTCACGGCCTTCCGCGACCTGCGCGACGGCCGTTCCGCCGAGGGCTGGGACGTCGAGCGCCCCAGCACCGTGATGAGCACGGCCGAGGCCGTGGCCGTCGCCGGCTCGCTCGCCCTGGCCGCCGCCTACTTCCCGAGCGAGCGGGACGTCCTGACGCTCCTGCCCGGCCACCTGCTGGGCGTGGTCCGCAAGGACGAGCCCGCCGACGCGGCCCGGCTGCGCGGCTACTGGGACTCCGTCGTCCGCCGCCGCGCCGAGCACGGCGCCGCCACCTGGCGCACCCTGTGGGACCTGCGCGCCGCACTGGAGGACTGACGGCCCATGACCACAGCCGAGAGCCCGGCGGGGACCGGCAGCACCCGGGCCGCCGACCCCGGGGCACTGCCCGGGACGGCGGACGAGGCCCTGCGGGACCTCACCGACCCGGCCGGACCCCACCTCATCGGCGTACGGCACCACGCGCCGTCGCTGGCCGCCGTCATGCCGCACCTGCTGACCGCCGCCGCACCGGACGTCCTGCTCGTCGAACTGCCCGCCGAACTCCAGGAATCGCTCGGCTGGCTCGCGCACGAGGAGACCCGCGCCCCGGTCGCCCTGGCGGCCGTCCCCGACGGCGGCGGGGCGCAGGACCCGGCGTTCTACCCGTTCGCCGACTTCTCGCCCGAGCTGGTCGCCCTCCGCTGGGCCGCCCGGCACGGGGTGCCCGTCGTGGCCGCCGACCTGCCGCTGGCCGACCCGGCCTGGCGCCGCCCGCCCGGCACGGGCGCGCCGCCGGACGGGTCCGCCGCGACGCGCCCCGGGCTGCGCCAGGCGCTCGGCGCCCGCCTCACCGGCCGCCGGGGCGACGACCTGTGGGACCGGCTCGTCGAGGTGGCCGCCCCCGGCTCCCGTCCCGAGGCCGTGCGCCGCGCCGCGCTGCTCACCGGCTGGGCGCTGCGCCGCGACACCCTCCACGGCCCCGGCCACGACCCGCTCGACCTGCACCGCGAGCGGTGGATGCGCGAGCGCGTCACCGAAGCGGCGGCGGGCGGCCGCCGCGTCACGGCGGTGGTGGGCGCCTTCCACGCGCCGGCGCTCACGGCGCGCGCCCTCGCCCGGCACACCGCGCCCGACCCCGTACCGCCGGCGCCGTCGACCGTCTCGCTCATCCCGTACACCTACCCGCTCCTGGACGAACGGTCCGGCTACCCGGCCGGTATCCGCGACCCCGAGTGGCAGCACCTCGTCCTCGACGCGGCCGGTGACCCCGCGGCCCTCCACGACGCCCTCACCCGCACCGCGGTCCGCGTCTGCGCGCGGCTCCGCGCCCGGGACCACCCCTCGGGCCCGGCCGACGCCACGGAGATCACCCGGCTCGCGACCGACCTGGCCGCCCTGCGCGGCCTGCCCGCCCCCGGTCGCGGGGAGCTCGTCGAGGCCGTGCAGACCGTCCTCGCCCAGGGTGAGCCCCTCGGCCGGGGACGCGCCGTCTCCGCCGCCCTGGAGGACGTCCTGGTCGGCACCCGCACCGGCACCCCGGCGCCCGGCACACCGCGCGGCGGGCTCGGCCCGGCCGTGGAGGCGGAGCTGACCGAGCTGGGACTGCCCACCACGCCCGCCCCGGACACGGGCCGCGACATGCGGCTCGACCCGGCCCGCTCCCCGCTGGACCGCCGCCGGGACACACTGCTGCGGCGCCTGGCCGTGTGCGGCGTCCCCTACGCGGAGGAGCGCCAGGTCACCGGCCCCGGCGGCACGGAGGCCCTGACGACCCGCTGGCAGATCCGCTGGACGCCGGCGACCGAGGCGATGCTGACGGTCGCCTCGGTGCGCGGTGTCACGGCGGCCCAGGCGGCGGAGGGCACCCTGCGGGAACGCCGCCGCGCCGAGCTGGAGGCCGGCGGCCCCACGGCCGAGCAGGTCCTCACCGGGCTCGACCTGGCCGCCGGCTGCGACCTCGGCCCCCTCACGGCCGAACGCCTCACGGAGCTGCGCACGGTCCTGCCGGCCACCGGCACCCTCGCCGAGCTTCTGACGGCCCTGTCCCTGCTCGACCGGCTCACCGCCGCGGGCCGCGTCCCGGCCGGCCGCGACGGCATCGCCGACCTGCTGACCACCGCCGCGATCCGCAGCCTTCCCGGCCTCGCCGGCTCGACGGATCCGGCCGACGCCCGCGCCCTCGTGGAACTGGCCCACCGCGCCGACACGTTCGGCGGCGGGCTGCGTCTCGGCGGGGAACTGGCCGCGCTCGCCACCGACGGTTCCCCCCTGATGCGCGGCGCGGCCGGCGCGGTGCGCGTCCTGCTGGGCCTGCACACCCCGGCGGCCCTCGGCGGCCGCGTCGCGTCCTGGGTGGACGCGGCGACCGACGCCGACACCCGTGCCGCCCTCACCCAGCGCCTCACCGGGCTGCTCACCGCCGCGGGACCGCTGCTGGAGACGGCCCCCGCCGCCCTGGAGCCCCTGCTCGGCCGTGTCGCGGAGCCGCCCGACCCGTACTTCCTGTCCCGGCTCCCCGCGCTGCGCGGCGGTTTCGACACGCTGAGCCCGGCCGCCAGGGACCGTCTCCTGCGGACGGTGGAGGAACGCGTCGGCGGATCCCTCGTCCCCCTGACCGGGACGGACCCGGCGGCGCTCGAACAGTGGACCCGCGCCGACCTGGCGGCCCGCCGGGCGCTGGCCGCGCTCGGCCTGCTGCCGGCCACGGCGGACGGGCCTCCGGCGGAAGCGGGTGAGCACGGGGCGGCCCCCGGCTCGTCCTGTGCGCCGGCCGGCGTGCCGCGGACCCCCGGCGGGGGGGAGCCGCCGGTGCCCGGGGAACGTCCGGCGGAGCCCGACGGGCCGCCCGGTCGGACCTCCGGACGCCAGGGGGACGAGGGTCCGCCGCACGCGGTGTGCGGCCCGGCCCGTTCGGCGACGGCTGAGGTGCCGGCCGGTGCCGGCGCGTCCGCCGGTCCGGCGCATGAGCGCCTGCCGGACGGGGACGCGCGTGCGGCGGTGTGCGGCCCGTCCTCGCCGGCGGCGGGGGAAGCACCGGCCGGTGAGGAGCCCGGTTCCTTCGGGCCGGCCGGTCCGGCGCGCGGGCGCCTCCCCGGCGCGGTCCCGGCAGCCCGCCCTCCGCACGGCCCTTCGGCTCCCGGGGCCGTGGTGGCGGGGGAGGTGCCGGAGCGTCAGGAGACCGCCGCCGGCGACGTCCTCGCCGGCCCCCGCGTCCTCGCACCGCCCGATCGCTGGCGGCTCGTCCTCGGCCGCGGCTCCGACCGGCTCGCGCCCGCCGCCGCGCCGTTCGCCACGGCACTCGACGAGCTGTACGGCGCCGGCCGCGGCGAGGGCGCGCGCGGCGACCTCGGGTACGGCCGGGGCGGCGGCCGCGAGGCCCCGTACCCGGGAGTCCGCGCCTGGGCCGAGGAACTGACGGCCCTCTTCGGCCCAGGCGTCCGCGAGGAGGTCATCGCCGCCGCGGCCGCCGCCGGCCGCGGCGACGCCGCCCTCGCCCTCGACCCCGACCACGTGCGGCCGTCGGTCGCCCTCCTGCACACCGTCCTGCGCCAGGCAGGCGGCCTCCCCGAGGCCCGTCTCGCCGCGCTCCGTCCCCTGGTCCGCCGCCTCGTCGACGGCCTCACCCGCGAGCTGGCCACCCGGCTGCGCCCCGCCCTCACCGGCGTCACGCTGCCCCGCCCGAGCCGCCGGCCGGGCGGCCGGCTCGACCTCGCCGGCACCCTGCGGGCCAATCTCCCCACCGCCCGCCGCGACCCCGACGGAACGGTCCGGATCGTCCCGGAGCACCCCGTCTTCCGCACCCGCGCCGCCCGCTCCGCCGACTGGCGGCTCATCATCCTCACCGACGTGTCGGGCTCCATGGAGCCCTCCACCATCTGGTCCGCCCTCACGGCCGCCGTCCTCGCCGGCGTCCCCGCCCTCAGTACCCACTTCCTGGCCTTCTCCACCGAGGTCGTCGACCTCACCGGACATGTGCACGACCCGCTCGCCCTTCTCCTGGAGGTACGGGTCGGCGGCGGCACCCACATCGCCGCCGCCCTCCGCCACGCCCGCACGCTGATCACCGCGCCGGCCCGCACCCTGGCCGTCGTCGTCAGCGACTTCGAGGAGGGCTACCCCCTCGCCGGACTGCTCGCCGAGACCCGGGCGTTCGCCGGCACGGGCGCCCACCTCCTGGGCATCGCCGGCCTGGACGACACCGGCTCGCCCCGCTACTCCACCGCCGTCGCGTCCCAGCTCGTCTCCGCCGGCATGCCCGTGGCCGCCCTCAGCCCGCTCGAACTCGCCCGCTGGGTCGGGGAGAAGATCCGATGAACGCACCCACGCCCGCTTCCCCGCCCACCGCGGCGCCACTGCCCGCCGTCACCCCGGAGGTGACCGCCGCCCTCGTCGCCGCACTGTCCCCCCGGCTCCGCAAACGCCTCGACGCCGCCGCCGCGAGGATCGGCGCCCGGCCGGTCACCCGTGACGGCGACACCGTGCGCGTCGCCGTGGACGACGAGGTCACCCTCACCCTGCACGCCCCCACCGGGACGGTGACCGCTCCCGAGGCGATCCGGTGCGGCTGCCTCCTCGCCCCCGACTGCGTCCACCGCGCCGCCGTCGCCACCGCCGCGCCCCTCGCGCACGACACGGCCGGCCCGCCCGCCGACGGCGGCGGCGCCGACCCGGCCCCCGCCGACACGGCCGCCACCGCTCCCGAGGAGACGGCCACGCCCGCCCAGGCCGCCGCGGCCCGCGCCCTGTGGGACGCGGGGAAGGCCGCGCTGGAAGCCGGCATCGACGGCGCCGGCGCCGTCCTCCAGGCCGAACTCCTCGGCGCCGCCCACACCGCGCGCCTCGCCGGCCTCCACCGCCCGGCCACCGCCGCCGTCACCGTCGTCGGCCGGCTCCGCGCGGCCCGCGCGGGCGACCCCGCCCACCGCCTCGCCGACCTCACCACGGCCCTGCGCGACCTCCTGCTCACCGCCCACGGCGTCCCCGGTGCCCGGGGCGCCGGCCTCGCCGCCCTGCGCGGCACCGCCCGCCGCCCCTACACACCGAAGGGCTCGCTCCGCCTCTACGGGCTGTTCACCGAGCCGGTCGTCGCCGACACCGGGCACGCGGGCGCCGTCACCTGGACGGCGGACGCCGAAGGCCGCCTTTTCAGCGTCACCGACGTCCTGCCCGGCGGCCCCGAGCGCGCCGTGGCCGCCGCCGCCCGCACCGTACGGCTCGGCGACACGGCCCTCACCCACGCCGAGCTGTCCCGCGCCGGCCTGATCGTCTCCGGGGCCACGGTGTCCCCGGACGCCCGGCTCGGCGCCGGCGCGGCCGTCCGCGCCGCGCGGGCGGCGGGCGCCGGCTGGGCCGCCCCGCCGCTCGACCGGCTGTGGTCCGAGCCGCCCTCGGCGCAGGCCGGACGCGCCCTCGCCGCGCTCGCCCTCCCCGAGGGCGAACGGCCGCCGGGCGCCGGGCTCCTGTTCCTCGACGCCACCGTCCTCGGCCCGCTGCGCGAGACCGGCGGTGACGTCCTGGCCGTCGCGTGCGGCGGCCTGACCGTCCGCGCCGTCCCCGCCACGGGCCACCCGTCGCTCGCCGACCGCGACAACCTCCGCCTCCTCGCGTCCGCGCCCGGTCTCGGCCTCCGGATCATCGGCCGCCTCGTACCGGCCGACCACCCGCGGCTGGCCCTGCTGGCGTTCGGGGTCCCGCCCGGTGGTGGCACGGCCCTGCGCACGCCCGACCCCGAGGCGCGGTTCAACGCGGGCCACGACCGCCTCGTCCGCGGCGACATCCCGCAGACCGTGCCCGCCGCGCCGCCCCTCGCGACACGGAGCGACCGGCCGCCCCTGCACGTCCTCACCCGCAGGACGGACCAGGCCGTCACCGCGGGCCGCCGCACCCTCGCGCTCCCCGGACGCGACGGCGCGGACGCCCGCGCGCTGCGTGCCGCGGGGCTGGCCACCGGCGCCCTCCTCCTCGACGAGCTGCTCGACGCCGCGACGCACCGCGGCCGTGACGTGTTCGGCCGCCTCCTCCCGGCCGACGCCGACCGCTTCGCCCGCGCCTGGCTGGCCGCCGCGGCCTACGCGGACGAGACGTCCCGCGCCCTGTGCGCCGCCTCCTGGGCGGAGCCGGCCTAGCCGCGGGCGGGGGGGCGGCCCCGACACGGCCCCGCCCGCCCCGGGTACGGTGAACGCGCAGTACCACCGCCCACAGCAGAGGTCCCCATGGCGTTCTCCCGTTTCCGTCCCGAGGCCACCCCCACCGCCCGGATCGGCCTGGGCCTGGCCGCGGTCGGCCGTCCCGGCTACATCAACCTGGGCCGCGCCCGGGACCTCCCCGCGGACCGCACCCCCGGGGCCATGCGCGACCGCGCCCACGCCCTGCTCGACGCCGCGTACGCCCAGGGCGTGCGCTACCTGGACGCGGCCCGCTCCTACGGCCGCGCCGAGGAGTTCCTCGCCGGCTGGCTCGCCGCACGCCCCGACGCCGCGGGGGACGTCGTCGTCGGCAGCAAGTGGGGCTACACCTACACCGCCGACTGGCGCGCCGACGCCGAGGTCCACGAGGTGAAGGACCACGGCGCCGCGACGTTCGACCGGCAGTACGCGGAGACCGGCCAGCTCCTCGACGGCGCGCTCGACCTCTACCAGATCCACTCCGTCACCCCGGACAGCCCCGCCCTGACCGACCGGGCCGTCCTCGGCCGCCTGACCCGGCTCGCCGCGTCGGGCGTCACGGTGGGCCTGTCCACGAGCGGCCCGGCGCAGGCCGACGCGATCCGCGCCGCGCTGGAGGTCACGGTGGACGGCCGCCCGCTGTTCGGCACGGTGCAGTCCACGTTCAATGTCCTGGAGCCCTCGGCCGGCCCCGCCCTCGCCGAGGCGCACGCCGCCGGGCTCACCGTGATCGTGAAGGAGGGCATGGCCAACGGGCGCCTCGCCGCCGACAGCGCACCGCCCGAGGTGCGCCGTGTCGCCGAGGCGCACGGCACCGGCCCCGACGCCGTCGCGCTGGCCGCGGTGCTCCACGAGCCGTGGGCCGGCGTCGTGCTGTCCGGTGCGGCGACGACCGGCCAGCTCACGGCGAACCTGGCCGCCGCCCGCCTGCGCCTCACCCCGGACGAGCGGGCCGCCCTCACCCGGCTGGCGGAGCCCCCGGCCGCCTACTGGCAGACGCGCGCCGCCCTGCCCTGGACGTGATCCCGGGGAGGACGGCGCGGCGGCACGGCGTGCCGGTGGACGGCGGGGGAGAGGCCCAGCGCCCGGTCAGGCGGCCTTCGCCTTGGTGGCGTACATGTCGACGTACTCCTGGCCGGAGAGCCGCATCACCTCGGTCATCACCTCGTCGGTGACGGCGCGCAGCACGTAGCGGTCGCGGTCCATGCCCTCGTAGCGCGAGAAGTCCAGCGGCTGCCCGAAGCGGACGGTGATCCGGCGGCCCCGGCCGATGCGCGGCAGCCCCTTGCCGCCCGGCTGCACCCGGTCGGTGCCGATCATCGCGAACGGCACCACCGGCGCGCCCGTCATCAGGGTGAGGCGCGCGATGCCCGTACGCCCCCGGTACAGGCGCCCGTCCGGCGAGCGCGTGCCCTCGGGGTAGATGCCGAAGACGTGCCCCTCCTCCAGGACGCGCCGGCCGGTCATCAGCGCCGCGACGCCGCCGTGCCCGCCGTCCCGGTCGACGGGGATCATGCCGGATGCGGTGAAGAACCACGCCATGGCCCAGCCCTTGAGGCCGCGCCCCTTGACGTACTCGTTCTTGCCGATGAAGAAGACCTGCCGCTTGCTGATGAGGGGCAGGATGACGGAGTCGATGAACGTGAGGTGGTTGCCCGCGAGGATCACGGGGCCGTGGCCCGGTACGCGTTCGATGCCCTCGACCCGTGGGCGGAAGAGCAGCCTCAGCAGCGGGCCGACCAGCACCTTCATGAGGACGAATCGGGACAACTTCCCCTCCGGGTCTTTCCTGTGCGCACGCGGCACGGTGTGCCACCAGGACGATACTCGCGCGTCCGCCCGTCTCGCGCACGGGGTTCACGCGGTTGATACTCGATTTCGCAGCCGACGTGTCCGGTCTGTAGCGGTATGTCGGGCACGTGCTCACGCCACGGGGAGTCCCATGAGCGCTCACCGCCCCCGCCGACGAGCCGTCCTCGGCGCCGCACTCGCCGGCACCGCCGCCGCCCTGACCGCGGCCCGCACGTCCGCCCCCGCGGCGGGCGGCCCGCCGGTGCCGGCCGGCCCGCCCGGCCGTGACCCGGACCGCACCGGTCTGGCCACCCTGCGCACGCCCGCCGTCGTCGCCCACCGCGGCGCCTGCGGCTACCGCCCCGAGCACACCATCGCCGCCTACACCCTCGGACTCGATCTCGGCGCCGACATGATCGAGGTGGACCTCGTCGCGACGAAGGACGGCCGCCTCGTCTGCCGCCACGAGAACGAGATCGGCGGCACCACGGACGTCGCCGAGCACCGCGAGTTCGCCGGCCGCCGCACCACCCGCACCGTGGACGGCGAACGCCTCACCGGCTGGTTCACCGAGGACTTCACGCTGGAGGAGCTGAGGACCCTGCGCGCGGTCGAACGCCTCCCCGGCCGCCGCCCGGGCAACACGCGGTACGACGGCCGCTGGCCCGTCCCCACCTACGACGAGGTCCTCGACTGGGCCGCCGACGAGGGCCGCCGCCGCGACCGGCAGGTGTGGGTGTGCACCGAGACCAAGCACTCCGCGTACTTCCGCTCGCGCGGTCTGGAGATCGAGGAGCCCCTCGCCCGCACCCTGCGCCGCCGCGGCCTGGCGGGCGCCGACGCGCCCGTGGTCGTCCAGTCGTTCGAGCCGGCCGCCGTCCGCCGCATCGCACGCCTCACCGACAACCCGCGCGTCCTCCTCATCGACGGCGAGGACGGCGAGGGCGGCCGCGGCGGCGGTGGGAGCACGGACGACCCCACGACGCCCGAGGCCCTGCGCCGTACCGCCCGCTGGGCCCACGCGATAGGCCCCTCCCTCGACCTCGTCCTCCCGCCCGGCGACGCCGACGGCACCGGCCGCCCCACCCGCCTCGTCGCCGACGCCCACGACGCGGGGCTCCTCGTCTTCGGCTACACCCTCCGCGCCGAGAACGCCTTCCTGCCCCCCTCCTTCCGCCGCGGCGACGACCCCGACCGCCACGGCGACGCCCTCCGCGCCGCCCGCGCCTACTACGCCACCGGCATCGACGGCCTCTACGCCGACCAGCCCGACACCGCGCTGCTGGCCGCCACCGACCTCCGCCGTTCGCCCGAGTCGTGAAAGTCACAGGTGAGTTGGGGCCGACGCATTCCCTCAGCGACCGGTTGCGAGCAGAATGCTCACGGCGCAGGTCAGCACCGCGCCGTCAGGGCAGCCGCCGGCCGAACGCGTCACCCTCGATTCCCGCACGGCCGGCCCGGACACCTCACTTGGAGGCGTGCACACACATGGGCATGAGCGTCACGATCGACACCGCCACCGACCAGGACGCGGAGCAGATCCTCAAGCTCCAGTACCTCTGCTACCAGCCGGAGGCCGAACTGCGCGGCGACTACACCATCGAACCGCTGACCCAGACCCTCGCCGCGCTGCGCGCCGAGATGCGCGGGACCGTCGTCCTGGCCGCCCGCCTGGGCGCCGAGGTCGTCGGATCCGTCCGGGGCACGGTCGACGCGGACGGCACCGCCGCCATCACCCGCCTGATCGTCCACCCCCGCATGCAGCGGCACGGCCTCGGCGGCCGGCTGCTCGTCGCGATCGAGGACCGCCTCGCCGCCGAACGGGCCGCGGCGCGCTACCGCCTGCGCACGAGCCACCGCGGCGCCGACAACCCCCGCCTGTACCGGCGGCTCGGCTACGTACCGGTGGCCACCGAGGAGGTCGCCCGCCACCTGCGCAGCGTGACCATGGAGAAGGAGGTCACGCTCGCCGCCGCCTGACCGGCTCCGACTCACGAGGCCCGCCGCACTCCGGCGGGCCTCGGTCGTTCACCGCGCGGCGTCGGCCCGTTCGCCGGTCCTGCCGCCCGCCGGCGCCGCGGCTCCCGCCCGACGCAGCCACAGAAGCCCCGCCACCGGCAGCACCACCGGCAGGAACAGGTAGCCGCGCCCGTAGTCCGACCACACGGTGGCGTCGGGGAACGCGGCGCCGTCCACCAGCGTCCAGGTACCGACGGTCAGGACGCCCACGAGTTCCGCCGCGCAGCACACCAGCGCGAGCCGCCGCGCCCCCTCGCCGCCCCGCACGAGCGACACGGTGATGAACGCGTACACCAGCGCCGCGACCGCCGACAGCACGTACGCGAGCGGCGCCTCGTCGAACTGCGCCGACAACTGGAACGCCGAACGCGACGCCGCCGCGACCGTGAACACGCCGTACAGCGTCACGAGCAGCCGCCCGGGGCCGGTCGCCAGCCCGGCCCGCGCCGCCGGGGCGCCAACGCCGTTCTCAGCCACCGCTCACACCCCCCGCCCAGATGTCGCCGAGCCGGATCTGCAGCACCGCCAGCACGAGCGCGCCCGCGGCCACCGTGGCGGAGCCCCACCGCGTCCGCTCGCTCAGCGACACGATCGCCACGACCGGCAGGCACAGCACCACCGCGACCAGGTACGAGACGAACACCGCCGTCGAGTCCCCGTCCGGACGCTCACCGCGCGCGAGCTGCACCGCGGCCACCCCGAGCTGCACCAGCGTCAGCAGCAGCACCACGGCCATGCCGATGTAGTGCCAGTCCTTCACGGCCTGGTCCCTGACCGCCGCGTACGCGCACCACGCGGTCAGCAGCAGCGCGGCCACGGCGACCGCGACCGTCAGCGGGGCAATCATGCCCCCGACTCTACGGGGCACCCGGCCCGCCGCCGCGCCCGGGTCCCGCCTCCCACCGGCGCCCACGTGGTGTTGACCACAGCCCCGGGACCGGGCACCTGCCCCAGGGGGAACGTCTGTTTTACTGGGGGGCATGACCACGACGAGCACACGTCAGCAGACGGCCGAGGCAGCGCTCATGCCCGGTGCTCGTTGTATGTGTCGAATGTGCGGCTGCTGAGGTCACGCCTTCCCCCAGGCCCGCGCGCCCCTCGCCGGCGCCCCTCACCCCATGCCCCGCAAGCACGGCCCCGCCGTGCCCCGGTGCGCCTTCCCACGCCCGCCGGGCCGCCCCGCGACAGTGACGGACATCCTGTGATCACCACCACGGACCTGACGAAGGTCTACCGCTCGCGCGACCGCGAGGTCACCGCCCTGGACGGCGTGAACCTCCATGTGCGCCCCGGCGAGGTCTTCGGCGTCATCGGCCGCAGCGGAGCCGGCAAATCCACCCTCATCCGGTGCCTCAACCTGCTGGAGACCCCGACCTCCGGCACCGTCACGGTCGACGGCCAGGACCTGACCGCGCTCGACACCCGCCGCTCCCACCGCGCGGGCCGCCCCCTGCGCGAGGCGCGCACCCGCATCGGCATGATCTTCCAGCACTTCAACCTGCTGACCTCCCGCACGGTGCGTGGCAACGTCGAACTGCCCCTGGAGATCCTCGGCCTCACCCGCCGCGAGCGGGCCCGCAAGGCCCATGAACTTCTCGACCTGGTCGGTCTCGCCGACAAGGCCCGCGCCTACCCCGCCCAGCTGTCCGGCGGCCAGAAGCAGCGCGTCGGCATAGCCCGCGCCCTCGCCGGCGACCCGAAGGTCCTGCTGTCCGACGAGGCGACCTCCGCGCTCGACCCCGGGACCACCCGCTCCGTCCTGCGGCTCCTGCGCGACCTGAACGAGCAGCTCGGACTCACCGTCGTGCTGATCACGCACGAGATGGACGTCGTGAAGGCCGTCTGCGACTCGGCGGCCCTCATGGAGGGCGGCCGCGTCGTGGAGTCCGGCACCGTCACCGACCTGCTGGCCACGCCCGGCTCCCGCCTGGCGCACGAGCTGTTCCCCGTCGCCGGCGGCAGCGCGCGCGCCGCCGACGACGCGGCCGGGACGGACGACGCCGGCACGGTCGTGGACATCACGTTCCACGGCGAGTCCGCCGGCCGGCCGGTCATCTCGCAGCTCTCCCGGACGTTCGACCTGGACGTCTCGATCCTCGGCGCCGCCATGGACACGGTCGGCGGCCACCAGGTCGGCCGGATGCGCATCGCGCTGCCCGGCACCCCCGGCGACAACGCCCCGGCCCTCGCGTTCCTGCGCGAACGGGGTCTCACCGTCGAGCGGCCCACCGGGACCGCGGACCTTGCCCCCACGCCGGCCGAGGACGTGCGCGACACCGCCGAAGAAGAGGGAACGACCCGATGACCTGGGACGAGATGCGGCCCCTGCTCGAACAGGGCACGATCGACACCCTCTACATGACCTTCTGGTCCACGCTGATCGCCCTCATCGGCGGCCTCCCGCTCGGCGTCCTCCTCGTCCTCACCGACCGGGGCGGCCCGCTGCGCAACGCCGTCGTCAACAAGGTCATCGGCGTCGTGGTCAACATCGGCAGGTCCCTGCCGTTCATCATCCTCATGGTCGCGCTGATCCCCGTGACCCGCTCCATCGTCGGCACGGCGATCGGCCCGACGGCCGCCATCGTGCCGCTGGCGATCGGCGCCATCCCGTTCTTCGCCCGCCTCGTCGAGACGGCCGTGCGCGAGGTCGACCACGGCCTGGTCGAGGCCGTCCACGCCATGGGCGGCGGCACCTGGACCGTCGTGCTGAAGGTCCTCCTGCCGCAGTCGCTGCCGTCCCTCGTCGCCGGCCTGACCACGACCTTCATCGCCGTCATCGGCTACTCCGCCATGGCCGGCGCGGTCGGCGGCGGCGGCCTCGGCACCCTCGCCCTCGTCTACGGCTACCAGCGCTTCGAGGAGGGCTTCACGCTCATCACCGTCGTCGTCCTCGTCGTCATCGTCACGGCCGTCCAGCTCATCGGCGACGGACTCGTCCGCCTCCTGGCACGCCGCGAACGGACCTCCTGACCGGCACCACCCGGGCGCGACCCGCCCCCACGACCCCCGTTCCCTCACCGATCCATCCACGGGACAGAAAGGCACTTTTCGTGCGTACCTCCATCAAGAGCGCCCTCCTCGGCACCGCCGCGACCGCCCTCACCCTGAGCCTCGCGGCCTGCGGCACCGACTCCGACCCGGACACGGGCGGCGGCGACAGCGGCTCCGGCGGGCAGAGCGACCTCTCCGAGCCCCTGACCGTCGCGGCCACCCCCGTCCCGCAGGCCGAGATCCTCGAATTCGTCCGGGACAACCTCGCCGAGGACGCCGGCCTCGACCTGCGCGTGCAGGAGTTCACCGACTACGTCCTGCCCAACACCGCCGTCGAGAGCGGCGAGGTGGACGCCAACTTCTTCCAGCACAAGCCGTACCTCGACGACTTCAACGCCAACCAGGGCACGGACATCGTCCCCGTCGTCAACGTGCACCTCGAACCGCTCGGCCTCTACTCCAACTCGATCACCTCCGCCGACGAACTCTCCGCCGGCGACACCATCGGCGTGCCCAACGACGCCACCAACGAGGCCCGCGCCCTCCAGCTCCTCGCCGACAACGGCGTCATCGAGCTGGCCGAGGACGCCGGCGCCGACGCCACCCCGGCCGACATCACCGACGACCACGGCATCGAGTTCGAGGAGATCGAGGCCGCCTCGCTGCCCCGCTCCCTGGACGACCTGGACGCCGCCGTCATCAACGGCAACTACGCCATCGAGTCGGGCCTCGCCCCGGCCGAGGACGCCCTGGTCCTGGAGGCCGCCGAGGGCAACCCGTACGCCAACTTCCTCGCCGTCAAGAGCGGCAACGAGGACGACCCCCGCATCCAGGCCCTCGCCGAACTCCTCAACTCCGACGAGGTGAAGCAGTTCATCGAGGACACCTACGACGGCTCCGTCATCCCGGCGTTCGGCACCCCCGCCTCCTGACCCCGTCCCCGCCCCGGCCGCCGGCACACCCGGCCGCCGGGGCGGGCACCCGGCGCCGCGCCCGTCCCGGCCATGCTGCATGCTGTCCCCTCAGACCCAAGGCCATGGAGAGGCGCATGACTTCCACCTTCCCCGACATCTCCATCAGCACGGAACGGCTCGTGCTGCGCCCGTTCGAGGAAGCCGACGTCCGCGAACTCGTCGACATGATGAACGACGAGCTGACCGTCTCCTGGACCTCCGTCCCCCACCCGTACACCCTCGACGAGGCGCGGCTGTGGATCACCCGCGTCGCCCCCTCCGAACGCCTGGAGGGCCGCGGCATCGTCCTCGCCGTCACCGAGCACCTCACCCACCGCCTCGTCGGCGTCATCCACCTGTCGAACACCAACTGGCGCGCCCGCACGACCGAGGTCGGCTACGTCGTCGGCCCGTGGGCGCGCGGCGAGGGCTACGCGGCCGAGTCCGTCCTCGCCGTCGTCGAGTGGCTCTTCCGCGACCAGCACTTCGAGCGCCTCGAACTCCGCACCGCCGCGGGCAACACCGCCTCCCAGCAGGTCGCCCAGAAGGTCGGCTGCATCAGCGAGGGCATCCTGCGCAACGCGGCCATAGTCCGCTCCCGCACCGAGGACGGCGGCTGGGCCGACATCCGCACCGACCTCATCGTCTGGGGCCTCCTGCCCGAGGACCTGGAGGACCACCCGGTCGCCTGACGCGGCGCGGTAGGCTTCGGGCCGACCCCGCCCGCGACGCCCCCGGGAGCTGCCCGCCCATGGCCGACCGCGTCACCGTGATCGGATGGGACGGCGCGCCCCTCACCCCGGCCGCACACTCGGCCCTCCGCGCCGCCACCCTCGTGGCGGGCGCACCCCGCCACCTCGCCCTCCCCGACGTCCCGGCGCACGCGGAACGCGTGACGCTCGGCAGTGTCGCCGTCGCGGCCCGCCGCGTCGCCGCCCACCGGGGCACCGCCGTCGTCCTGGCCGACGGAGACCCAGGCTTCTTCGGCGTCGTCCGCGCCCTGCGCGACCCGGTGCACGGCCTGGAGGTCGAGGTCGTGCCGGCCGTCTCCTCCGTCGCCGCAGCCTTCGCCCGCGCCGGGATGCCCTGGGACGACGCCCGCGTCGTCACCGCGAACCGCCGCACGCTCCGCCGCGCCGTCAACGTCTGCCGCGCCCACTCCAAGGTCGCCGTCCTCACCTCACCGGGCGCGGGTCCCGCCGAGATCGCCCTGCTGCTCGGCCCGGTGCACCGGACGTTCGTCATCTGCGAGGCCCTCGGCACCGACCGCGAACGTGTCTCCGTCCTCACCTCGGACACCGTCCCGCGGCGCCAGTGGACCGATCCGAACGTCGTCCTCGTCATAGGGGGCGCGGGCGTCGGCCGCGAGGGCGACGGGAGCTGGCTCGCCGGTGCCGATCCGGCCGCCGTCCCCGAGCCGCGCGGCTGGGGGCTCGCCCCCGCCGCCTACGGCCCCCTCGCGGCGCCGCCGCCCCGGCTCCCCGGCACGCCCGGCGGGGACTTCGCCGACCGGCCCGGTGACAGTCCCCGCCTGCGGGCGCTCGCCCTCGCCGCGCTCGGGCCGCGCACCGGCGACCTGATGTGGGACATCGGCACCGGCGACGGGCTCGCCGCCGTGGACGCCGCCCGCTTCGGCGCCGCCGTCGTCGCCGTCGACCGGGACGCGCGGGCCTGCGACCGCGCCGACGCGCTGGCCCGCGCCCTCGGCGTCCACCTGCACGTCGTCCGGGGTGCAGCGCCACAGGTGCTCCAGGACCTGCCCGAGCCGGACATCGTCCGCGTCGGCGGCGGCGGCCCCCGCACGCTCGCCGCCTGCGCCGACCGGCGCCCGCAGCGCATCGTCACCCACGCCGTGACGCGCGACGGCGCCGAGGTGGCCGACCGGGTCCTCACGGGCGCCGGGTACGCCGTCGAGTGCACGCTGCTGCAATCGGTCGAACTCTCCACCGGCGACTGGTCGGAACGCGGACGCGCCGTCTGCTTCCTGCTCACCGGCGCCCGCCCGTCCGGCTCCCGTCGGGCGCCCGCGCACCCGTGACCGGGGCGCCGTCCATCCCGGGTAGGCTGATGGACTGTTGTGCCGCCGACCGGACGTGAGGGATTCGCCCGCCGATGTCCGGTCGGGGGAGACCGCGTGAAATGGGCCGAATGAGGCGCCGTGTGAGGGGCCGTGTGACAGGCGAGGTGGACGCGTGACGGACTCCGGCCGGCTTCCCGAGGGGGGAGCGCAGGAGCAGCCGGGCAGCCGGCCCGGGCAGAACGAGCAGCCGGTGGTCCCGGCCGCCCCGTTCTCCTTCCCCGGCCACCCCGACGAGGCGGTCGACGCGGACGACGAGGAACTCCTCATGCCGGGTGCCGCCGGCGCCTGGGGCGATGCCACGGTGGCTCCGCGCCCCGTGACGCAGGCCGTTCCGCGCCCCGTCGCGCCCAGGACCGCGATGCCGACCGAGCCGGAGTACCTCGATGTCGCCGCGGCGGCCGAGGCGGGTGCGTGGCAGCAGCAGCCGGCCGGCGGGCAGCAGGATGCCGCGGCGCCGACCGCCGTACGGCCGCCCGCCGTCGCGCAGCCGTCCGTCCCGGAGCCGGTGTCCGCCGCACCGGAGCCCGTGCCGTCCGTCCCGGAGCCGGTGTCCGCCGTGCCCGAGCCGGTGCCCGCGCCGGTGTCCGCCGCACCGGAGCCGGTCCCCGCCGTGCCCGAGCCCGTGCCGTCCGTCGCGGAGCCGGTGTCCGCCGTGCCCGAGCCGGTGCCCGCGCCGGTCCCCGCCGTGCCCGAGCCGGTGCCGTCCGTCGCGGAGCCGGTGCACGCCGATGCCGAGCCGCCCGCCGAACCGCAGGCCCAGCGGACGCCGTTCGTCATGCCGCCCGCGCCCGCCGAATCGGTTCCCCAGCCCCAGCCCCAGCCGGTGGTGCCGGTGGCCGAGCCGGAGCCGGGGGACGCGGCGATCGCGTTCGCCCCCGCCGCGCCCGAGCCCGTGCCGTCCGCCCCGGAACCGGTCGTGCCGCCCGCCCACGAGCCGCCGCCCGCCCCGGAGTTCGCGGCCGGACCGGTCCCCGCCGAGCAGACCGCCGTCGCGCAGGAGACCGCCGCCGAGCCGGTCGGTGTCCCGGAGCCCGCTCCCGTGGCCGTGCCCGCCCCGGAGGCGACCGCGGCCGAGGCACCCGTCCCCGAGCCGGCGCCGGCGCCCGTGCCGCAGCAGCAGCCCGACGAGCAGCCCGAGCCGGACCCGGCCCCCGTGCCGCCGGTCGTCCAGGTGCCGGCCCCCCGGGCGCCGGAGCCCGCCCCCGAGCAGCCCGCGGCGCCCGCGGACCCGGCACCCGCTGCCCCGGCCACGGCCGACACCCCGCGCCCCCCGGCGCCCGGCTACCCGGCGTCGGAACGCGACGCCGTCCACCGCCTCATGCGCGAACGCCGCGACATCCGCGACGGCTTCCGCCCCGACCCCATCCCGCACGACGTGCTGCTGCGCGTCCTCGAAGCGGCGCACACGGCCCCCACGGCCGGACTCGCCCAGCCCTGGGACTTCGTCATCATCCGCTCCGAGGAGACCCGCCGCGCCGTCCACGAGCTGGCCGTCCGCCAGCGCGACGCGTACGCCAAGTCGCTCCCCAAGGCGCGGGCCAAGCAGTTCAAGGAACTGAGTGTCGAGGCCGTCCTCGACACCCCCGTCAACATCGTCGTCACCGCCGACCCCACGCGCGGCGGCCGCCACACCCCCGGCCGGGACGTCCAGCCCCAGCTCAGCCCGTACTCCTCCGCCCTCGCCGTCGAGAACCTGTGGCTCGCCGCCCGCGCCGAGGGGCTCGGCGTCGGCTGGGTCGGCTTCTTCGACGAGACGGAACTGGTCAGCACCCTCGACCTGCCGGGGCACCTGGAGATCGTGGCCTACCTGTGCGTCGGCTACGTGGACGCCTTCCCGGAGGAGCCCGAGCCGGCCGCCCCCGGCCGCGGCGCACGCCGCCCCCTGTCGTGGGCCGTCCACGAGGAGGCGTACGGCCGCCGCGCCCTGCCCGGCGCCGAACCGCACGATCTGCTCAGCGAGACCCTCGCCGAGATCCGCCCCCTCGACGCCCAGGCCCTCGGCGAGGCGTGGGAGCGGCAGAAGCGGATGACGAAGCCCGCCGGCGCGCTCGGCGCCCTGGAGATCATCTCCGCGCAACTGTGCGGTCTGTCGCGGAGCTGTCCGCCGCCGGTCCCCGAGCCCGCCGCCGTCGCGATCTTCGCCGGCGACCACGGGGTCCACGCCCAGGCCGTCACGCCGTGGCCCCAGGAGGTCACCGCCCAGATGGTGGCCAACTTCCTCGGCGGCGGCGCCGTCTGCAACGCGTTCGCCGCCCAGGTCGGGGCCGAGGTGTGCGTCGTGGACGTCGGCGTGCGCGGCGACCTGCCGGGCGCGCCGGGGCTCCTGCCGCGCAAGGTGCGGCCCGGGACGGGTGACATCACCGCGGGACCCGCCATGTCGCGCGAGGAGGCGCTGCGCGCCGTCGAGGTGGGCATCGAGACGGCCCGCGACCTCGTCGCCGCGGGCAACCGCGCCCTCCTCACGGGGGAGATGGGCATCGCCAACACGACGGTCTCCGCCGCCCTCATCGCCGCCTTCACCGGCGCCGAGCCGGCCGAGATCACCGGCCGCGGCACGGGCATCGACGACGACACGCACGCCCGCAAGGTGGACGTGGTCCGCCGTGTCCTCCAGCTCCACCAGCCCGACGCCGCCGACCCGATCGGCACCCTCGCGGCCGTCGGCGGCCTGGAGCACGCCGCGCTCACCGGGTTCATCCTGGGCGGCGCCTCCCTGCGGGTCCCGGTCATCCTCGACGGCATCACGGCGGGCGCCGCCGCGCTCGCCGCGCGTGCCCTGTCGCCCGAGGCGGTCGCCGTGTGCGTCGCCGGCCACCGCAGCGCGGAGCCCGGCCACCTCGCCGCGCTCACGGCACTCGGCCTGCGTCCGCTGGTCGACCTCGACCTGCGTCTCGGCGAGGGCACCGGCGCTCTCCTCGCGCTGCCCGTCGTGCAGAGCGCGGCCCGCGCGATGCGCGAGGTCGCGACGTTCGACTCGGCGGGCGTGACCGACAAGAACTGATCCTCCCCGCCCCGCCGTAAGGTGGGGCAGCAAGCCGCTCCGACGCCGCAGCGGCGTGTGGCCCGCCCGCGCCGCTCCGGCGTCCCGCGCCGTGGCGGGCAGCCGACCGGAACGAGCCGCCAAGGAGCCGCACCACCGATGTCCGAGCATCCCGCCTACCCCGTGGGGCTGCGCCTCGCCGGCCGCCGCGTCGTCGTCCTCGGCGGCGGCACCGTCGCCCAGCGCCGCCTGCCCGCGCTGCTCGCCGCCGGCGCCGCCGTCCGGCTGATCGCCCCGGAGGTCACCCCGTCCGTGCAGGCGATGGCCGACGCGGGGGAACTCGACTGGCAGGCCCGCGGCTACCGCGACGGCGACCTCGCCGACGCCTGGTACGCCCTCGTCGCGACGGACGATCCCGCCGTCAACGCCGCCGCGTCCGCCGAGGCCGAGCGGCACCGCGTGTGGTGCGTCCGCAGCGACGACGCGGGCGCCGCCACCGCGTGGACGCCCGCGACGGGCCGCAGCGAGGGCGTCACGGTCGCCGTGCTCACCGGCCGCGACCCCCGGCGCTCGGCCGCCGTCCGCGACGCCGTCGTGGAGGGGCTGCGCGACGGCACCATCGGCGCGCCCCGCCACCGCGACCGCGTGCCCGGCGTCGCACTCGTCGGCGGCGGACCCGGCGACCCGGACCTCATCACGGTCCGCGGCCGCCGCCTGCTCGCCCGCGCCGACGTCGTCATCGCCGACCGCCTCGGCCCCCGCGACCTCCTCGACGAACTGCCGCCGCACGTCCGGGTGATCGACGCGGCGAAGATCCCGTACGGCCGCGCCATGGCCCAGGACGCCATCAACGCCGCCCTCATCGAGCACGCCCGGGCCGGCCGCAGCGTCGTGCGCCTCAAGGGCGGCGACCCGTTCGTGTTCGGCCGGGGCATGGAGGAGGCGGCGGCGCTCGCCGCCGCCGGGGTGCCCGTGACCGTCGTGCCGGGTGTGACGAGCGCCGTCTCCGTGCCCGGCGCGGCCGGCATCCCGGTGACGCACCGGGGCGTCGCCCACGAGTTCACGGTCGTCAGCGGCCATGTCGCGCCGGACGACCCGCGGTCCCTCGTGGAGTGGCCCGCGCTCGCCGCCCTGCGCGGCACCCTCGTCGTCCTCATGGGCGTCGAACGGCTCGGCGCCATCGCCGACACCCTGATCCGCCACGGCCGTTCGCCGGCCACCCCGGCCGCCGTCGTCCAGGAGGGGACCACCCCGGCCCAGCGGCGCGTGGACGCGCCCCTGTCCGAGATCGCGCGCCGCGCGGCGGACGCGGGCATACGGCCGCCGGCGATCATCGTGATCGGCGACGTCGTGGCGGTCGGGGCATGACCGGCCCCGTACGGGTCACCGACCCGTCCGATCCCCGCCTCACGGACTACACCGATCTCACGGACGTCGCCCTGCGCCGCCGCAGGGAGCCCGCCGAGGGCCTCTTCATGGCCGAGGGCGAGAAGGTCATCCGGCGTGCGCTCCAGGCGGGCCACCCGATGCGCTCCATGCTGCTGACCCCGCGCTGGGCGGACGCCATGGGTGATGTCATCGACGCGGCCGGGGCGCCCGTGTACCTGGTGGAGCCCGAGGTCGCCGAGCGCGTCACCGGCTACCACGTGCACCGCGGCGCGCTGGCCGCCATGGGCCGCCGCCCGCTGCCCGAGCCGTCGGCCCTGCTGGCGTCGGCGCGCCGCCTCGCCGTCCTGGAGGCCGTGAACGACCACACCAACGTCGGCGCCGTGTTCCGCGGCGCAGCCGCTCTCGGCCTCGACGGCGTCCTGCTGTCCCCGGACTGCGCCGACCCCCTGTACCGCCGCGCGGTGAAGGTGTCGATGGGGGCCGTCTTCTCGCTGCCCTACGCCCGCCTCGACCGGTGGCCGCAGGGCCTGCGGGACGTGTCCGCCGCCGGGTTCCAGGTGTTCGCGCTCACGCCCGCGCCGGACGCCCGGGACATCGCCGAGGTCGCGGCCCGCACGCGGGGCGAGCGCGTGGCCGTGCTGCTCGGCGCGGAGGGGCACGGGCTCACCGACCGCGCCCTCGCGGCGGCCGACGCCCGGGTCCGCATCCCCATGGCGCACGGCATCGACTCGCTGAACGTCGCGGCGGCCGCGGCCGTCGCGTTCTACGCCCTGGGGGCCGGGGCGGCCTGATCAGCCCGCCGCCCGGCCCGGCTCACATCGGCCCCTGGCACCCCTGCGCCGCGGCGATGCCGAGGGCCACCAGGATCGTCACCGTCACGAAGACCACGAGACGCTGCCGCAGCAACCGCCGGTCCGCTCCCGCGCCGGGGCGCGGCCGGGGCTGCGGCCGCTCCGGGCGGCGCGGCCCCGGCGCCGGCGCGGGCCGGTCGGGCCGCACGCGCCCCGCCGGGACGGCGACCCGCCGGCCCGTGCCGCGGGCCTCCCGCGTGGCGATCTCCTTCAGCCGCAGCGAAAGCTGGAGGGTGCTGGGACGTTCCTTCGGCGACTTGGACAGGCAGGCGCGCAACAGCGGGGCCAGGGCCGCCGGTACGCCCTCCAGGTGCGGCTCCTCGTGCACGACGCGGTACAGCATCACCTCGGAACTGCCCTGCCCGAACGGCGAGTCCCCGAGCGCGGCGTACGCCAGGGTGGCGCCCAGCGAGAAGACGTCGGTGGCGGGCGTGACGCCCTGGCCGCGGACCTGCTCGGGCGCGAGGAAGCCGGGGGAGCCCACCGCCGTGCCGACGTGCGTGAGGGTGCTGGCGCCGGTGGCCCAGGCGATGCCGAAGTCGATGATCCGCGGCCCCTTGGGCGACAGCAGGATGTTGGACGGCTTCAGGTCGCGGTGCACGACGCCGGCCTCGTGGACGGCGACCAGGCCCTCGGCCAGCGCCGCCCCGACCGCGGCGGTCTCGGCGGCGGACAGCGGCCCGTCCTCGGCCACCTTGTCGTGCAGGGAGGGGCCGGGGACGTACTGCGTCGCGAACCACGGTTTGGGCGCGTCGAGATCGGCCGCCACGAGCCGTGCCGTGCACCCGCCGCGGATGCGCCGCGCCGCCGACACCTCCCGGGCGAACCGCGACCTGAACTCCTGGTCCTCGGCCAGTTCCGGTCTGATCACCTTGAGCGCCACCCGCTGCCCGCGCCGGTCGGAGCCGAGGTACACCACCCCCATGCCGCCGGCCCCGAGCCGCCGATGCAGCCGGAACGCGCCGATGACGCGCGGATCCTCGCGCCGGAGCCGCACCATCGCCATGTCCACCTCGCTGCCCCGTCCTTGTGATGTGCCACAGCTTACGGACTGTGCGGGCCGAGCAGCGATAAGGCCGCGCGCGGTGAACCCCGACGCGCGCCCCCGGGGGAACCCGGAGACACCGGCGGACGTGTCCACCCTGGGGAGTAGCCCCGTGGACGCCGACTCATCCTGGGGGAGGCCCGTGATCGGTACGCGGGACTGACGCCCCGGCAGTGCCCGTGCGCCTACTGTGGTGATCACGCGGCGGGCGCAGCACTCGTCCCCCGAGGTCACCCGCCCGCCGCCCCGATTCGACGACAGGAGAGGCGAGATGGCACAGACCGCGGTCGGCGCCGGCACCGGCCGGGCGCCCCGGCGTCACCCCCTGGTGGCGGCGGCGATGGTGCTGCCGCTCGCTCTCGTCCTGGCCGTCATGACCGGCGGCGCACAGGCCGTCGTCACACAGGCGTCGTCCGTGGCCGGCTCGCTGGGGCGCTGAGCGCGCCCCGGGGCCCGGGAGAGCGGCCCGGGCCGGGGACACCGGTACGAACCCCGTGGGGACGGGGGTAACGGCGGACGGCATATGTGCCCGGGGTGGCTGGGGAGCCACCCCGGGCACAGCGTTGTGCTCCGGGCGCGCTGCCCGGGGAGCGGACATGGCCGTGGGGCCGGAGGAAAGCTTCCCTCCGGCCCCACGGCCATGCCTCACTGTGCTGATGGTGCGCGATACTGGGATTGAACCAGTGACCTCTTCCGTGTCAGGGAAGCGCTCTCCCGCTGAGCTAATCGCGCGGGTGGACCCGAAGGTCCCGTGGACGATACTGGGATTGAACCAGTGACCTCTTCCGTGTCAGGGAAGCGCTCTCCCGCTGAGCTAATCGTCCTCCGAGGTGGAGACGGGATTTGAACCCGTGTAGACGGCTTTGCAGGCCGTTGCCTCGCCTCTCGGCCACTCCACCGCATGGGGGTCGGACCCCCTTCGAGCGGACGACGAGACTCGAACTCGCGACCCCCACCTTGGCAAGGTGGTGCTCTACCAACTGAGCTACGTCCGCAGGTACTGCCGTCACCCGGGCCGTTTCCGCGGCCCCCGGCGACAGTCATGAACTCTAGCGGATTCACCGGGAAGCTCAAACTCGGTACCCTCCCGGCCACCTAGACTCGCACGCGTGATCGATCTTCCGCCGCTCGCGCGGCTCGGCGGCCGTGTCGCCACCGGACTGCTGGACGTCACCCGGGACCCGGCGGCCCTGGAGTCCCGCGGATGGTGGGCGGTGGTCGCCGGGGACGACGGGCCGCCCGTGTGCGCCCGGTTCGCCGACGTACGCCCCGCGCCGCCCGCGCCCGCGTCACCGGCCCCCTGGTACGGGCCGTCCCGCGCTGCCTGGACCAGTTCGCTGGACCGGGCCGCCTGGACCGCGGGGGTGGCGGACATCCACGCCCGCATCGCCGCCGGCGAGGTCTACCAGGTCAACCTCTGCCGCGTCCTGTCCGCCCCGCTGCCCGCCGTCCCCGGCCACGCGCACGACATCGACGCCCTGACGGCCCGGCTCCGCCGCCACCACCCCGCCGCCGCGCCGGCCGGCACCGTCCGGCTCCCGGACCACGGGGTCGAGATCGCCACCGCGTCGCCCGAACTGTTCCTCCGCCGCACGGGCCGCACCGTCGAGTCGGGACCGATCAAGGGCACCGCCCGCACGGCCGCCGCGTTCCTGCCGAAGGACCGCGCGGAGAACGTCATGATCACCGACCTCGTCCGCAACGACCTCGGCGCCGTGTGCGCCCCGGGGTCCGTGACCGTGCCGGGCCTGTGCGTGCCCGAGCCCTACCCCGGCCTGGTCCACCTCGTCTCCACCGTCCGCGGCGAACTCACCGCGGGGGCCGGCTGGCCCGCGCTCCTCGACGCCGCGTTCCCGCCCGGTTCGGTGACCGGCGCGCCCAAGTCCAGCGCCCTGCGCGCCATCGCCGCGCTCGAACCGGTGCCGCGCGGCCCCTACTGCGGCGCCGTCGGCTGGGTGGACGCCGACCGCGGGACGGGCGAGCTGTCCGTGGCGATCCGCACGTTCTGGATCGACCGCGCGTCCGGGACACCCCTGCTGCGCTTCGGCGCGGGCGCCGGCATCACCTGGGACTCCGACCCCGCGGGCGAGTGGGCGGAGACCGAACTGAAGGCCGCCCGCCTCCTCGCGGTAGCGTCGGACCCGAACGATCACGAGCACGTCCACGACCTCCGGAGGGCACCCTCATGGCGCTGATCTGGCTGAACGGCGGGCTGCGCGACGCCGACAGCGCGCGCGTCCCCGTCCACGACCACGGACTGACCGTCGGCGACGGCGTGTTCGAGACCCTGAAGACCGTGGACGGGCGCCCGTTCGCCCTGACCCGCCACCTCGACCGGCTCGCCGTCTCCGCCGCCGGCCTCGGCCTGCCCGCGCCCGACACCGACGAGGTGCGCCGCGCCTGCGCCGCGGTGCTCGACGCCGTCCCGCTGCCGCTCGGCCGCCTGCGCGTCACCTACACCGCGGGACCCTCCCCGTTCGGCTCCGACCGCGGCGACGGCACCCCGACCCTGGTCGTGGCCCACGTGCCGACCACGCGCCGCCCGGACGCGACCGCCGTCATCACCGTCCCCTGGACGCGCAACGAGCGCGGAGCCCTCACCGGACTCAAGACCACCTCCTACGCCGAGAACGTCGTCGCCCTCGCGCGCGCCCGCGCGGAGGCCGCGAGCGAGGCCCTGTTCCCGAACACGGCCGGCCGGCTGTGCGAGGGCACCGGCAGCAACGTCTTCGTCGTCGTCGACGGCGAGATCCACACCCCGCCGCTCGCCTCCGGCTGCCTCGCGGGCGTCACACGCGCCCTGACCATCGAGTGGACGGGCGCCCGCGAGACCGACCTGCCGATGGACGTGCTGCGCCGGGCCGACGAGGTGTTCCTCACCTCCACCACCCGGGACGTCCAGGCCGTCCGCCGCGTCGACGACCACGAACTGCCCGGCGCGCCCGGACCCGTCACCGCCGCGGCGATGCGCGTCTTCGCGGAACGGTCGGCCGCCGACATCGACCCGTGAGCCGCCCGGGGCGGCGGAGCCGCGCGGCTGGGTAGGAATCCCGCGATGACGACGACACTGCGCCCCGAGGGGCCGCCGGAGCCCACCCCGGACGGCGGCCGGACCCGTGCCTACAGCATCCGCGTCAACGGCCGCGACGCCGGCCGTGTCGTGCTCGCCGCGGGACCCGGCCGTCCCGCGGCCGGCCGGATCGTCCGCCTCCATGTCGCGCCGGAGGAGCGGCGCCGGGGGAGGGGCACGGTCGCCGCGCTCGCCGCCGAGGAGGTCCTGCGGGCGTGGGGCTGCGCCGGTGCGGAGGCGGCCGTCCCCGCGGGGGAGGCCGCCGCGCTGCGCCTGGCCGCCGCCCTGGGCTGGCGCGAACGCGTCCGCACGTTCTCCGCCGACCTGGCCGCCGCCCCGTGGGACGACCCGGGCACGCCCGTGAGCGCCGGCCTCCCAGCCCGTCCGCCGGGCGCCGACGGTCCGGCGGACGGCGCGGCCTTCACCGAGGCCCTCCGTGCCGCCGTCCGCGCGGCACGGGCCGCCGGCACCGCCACGCTCGCCCTCGACCTGCCCGCCGACGACCCGCACGCCGCCCGCCTCGCCGCCGCGCACGGCCTCCGGGCGGCCGTCCACCACTTCTACAAGCCGCTGTCCTGAGCGAGCAGCGCCTCGACGATCGCCTCGATCCGCTCCCGCAGCCCCTCCTGGCTGCGGCCCCCGTCCAGCCGCTCCCCGCCGACGACGTAGGTCGGCGTCCCCGTCACACCGAGTGCCTGGCCCTCCGCGTGGTCGGCGTCCACGGCGAGCAGGTGCCGCCCGTCGATCAGTGCCGTGTCCACCTCGCCGGCGTCGAGCCCCAGCTCGGCCGCCAGCTCCGTCAGCAGGCGGGGGCCGCGCTCGCCGAGCTCGGCCCAACGGGCCAGCAGCGCCGTCCAGTACGCGTCGCCGCGCCCCTGGGCGAATGCCTCCTCGGCCGCCTGGGCGGCCGCCAGGGCGTGCGGGTGGCCGGGCAGCGGGAAGTGCCGCCGGCGCAGCTCCAGCGCGTCACCGAACCGCTCGCGCAGCGCCCGCACGTCGGACTCCGCACGGTGACAGTCGGGGCACTGGAGGTCGCACCACTGGTCGATGACCACGCGACGGGGGCGGTTCGGGTTCATGCCGCCAGTCTTCCACCCCGGCCGGGACGGCACCGGTTCTCGGGGCCACCTCGGGGAGTACCCGGACTTCTCCCCGATCCCGGGCACGGGGCATGGCCACCACCGCCGCCGGCGCGGCACGATGGAAAGATGCTGATCGGCACCGTCTGTACGCTTCTGACCGCCGCAGGCCTCGGGGTCTCCTTCCTGGTGGCCCGCCGCCGCAGGTACGCCGCCGCGCTGCGCATCGCCGGGATCTCCCTGCTGCCCGTCGGGCTGGCCATGACCGGCGTGGTCCGCTTCGTGTTGAACATGACGTTCAACCCGCTGGCCTGGGCCGGCTTCGGCGTGCTCGCCCTGGCCGTCCTGCTCTTCCTCTCGGGGCGCCTCGCCGACCGCTCGGGCGGCCGGCGGAGCGAAGCCGCGGCGCCGCGCGCCGCGACCGGCACGGCACGGCGCGGCCTGCCCGGCCGGGGCGCGGCGGCGTCCGACGCGGCGTCGCCCGCCGCCGAGTTCGACGAAATCGAGGCGATTCTCAAGAAACACGGCATCTGACGGAAGTCCGCCTTAGCACGCCGAGCCCGGCACTTGCGCGGGAACCGATGAAAACCACCGCGGGGGATGGCTGCCGATCGCCCGCGGTGACGTCGTCGCGCCATGATCACGCACGTCATGCCGTACATCACCGGGGAGCACGCTCCCGACACCACGACCCCGCCCCCCGCCGTGCCGGACCGCTCGACCGGCGAACCGGACGAGGCCCGCGGCTGCCTGTTCGCCCTCTCCCAGCCGCCGCTGATGCTCTTCCTGGCCGTCATCGGCACGCTGCTGCTCATCGTGGGGGTGCATGATCAGTTCCTGCTGTGAGTGACGCGCCGCCCCGGCGGCGCACACGTCGGCGGCGCCGTCACGGGAAGACCGTGACGGCGCCGCCTGTGTCGTCGCCGGCCCCACGCCGTCGCCCCGAGTCAGACGACGTGGGAAACCGGCGGGTCCCTAACTCTCGGCCAGGATGTGCGAGAGTTCCGAGTCGAGGTCGAAATGACGGTGTTCCGTGCCGGGCGGGACAGCGGCGTCCGTCCGCTTCAGGAACGATTCGAGTGCGCGGGCCGGAGCCTCCAGCAGCGCCTCGCCCTCGGGCGAACTCAGGGCGATGCAGACGACTCCCTGCCCGTGGCTCCGGGAGGGCCACACCCGGACATCCCCCGTGCCGGTGGGGCGATGGAGCCCCTCGGCCAGGAGATCCCGGGCGAAAACCCATTCGACGGTTTCTTCGGCTCCGGTGTGGAACGTCGCGTGGACGGCGTAGGGGTCCGCCGTGTCATACCGCAGCCCCGCGGGTACAGGTAGTGAGGACTCGCTCGACACGACGAGGCGCAGGTGCAGCTCGCAGCTGACCGTGGTGTTCATAAGCGCCAGGGCCTTTCGCTCAGTGTGCGCTCGGGGATTCGCACGTCGGCGAAATCGACATGCCACCTACCCATCGGTTCCAAACTCCTCCGCCCCGAATGCGGGGGGTAATCTCATTCAAATGGGCGAAGCAGAACAACCGATATAGCACCGACGGTGTGCGGCGGACGGCGCTTCCGGAAGGGCGCCGGGAGGGAGAAATGGAGATCGTCATGGGCGCGAACGCGGGGCAGGCCCGTTACCGGTTCTCCACCGTCTGGTCGCTGCCGGCGCCGCGGGAAACGGTCCGGGCGGTGCTCGAGTGTCCGCAGAGCTATCCGCGGTGGTGGCGCGAGGTGCGGCGGGTCGTCCCGACCGGCCCCGACAGCGGCCACTGCGCCTTCCGCTCGGCCCTGCCCGTGACGCTGCGCGTCGATGTGGCCGCCGCGCGCCGCGAGCCCGCCGCGGGCATCCTGGAGATCGGCCTCTCCGGCGACCTCGACGGTTTCCTGCGGTGGACCCTCACCGCCGCGGAGGGCCGCACGCTCGTCCGCTTCGACCAGGACACCGCCCTGCGCCACCCGCTCCTGCGCCGTCTCCCCGCCGCCGCGCGCCCGCTCCTGCGGGCCAACCACGCCCGCATGATGCGCTCGGGGGAGCGCGGTCTGCGGGCCTGGCTGGGTGCGCATTTGGAAGAGAGCTGACCTGCCCTGTATGGTTCTTCCCGTGCCGCAAGGCGCAAGCTCACAGGGGCGATTAGCTCAGCGGGAGAGCGCTTCGTTCACACCGAAGAGGTCACTGGTTCGATCCCAGTATCGCCCACCGGCACACCGGCGGCCCGCCGTCACGGACTCCGTGACGGCGGGCCGCCGTCGTCGTGCCCGCCGCCCGCCGCCGCTTCGCTTCCGCCCCCGCCGCCTCGGTACGATGCGGAACTGCGCGGCCGGCGCCGCGCCGCGCCCGGCAGGGGCCGGGCCGAGACACATGTCAGGAGAGACCGGTGGCAGACATCCGTGTGATCATCCAACGCGATTCCGAGCGGGAAGAACGCGTGGTGACCACGGGCACTACGGCCGCCGCGCTCTTCGAGGACGACCGCTCCGTCGTCGCCGTCCGCGTCGCGGGCGCCCTGCGGGACCTGACCCGTGAGCTCGCCGACGGGGACGAGATCGAGCCCGTCACCCTCGCCTCGCAGGACGGGCTCGACATCCTGCGCCACTCCACCGCGCACGTCATGGCCCAGGCGGTGCAGGAGCTCTTCCCCGAGGCCAGGCTCGGCATCGGCCCGCCCATCAAGGACGGGTTCTACTACGACTTCGACGTCCCCGAGCCGTTCAACCCGGAGGACCTCGCCCGCATCGAGAAGCGGATGCAGCAGATCCAGAAGCAGGGCCAGCGCTTCTCCCGCCGCGTCGTCGGCGACGACGAGGCCCGCGCCGAACTCGCGGCCGAGCCCTACAAGCTGGAGCTGATCGGCCTCAAGGGCGCCGCCGCCGACGCGGCCGAGGGCGCGGGCGCCGAGGTCGGCGCCGGCGAACTCACCATCTACGACAACCTCGACCCGAAGACCGGCGAGACCTGCTGGAAGGACCTGTGCCGCGGGCCGCACCTGCCGAGCACCCGGCTCATCCCGGCGTTCAAGCTGATGCGCAGCGCCGCCGCGTACTGGCGCGGCAGCGAGCGCAACCCGCAGCTCCAGCGCATCTACGGCACTGCCTGGCCGTCGAAGGACGAACTGAAGGCGCACCTCGCGTTCCTCGCCGAGGCGGAGAAGCGCGACCACCGCCGCCTCGGCACGGAGCTTGACCTCTTCTCCATTCCCGAGGAGCTGGGCTCGGGCCTGGCCGTCTTCCACCCCAAGGGCGGCACGGTGCGCCGCGTGATGGAGGACTACTCGCGCCGCCGCCACGAGGAATCGGGATACGAATTCGTCAACACGCCGCACATCAGCAAGCGGCGTCTCTTCGAAATCTCCGGCCACCTGCCGAACTACGACGAATCCATGTTCCCGCCCATGGAATTCGAAGGCCAGGATTATTACCTGAAGGCCATGAACTGCCCGATGCACAACCTGATTTTCCGGGCGCGCGGGCGGTCCTACCGGGAATTGCCGCTGCGGCTGTTCGAGTTCGGCACGGTCTACCGGTACGAGAAGTCCGGTGTCGTCCACGGCCTCACCAGGACCCGCGGGTTCACCCAGGACGACTCCCACATCTACTGCACCAAGGAGCAGATGCCGGACGAGCTGGACGCGCTCCTCACCTTCGTCCTCGGCCTCCTGCGGGACTACGGCCTCTCCGACTTCTACCTGGAGCTGTCCACCCGGGGCGACAGCGACAAGTTCATCGGTGAGCCGGAGGAGTGGGCGGAGGCCACCGAGGTGCTGCGCCAGGCGGCCGGCAAGCAGGGTCTCGAACTCGTCCTCGACCCCGGCGGCGCCGCGTACTACGGTCCGAAGATCTCCGTGCAGGCCAGGGACGCCATCGGGCGGAGCTGGCAGATGTCCACGATCCAGGTCGACTTCCAGCAGCCCAAGCGCTTCGAGCTGGAGTACACCGCGGCCGACGGCTCGCGGCAGCAGCCCGTCATGATCCACCGCGCGCTGTTCGGCTCGATCGAGCGGTTCTTCGCCGTCCTGCTGGAGCACTACGCCGGTGTCTTCCCGCCGTGGCTCGCCCCGGTGCAGGCGGTCGGCATCCCGATCGGCGACACCCACGTCCCCTACCTCCAGGAGTTCGCCGCCGAGGCGAAGGCCCAGGGGCTGCGGGTCGAGGTGGACGCGTCGTCCGACCGCATGCAGAAGAAGATCCGCAACGCCCAGAAGGCCAAGATCCCCTTCATGGTGATCGCGGGCGACGACGACGTGGCGAAGGGCGCCGTCAGCTTCCGCTACCGCGACGGCTCCCAGAAGAACGGCGTCCCGCGCGACGAGGCGCTCCGCGAGATCGCCGAGGCCGTCGCCTCCCGCGTCCAGGTCTGACCGGCGCCCGGGGCGCGGACGACCCGTCCGCGCCCCGGGGCACCGCCCGTGGCGGGGGCGGGCACGCCATATGCTGGCGCCCATGAGCAGCGAGCCGGAACAGCAGATCGGAGTCGGGACGCCGGACGCGTTCCAGCGCCTGTGGACCCCCCACCGCATGGCGTACATCCAGGGCGAGGGAAAGCCCACCGGCCCGGACGCGGGCGACGGCTGCCCGTTCTGCGCGATCCCGGGGAAGAGCGACGAGGACGGGCTCGTCGTGGCGCGCGGCTCGGCCGTCTACGCCGTGCTCAACCTCTACCCGTACAACGGCGGCCACCTGCTGGTCGTGCCCTACCGCCATGTCGCGGACTACACCGAGCTGACCGGTGAGGAGACGGCGGAGCTGGCCGAGCTGACCAAGCGGGCCATGACGGCGATCCGCACCGCCTCCGGCGCCCACGGCTTCAACATCGGCCTGAACCAGGGCACCGCCGCCGGCGCCGGCATCGCCCCGCACCTGCACCAGCACGTCGTGCCCCGCTGGGGAGGCGACGCCAACTTCATGCCGGTCGTCGGCAACACCCGGGTGCTGCCGCAGCTCCTCGCCGACACCCGGCGGATGCTCGCCGCCGCCTGGCCCGTCTGACCGGACGCCGCACGGCCCCGGCCCGCGGGGGACCGGGACCGGCGGCCGGCTCACATGTTGTACTCGTCCGCGTGGCGCGGCTCGGCCGCCTCGACCTGACCGCTCAGCGCCTGCGCCCTGCTGTCGAACGGCGCGACCTCCACGCCGTGCTCGGCGAGGACCTTTATCGCCGCCGCGTGCGCGACCCGCAGGACCGGTGTGGCCGTCCGCAGCACGTCGTCCACCATGAAGCGGTGCCGCCACGGCTTCGTCGCCCACGTGTGCCGCAGGCCGAGCGGCTCGGGCAGGGCGATCGTGCCGCCGAGCTTGTCCAGCCGGGCGGGGAACCACGTCAGCGGCGCCCTGGCCGCCAGCCGCACCACCTCGCGCGGTTTCACGAGCGGCACCGGCTTCTTCGTCACCTTCCAAGGCCGCAGCGGGTCCCTGATCTCCTTCGTCTCCGTGTCGGGACCCTTGCGGAACCAGCCGTCGAGCGGCCCGAGCGCGTGCCCCGTCACCTCGATCCGCAGGGTGTGGTGGAGGACCGTCACCGAGATCATCATGGTGATGACCAGCTCGCCCTCCCACAGCACGAACTGCGCGCCCACGTAGTGCCGGTCGCCCTTGTCGTACTGCTGCTCGTTGCAGATGCGCTGGACCTCCAGCGAGTTGAAGCTGTAGCCGTCGGCCGTGGGGCCGTCGGGCCGGGACACCTCACCGGCGCCCTCGCCCACGTGCCGGACGATCCAGTGCACTATCGAGGGCGCCTTGAACCCGCCGGTGTGCAGCGGCCCCCGCTCCAGAAGCTGGAGCTGCTCCCCGATCGCCCGCGCCACGTCCCACGCGCGGAAGGGATCGATCTCCCGGCCCGGGTCCTTGGGCCGCAGCTCCTCCGCGAGCTGCCAGCTCCCCCAGCGCACGCCCATGCCGAGTATCCCCTTGGGACCGGCGTAGTGGACGAGGTTGCTGCGCTGCTCGGCCGCCAGCTTCGCGAGCCCCACGCGCACGCGCTCGGCCTCGGCGTCGTTCGGGTTCTGCGGGACGGCCTCCGGGATGCGCGCGCCCGCACCGCCGCCGCCGAGCAGGTCGGTCCAGTGCGCGCGCAGGTTCACGGCGGTGCGCTCGCAGATCTGGCGCGCCCACAGCCAGCCCAGCACGGGGGCGGGCAGGACGGCCCACAGGTACAGCCGCAGCACCCCGTCCACCGGCGCCCGCAGGACCGCGACGACCGCGAGCACCGCGATCATCGCCAGCAGCAGGGACCCGAGGGCGCCCGCGCGCCGCCCCTGCGACCCGGCGAACGTCCGCCGGAGCTGGAACAGCCCGAGCCACACGGCGACGCCCGGCAGGAACAGCACCCCGAACACGATCATCAGCGCGGTGAGCCTGCGGTCGCGCTGCCGCCGGATCCGCTTGGCGTTCAGCGCGTGCTCGACGACCGTCCGCGGCTCGATCCCGAAGGACTGGACGAGCGGCTTGCGGCCGTCCGCCAGCATCCGCGTCTCCACGGCGCGGGTGAACGCCTCGCCGAGGTTCGGCTCCAGGAGGGAGAACTTGCCCGTCTTCACGTCGGCCGCGTCGTTCGGCTCCTTGATCCGCTCCGGCGCCCAGTCCCGGTAGGACACGGAGGCGATCGCGTTCGACAGGCCCGGCATCCCGCTGCCCGCCCCGGACAGCGGGACCTGCGCGCCGATCCCGAGGTCGAACTCGAACCCCGCCCCGTTCCCCGGGCCGCTCAGACCCGCCATCGGACACCCCCAGCTCTCGGACCGCCGCCGAACACCGGCCGCTGAGGGGGCACTTCCCTCCTCGCGCGCCGGGCACACCTGAACGGCCGCAAGCCTAGCGGCGCGGCGCCCCGCGCACCCCGTGAGCGGACCATCTCCGGCCAAACTTCCCCGGAGCCACCCCGCCCGCCCCGCGTCATCCGCCCCACGCGCCCCCGGCGTGCCCCGGAGCACCGCCCACCGGCCGCCGCACGGACCGGCCGCCCACGTGACTACGATGGGGCCTCCTGATGGCCGCCCGACCGCCGCGGCCCGCCCCGACCCCCTGGGAAGGACATGCTCAACAAGTACGCGCGTGCCTTTTTCACGCGTGTCCTCACGCCATTCGCCGCGCTGCTGATCCGCCTGCGGGTGACCCCCGACATGGTCACCCTGGTCGGGACGGCCGGAGTCATGGCGGGCGCGCTGGTCTTCTTCCCCCGGGGCGAGTTCTTCTGGGGCACGGTCGTGATCACGCTGTTCGTCTTCTCCGACCTCGTCGACGGCAACATGGCGCGTCAGATCGGCACCTCCAGCCGGTGGGGCGCGTTCCTCGACTCGACGCTCGACCGGGTCGCCGACGCGGCGATCTTCTCCGGCATCGCCCTGTGGTACGCGGGCGGCGGTGACAACGAGGTCCTGTGCGCCGTCACCCTCTTCTGCCTCGCCAGCGGCCAGGTCGTCTCCTACACCAAGGCCAGGGGCGAGAGCATCGGCATGCCGGTCGCCGTCAACGGTCTCGTGGAGCGCGCCGAACGGCTCGTCATCACCCTCGTCCTCGCGGGCTTCGCCGGCTGGGAGCGCACCTTCGACGTGCCGCACATCGGCGTGCTCCTGCCCATCGCCCTGTGGGTGGTGGCCGCCGGCAGCTTCGTCACCCTCGTCCAGCGGGTCGTGACCGTGCGCCGCGAGGCGGCCGAGGCCGACGCCGCCGAGGCCGCCCGCGCGGCTGCGGAACGGGGAAGCGGCCCCGCATGAGGGAACGCCTCTCCGACGCGCTCTACGGTTCCGGCTGGGCCGCCGTCAAACGTCTCCCCGAGCCGGCCGCGCACGCCCTGGGCCGCGCTGCCGCCGACGCCGCCTGGCGGCGGTCGGGCCGGGGCGTACGGCAGCTCGAGGCCAACCTCGCCCGAGTCGTCCCCGACCCGACACCGGAGCGCCTGCGCGCCCTGTCCCGGGCCGGCATGCGCAGCTACCTGCGCTACTGGATCGAGTCGTTCCGGCTGCCGGTGTACGGACCCGAGCGCATAAGGACCTCCTGCGTCATAGAGGACATCCACCTCGTGACCGAGGCGCTCGCCTCGGGCCGGGGTGTCGTCCTCGCCCTCCCGCACATGGCCAACTGGGACCTCGCCGGCGCCTGGGTCGTCACCGCGCTGCGCACCCCGTTCGCCACCGTCGCGGAGCGCCTGCGGCCCGAGACGCTGTACGACCGGTTCGTCGCCTACCGCGAGGGCCTCGGCATGGAGGTCCTGCCGCACACCGGCGGCTCGTCGTTCGGCAGCCTCGCGCGGCGGCTGCGGGCCGGCGGCCTGGTCTGCCTCGTCGCCGACCGCGACCTGACGCGCTCCGGCGTCGAGGTGTCGTTCTTCGGCGCCACCGCCCGCATGCCGGCGGGACCCGCCCTGCTCGCGCAGCAGACCGGCGCCCTGCTGCTGCCCGCCACCCTCTGGTACGACGCCCCGCCGCTCATGCGGGGGCGGGTCCACCCGGCCGTGCCCGTGCCGGAGACGGGGACGCGCGCCGAGCGCACCGCCGTCATGACGCAGGCGCTAGCCGACCGTTTCGCCGAGGGCATCGCGCAGCACCCCCAGGACTGGCACATGCTCCAGCGGCTGTGGCCGGGCGACGCCCCCGCGTCCTCCGCCCGATGACTCCGGAAGGCGGCACCGCATGAGGATCGGCATCGTCTGCCCGTACTCCTGGGACGTCCCAGGAGGCGTGCAGTTCCACGTGCGCGACCTGGCGGAGCACCTCATCCGCCTCGGGCACGACGTGTCCGTCCTCGCGCCGGCCGACGACGAGACCCCCCTGCCCGCGTACGTGGTGAGCGCCGGCCGTGCCGTCCCCGTGCCGTACAACGGGTCCGTGGCGCGGCTCACGTTCGGCTTCCTGTCCGCCGCCCGGGTCCGCCGCTGGGTGCACGAGGGCGACTTCGACGTGCTCCACATCCACGAGCCGGCCACCCCGTCGCTGTCCCTGCTCACCTGCTGGGCGGCGCGCGGCCCGATCGTCGCGACGTTCCACACGTCCAACCCGCGCTCCCGCGCCATGGTCGCGGCCTACCCGATCCTCCAGCCGGCGCTGGAGAAGATCAGCGCCCGGGTCGCGGTGAGCGAGTACGCCCGCCGCACCCTCGTGGAACACCTGGGCGGTGACGCCGTCGTCATCCCGAACGGTGTCGACGTCGACTTCTTCGCGCGGGCGGAGCCGCGCCCGGAGTGGCAGGGCGACACGATCGGCTTCATCGGCCGGATCGACGAGCCGCGCAAGGGGCTGCCCGTGCTGATGCGGGCACTGCCCCGCATCCTCGCCGCGCGCCCCGGCGTCCGGCTCCTCGTCGCCGGCCGCGGCGACACGGAGGAGGCCGTCGAGGGGCTGCCGCCGGCGGCGCGGGAGCGGGTGGAGTTCCTCGGCATGGTCAGCGACGAGGACAAGGCGCGGCTGCTGCGCAGCGTCGACCTCTATGTCGCGCCCAACACCGGCGGCGAGAGCTTCGGGATCATCCTGGTCGAGGCGATGTCGGCGGGTGCCGCCGTGCTGGCCAGCGACCTGGACGCGTTCGCGCAGGTCCTGGACGGGGGAGCGGCGGGCGCCCTCTTCCCGAACGAGGACGCCGACGCCCTCGCCGACGCCGCGGTGGCGCTGCTCGCCGACCCGGAGCGCCTGACCGGGCTGCGCGCGCGGGGCAGCGCGCACGTCCGCCGGTTCGACTGGGCGACGGTCGGCGCCGACATCCTCGCCGTCTACGAGACGGTGACCGCGGGCGCCGGCGCGGTGGCCCCGGACGAGCGGGCCGCGCGGCCGGGCCGGTTCGGGTTCGCGCGCGACTGACCGCTAGGGTGACCCGGCGTGACCACCGTCATCTGGATCGCCGCCGTGCTCGTCCTCGCCGCGGTCTATCTGAGCTGGACCGCCGGCCGCCTCGACCGCCTGCACGCCCGGATCGACGCCGCCCGGGCTGCGCTCGACGCGCAGCTCCTGCGGCGTGCCTCGATCGCGCAGGAGCTGGCCACCGCCGGCGTCCTCGACCCGGCCGCCTCGATGGTCCTGTACCAGGCGGCCCACGCGGCCCGGCTCGCCAGGGACGAGGAGCGCGAGGTCGCCGAGAGCGAGCTGAGCCAGGCCCTGCGCGCGGTCCTCGGGGACGGCGGGCAGCTCCGCGTCGTGCGGGAGGCGCCGGGCGGCCGCGACGGGGCTGACGAACTCGCGGCCGCCGTGCGGCGGGTGCCGATGGCCCGCAGGTTCCACAACGACGCGGTGCGGTCGGCGCGGGCCGTGCGGCGGCACCGGATGGTCCGCTGGTTCCGGCTGGCGGGGCACGCGCCGTTCCCCCTGGCGTTCGAGATGGACGACGAGCCGCCGCCCGTGCTGGTCGCGTACGCGGCGGGGCACGGCACCCCGCCGGCCGGGCCGTCCGCCGCTGCCGGGGACGGCGTGCCCGGGGACAACGGCACGCGGGACGGCGGCGAAGCGGGCCACTGAGGGACGATTGGCTCTTTCCCCGGGGGCCGGTCCCGCGGTTCCCTGGGGGAGTGGCCTCCCGGCCCCCTCGGGACGCCTCCGAACAGGATTACGATGGACAGGGTTGTCCGTCATGGCGCTTCCGCCCGTTCCGTCCGGCGCGACGGCGCCCACCGTCAGCACTTGTTGAGCACTCGTCCAGTGAGGTCGCATCCGTGAGCACGTCCCCCAGCACCCCGCAGACCCCCGAGACCGGTACCGCCCGCGTCAAGCGCGGCATGGCCGAGCAGCTCAAGGGCGGTGTGATCATGGACGTCGTCACCCCCGAGCAGGCGAGGATCGCCGAGGACGCCGGCGCCGTGGCCGTCATGGCCCTGGAGCGCGTCCCCGCCGACATCCGCAAGGACGGCGGCGTCGCCCGCATGTCCGACCCGGACATGATCGACGGCATCATCGAGGCCGTCTCCATCCCGGTGATGGCCAAGTCCCGCATCGGCCACCTCGTGGAGGCCCAGGTCCTCCAGGCCCTCGGCGTCGACTACATCGACGAGTCCGAGGTCCTCACCCCCGCCGACGAGGTCAACCACACCGACAAGTGGTCCTTCACGACCCCCTTCGTCTGCGGCGCGACCAACCTCGGCGAGGCCCTGCGCCGCATCGCCGAGGGCGCGGCGATGATCCGCTCCAAGGGCGAGGCCGGCACCGGCAACGTCGTCGAGGCCGTGCGCCACATGCGGCAGATCCGCGGTGACATCGGCCGGCTGCGGAGCCTCGACAACCACGAGCTGTACGCCGCGGCCAAGGAGCTGCGCGCCCCCTACGAGCTGGTCCGCGAGGTCGCCGAGCTGGGCAAGCTGCCCGTCGTGCTGTTCTCCGCCGGCGGCGTCGCCACGCCCGCCGACGCCGCGCTGATGCGCCAGCTCGGCGCCGAGGGCGTCTTCGTCGGCTCCGGCATCTTCAAGTCCGGCGACCCGGCCAAGCGCGCCTCCGCGATCGTCAAGGCGACCACCTTCTACGACGACCCGAAGGTCGTCGCGGACGTCTCGCGCGGCCTCGGCGAGGCCATGGTCGGCATCAACATCGATGTCCTCCCCGAGGGCGAGCGGTACGCGTCCCGCGGCTGGTGACCCGGGCGCCATCGCCCCGGTGGCCGGACGCGGCGCACCCCGACCAGAAGCACGGCACCGAGAAGGGAAGCGTTCCGCACCCGTGACCGAACCCGCCACCACCCCCACCGCCGCCGGCGAGCCGGCACGGCCGGTGATCGGAGTCCTCGCCCTGCAGGGCGACGTCCGGGAGCACCTGGCCGCGCTGGCCGCCGCCGGCGCGGCCGCCCGGCCCGTCCGCAGGCCCGATGAACTGGCCGCCGTCGACGGCCTGGTCATCCCGGGCGGCGAGTCGACCACCATGTCCAAGCTCGCCGCCGTCTTCGGGCTCATGGACCCGCTGCGCGAGCGGGTCCGCGCCGGCCTGCCCGTCTACGGCTCCTGCGCCGGCATGATCATGCTGGCCGACAAGATCCTCGACCCGCGCTCGGGCCAGGAGACCGTCGGCGGCATCGACATGATCGTCCGGCGCAACGCCTTCGGCCGCCAGAACGAGTCGTTCGAGGCCGCCGTGGAGGTCGCCGGCGTCCCCGGCGGCCCCGTCGACGGCGTCTTCATCCGTGCCCCCTGGGTGGAGTCCACCGGCGCTGCGGCCGAGGTCCTGGCCTCCGTCGACGGCCACCCCGTTGCCGTGCGGCAGGGCTCCCTGCTCGCCACCGCGTTCCATCCCGAACTGACCGGGGACCACCGCGTCCACGCGCTGTTCGTGGCGATGGTGCGTGCGGCGGCGCCGCGCACGGACGGTGCGTGACGCCCGGTAGCGGGCTGCCGGTAGGATCACCACGTCGGTTGAAATCTGGGTGACATCGAAGGAGCAGCGCTGTGTCCGGCCACTCCAAGTGGGCAACCACCAAGCACAAGAAGGCCGTGATCGATGCCAAGCGCGGCAAGCTGTTCGCGAAGCTGATCAAGAACATCGAGGTCGCCGCCCGCACCGGCGGCGGAGACCCGGACGGCAACCCCACGCTCTTCGACGCCATCCAGAAGGCCAAGAAGAGCTCCGTCCCCAACACGAACATCGACCGCGCCGTCAAGCGCGGTGCCGGTCTCGAGGCGGGCGGCGCCGACTACCAGTCGGTCACCTACGAGGGCTACGGCCCCAACGGCGTCGCCGTCCTGATCGAGTGCCTCACGGACAACCGCAACCGCGCCGCCTCCGACGTCCGCGTCGCCATGACCCGCAACGGCGGCTCCATGGCCGACCCCGGCTCCGTCTCCTACCTCTTCAACCGCAAGGGCGTCGTCATCGTCCCGAAGGCCGGCCTGAGCGAGGACGACGTCCTCGGCGCCGTCCTCGACGCGGGCGCCGAGGAGGTCAACGACCTCGGTGAGACGTTCGAGGTCGTCAGCGAGGCGGGCGACCTCGTCGCCGTGCGCACCGCGCTCCAGGACGCCGGCATCGACTACGACTCGGCCGAGGCCGGCTTCCTGCCCACCATGCAGGTCGAGCTGGACGAGGACGGCGCCCGCAAGATCTTCCGCCTCATCGACGCGCTGGAGGACAGCGACGACGTGCAGAACGTCTTCGCCAACTTCGACGTGAGCGACGAGGTCATGGCCAAGGTCGAGGCCTGATCCGGGAGGCGGCCGCGCCGGGCCGCCGTGCCGGCCGGCTGCGCGGGCTTGTCAGTGGCGGGCGGTAGCCTGCCCGGCGGGCCGGCCACCGGGGTCGTGCCCGGTGAGCGAGGGAGGCCGTCGTGCGGGTACTGGGCGTGGACCCCGGGCTGACACGCTGCGGCGTGGGCGTGGTCGACGGCCTTCCGGGCCGCCGGCTGCGCATGGCCGGAGTCGGGGTGGTCCGCACCCCCGCCGAACTGGACGCGGCCCGGCGGCTCGTGCTGGTCGAGGAGGGCATCGAGCAGTGGCTCGACACCCACCGGCCCGAGGTCGTCGCCGTGGAGCGCGTCTTCAGCCAGCACAACGTCCGCACCGTCATGGGCACGGCCCAGGCCAGCGCCGTCGCCATGCTGTGCGCCGCCCGGCGCGGCCTGCCCGTCGCCCTGCACACGCCGAGCGAGGTCAAGGCCGCCGTCACCGGTTCAGGCCGCGCCGACAAGGCCCAGGTCGGCGCCATGGTCACCCGCCTCCTGCGGCTGGACGCGCCCCCGAAGCCGGCGGACGCGGCCGACGCCCTGGCCCTCGCCATCTGCCACATCTGGCGCGCCCCGGCCGTCTCCCGCCTCCAGCAGGCCCACGCCGCCGCGCGCCGCGGCGCCCCCGCCACCGCACCGAAGGGCATCCTCCCGTCATGATCGCCTTCGTCCAGGGACCGGTCGCCGCCCTCGCCCCCGACACGGCCGTCGTCGAGGTCGGCGGGATCGGCATCGCCGTCCAGTGCACCCCGGCCACGCTCGCCGGCCTCCGCGCGGGGGAGCCCGCCCGGCTCGCCACCTCCCTCGTCGTCCGCGAGGACTCCCTCACCCTCTACGGCTTCGCCGACGAGGACGAGCGCCAGGTGTTCGAGCTGCTGCAGACCGCGAGCGGCGTCGGCCCCCGCCTCGCCCAGGCCATGCTGGCCGTCCACAGCCCCGACGCGCTGCGCCGCGCCGTCGCCGCCGGCGACGAGAAGGCCCTCACCGCCGTCCCCGGCATCGGCAAGAAGGGCGCGCAGAAACTCCTCCTCGACCTGAAGGACCGGCTCGGCCCGCCGACCGGCGCCGCCCGCCCGGCCGCGCCGGCGGCCAGCGCCCCGCCCCCGTGGAACGAGGCACTCCTCGACGCCCTCACGGGTCTCGGGTACGCCCAGCGGGAGGCCGAGCGCGCCGTCACGGCCGTCACCCCCCGGGCGGAGGAGGCGGCCGCACAGGGCGGCGAGCCGTCCGTCCCCGCCCTGCTGCGCGCGGCCCTCCAGAGCCTGAACCGCGCCCGCTGACCCCGCCGCACCGCACCGCACGCACACGAGACGCACGCCAGGAGGCGATCCCCGTGACCCGGGACGAGTACGCGACCGAGGGCGGCGACCGGCTGGTCGGCCCGGCGCCCGACGGCGACGACCTCGCCGTCGAGGCCGCCCTGCGGCCGAAGGACCTGGGCGAGTTCATCGGCCAGCGGCGCGTACGCGAACAACTGGACCTCGTCCTGCGCGCGGCCCTGGCCCGCGGCGGCACCGCCGACCACGTCCTGCTCTCCGGCGCGCCGGGGCTCGGCAAGACGACCCTTTCCATGATCATCGCCGCCGAGATGAACGCGCCCATCCGCATCTCGTCGGGGCCCGCCATCCAGCACGCGGGCGACCTCGCCGCGATCCTCTCCTCGCTCACCGAGGGCGAGGTCCTCTTCCTGGACGAGATCCACCGCATGTCGCGTCCCGCCGAGGAGATGCTGTACATGGCGATGGAGGACTTCCGCGTGGACGTGGTCGTCGGAAAGGGGCCGGGCGCGACGGCCATCCCGCTGGAACTGCCGCCGTTCACCCTCGTCGGCGCCACCACCAGGGCCGGCCTCCTGCCGCCGCCGCTGCGCGACCGCTTCGGATTCACCGGCCACATGGAGTTCTACGCGACCGACGAACTGGAGCGGGTCGTCCGGCGTTCCGCGCGGCTGCTCGACGTCGAGATCACCGCCGACGGCGCGGCCGAGATCGCCGGCCGCTCCCGCGGCACCCCGCGCATCGCCAACCGCCTGCTGCGCCGTGTGCGGGACTACGCCCAGGTCCGGGCGGACGGTGTGATCACGCGGGAGACGGCGGCCGGCGCGCTCGCCGTCTACGAGGTGGACGGCCGCGGCCTCGACCGCCTCGACCGCGCCGTCCTGCACGCGCTGCTCCACCTGTTCGGCGGCGGTCCGGTGGGCCTGTCCACCCTCGCCGTGGCGGTGGGGGAGGAGCGGGAGACGGTCGAGGAGGTCGCCGAGCCGTTCCTCGTGCGCGAGGGGCTGCTCGCGCGCACGCCCCGCGGACGGGTGGCGACCCCGGCGGCCTGGCGGCACCTCGGCATCGAGCCGCCGGCGCCCGGCGGCGCGGGCACCGCGGCCGGTGGCGGGCAGCAGGGGCTTTTCGGCGCGTGAGGGCGCGGGATTTCCCACTTCAGGAACTCCGATAGCATCCTGCACGTTGTTCCGGCGGCGAAGCCTCGCCTAGACTCCGCCGATGCCGTCCGAATCCGGATGGCGTGCCCACCCCCCGAAGAGCCGGACCGCGCCAGCGGCCATGCGAAGGAAATTCCTGCATCGTGGATATCGCGATTTTGTTCCCGTTCATTCTGATCATCGGCGTCATGTTCCTCATGTCGCGCTCGGCGAAGAACCGCCAGCGGCAGGCGCTGGAGATGCGGAACGCGATGGAGCCCGGTACCGGCGTACGGACCATCGGTGGCATGTACGCCCAGGTCAAGGAGGTCCGCGAGGACACCGTCCTGCTGGAGGTCACGCCCGGCGTGCACGCCGTGTTCGCGAAGAACGCGATCGGCGCCGTCCTGGACGCGGACGAGTACCAGCGCATCGTGAGCGGTGAGGAGCACCACGACGACGACACCCCCGTCGTGCCGGACGACGCCTCCTCCCTGATCGACGGGGCCGATGACCACAAGCGCGTGGACCTCGGCAAGGACGACGCCGACCGCGGCTCGGACGACGCCGCCGGGGAGGGCACGAAGGACGACGACGCCCGCAAGGACGACGGGGAGCACGGCTCCGCTTCCTGACGGCGGCGGTACGGGCCGTCCGTCAGTCACCCCGCTGAGTGAGCCGCGCGGCGTTCACCGGGCGCGGTCGTTGGACAGAGAGAAGACGACAAGGTGGCGACACCGAAGAAGGGCGCGAGGCGCTCGAGAACAAGGGGCTCCGCGTCCCGGGGGGCCAACGGCCGTCCGGGCAGGCCCCTGCTGCTTGTCCTGGTGGCGATCGTGGCGCTCACCGGGGGGATGTTCCTCTCCGGCCACACGACGCCGCGCCTGGGCATCGACCTCGCGGGCGGCACGAGCATCACGCTCTCCGCCCGGGCCGACGAGGGCAATGAGGACGCGATCAACGCGACCAACCTGAAGACCGCCGTCAGCATCATCGAGCGCCGCGTCAACGGCCTCGGTGTCTCCGAGGCTGAGGTCCAGACCCAGGGTGATCGCAACATCATCGTGAACATCCCGAAGGGCGCGGACGAGCAGCAGGCCAGGGAGCAGGTGGGCACCACCGCCCAGCTCAACTTCCGGCCCGTGCTGAGCGCCACCCTGGTCCAGGCCGCGACGGACGGCAGCGAGTCGCCCGAGCCCACCGACGACGCCTCCCCCTCGGACGACGCCTCCGAGAGCGCCGACGAGGGCACGGACGAGGCGACCGACGAGGCCACGGACGAGGCGACCGGCGACGAGTCGGCCGACGAGTCCGGCGAGACCTCGGACGACGCGTCGTCCGACGACGAGTCGCCCGACGCCCAGGGCCTGTCGGCCCCCGGCGGCGCCACCACCGCCGACACCGCGAGCTTCGCCTCCTACCGCTCCGACGAGAGCACCGACGAGCCGAGCACCGAGGCCACCGACGAGTCCGGCGACACCGCCGAGGAGACCGGGAACACCGGCGACGCCGAGACGGACGCCGCGGCGATCCAGACCCAGCTCGACGCACTCGACTGCTCCACCCCCGAGGCCAGGACCGAGGCCGGCCAGGCCGCCGCGCAGGCCGAGGACGAGGACCTCGTCGTCTCCTGCGACCAGGACGGCGTCTACAAGTACGCCCTCGGCCCCGTCGCCGTCCCCGGCACGGACGTGAGCGACGCCAGCGCCCTGTACGACACCCAGTTCGGCAAGGGCTGGATCGTCCAGATGGAGTTCAACGGCTCCGGCACCGACAAGTTCGCCGACATCACCGGTGAGCTGGCCTCCCAGGTGCAGCCGCAGAACCAGTTCGCGATCGTCCTCGACGGCGAGGTCGTCTCCGCCCCCACCGTCTCCGAGCGCCTGGGCGGCGGCAGCGCCGAGATCTCCGGCAGCTTCGACCAGGAGTCGGCCGACGACCTGGCGAACATGCTCAAGTACGGCGCCCTGCCGCTGACGTTCGACGAGGCCAGCGTCTCCACGGTCTCCCCGACCCTCGGCGGCGACCAGCTCCGCGCGGGCCTGATCGCCGGCGCCATCGGCCTGGGCCTCGTCGTGCTCTACATGATCGTGTACTACCGGGGGCTCGCGCTCATCGCGTTCGCCAGCCTCGCGGTCTCCAGCATCCTCACCTACACGATCATGACGCTGCTCGGCCCGGCCATGGGCTTCGCGCTGAACCTGCCGGCCGTCTGCGGCGCGATCGTCGCCATCGGCATCACGGCCGACTCGTTCATCGTCTACTTCGAACGCATCAGGGACGAGGTCCGCGAGGGCCGCACCCTCCGCCCCGCCGTGGAACGGGCCTGGCCCCGCGCCCGGCGCACCATCCTCGTCTCCGACTTCGTGTCGTTCCTCGCCGCCGCCGTCCTGTTCATCGTGACGGTCGGCAAGGTGCAGGGCTTCGCGTTCACCCTCGGCCTGACGACGCTGCTCGACGTGGTCGTCGTCTTCCTCTTCACCAAGCCGCTGATGACCCTGCTGGCCCGCCGCAGGTTCTTCTCGTCCGGCCACCCCTGGTCCGGCCTCGACCCCAAGCGGCTCGGCGGCAGGCCACCACTGCGCGGTCGCCGCCCGGCGCCCGTCCCGTCCGACCCGAAGGAGGCGTGACATGTCACGGCTGGGCGCGTTCGGTGCCAAGCTCTACCGGGGCGACGTCACGATCGACTTCGTGGGCCGCCGCAAGATCTGGTACGGCATCTCCATCCTGATCACGCTGCTCGCCTTCGGCGCGTTCTTCGTCCGGGGCCTGCACATGGGTGTGGAGTTCGAGGGCGGTGCCTCCTTCACCACGCCCGAGACGTCGCTGTCCCGCTCGGAGATCGAGTCGATCGTCGAGGACGAGACGGGCCACCTGCCCCAGGTGACCGAGCTCGGCGGCTCGGACGGTGCGAAGCTCGTCAAGGTCGCCGGCCTCGACACGGACCAGTCCAACTCCACCCGCGCGGCACTGGCCGAGGCCCTCGACATCCCGACCGACTCGCTCAACGCCGAGGTCATCGGCCCGAGCTGGGGCGACCAGATCGCGAACAAGGCGTGGCAGGGCCTCGGCATCTTCATGGTGCTCGTGGTCATCTACCTGGCGATCGCGTTCGAGTGGCGGATGGCGCTGGCCGCGCTCATCGCCCTGGTCCACGACATCACGATCACGGTGGGCGTCTACGCCCTGGTCGGCTTCGAGGTCACCCCGGGCACGGTCATCGGTCTGCTCACCATCCTCGGCTACTCGCTCTACGACACCGTCGTCGTCTTCGACGGCCTCAAGGAGCAGACGAGGAACTTCACCCGCCAGACCCGCCACACCTACGCCGACCTGGCCAACCGCAGCCTGAACGGCACCCTGGTGCGCTCCATCAACACCTCGGTGGTCGCCCTGCTGCCGGTGGCGGCGCTGCTGTTCATCGGCGGCGGCCTGCTCGGCGGCGGCATGCTGAACGACATCGCGCTGTCGCTGTTCGTCGGCCTGGCCGCGGGTGCCTACTCCTCCATCGTGATCGCCACCCCGCTCGTCGCCGACTTCAAGATGCGCGAGCCGGCGATCAGGGCACAGGACCGCAAGGTCCTCGCCCGCCGCGCCAAGCGCGGTGACGAGCCCGAGGGCGGCGCGGACGGCGCCGACGACTCCGACCGCGCCGACGACGAGGACGACGAGGACGACGAGGACGACGGCGCCACCGGGTCCTCCGGCACCGGCCACGAGACCCGTGACAGTGCTCCCGGTGCCCAGGACGACGCCGCCGACGACGCGGACGACGACCGGGCCGTCTCCGCCGGGGCCGGCGCCCGGCGCGCCCCGCGCCGTCAGCCCCCCTCGCGCGCCCGCGGCCGCGGACGTCCCTCCGGGAAGCGGCGATGAGCGCCCCCGCCGCCCTGGCGGACCTGCTCACCAGCCGGATCCGGGACGTCGCCGACCACCCGAAGCCCGGCGTCGTCTTCAAGGACATCACGCCGCTGCTGGCCGACCCCGAGGCGTTCACCGCCCTCGTGGACGCGTTCGCCGCGTTCGCCGCCGAGCACGGCGCCACCAAGGTCGTCGGCCTGGAGGCGAGGGGCTTCATCCTCGGCGCACCGGTCGCCGTACGGGCCGGCCTCGGCTTCGTCCCCGTCCGCAAGGCGGGCAAGCTGCCCGGCGCGACCCTCGCCCAGTCCTACGACCTGGAGTACGGCAGCGCCGAGGTGGAGATCCACGCCGAGGACCTCACGTCCGACGACCGGGTCCTCGTCGTGGACGACGTCCTGGCCACCGGCGGCACGGCCGAGGCGGCCCTGCACCTGATCCGGCGCACCGGCGCGCGGGTCGCCGGGCTGGCGGTGCTGATGGAGCTGGGTTTCCTGCCCGGCCGCGAGCGCATCGCCGCCGCGCTGGACGGCGCTCCTTACCAGGCGCTGCTCACCGTCTGAGACCGCGCGCCCACGATCCCGGCCGCCCGCCGCACCGCCGGCGGCCGGGATCCGGCGCCCCGTGCACGCGAGGGTTGGCCCGCGGCTCGTTACCATGGCAGTCCGATCGTTCCCCGGCCGGACTCTCCCCTCGGCCGCCCCGCGGCCCGGAGGACCGCCGCCGCTCCCGGCCGCCACCCGGCGGGAGGGGCCCCGCAAAGGAGTGCCCTTGCCTGACGACGCCCAGCCGCTCACCTCCCCGCAGCGGAAGAACGCGGGGCCGCAGCCCGCCCCCGGCCGCAGGGACGGCGCCGACGGCCGCACCGCGCCGCCCGTCGCCCCGCCCACGAGCCCCACGGTGTCCGGTGTCTCCGGCCGCTCGGGCTCGTCCAACCGCGTGCGGGCACGGCTCGCCCGGCTCGGCGTCCAGCGCTCCAGCCCGTACAACCCGGTCCTCGAACCGCTGCTGCGCGTCGTCAGGGCCAACGATCCGAAGGCCGACACGGCCGCCCTGCGCCGCATCGAGCGCGCCTACCAGGTCGCCGAGCGCTGGCACCGCGGCCAGAAGCGCAAGAGCGGCGACCCGTACATCACGCATCCGCTGGCCGTGACGACGATCCTCGCCGAGCTGGGCATGGACGCGGCCACGCTGATGGCGGGGCTCCTGCACGACACCGTCGAGGACACCGAGTACGGCCTCGACACCCTCCGCCGCGACTTCGGCGACCAGGTCGCGCTGCTGGTGGACGGCGTCACCAAGCTGGACAAGGTCAAGTTCGGCGAGGCGGCGCAGGCCGAGACGGTCCGCAAGATGGTCGTCGCCATGGCGAAGGACCCGCGCGTCCTCGTGATCAAGCTCGCCGACCGCCTCCACAACATGCGGACCATGCGCTTCCTGAAGCGCGAGAAGCAGGAGCAGAAGGCGCGCGAGACCCTGGAGATCTACGCGCCCCTGGCCCACCGCCTGGGCATGAACACCATCAAGTGGGAGCTGGAGGACCTGGCGTTCGCCATCCTCTACCCGAAGATGTACGACGAGATCGTGCGGCTCGTCGCCGAGCGCGCCCCGAAGCGGGACGAGTACCTCGCCACCGTGATCGACGAGGTCCAGGCCGACCTGCGCGGCGCCCGGATCAAGGCCACCGTCACCGGCCGGCCCAAGCACTACTACAGCGTCTACCAGAAGATGATCGTGCGGGGCCGGGACTTCGCCGAGATCTACGACCTGGTGGGCATCCGCGTCCTCGTGGACACCGTCCGTGACTGCTACGCCGCCCTCGGCACGGTCCACGCCCGGTGGAACCCGGTCCCCGGCCGGTTCAAGGACTACATCGCGATGCCCAAGTTCAACATGTACCAGTCGCTGCACACGACGGTGATAGGACCCGGCGGCAAGCCCGTGGAGCTGCAGATCCGGACGTTCGACATGCACCGGCGCGCCGAGTTCGGCATCGCCGCGCACTGGAAGTACAAGCAGCAGGCCGTCGCCGGGTCCTCCAAGGTCCGCTCCGACGCGCCCCGCAAGGACGGCCGGAAGAACGGCCACAGCGCCGTCGACGACATGACGTGGCTGCGGCAGCTCCTCGACTGGCAGAAGGAGACGGAGGACCCGGGCGAGTTCCTGGAGTCCCTGCGCTTCGACCTGTCGCGCAACGAGGTCTTCGTCTTCACGCCCAAGGGCGATGTCATCGCCCTGCCCGCGGGTGCCACGCCCGTGGACTACGCCTACGCCGTCCACACCGAGGTGGGGCACCGCACCATAGGGGCCAAGGTCAACGGGCGCCTCGTCCCGCTGGAGTCCACCCTGGACAACGGCGACACCGTCGAGATCTTCACCTCCAAGGCCGACGGCGCCGGCCCGTCCCGCGACTGGCTCGGCTTCGTCAAGTCCCCCCGGGCGCGCAACAAGATCCGCGGCTGGTTCTCCAAGGAGCGGCGCGACGAGGCCATCGAGCAGGGCAAGGACGCCATCGCGCGCGCCGTGCGCAAGCAGAACCTGCCGATCCAGCACGTCCTGTCCGGCGACGCGCTCGTCACGCTCGCCCACGAGATGCGCTACCCGGACATCTCCGCGCTCTACGCGGCCATCGGCGAGGGTCATGTCTCGGCGCACAACGTCGTGCGGAAACTCGTCCAGGCCGTGGGCGGCGAGGAGGCGGCGGGCGAGGACATCGCCGAGTCGGCGCCGCCCGTGCCGGCCCGCACGCGCCGCCGTACCTCCGCCGACCCGGGCGTGGTCGTCAAGGGCGTGGACGACGTGTGGGTGAAGCTCGCCCGCTGCTGCACGCCGGTGCCGGGCGACCCGATCATCGGCTTCGTCACCCGCGGCAACGGCGTCTCCGTCCACCGCGCCGACTGCCTGAACGTGGACGCGCTCGCCCGCGAACCGGAGCGCATCCTCGACGTCGAGTGGGCGCCCACGCAGTCGTCCGTGTTCCTCGTCGCCATCCAGGTCGAGGCGCTGGACCGCTCGCGGCTCCTGTCGGACGTCACCCGCGTCCTGTCCGACCAGCACGTCAACATCCTGTCGGCCGCCGTGCAGACCTCGCGCGACAGGGTCGCCACGTCCCGCTTCACCTTCGAGATGGGCGACCCGAAGCACCTCGGGCACGTCCTGAAGGCCGTACGGGGCGTCGAGGGCGTCTACGACGTCTACCGCGTCACGTCCGCCCGCAGGCCCTGACGCACGGACCTCCGCACGACGGTGGCGCCGGCCCCTCCCGGGGACCGGCGCCACCGTGCGGCGGGCGGGTGCCCGTCAGCCGCCGAACTCCTGGAGCCCCTTGAGGGCCTGGTCGAGCAGCGCCTGCCGCCCCGCCAGCTCCTGCTCCAGCTTCTGGGCCTTCGCCGTGTTCCCGGCGGCACGGGCCGACTCCGCCTGCCGCCGCAGCCGGTCGACGGCGTCCTGGAGCTGCCCGGTCAGCCCGGCCGCGCGGGCACGCGCCTCCGGGTTGGTCCGCCGCCACTCGGCCTCCTCGGCCTCGGCGACGGCCCGCTCCACCGCGTGGATGCGCCCCTCGATACCGGCCCGCGCGTCGCGCGGCACATGCCCGACGGCCTCCCACCGCTCACCGATCGACCGCAGCGCGGCACGCGCCGCCCGCAGGTCGGTCACCGGCAGCAGCTTCTCCGCCTCGGCCGCCAGCTCCTCCTTGCGCGCCAGGTTGTCGCGCTGCTCGGCGTCCCGCTCGGCGAACGTCGCGCTGCGCGCCTGGAAGAAGACGTCCTGCGCCGCACGGAACCGCGCCCACAGGTCGTCCTCGGCGTCCCGCTGCGCGCGGCCGGCCGCCTTCCACTCGCCCATCAGCTCGCGGTACCGCGCCGCCGTGGCGCCCCAGTCGGTGGAGCCCGACAGGGACTCCGCCTCGGCGATCAGCTTCTCCTTGCGCCGCCGCGTCTCCTCGCGCTGGGCGTCCAGCGATGCGAAGTGCGCCTTGCGGCGCTTCGAGAACGCCGAACGCGCCTGCGAGAAGCGGTGCCACAGCTCGTCGTCGGTCTTCCGGTCGAGCCGGGGGAGGCCCTTCCAGGTGTCGACCAGGGCACGCAGCCGGTCGCCGGCCTGCCGCCACTGCTCGCTGGCCGCGAGCTGCTCGGCCTCGGCGACCAGGGCGTCCTTGGCCTGCCGCGTCTCCTCGGTCTGCCGCGCCCTGGCCGCCTTGCGCTCCTCGCGCCGCGTCTCCACGACCTCGACCAGACCGTCGAGCCGGGCGGCGAGCGATGCCAGGTCGCCCACCGCGTTGCCCTCGTCGACCTGGGCGCGCAGGTGCCCGATGGCGGTCATGGCGTCCTTCGCCGACAGATCGGTGGTGCGCACCCGGCGCTCCAGGAGATCGATCTCCACCACGAGGCCCTCGAACTTCCGCTCGAAATAGGCCAGCGCCTCGTCCGGCGAACCGGCCTGCCAGGAGCCGACGGTCTTCTCCCCGTCCGCCGTCCGAACGTAAACGGTCCCCGTCTCATCGACGCGGCCCCATGGCTCGCTGCTCACAGCGCCTCCTCGTTTGATGCGCGACAGGGCGTGACCGCCCCCGGCATCGTCCACACGCCCGCGACCCGCCGGTCCGGCTGGAGAACCACCCGGCCGGCGCAGGCACCCTGTACAAGGCCAACATAGGCGACACCCCGCCCGGCTGTCCGCACCTTCTCGCGCGGAACTTGCCGGTGAGCGGGGTGCCGGCGGCGCCCCGTCAGTCCTGGGCCTGCTCGTCCTCCGCCGGCTCGACGGTCGCCTCGTCGATCACCACCGTGGCGTAGGGGGCGGTGTTGCCGGTGGTCGGGTCCGCGGGCGCCGCACCGGCCTCCGCGATGGTCGCCAGGACGTCCATGCCCTCCGTCACCGTGCCGAACGGCGTGTAGTCAGCCGGGAGCTGGCTGTCCTCGTAGACCAGGAAGAACTGGCTGCCGCCGGTGTCGGCGCCGGCGTTGGCCATCGCCACCGTGCCCGCCGGGTAGACGCCGCCCGCGACGTCCGGGTCGTCCAGGTTCTCGTCCGGGAGGGTGTAGCCGGGGCCGCCCTGGCCGGTCGCGGTCGGGTCGCCGCACTGCAGCACGTAGATGCCCTCGGTCACCAGCCGGTGGCAGCGGGTGTGGTCGAAGTACCCCTCGCCGGCGAGGAACGCGAACGAGTTCACGGTGTGCGGCGCGGCCTCCGCGTCCAGCGCGATGCTGATGTCGCCGCACGTGGTGGCCAGCGTCATGGTGTACGCCGCGCCCTCGTCGATCGTCATGGCCGGCTCCTCGTCCCACTGGTCGCCGGACGGCTCGCCCTCGGCGGGCGCCGCGCACGGGTCCTCGGCGGGCGGCTCCGCCGCGTCCGTCGCCGGATCGGTGCTCGACTCCGCCGCCGCGGCCGCCTCGTCGGTGCCCTCGTCGTCCTGGTTCACCACGACGAGCGCCGTCGCGCCGCCCGCGATCACCAGCACGGCCAGCGCGGACAGCAGGACCCGCATCCTGCGGCCCCGGTGGGCGCGGGCCGCCCTGCGTTGCTGCTGGCGCTCCCATTTGGCCCGCGCGAGCTGCTTGCGCCGCTGTTCCTTGGTGGACACCGCGCTCTCCCTCTCTCGGCGCCGGCACGGGCGGCCGGCGACTGGACCCGTGTGGCGTCACCGTATACGGGTTCGCCCGCGCTGCACCGCCGCCGGTAGGCTCTGGGGTCTGTCGACAACGGAGGACGGCCGTGCTCATCGCTGGTTTCCCCGCCGGGGCCTGGGGGACCAACTGCTACCTCGTCGCCCCCGCGGCGGGCGAGGAGTGCGTGATCGTCGACCCCGGCCACCGGGCCGCCCCCGGCGTCGAGGAGGCCATCGCCAAGCACCGGCTCAAGCCGGTCGCCGTCGTCCTGACCCACGGGCACATCGACCACGTGGCCTCCGTGGTCCCCGTCTGCGGCGCCCACGGCGTCCCCGCCTGGCTGCACCCGCGGGACCGGTACATGCTGAGCGACCCGGAGAAGGCGCTCGGCGCCAGGATCGGCGCCCCGCTGCTCGGCGAACTCACCGTCGGCGAGCCTGACGACCTGCGGGACCTCACCGACGGCGCCGCACTCGAACTGGCCGGCCTCACCTTCACGGTCGCCCACGCCCCCGGCCATACCGAGGGGTCGGTGACCTTCCGGCTGCCGGAGCGCGCGGACATCCCGTCGGTGCTCTTCTCCGGTGACCTGCTGTTCGCCGGCTCCATCGGACGCACCGACCTTCCCGGCGGCGACCACGCCGCGATCCTGCGGTCCCTGGCCCGTGTCTGCCTGCCGCTGGACGACTCGACCGTGGTGCTGTCGGGACACGGCCCGCAGACCACCATCGGACGCGAGCGCGCCACCAACCCGTACCTGGCCGGACTCACCGGACCGGACACGGCCCCGGACACCGCCGGCGGCACGCAGCCTCCGCGACAAGGAATGTGAAGAACCCCTCCGTGAGCACCTTCTCCGCCCCCAAGGGCACGTACGACCTCCTCCCGCCCGACTCGGCCGCCTTCCTCGCGGTCCGCGAGGCCATCGCCGCGCCGCTGCGCCGTGCCGGCTACGGCTACGTGGAGACGCCCGGCTTCGAGCACGTCGAGCTGTTCGCGCGCGGCGTCGGCGAGTCGACCGACATCGTGACCAAGGAGATGTACACCCTCACCACCAAGGGCGGCACGCGCCTCGCGCTGCGCCCCGAGGGCACCGCCTCCGTGCTGCGCGCCGCCCTCCAGGCCAATCTGCACCGGTCGGGCAGTCTCCCCGTCAAGCTCTGGTACTCGGGCACCTACTACCGCTACGAGCGCCCGCAGGCCGGACGCTACCGGCACTTCTCCCAGGTCGGGGCCGAGGCCATCGGCGCCGAGGACCCGGTGCTCGACGCCGAGCTGATCATCCTGGCCGCCGACGCGTACCGCTCCCTCGGGCTCAGCGGCGTCCGCCTCCTCCTGAACTCCCTCGGCGACCGGACGTGCCGGCCCGCGTACCGCGAGGCCCTCCAGAACTTCCTGCGCGGCCTCGACCTGGACGAGGAGACCCGCGCCCGCATCGAGATCAACCCGCTGCGCGTCCTGGACGACAAGCGCCCCGACGTGCGGCGTCAGCTCGCCGACGCGCCGCTGCTGCGTGATCACCTGTGCGAATCCTGCAAGGAGTACCACGAGGGCGTCCGCGCGCTGCTGACCGCCGCCGGCGTCCCGTTCACCGACGACCCGGCGCTCGTCCGCGGCCTCGACTACTACACGCGCACCACGTTCGAGTTCGTCCACGACGGCCTGGGCTCGCAGTCGGCGGTCGGCGGCGGTGGGCGCTACGACGGCCTGTCCGAGCTGATCGGCGGCCCCGCGCTGCCGTCCGTCGGCTGGGCGCTCGGCGTCGACCGCACCGTGCTCGCGCTGCGCGCCGAGGGCGTCGCCCCCGCCGTCCCCGCGGCCACCGACGTGTTCGCCGTGCCGATGGGCGACGAGGCGCGGCGTGTGCTCTTCGCCACGGTGACGGAGCTGCGGCGCGCGGGCGTGGCGGCGGACTTCGCGTACGGCGGCAAGGGCGTCAAGGCGTCCATGAAGGCCGCCAACCGCAGCGGCGCCCGCTACGCCGTGGTGCTGGGCGAGCGCGACATCGCCGAGGGCGTGGCCCAGGTGAAGGATCTGGAGAGCGGCGACCAGGTCGCCGTGCCGCTCGACGGACTCGTGGCCGACCTGGCCGCCCGGCTCGGTCCGGGGGCCGCCGGGCGGGAGTGACCGTCCGCTCACTGGTGCAGAATGGCCGGGTACGCGGTCGGCAGGGCCGTTACCCGGACGGAACGGATGGACCACATGGCGGCATCGGTGGTGGACGAGGCACGGACCGGCAGCCCGGCGGCGGCCGGGCCGGGGAGCGGCGGCACCGGCGCGGGGCGCGGCTTCGCGCTGCTGCTCGTCATCACCGGGTTCGCCGGGCTGCTGGCGGCCTGGGTCATCACGCTCGACAAGTTCCACCTGCTGGAGGACCCGGACTTCACGCCCGCCTGCAGCCTGAACCCGGTCGTCTCCTGCGGTTCGGTGATGGAGAGCGACCAGGCGTCGGTCTTCGGCTTCCCGAACCCGATGCTCGGCATCGCCTGCTACAGCGTCGTGATCGCGATCGGCATGGGCCTGCTGGCGGGCGCCCGGTACCGCCGCTGGTTCTGGCTCGGCCTCCAGGCCGGCACCCTGTTCGGTGTCGGCTTCTGCACCTGGCTCCAGTTCCAGTCCCTGTACGAGATCAACGCCCTGTGCCTGTGGTGCTGCCTCGCCTGGGTCGCCACGCTCACCATGTTCTGGTACACGACGGAGCACAACGTGCGGCACGGCTTCCTGCCCGCCCCCGCCGGGGTGCGCGAGCTGTTCCGCGAGTTCCACTGGCTGCCGCCGGTGCTGCACACGGCCATCATCGGGATGCTGATCCTGACCCGCTGGTGGGACTTCTGGACGAGCTGACCCCGGGGGCGGCCTCCGGCCGCGCTGTCAGTGGGGTGGCTTAGGGTCGGTGCCGTGGAGCCCGACCTGTTCACCGCCGCCGCCGAGGAGCGCGCCGAGAAGGACCCCGCCGCCCGGCCGCTCGCCGTCCGGATGCGCCCCCGCACCCTCGACGAGGTGGTGGGGCAGCGGCACCTGCTGCGGCCCGGCTCGCCGCTGCGCCGCCTGGTCGGCGAGGGCGGGGGAGGACCGGCGGGGCCGTCGTCGGTGGTCCTGTGGGGGCCGCCCGGCACGGGCAAGACGACCCTCGCCCACGTCGTCAGCCGGGCCACGGACAAGCGGTTCGTGGAGCTGTCGGCGATCACCGCGGGCGTGAAGGAGGTGCGGGCCGTCATCGACGGCGCCCGCCGCTCCTCCGGCGCGTACGGCAAGGACACCGTCCTCTTCCTGGACGAGATCCACCGTTTCAGCAAGGCCCAGCAGGACTCCCTGCTCCCGGCCGTCGAGAACCGCTGGGTCACCCTGATCGCCGCCACCACGGAGAACCCGTACTTCTCCGTCATCTCCCCGCTGCTGTCGCGGTCGCTCCTGCTCACGCTCGAACCGCTCACCGACGACGACCTGCGCAGTCTGCTGCGCCGGGCCGTAACCGAGGAGCGCGGTCTCGGCGGCGCGGTGTCACTGCCCGCCGGGACGGAGGACCACCTGCTGCGTGTCGCCGGCGGTGACGCACGGCGCGCGCTGACCGCGCTGGAGGCCGGCGCGGGCGCCGCGCTGGCCGAGGGAGAGGCCGAGGTGTCCCTCGCGACGATGGAGCGCGCCGTCGACCGCGCCGCGGTCACCTACGACCGCGACGGCGACCAGCACTACGACATCGCCAGCGCCCTCATCAAGTCGATCCGCGGCTCTGACGCGGACGCCGCCCTCCACTACCTGGCGCGGATGATCGAGGCCGGGGAGGACCCGCGGTTCATCGCCCGCAGACTGATGATCTCGGCGAGCGAGGACATCGGCATGGCCGATCCCACGGCCCTGCAGACGGCGGTCGCGGCGGCGCAGGCGGTGGCGATGATCGGTTTCCCCGAGGCGGCCATCACCCTGGGCCACGCCACGGTGGCGCTGGCCCTCGCCCCCAAGTCGAACGCGATCGTGACCGCGATCGGCGAGGCGCAGGCCGACGTCAGGGCCGGTCTTGCGGGGCCGGTGCCGCCGCATCTGCGGGACAGCCACTACGGCGGCGCGTCGAAGCTCGGGCACGGCGCGGGGTACCAGTACCCGCACGACCTGCCGGGCGGGATCGCGGCCCAGCAGTACGCTCCCGACGCCGTGCACGGCAAGCGGTACTACCGTCCCACCACGCACGGGGCTGAGGCGCGCTACGGAGAGGTCCTCGACCGCGTCCGCCGCCGTCTCGCCGGCGAGCAGTGACACCCGGCCGCGCCGCGGGCGCTTGACCCTGACACGGTGACAAGGTCTTCACTGCGGCCGAGGAGGTGGTACCGATGACCACACCGGAACCGGACCGGGCCGACCCCACGGACACCGGCGCAGGCACGGACACCCGCACGGCGCGAGCCCTCCGGGGGCTCGGGCACGACCACCCGTCGGTGCGGCTGGGCGCGGCGCTGGCGGCCGGCACGTCCCCCGACCCCCGGCTCGTCGGCGCGCTCATCGAGCGGTGCGCGCGCGAGCCCGACTTCTCCGTGCGCGAGACGCTCACCTGGGCGCTGACCCGCCACCCGCCGGCGTTGACGGTCCCCGGCCTCGTCGCCGAACTCGGGGACGAGCGCGCCCTGGCGCGGAGCCAGGCCCTGCACACGCTGTCCAAGATCGGGGACCCGCGCGCCTGGCCCGCGATCACGCGCGCGCTGCTCACCGACACCGACGACGAGGTGGCGCGCAGCGCGTGGCGTGCCGCGGTCGCCCTCGTGCCGGACGGTGCGGAACCGGCCCTGGCCGAGGTGCTGGCGTCGCAGCTCGGCCGCGGCGGGCGCGCGACGCGGCTGAGCCTCAGCAGGGCGCTGATCGCGCTCGGCGGGGCGGCCGCGCCGGTCCTGAGCGCCGCGCTGGGCGCCCCCGACCCGCGGGTGCGCGCCCACGCGATCGCCACGGACCGGCTCGCGCGCGACCCGGACGCCGGGTTCGAGTCCGCGATCGAGGAGGCGAAGCGCGTCATGGCTCTCGGAGAGACCGGCCGGGCGGGGTGAGGGGCCGTGCTGATCGGTGAGGTGGCGCGGCGGTCGGGGGTCAGTGCCCGCATGCTCAGGCACTACGAGGCGCTCGGCCTGGTACGGCCGACGGGCCGTACCGGCGCCGGATACCGCGCCTACTCCCGGGCGGACGTCCGGCGGATCCTGCACATCGAGAGCCTGCGGTCGCTGGGGCTGTCGCTGCGCGACGTCGGGCGCGCGCTGGACGACCCGGAGTTCGCGCCGTCGCGGCTCGTCGACGGCCTCATCCGCCGGACGCGGGAGCGCATCGCGGCCGAGACGGAACTGCTCACCCGGCTGCGCCGGATCGACGCGGCCGAGCCCGCCGGCTGGGAGGACGTCCTCCGGATCGTCGCGCTGCTGCGGGCGCTGGGCTCGGACAGCGCCGGCAGGCGCCAGCACGCGGCGCTGGCCTCGCGCGACGACGTTCCCGTACCGGCCGACGCCCTGGCCGAGGCGGCGCTGGGCGAGCCGGACCCGCACGTCGCCGGCGCGCTGCGCTGGGCGCTCGCCCGGTCGGGCGGCGGCCTGCCGGTGCTCGCGGAGGGGCTCGCCTCCCCGGTGGCCGAGGTCCGGCGCCGCGCCGTCGAGGCCATCGCCGCCGTACCGGGGGATGCGGCGACCGCGCTGCTGCGCGAGGCGCTCGCCGCCGGCGACGACGCGGTGCGCGGCCCCGCGGCCCTCGCGCTCGGGGCGCGGGGGGAGGCCGGCGCGATCCCGGCGCTCACCGACATGGTCGTCGCGGGGACGAACGACGTCGACGCGGCCGACGCGCTGAGCGCGCTGGCGGCCGACGCGGCGTCGGCCGACCGGATCGCGGCCGGACTGACCGGCCGGCTCGCCCACGCCGCCGCGGAACCGGCCGCACGCCGCCGGCTGGCGCAGGCGCTCGGGGACATCCCGGGAGCCGTGGCGGCCCGAGCCCTGGCGGACCTGTCGCGGGACGGGGACCGGGCGGTCGCGCTCACCGCGACGTACCTCCTGGAGATCCGCGGCGCACGCTGACCGCCGGTGACGCCGGGCCGCGCCGGGAACACCACGGTGGCCGTCGTCGGCACGTCGGTGTGCGGCCCGTGCGTTCCGAGCGCTGTCGGGTGCCGTCGGCGTACGGGCGCCGGGGTCGCGGTGGGCCGTGCCGTCGCGTTCGCCGCGACCCGGTGCTTCCGCGCGCGGCACTCATCGATCGCCGGGCTGTGCCCTTGGGGGCAGGCCCCCGGGGGCGAGGTGTGCCGGGGCCGCCGGGATGGGAGCCGAGTGGGTTGTGCGCACCGCTGTGCGCTTGCGCATGGCGCATGCTGGACGTCGGCGATCACGGTGGCCGAGGTCGTGGCGTCGGTGTGCTTCTGGTCGTCGCGCTGTGCCTGCTCGGGTGACGCGGCTCGCTGGGCGTCGGACGGTCTCCGGGGCGTGGGGTGGTGGCGGTCGGGTCGTCGTGCCGGCGCGTGGTCCGTTGGCGGGCGCGGTTGCGTCGGGTCGCGCTGTTCGTCGCCACGTGCCGGCTCGGAGGCGCCGGCGAGCAACGGGCCGGGCCGGTCTGCGGTGGCTGTCCGCTCCTCCGCCGCAGGGCGACCCGGCGTCCACGGACCGGGACGAGGCTGGACCCGTGCGTCGAGCCGTCGGCCGACGCAGGCAGGCTCCGACGGGGCGCGGGCCTCGTGCCCCCTTGCGCACCCCCCCGGGGCGGGCCTGCGCGGCGGCGCCCGCCGTGCCGTGCTCCCCCGGAACGCGCCGTGCGCGCTGCCCGGCCGACGCGCCGTCAGGCGAGGGCGCCGTCCATGGCGGCCAGCCAGTCGTCCACCGGGCCGAACGTGAGCAGCCCGCTGCCCGCGCCCGCGAGTTCGCCCGCGGCCGGCAGCAGCCGGTCACGGACCAGGCGGAGGGCGGTCCGGTCGCCGAGGTCGAGCGCGACGGCGGCCTGCAGGCAGCACATGGCCTCGTACAGCAGGTCCGGCGGTGGCTCCGGCAGGCGGCTGAGCGCTTCCCCCGCGTCCGCCCGGCGGCCCTCGCGCAGCAGGAGGAACGGCTCGGCCCACGGCGCGTGGGGTCCCCAGTCCGCGTCCGGATCGAGAAGGGCCGCCGCCTCCGACGCGGGAACCCCCGGACCGGTCAGGCGCAGGGACAGCAGAGCGAGGGGCGGCAGTCCGTCCGCGAACCCGGGCATGCCCGCGCCGTCCAGCAGCCCGATGGCCCGCAGGTACGCCGCCCCGGCCCGTTCCGGCGGGCCCGACACGGCCGTCCGCAGGGCGCGGTACCACTCCGTGAAGACGCCGGCGAGCGGCCGTTCGTGGCGCTCGGCCAGCCGCTCGACCGCCGCCGCGTGCCCGTCCGCCGCCGCGAGGTCGCCGAGCGCGCCCCCGGCCTGCATCCGGATCAGCCGGCCGAGCACCTCGAAGCTCACCAGGCCGTGCCGGGCGGCCAGCGCGGTCAGCTCCGCGCCGATCGCGTCCCGCCGCGCCGCGAGGCCGGCCCGGCCGCACGCCTGCATGAACGCCCCGTTCAGGGCGAACGCCAGCAGTGTCGGATCGTCCAGGCGCCGGGCGATGTCCTCCGCCTCCCGCGCGGCGCGGGGTCCGCGCGGCGAGCGCACGCCGCGCGTCTCCAGGGCGATCGTCGCGAGCAGGCGGCAGCGCACGGCGGCTCCCCCGGCTCCGTCCGGCAGGGCGGCCAGGGCGCGCTCGGCGGCCCCGACGATCCGGCGGGCCGCTTCCGGGTCGTCGGACCGCGTCCAGACGGCGGGGACGTCGTAGGCGCCGATGACCCGCGCGGTCAGCTCCGGGTCGCCCAGCTCCTCCGCCGCCGCGATCGTCTCGGCGCGGTGCTCGCGGGCCGCGAGAAGGCCGCCGCCGCCCGTCACCGCCAGGTTCCGCAGCAGGCCGACCGTCGCCTCGAACCGGGCGGGCGCGTCCGCGGCGACCGCGCGGTCGTAGGCGTCGGCCGCCCGTGACCACAGGCGGGCCGCCGCGGCGACCGGCCCGGCCGGCGGGTCGAGACGCGGGTCCTGGGCGAGGATGTCCGCCTCCAGGCGGCGCAGCCGCGGGCCGGGCTCCACCCCGAGCCGGGCGACCAGCTCGGTCCGGGCGCGGCGCAGCGCGGCGAGGGCGTCCGCCTGGCGGCCGGCGCCGTACAGCGCCGTGGCCAGCAGCCACCAGGCGTCCTCGCGCCAGGGGTGCGCGGCCACGTGCGCCCGGAGGTCGGGCACGGCCTCGGCGGCCGGCCGCACCGCGAGCCGGGCCTCGGCCAGCCGTTCCACGGCGCGCAGCCGCAGTTCGGTGAGGCGGGCGCACTCACCGCGCGCCCAGTCGTCGGCGGCGAACTCGGCGTACGCCGGGCCGCGCCACAGCCGCAGTGCCCCGTCGAGCCGCTCGGCCGCCCGCCCCGGGGGCAGCGTCCCCGCCTCGGTGACGGCCGCCTCGAACCGCCACGCGTCGACGGCACCGGGCGCGGCCCTGAGCGCGTACCCCGGCCCCTCGGTGACCAGGAGCCGGGCGGGGGAGCGGCGCGGGCGGTCGGGCTCCAGCGCGCGGCGCAGCGCGGCGACGAACGTCTGCACGGCACCGACCGCGCCGGGACCCGGCTCGTCCCACAGGTCGTCCACCAGCCGCCCGACCGGCACGACACGGCCGCGTGCGACCAGCAGCCGGGCGAGCACCGCCCGGTGGCGCGGCCCGCGCAGCGCGAGGGCGTCCCCCGCGGCGTCCCAGGCCGTCACCGGCCCGAGGACCCCGAAGGTGACCGGGTCCATCCGCACCTCCCGCACCGTGTCGCCACGTCCCACCGTACGTGCTGACCGGGCGCTGATTCGGGCGCAGGAGGCTGGACGCACGGCCCCGGCGGACCCGCGGGGGCCGACCGTCCGACGTCCGGAGAGAGGTACTCACCATGGCCCCGAACAGCTCGGCCCCGCACACCCCGGAGCGCCCCGGTACGCCGGTGATCCCCGGGTTCGCGCACCGGCGCGTCGAGGTCGCCGAGGGCGTCGCCCTGCACGCCGCCGTCGGCGGCGCTGGCCGCCCGATCGTGCTGCTGCACGGGTTCCCGCAGACCCACCTCATGTGGCGGCACGTCGCCGCCGATCTCGCGGCCGACCACACCGTCATCTGCCCCGACCTGCGCGGCTACGGCGCGAGCGACAAGCCGGCCGCCACGGGACCCGCCGTCTACGCCAAGCGCACGATGGCCGCCGACGTCGTCGCGCTCGCCCGCGCGCTCGGTCACGAGCGGTTCGCGCTCGCCGGTCACGACCGCGGCGCCCTGGTCGCCTTCCGGGCCGGCCTCGACCACCCCGGCGCGATCAGTCACCTCGCGTGCCTCGACGTCCTGCCGACGCCCGACATGTGGGACGTGCTGCACGGCCGGGACGCCGCCGTCGGCTTCCACCTCTACCTGATGGCCCAGCCGCCGGGCCTGCCGGAACGGCTCATCGCCGCCGACGCCGACGCGTTCTTCGGGCACTTCCTCGACCTGTGGGCCGAGGACCCGGCCGCCGTGCCGCCCGCCGTCCGCGCCGCCTACCTGGAGGCCTGCCGGAACGCGGTGCCCTCGATCGTGGCGGACTACCGCGCCTCGGCGACCGTCGACGCGGACGACGACCTGGCCGACCGCGCGGCCGGCAACCGGCTGCGGATGCCCGTCACGGTGCTCCAGCAGGACTGGGGAGCGGCACTCGGTTACGACGCGGCCGGGCTGTGGCGGGCCTGGGCGCCGGACCTGCGGCACGCCACCGTCGACTGCGGTCACTTCATGGCGGAGGAGGCCCCGGGGCGGGTCGCCGCCGAGCTGCGGTGGCTCCTGGCCCGCTGAGCCGGTCGCGCCGGACGTGTCAGGAGGCGGCCCCCGCGGCCTCGAAGAGGTGGTGCATGGCGCGCCGCAGGCCCGTGATGTCGGTGACCGGTTCGGGGAAGTCGAAGCGCGCGTCACAGACCGTGCCGACGGACCGCAGGCGTACCCGCAGGCCGAAGCGGTCGAGGCTCAGCGGGGTGATGGCGTCCCACGCGGGGCACGCGCCGCCCTGCTCGTCGCCGAGCAGGGAGCACAGCGACCACACCTGCTCGCCGTGCGACGCCGCGAGGTGCTGCAGGAGGTCGGCCTCGTGCCGGGCGACCGGGTCGGGCAGTGCCGCGGCGAACTCGTCCGGCTCGACCTGCGCCTCGCCCCACAGGTCGTCGGTGTACGCCTCGCCGACCTCAAGGCGCAGCAGCGCCCACGCGTCGCCGGGCAGCGGTGAGCCGGGGTGCCGTTCGGCGAGGATCCTGGCCGCCTCGCGGTGCTCGTCCCCGTCGCGGACGGCCGTCAGCCAGCCGGCGACCCAGCCGCGCGCCCGGACCCGGTGGGGGACGGCGACCGGCGCGACGTCCGTGATGTCCATCACGGCCGTCAGCTCGTCGGCCCGCGCGTGCTGGGCGGCCTTGACGGCCGGCGCGTCCGCCGGGACCAGCAGGAACAGCGTTCCGGCCGGGCCGACGGCCCGCGCCTCGGGAACGCCGTGCCCCAGGTCACCGAGCGGTCCCGGCACCGCGCCGGGAATCGTCAGGACCGCCGATGCGTTGGACTCCACCAGAGTGCGTACCCGCTCGGCCCCCGACGGCCGGCGGTCTTCCTCCACGGGACGCGGCTGCCCCGCCTCCTGGCTTCGGTGTCCGAGGCCGGACGGGGGGTTCCCAGGTCGAATCATGCGCGCTCCTCGGCTAAGGTAAGGCTCACCTAACTTACACGGAGGTCCGTTCAACGTGAACCAGTCGCGTCCCAAGGTCAAGAAGTCGCGCGCCCTCGGCATCGCGCTCACCCCGAAGGCCGTGAAGTACTTCGAGAAGCGCCCCTACCCGCCGGGTGAGCACGGCCGCGGCCGCAAGCAGACCAGCGACTACAAGGTCCGTCTGCTGGAGAAGCAGCGGCTCCGTGCCCAGTACGACATCAGCGAGCGCCAGATGGTCCGCGCCTACGACCGCGCCCGCAAGGTCACCGGCAAGACCGGCGAGGCCCTCATCATCGAGCTCGAGCGCCGCCTCGACGCCCTCGTGCTGCGCGCCGGACTCGCCCGCACCATCTACCAGGCGCGCCAGATGGTCGTGCACGGCCACATCGCCGTCAACGGCCGCAAGGTCGACAAGCCGTCCTTCCGCGTCCGCCCCGAGGACGTGGTCAGTGTCCGCGAGCGCAGCCGCGACAAGCACCCCTTCCTCGTCGCCCGCGAGGGCGGCTACGCGGGCGAGGGCGAGACCCCCCGCTACCTCCAGGTCAACCTGGAGGCCCTCGCCTTCCGCCTCGACCGGGACCCCAACCGCAGTGAGATCCCGGTCATCTGCGACGAGCAGCTCGTCGTGGAGTTCTACGCCCGCTGAGCCGCGCCGCCCGCCGCCTCCCCGCCGTCCGCGCGGGAGACGGCGGGCAGCGGGACGAGGCCCGCACCGCCCCCGAGCCGCGCCGGCCGCACGGTGCCCGTCCCGAGCACGGCCCGCCCCGCGGCGCGGTCGGCCCGCCCGTACAGCGCGCGCTCCACTGCCTCGTCCAGGTCCAGACGCTCGCCCTCCCGCAGCAGCTCCCGGTACCGCGCCTGGTCGAGCCGCTCCCGGACGAGCCGTTCGCACTCGGTGTGCGCACGGCCGAAGTTGACCGAGCCGAACAGCGGCATCCCCACCGAGCCCCACATCCGGCCCGCGGCGCCCTGCAGCACCGCCGCCTCGGCCGCGTCGCCCTCGTCCGCCGTGAACAGCGCCAGGAGCTCGATCGCCTGCACGGTCCCCACCAGGTCGTGGAACTGGTGCGTCACCCGCAGCGAGTGCTCCAGCAGCTCGCGGGCCGCGGGGGTGTCCCCCTGGTACCAGGTCGCGTACCCGAGGACGTACAGCGCGTAGGTGCTGGCCCACAGCTCGCCGTGGTCCTCGCACGCCTGCCGCACCTCCTCGCACAGCCGCACCGCCCGCTCCAGATCGCCGCGGAAGGCGACGGCCATCGCGTACTCGGCCCGCCCGACCAGGACGTTGCCGTTGACCGTGCCCATCTCCTCGTACCGCCGCAGCGCCTCCCCGAGCAGCTCCTCGGCGCGCTCCATGTCGTCGCCGATCAGCGCGACGCAGCCGTTCAGGTGCACCGTGTACGCGGCGATGAGCCGGTTGCCCGTGCGCTCGGCGCCCTCCCGGCACTCGTGCAGCACGCTCAGCGCGCCCACCGTGTCGCCCTGGAGGACGGAGATGTACCCGTAGGCCCACAGGGCGAGCAGGCGGGACTCCTCGTGGTCCGTGTCCAGTTCGAGGACCCGGTCGAGCCAGTGCCTGCCCTCGGCGAGACGGCCGCAGCCCACCCAGTCGAACCACAGCGTGCCGGCGAGGTGCAGGGCGTACCTGCCGTCCTCCTCGTCCTCCAGCGCGTAGTCGAGGGCCAGCCGCAGGTTCGGCATCTCGGCGTCGAGCCGCGCCGCCACCTCCGCCTGGCGGGCGCCGAACCAGTCCAGCTCGCAGTACGTGACGAGCCCCGTGCACCAGTCGCGCAGCCGCCGCCGCATCCGGGGCGCGTCGCCGCTGGCCTCGAGCCAGTCCCCGCCGTACGCGCGCAGCGTGTCGAGCATGCGGTAGCGCAGCCCGGCCGGCGTCTCCTCGCGGGACACCACCGACTGGGCGACCAGCTCGCCGAGCACGTCGAGCACCTCGTCCTGCTCCAGGCCCCCGCCGACGCAGACGTACTCCACCGCGTCCAGGTCGAAGCTGCCCGCGAACACCGACAGCCGCGCCCACAGCAGCCGCTCCCGCGGCGAGCACAGCTCGTGGCTCCAGCCCACGGCCGTCCGCAGCGTCCGGTGGTGCGCCGGCACGCCCCGCGCGCCGCCGACCAGCAGGTGGAACCGGTCGTCGAGGCGCTCCAGGATCTGCTCCGGCGACAGGGTGCGCAGCCGGCTCGCCGCCAGCTCGACGGCGAGCGGGATGCCGTCCAGACGGTGGCAGATCTCCGCCACGACACGCCCGGTGGCGCCCGTCGCGCGGAAGTGCGGCACGACCGCCGCGGCGCGCTCCGCGAACAGCGCCACCGCGTCCCCCGCGGGCACCATCGTGTCCGGGCCGCCGGCCGGCGCCGCCGCCGGGGCCGGCACGGCGGGCGGCGCGGTCAGCGGCTCCAGAGGGAACAGCACCTCCCCCGCCACGTCCAGCGGCCTGCGCCCGGTCACCAGCACCCGCAGCCGCGGCGCACGCCGCAGCAGCTCGTGGACCAGCTCGGCGCAGGGCTCGGCGAGGTGCTCCGTCCCGTCGAGCAGCAGCAGCGCCCTGCGGTCCGCCAGGTGCTCCATCAGCACCGTCTGCGGGGGCCTGCGGGACTGGTCGATGATGCCGAGGGCGTCGACGACGGCGTGCCCGAGCAGGTCGGGGTCGCGCACGGAGCCGAGCTCGACGAGCCACACGCCGTCGGGGAAGCGTTCCTGCGACTGGCGGGCCGCCTGGAGCGCGGCCCGGGTCTTCCCGACACCGCCGGCGCCGGTCACCGTCACCAGCCGCGCACTGGCGATCTGCTGTCTCACCGCGGCGATCTCGTCGCGGCGGCCGATGAAGGTCGTGATGTCCGCCGGGAGGTTGCCGGGTCTGCCGCGTCCGGTGCCCGTCCGCTCCCGCGCCGGGGGGACGGCGCTTTGAAAGCCTCGCATAAGACACGCAGCGTACTGGTCGATATGCAGAACGTACAATTACGGCCGCGTGCCTTGGCATTCGCCCCGGAATACGGTACGAGCGCGGGCGCGGGGCGCGATAGGGTCGGGGCCTGCCGCCGCACGCGGAGCGGGCCCGCAGAACCCGGCGGGCGGCGGCGAGCGGGGCATCCGTTCCGAAGTCTGTCCGAAACCCGTCCGAGGGAAGCGGTGCGTACGTGTCCGGTGGAGAAGTGGCCGGCCTGCTGGTGGCCGTCTTCTGGGCGATCCTGGTCTCGTTCCTCGCCGTCGCGCTCGTCCGGCTCGCGCAGGCCCTGAGCGCCGCCACGCGCATGCTGAACGCCGTCACCGACCGGGCCGTACCGCTCCTCGGCGAGGCGTCCGCGGCCGTCAGGTCCGCCCAGACGCAGCTCGACCGGGTCGACACGATCGCCTCCGACGTCGAGGACGTCGCTGCCAGCGCCTCCGCGCTCTCCGCCACCGTGGCCACCACCTTCGGCGGCCCGCTCGTCAAGGTCGCCGCCTTCGGGTACGGGGTGCGGCGCGCGCTGGCGCGCCGCGACTCCCGGGACGCCGCCGCGTCCCCCGGGACCGCCCGCACCGTGCCCGGGCGCGCGCTGCCCGTACCCCGGCGCCGCCGCGCCGGCCGTCAGGGAAAGGACTGACCAGCCCGTGATCCGCCGCGCCTTCTGGTTCACCACCGGCGCAGCCGCCGGCGTCTGGGCCACCACCCGGGTCCAGCGTTCGCTCCGCCGGCTCGCGCCCGACAGCCTCGCCGTACGGGCGGCCGACCGCGCCGCCGCGGCGGGGGCGCGCGTCCGCGGCTTCGCCCTGGACGTGCGCGCCGGCATGGCGCAGCGCGAGACCGAGCTGACCGAGGCGCTCGGCCTCGACCGCGAGCAGGCCGCCCCGCTGCCGCCCGCACCCCCCCGTCGGACCGTTCGACAGACCCCTCGCCAGATCACCCGAAATGAGGACCACTGATGGAGTCGGCTGAAATCCGCCGCCGCTGGCTGAGCTTCTTCGAGAAGCGCGGACACACCGTTGTCCCGTCGGCGTCGCTGATCGCGGACGATCCGACCCTGCTGCTGGTCAACGCGGGCATGGTGCCGTTCAAGCCCTACTTCCTCGGCGAGGTGGCCCCGCCGAGCCCGCGCGCCGTGAGCGTGCAGAAGTGCGTGCGCACGCCCGACATCGAGGAGGTCGGCAAGACCACCCGGCACGGCACGTTCTTCCAGATGTGCGGCAACTTCTCCTTCGGCGACTACTTCAAGGAGGGGGCGATCACGCAGGCGTGGGAGCTGCTGACGTCCTCCGTCGCCGACGGCGGCTACGGCCTCGACCCCGAGCGGCTGTGGATCACCGTCTACGAGGAGGACGACGAGGCCGAGCGCATCTGGCGCGACGTCGTCGGGGTGCCGTCCGAGCGCATCCAGCGCCTCGGCAAGGGGCCGAACTTCTGGTCCATGGGCGTACCGGGACCGTGCGGCCCCTGCTCGGAGATCAACTACGACCGCGGCCCCGAGTTCGGCGTCGAGGGCGGCCCGGCGGTCAACGACGAGCGCTACGTCGAGCTGTGGAACCTCGTGTTCATGCAGTTCGAGCGCGGCGCCGGCGAGGGCAAGGAGGACTACCCGATCCTCGGCGAGCTGCCCGCCCGCAACATCGACACCGGCCTCGGCCTGGAACGCCTCGCGATGATCCTCCAGGGCGTCCGCAACATGTACGAGACCGACACCCTCCGCGTCGTCATCGACCGCGCGGGCGAGCTGACGGGCGTCAGCTACGGCGACGACGAGCGGTCGGACGTCGCGCTGCGCGTGGTCGCCGACCACCTGCGCACCTCCGTCATGCTGATCGGGGACGGCGTCACCCCCGGCAACGAGGGCCGCGGCTACGTCCTGCGCCGCATCATGCGCCGCGCCATCCGGAACATGCGCATCCTCGGCGCGACCGGCGAGGTCGTCGGCGAGCTGGCCGACGTCGTCCTCGCCACCATGGGGCAGCAGTACCCGGACCTGCTGACCGACCGGAAGCGCATCGAGACGGTCGCCCTCGCCGAGGAGGCCGCCTTCCTGAAGACGCTGCGGGCCGGCACCAACATCCTCGACTCCGCCGTCACCGAGACGAAGGCGGGCGGCGGCAGCACGCTGGCCGGCGACAAGGCGTTCCTCCTCCACGACACGTGGGGCTTCCCGATCGACCTCACGCTGGAGATGGCCGCCGAGCAGGGCCTGTCCGTGGACGAGGCCGGGTTCCGGCGCCTGATGAAGGAGCAGCGGGAGCGCGCCAAGGCCGACGCCCGCGCCAAGAAGCAGGGCCACGCGGACCTGTCGGCGTACCGCGAGGTCGCCGACCGGGCGGGCGCCTCCGAGTTCATCGGGTACGCCCACACCGCCGGGGAGGCCACCGTCGTCGGTGTCCTGGTGGACGGCGTGCCCGCGCCGGCCGCGACCGAGGGCGACGAGGTGGAGATCGTCCTCGACCGCACCCCCTTCTACGCCGAGGGCGGCGGGCAACTCGCCGACACCGGCCGGATCCGTCTCGACTCCGGCGCCGTCGTCGAGGTGCGCGACGTGCAGCAGCCGGTGCCCGGCGTCATCGTGCACAAGGGCGTCGTCCAGGTCGGCGAGGTGACCCTCGGGGCCGCCGCCGACTGCGCCATCGACATCACGCGCCGGCGCGCCATCGCCCGCGCCCACAGCGCCACCCACCTCACGCACCAGGCGCTGCGCGACGCGCTCGGCCCCACCGCGGCGCAGGCCGGCTCGGAGAACTCCCCGGGCCGCTTCCGCTTCGACTTCGGCTCGCCGGCCGCCGTCCCCGGCACGGTCCTCGCCGACGTCGAGCAGAAGATCAACGAGGTCCTCGCCCGTGAGCTGGACGTCACCGCCGAGGTGATGTCCATGGACGAGGCGAAGAAGCAGGGCGCCATCGCGGAGTTCGGCGAGAAGTACGGCGACCGCGTGCGCGTCGTCACCATCGGCGACTACTCGAAGGAGCTGTGCGGCGGCACGCACGTGCACAACACCGCCCAGCTCGGTCTGGTGAAGCTGCTCGGTGAGTCGTCCATCGGGTCCGGCGTGCGCCGCGTGGAGGCTCTGGTCGGCACGGACGCCTACCGGTTCCTCGCCCGCGAGCACACGGTCGTCGCCCAGCTCACCGAGCTGGTCAAGGGCCGTCCCGAGGAGCTGCCCGAGCGGATCTCCGGCATGCTGGGCCGCCTGAAGGACGCCGAGAAGGAGATCGAGCGCTTCCGCGCGGAGAAGGTGCTCCAGGCCGCCGCGGGCCTGGCCGCGGCCGCGCAGGACGTGCGGGGTGTGGCGTTCGCCGCCGGCCGGGTGCCGGACGGTACGACCGCCGACGACCTGCGGCGCCTCGTCCTGGACGTACGGGGCCGCATCCCGGGCGACCGGCCGGCCGTCGTCGCGCTCTTCACCGTGCTGAACGGGCGTCCCCTCACCGTGGCAGCCACGAACGAGGCGGCCCGTGAGCGCGGTCTCAAGGCCGGCGACCTGGTCCGTACGGCCGCGAAGGCGCTGGGCGGCGGTGGCGGCGGCAAGCCGGACGTCGCGCAGGGCGGCGGCCAGAACCCGGCCGCCATCGACGAGGCGCTGGCCGCCGTCGAGCGTCAGGTCGCGGAAACCGCGTGATGCGGCGCGGCAGGCGGCTCGGCGTCGACGTCGGCGAGGCCAGGATCGGGGTCGCGAGCTGCGACCCCGACGGCCTGCTGGCCACGCCGGTCGAGACGGTGCCGGGGCGGGACGTGCCGGCCGCCCAGCGTCGCCTGGAGCGGCTGGTCGCCGAGTACGAGCCCATCGAGGTGGTGATGGGCCTGCCCCGGTCGCTCAGCGGCCGGGAGGGGCCCGCCGCCGCCCGTGTGCGGGCCTTCGCGCGGGACACGGCGCGGCGGATCGCCCCGGTGCCCGTACGGCTCGTGGACGAGCGGCTGTCCACGGTCAGCGCCGCCCGGGACATGCGGGCCGCCGGTGTCTCGGCGAAGAAGGGACGGGGCCGTATCGACCAGGCGGCGGCGGTGGTTATTCTTCAGTCCGCCCTGGAGAGCGAGCGGAGCGCGGGGCAGCCACCGGGGCAGTGCGTCGAAGTGGTTGTCTGATCGCGGTACGGTAACGTTCCCCGCCAAGGGCAGGTGCAGGGGCCGCCGGGGGAGCCGTACCGCCGCATTGCGTCTCAAGGGGATCGATGACTGAGTATGGCCGGGGGCCTGGCCCCGAACCGTGGTACCCGGACAATGATCCGCTGAACGGCCAGGGGCAGCAGGGCGCGTGGGACCAGTACGGCCAGCAGGCGCAGTACGGGCAGGACCAGTTCGGCCAGACCCAGTACCAGCAGGACCAGTACCAGCAGGACCAATACGGGCAGGGTCAGTACCAGGGTGAGCAGTACGGCGCCGACCAGTACGGGCAGGGTCAGTACCAGGGTGAGCAGTACGGCGCCGACCAGTACGGTCAGGGCCAGTACCAGGGCGAACAGTACGGCCAGCAGTACCAGGACACCGGCCAGGGCTACCCCCAAGGGTATGACCAGCAGCAGTACCCGCAGCAGGGCGGCTGGGGTCAGGGCGATCAGTACGGCGGCCAGTACGCGGGCGGTGGCGACCCTTCTTTCGGCGGGCAACAGCAGGCCGACGGCTACAGACCCGACGGCTACGGAACTGACGGCTACAGACCCGACGGCTACGGAACAGACGCATTCGGTCCCGGGGGCGACCACCAGGACCCCTTCTCCCAGGGCTACCAGACCGGCGCCCCGCACCAGGCGGCGCAGCACCCCGAGCCGCAGTACGCCTCCCGCGCCGAGCCCGTGCCCGGCGGCGTCGCCCGGGCCACCCGGCGCGGCGCCGGACCGGGCCTCGCCCCCGATCCCGTCACCGACCCGGACCCGGCGGACCCGGGACCCGACCCCGAGACCGGCTGGGACCCGGGCCCCGACCAGGGCGAGAAGGACTTCTTCACCCGCGGCGACGATGACGACGACGCCTGGTCCGACGAGGACGAGGGGCGCCGCGGCGGCAAGAAGGCCAAGAAGCGCAGCGGCCCGGCCTGCCTGATCGTCGCCGTCGTGATCATCGGCGCCATCGGCGGCGCCGGGTACTGGGGCTACGGCTTCTACCAGGACCGCTTCGGCCCGCCGCCGGACTACGCGGGCGAGGGCACCGGCGAGGTCGAGGTCGAGATCCCCGAGGGCGCCTCGCTCTCCGACATGGGGAACATCCTCAAGCGCGAGGGCGTCGTCGCGAGCCATGACGCGTTCGTCGAGGCGGCCGGGACCGACGGACAGCAGATCCAGGCTGGCATCTACACCCTCCGCAAGGAGATGTCGGCCGAGGCGGCCGTCGCGATGATGCTGGAGGGCGTCGGCGACAACGCCCTGACCATCCCCGAGGGCACCCGTGCCACCGCGGTCTACGAACTCATCGACGAGCGCCTCGGCCTGGACGAGGGCACCACCGAGGACGTCGCCGAGAGCGCCGACCTCGGGCTGCCGGACTGGGCCGAGGGCGACATCGAGGGCTTCCTGTGGCCCGCCAGGTACGACGTGGGCGAGGAGACGACCCCCGAGGACCTCCTCACCTCCATGGTGGACCGGGCCGAGGCGGAGTTCGAGGAGATCGACCTGGAGGGCCATGCGGCGGAGCTGGACCGCACGCCGCACGAGATCCTGGTCATCGCGTCGCTGGTGCAGGCGGAGGCGCAGGCGGACGACGAGTTCGGCAAGGTGTCGCGCGTCATCTACAACCGGCTCGACATCGACATGAAGCTCCAGTTCGACTCCACCATCAACTACGCGATGGGCCGTTCCACCCTCAACACCAGCATCGAGGACACGCAGTACGACTCGCCGTACAACACCTACAACGAGTACGGCCTGCCGCCCGGCCCCATCGACAACCCGGGGCACCAGGCCCTGGAGGCGGCGCTCAACCCGACCGAGGGTCCGTGGATCTACTTCGTGACCGTCTCGCCGGGCGACACCCGCTTCACGGACGACCCGGCCGAGCACGACCGCAACGTGGAAGACTTCAACGAGGCCAACGGTGAGTGACCCCGCAAGCCCTGTTCCCGGCCGCAGGGCCGCCGTCCTCGGGTCACCCATCGCGCACTCGTTGTCCCCGGCGCTCCACCGCGCCGCCTACCGCGCGCTCGGGCTCACGGGCTGGACGTACGACCGGTTCGAGGTCGGCGAGACGGATCTGAAGGCGTTCCTCGACGGCCTCGGCCAGGAGTGGGCCGGGCTCTCGCTGACGATGCCCCTCAAGCGCGCCGTCCTGCCGCTGCTCGACGGCGTCAGCGACACGGCCGCGTCCGTCGAGGCGGTGAACACCGTCGTGTTCACCGCCGACGGCCGCCGCGTCGGCGACAACACGGACATCCCCGGCATGGTCGCCGCCCTCCGTGAGCGCGGCATCACCCGGGTGCCGCGGGCCGCCGTCCTCGGCGCCGGTGCCACCGCGTCGTCCGCCGTCGCGGCGCTGGCCCGGGTGTGCGAGGGGCCGGTCACGGCGTACGTGCGCGGCCCGGCCCGCGCGGCCGAGATGCGCGGCTGGGGCGAACGGCTCGGCGTCCCCGTCGAGACCGCCGACTGGGCCGACGCCGCCGAGGCCCTGACCGCCCCACTCGTCGTCGCGACGACGCCCGCCGGCACGACGGACGCCCTCGCGGCCGCCGTCCCCGAGGCGCCCGGCACCCTCTTCGACGTGCTGTACGAGCCGTGGCCCACGCCGCTCGCCGCCGCCTGGGCGGACCGCGGCGGCCGGGTCGTGGGCGGCCTCGACCTCCTGGTGCACCAGGCGGTCCTCCAGGTGGAGCAGATGACGGGCGCGGCCGAGGCCCCGCTCGCGGCCATGCGCGACGCCGGCGAGCGGGCCCTGGCCGCCCGCTGAGCGCCGCCGCGTCTCGCGGGTCGGGCGCCCGGCGGGCGCCCGCGGGCGACGTGGCAGGATCGGGGGAGACACCGGCAGGGTCGCATCGCCGAGGAATTCGCAAGGAGCACCGTTGAGCAGGCTGCGCTGGCTGACCGCGGGAGAGTCGCACGGTCCCGCACTGGTGGCGACGCTGGAGGGGCTGCCCTCCGGCGTGCCGATCACCACCGACATGGTGGCCGACGCGCTGGCGCGCCGCAGGCTCGGCTACGGCCGGGGCGCCCGCATGAAGTTCGAGCGCGACGAGGTCACCTTCCTCGGCGGCGTCCGGCACGGCCGCACGCTCGGCTCCCCGGTCGCCGTCATGGTCGGCAACACCGAGTGGCCGAAGTGGGAGAAGGTCATGGCCGCCGACCCGGTGGACGCGGCCGAGCTGGCCGAGCTGGCCCGCAACGCGCCGCTGACCCGCCCCCGGCCCGGCCACGCCGACCTCGCCGGCATGCAGAAGTACGGCTTCGACGAGGCCCGCCCCGTCCTGGAGCGCGCCTCCGCCCGCGAGACCGCGGCCCGTGTCGCCCTGGGCGCCGTCGCCCGGTCCTACCTCGCCGAGACGGCCGGCATCGAGATCGTCTCCCACGTCGCCGAACTGGGCGCGGCCCGCGCCCCCCGCGACAGCGTCCCGGTCCCCGGCGACACCGCGCGCCTCGACGCCGACCCGGTGCGCTGCCTCGACCCGGCGGCGAGCGAGGCGATGGTCGCCGAGATCGACCAGGCCCACAAGGACGGCGACACCCTGGGCGGCGTCGTCGAGGTGCTGGCGTACGGCGTGCCGGTCGGCCTCGGTTCGCACGTCCACTGGGACCGGCGGCTCGACGCCCGCCTGGCCGGTGCGCTCATGGGCATCCAGGCCATCAAGGGCGTCGAGGTCGGCGACGGCTTCGACCTCGCCCGCGTGCCCGGCTCCCGCGCGCACGACGAGATCGTCGCGACGCCGGACGGCATCCGCCGCGCCTCCGGCCGGTCCGGCGGCACGGAGGGCGGTCTCAGCACGGGCGAGCTGCTGCGCGTGCGGGCCGCGATGAAGCCGATCGCGACGGTCCCGCGCGCCCTCGCGACGGTGGACGTGGCCACCGGCGAGCCCGCCCGCGCCCACCACCAGCGGTCCGACGTGTGCGCGGTGCCCGCCGCCGGCATCGTCGCCGAGGCCATGGTCGCCCTGGTCCTGGCCGACGCGGTGGCCGAGAAGTTCGGCGGCGACAGCGTCGCCGAGACCCGCCGCAACGTCGAGGGGTTCCTGGCCGCGCTGGAGGTCCGGTGACGGGCGCCGCCGCGCGGCCCCGCGGACCGGCCGTCGTCCTCGTCGGCCCGCCGGGGTCGGGCAAGTCCACGGTGGGCGCGCTCCTCGCGGACCGGCTCGGCGTCCCGGCGCGCGACACCGACGCCGACGTCGAGCGGACCGCCGGCAAGCCGATCCCGGAGATCTTCCTCGACGAGGGCGAGGCGCACTTCCGCGCCTTGGAGGCCGCCGCCGTGCGGGAGGCCGTCACCGGGCACGACGGCGTGCTGTCGCTCGGCGGCGGCGCCGTCATGGACGCCGGCACGCGCGCGCTGCTGACCGGGCTGCCCGTCGTGTTCCTCGACGTGCCGCTCGCCGATGCCGTGCGGCGCGTCGGCCTGGACACGCCGCGCCCCCTTCTCGCCGTCAACCCGCGGCAGCGCTGGCGCGCCCTGATGGAGGAGCGCCGTCCGCTCTACACGGAGGTCGCCCGCGCGGTCGTCACCACCGGGGACCGCACGCCCGGCGAGGTCGCCCAGGCAGTACTCGACGCATTGGAGCTCACGACAGCATGACCACCCCCGCGCGAGAGAATGCGGCCCCCGTGCGGGTCGCGGTCGGCGGCGCCGCGGGCCACGACCCGTACGACGTGCTGATCGGCCGGCAGTTGCTCGGCGACCTGCCCGCGCTGATCGGGCCGCGTGCCCGGCGGGTCGCCGTCCTGCACCCGGAGGCCCTGTCCGCCACCGGCGAGGTGCTGCGCGACGACCTCGCGGCGCAGGGCTACGAGGCGATCGCCGTGCAGGTGCCGAACGCCGAGGAGGCCAAGACCGCCGAGGTCGCCGCGTACTGCTGGAAGGCGCTCGGCCAGACCGGGTTCACACGCACCGACGTCGTGGTCGGCGTGGGCGGCGGCGCGACGACGGATCTGGCCGGTTTCGTCGCGGCCACCTGGCTGCGCGGCGTGCGCTGGATCGCGGTGCCCACCACGGTGCTCGGCATGGTGGACGCGGCCGTCGGCGGCAAGACCGGCATCAACACCGCCGAGGGCAAGAACCTGGTGGGCGCGTTCCACCCGCCGGCCGGCGTCCTGTGCGACCTGGCGGCGCTGGACTCCCTCCCGGTCAACGACTACGTCTCGGGGCTCGCCGAGGTCATCAAGGCCGGGTTCATCGCCGACCCGGAGATCCTGCGCCTGATCGAGTCCGACCCGGAGGCGGCCCGCCGCCCGGACGGCCCGTTCACCGCCGAGCTGATCGAGCGCGCCGTCCGCGTCAAGGCCGAGGTCGTGAGCGACGACCTGCGGGAGACGGGCCGCCGCGAGATCCTCAACTACGGCCACACCCTCGCGCACGCCATCGAGAAGAACGAGCGCTACCGCTGGCGGCACGGCGCCGCCGTCGCGGTGGGCATGGTCTTCGCCGCCGAGCTGGGCCGGATCGCCGGCCGCCTCGACGACGCCACCGCCGACCGGCACCGGGCCGTGCTCGCCTCCGTCGGCCTGCCCGTCACCTACCGCGGCGACCAGTGGCCGAAGCTGCTGGAGACGATGCGCATCGACAAGAAGACCCGCGGCGACCTGCTGCGGTTCATCGTCCTCGAAGGGCTGGCCCGGCCCGGCGTCCTGGAGGGACCCGACCCGGCCATGCTGCTCGCCGCGCACGCGGAGATCGCCGCGTGAGCCGCCGCGTCCTCGTCCTGAACGGCCCGAACCTCGGCCGCCTCGGCTCCCGCGAGCCCGACGTGTACGGCTCCACGTCCTACGCCGGCCTGGTCGAGCGCTGCACGGCGCTGGGCACCGAACTCGGTCTGGACGTCGAGGTCCGCGAGACCAACGACGAGGGGGAGATGATCCGCTGGCTGCACGAGGCGGCGGACGGCGAACTCCCCGTCGTGCTGAACCCGGGGGCATTCACGCACTACTCGTACGGCATGCGGGACGCCGCGTCCCAGCGGACGGCGCCGCTGGTGGAGGTCCACATCTCCAACCCGCACCGGCGCGAGGCGTTCCGGCACACCTCGGTCGTCGCCGCGGTGGCCAGCGGCACGGTCGCGGGCTTCGGGATCGGGTCGTACCTCCTCGCCCTGCGCGCGGTGGCGGAAGAACTCGCCGGCTGACCGGCACGACCGGCGCGCGCCCGGCACCCGACCGGTGCCCGGCGCGTTGTCACGGTGACACGGTGCCCCATGTGGCGGGAACGGCGTGCCCGGTACCGTGTGAGACACCCGAACAGGTGCGCGAGCCCGTGGGCCGCGCCCGGAGAACCCAGGTGGGGGAGCCATGCATCAGCCCGGCGGGATGCCGGTGCCGCCCGGGGCGGTACCCGACGGCGGGGCCACCGGATTCGTGCCGCTGCCGCCCGAGCACGCGGTCCCCGCGCCGGCACCGGCGCCCGGCGCGGCGGCGCCGGACGTCGCGCACGCGGGTGTGGCGGTCCTCCTGATCGGCCCGGCCGGCGCGGGCAAGACCACCGTGGCGCGCCACTGGGCCGACCGCAGGCCCGTGCCCACCGCGCACATCAGCCTCGACGACGTCCGCGAGTGGGTGCGGTCCGGTTTCGCCGACCCCAGGTCCGGCTGGGACGACCGCTCGGAGGCGCAGTACCGCCTGGCCCGCCGCACCTGCGGCTTCGCCGCGCGCAACTACCTGGCCAACGGCATCTCCTGCATCCTGGACGACGCGGTCTTCCCCGACCGGCCCGCCGTCGGCCTCGGCGGCTGGAAGCGCCATGTCGGCCCCGGGCTGATCCCGATCGTGCTGCTGCCGGGCCTCGACGTCGTCCTGGAGCGCAACGCCGCCCGCACCGGCACCCGCCGCCTGTCCGACGAGGAGGTCGCCACCATCCACGGCCGCATGGCCGGCTGGTACGGCTCGGGGCTCCCCATCATCGACAACTCGCGGCACGACGTCGCCACCACCGCCCGGATGCTCGACGAGGCCGTCGCGCGCAGCCTCACCACCCCGCCGCAGTGGTGACCCCGCGGGCGTCCGCCCCCCGGCCGCCGCACCGCGCCCCCCTCGTCCGGACGCGCTGAGCCAGCCGTCCCCGCCCGCCGTGCGTACGCTCGGGGCATGTCCGAGGTACTCGCAGGCCGGCGCTCACGGCTGCGCGCCCGCTCCGCTCCGTCGGGCACCGGCGCCATCGTGGTGTCCCGTCCCACCAACGTCCGCTATCTCGCCGGGCCGGCCCCGGCCGGCGCGGCGCTCCTGCTCGGGCCCGGGGACACGGACGCACTGCTCGCGCACCCGGACCCCACGGCGGACCCGCCCGGGCCGCACGCCCTCGCGGGACGCCGGCCGGGGGAGCCGGGGGATCCCTGGGACGCGGCGGAGCCGGGGGACGACGGCCTGCGCCGCACCGTGCCCGAGCCGGGGCAGGACCCGGCCGTGGCCGCCGTGCTGCTGGCGGCCGCGGCGGGCGCCGCGGCGGTCGCCGTCGAGGAGCACCATCTGACGGTCGCGCGCCACCGGACGCTCGCGGCGGCCGTGCCCGGCACCGCGCTGACCGATCTCGACCGCGCGGTGGAGCGGCAGCGGCTCGTCAAGGACGAGGACGAGATCGCCGCGCTCCGGGTCGCCGCCGAGATCACCGACCGGGCGCTCGGCGAGCTGCTGGAGTCGATCCTCGTCGGCCGCACCGAGCGGCATCTCGCGCTGGAGCTGGAGCGGCGGCTCGTGGACCACGGCGCGGACGGCCCGGCGTTCCCCACCTCCGTCGCGACCGGTAGCCACTCCGGCCTCGCCGGCCACCGTCCGACCGACCGGCGCGTGGAGGAGGGCGACTTCCTCACCGTGCGGCTCGGCGCCAGCTTCCGCGGTTACCGCTGCCAGATCGGCCGGACGTTCGTGATCGGCACGAGTCCGGCGCCCTGGCAGATCGAGCTGTACGACCTGGTGTTCGCCGCCCAGCGGGCGGCGCGTGAGGCGCTGGCACCCGGCGCCGAGCTGCGGGAAGTGGACCGCGCGGCCCGCGAGGTCATCACGGCCGGGGGGCACGGCGGGGCGCTCGGCCCGGTCACCGGGTACGGGGTGGGCCTGGAGATCGGGGAGGACCCTCGGCTGTCGCCCGCCGCCATGGGTAGACTTGGCCCTTGCGTGCCGGTCACCGTCGAGCCGGGGGTGCACCTTCCGGGCCGGGGCGGTGTCCGGATCGACGACACACTCGTCGTCCGCCCACCGGCGGACGGCGGACCGGAGCTACTCACCATCACGACCAAGGAGCTCCTCGCCCTGTGACCCCGCCCGGGTGCAGATCGAGCGGGGGGACCGGGGTCGCCCCAAGCAGCAGTCTGTAGGAGATTCCGCGACCGTGGCCACCACGAACGACCTCAAGAACGGCATGGTGCTCAAGCTCGACGGCGGCCAGTTGTGGTCCGTAGTCGAGTTCCAGCACGTCAAGCCCGGCAAGGGCGGCGCCTTCGTCCGCACGAAGCTCAAGCACGTCCTCTCCGGCAAGGTGGTGGACAAGACGTTCAACGCGGGCACCAAGGTGGAGACCGCCACCGTGGACCGGCGCGGCATGCAGTTCTCCTACAAGGACGGCGCCGACTTCGTCTTCATGGACACCGACACCTACGAGCAGCTCCCCATCAACCCGGAGACGGTGGGCGACGCGGCCAACTACCTGCTGGAGGGCCAGGACTGCACCGTGGCCATCTACGAGGAGAACCCGCTCTTCGTCGAACTCCCGGCCGCCGTCGAGCTGGTCGTGGAGTACACCGAGCCGGGCGTCCAGGGCGACCGGTCCACCGGTGGCACCAAGCCGGCGCGGCTGGAGACCGGGTACGAGATCGGTGTCCCGCTGTTCATCACGACCGGTGAGAAGATCAAGGTGGACACCCGTTCGGGCGACTACCTCGGCCGGGTGAACAGCTAACCGTGGCTGCCCGCAGCAAGGCCCGTCAACGAGCGCTCCAGATCCTCTTCGAGGCCGACCAGCGCGGTGCGGCGCCGCTCGACGTGCTCGCCGGGTGGGTCACCCTCGCGCGGACCGACGAGCGCCAGCCGCCGGTCAGTGCCTTCACCCGCACCCTGGTCGAGGGCTACGCGGCGCACGCCGCCCGCATCGACGAGCTCATCGCCCAGTACGCCGTGGGCTGGCCCCTGGACCGCATGCCGGTCGTCGACCGGAACATCCTGCGGCTCGCCGCCTACGAGCTGATCTGGGAGGACGAGACGCCCGACCCCGTCGTCCTCGACGAGGCCGTGCAGCTCGCCCGTGAGTTCTCCACGGACGAGTCCCCCGCGTTCGTCAACGGCCTCCTCGGCCGGCTGAAGGACCTCAAGCCCTCCCTGCGCCGCTGAGCGGCGCGACCGGCGGCCGAGGGGCCGGGACACCGCGCGACGCGGTGTCCCGGCCCCTCGGCCGTTGCGGCGCCGTGGCGCCCGCGGTGTCAGCTCTCCTCGGCCTGGACGGCGCGGCGCGCGTCGGCGCCGAGGACGCCCCAGCTGATGAGCTGCTCGGTCAGCACCGAGGGCGACTGGTCGTAGATCACGGCCAGGGTGCGCAGGTCGTCCTGACGGATGGAGAGGACCTTGCCGTTGTAGTCGCCGCGCTGGCTCTGGATGGTCGCGGTGTAGCGCTGGAGCGGGCCGGCCTTCTCGCTGGGCACGGTGGCCAGGCGCTCCAGGTCGAGCACCAGCTTCGGCGGGGGCTCGGCGGCACCACCGGGCGTCGAGCCGGGCAGCAGCTCCTGCACGGGCACCCCGTAGAAGTCCGCCAGCTCCGCGAGGCGCTGCACGGTGACGGCACGGTCGCCGCGCTCGTAGGAGCCGACCACGACCGCCTTCCAGCGGCCCTGGGACTTCTCCTCGACCCCATGGAGCGACAGACCCTGTTGGGTGCGGATGGCCCGGAGCTTGGCTCCGAGCTGTTTGGCGTATTCGCTGGACATGTATCTCCCCGGAACGGCGTCTCGGTAACTCACTGTGAGGTTACGCAGCGTAATTTATCCCGTCAAGCCGGGGCCGAAGAGTTGCCCCTGACCTGGGGCGATGCGGAGCGTGCCGGAGGGCCTGATAGGCTCGGGGGCGATCGACCGACGTCCTTTAAGGCCCGTCCAGTGAGGCGGGGAAGGAGGTCCTGTATTTCATGGACACCCCCACCGGCCCCCGGGCCGACCGGACGGCCCCCGTGGTGGCCGACCCGCACGCCGGCCCCGCCCGTTCCGTGCTGGAGGCCCCGGACATCGCACGGGCACTCACCCGCATCGCGCACGAGATCGTCGAACGCGCCAAGGGCGCCGACGACGTGGTGCTGCTCGGCATCCCGACCCGCGGCGTCCACCTGGCCCGCCGGCTCGCCGACCGGCTCCAGGAGATCACCGGCCACCCGGTCCCGGTCGGCTCGCTCGACATCACGATGTACCGCGACGACCTGCGTCTGCGCCCCACCCGCGCGCTGGCCCGCACCGAGATCCCCGGTGACGGCCTCGACGGCCGCCTCGTCATCCTCCTGGACGACGTGCTGTTCTCCGGCCGCACCATCAGGGCCGCCCTCGACGCGCTGAACGACCTCGGCCGCCCCCGCGCCGTCCAGCTCGGCGTCCTGGTGGACCGCGGTCACCGCGAGCTGCCCATCCGCGCGGACTACGTCGGCAAGAACATCCCCACGTCGCTGCGCGAGACCGTCCGGGTCCTGCTCACCGAGGAGGACGGCCGCGACGGCGTCCTGCTCGGCGTGCGCGGCTCAGCCCCGGCCGGATGACCGGCGCCGGCCACGTGACCGGCTCCCCGCCCACTCCCGTGCGCTTCGCCGTGCCCGCCTGACGCCCGCCGGGCCGCACCGCCACGCCGCACCCCGCCACGCCCCACGGAAGGCACCTGATGAAGCGCCACCTCATCTCGGCCGCCGATCTGACGCGCGACGACGCCGTCCTGGTCCTCGACACCGCCGAGGAGCTGGCCCGCGTCGCCGACCGGCCGATCAAGAAACTCCCGACCCTGCGCGGCCGGACGGTCGTCAACCTGTTCTTCGAGGACTCGACCCGCACCCGCATCTCGTTCGAGGCGGCGGCGAAACGTCTCTCCGCCGACGTCATCAACTTCTCCGCCAAGGGCTCGTCGGTCTCCAAGGGCGAGTCCCTGAAGGACACCGCCCTCACGCTGGAGGCCATGGGCGCCGACGCCGTCGTCATCCGGCACCACGACTCCGGCGCGCCGCACCGGCTGGCCACCGCCGGCTGGATCGGCGGCTGCGTCGTCAACGCCGGCGACGGCACCCACGAGCACCCCACGCAGGCCCTGCTCGACGCGTACGCGATCCGCCGCCGCCTCGTCGCGGGACCCGGCGGCGGCGCGGGCCGGGACCTGTCCGGGCGCCGCGTCACGATCGTCGGCGACATCCTGCACAGCCGCGTGGCCCGCTCCAACATCCGCCTGCTCACCACGCTCGGCGCCCAGGTCACCGTGGTGGCTCCGCCGACGCTGCTGCCCGTCGGCATCGAGGGCTGGCCCTGCGAGGTGTCCTACGACCTCGACGCCGTCCTGCCCGCGTCCGACGCCGTGATGATGCTGCGGGTGCAGCGCGAGCGGATGAACGCCGCCTACTTCCCGACCGAGCGCGAGTACGCGCGCCGCTACGGTCTGGACGGCGACCGCATGGCGCGCATGCCGGAGCACGCCATCGTCATGCACCCCGGCCCGATGAACCGCGGCATGGAGATCACCGCCGAGGTCGCCGACTCGCCCCGCTGCACCGCCGTCGAGCAGGTCTCCGGCGGCGTCAGCGTCCGGATGGCCGTCCTGTACCTGCTGCTCGGCGGCTCGGAGCCGGCCGTGAGCACCACCCGCACCGAGGAGAACACCCTGGCATGAGCGCTGAAACGAACGAAGCGACCGGCGCGAGCGGCACCACCGGCCGGACCCTCATCCGGGGCGCGAGCCTCCTCGGCGGTGCCCCGGCCGACGTCCTGATCGACGGCGGCACCGTCGCCGAGGTCGGCACCGGCGTCGCCGCCGGCACGGACACCACCGTCATCGACGCGGCGGGCCTGGTGCTGCTGCCCGGCCTCGTGGACCTGCACACCCACCTGCGCGAGCCGGGCCGCGAGGACTCCGAGACCGTCCTCACCGGCACCCGGGCCGCGGCGGCCGGCGGCTACACCGCGGTGCACGCCATGGCCAACACCTTCCCCGTCGCCGACACGGCCGGCGTGGTCGAGCAGGTGTGGCGCCTCGGCCGCGAGCACGGCTACTGCGACGTCCAGCCCGTGGGCGCCGTCACCGTCGGCCTCGGCGGCAGACAGCTGGCCGAGCTCGGCGCGATGCACGACTCGGCGGCCGGCGTCACCGTCTTCTCCGACGACGGCAAGTGCGTCGACGACGCCGTGATCATGCGCCGGGCGCTGGAGTACGTGAAGGCGTTCGACGGCGTGATCGCCCAGCACGCCCAGGAGCCCCGGCTGACCGAGGGCGCCGAGATGAACGAGGGCGTCGTCTCCGCCGAGCTGGGTCTCGGCGGCTGGCCCGCCGTCGCCGAGGAGTCGATCATCGCCCGCGACGTCCTGCTCGCGGCGCACGTCGGCTCCCGCGTCCACATCTGCCACCTGAGCACCGCCGGGTCCGTCGAACTGGTGCGCTGGGCCAAGTCCAAGGGCTGGCGGGTCACCGCCGAGGTCACCCCGCACCACCTGCTGCTGACCGACGAGCTGGTCCGTTCGTACGACCCGGTCTACAAGGTCAACCCCCCGCTGCGCACCGAGGCGGACGTCCTCGCGGTGCGGCGCGGGCTGGCCGACGGCACCATCGACTGTGTGGCCACCGATCACGCGCCCCACCCGCACGAGGACAAGGACTGCGAGTGGGGAGCCGCGGCCATGGGCATGGTGGGCCTGGAGACGGCGCTGTCCGTCGTCCAGCACACGATGGTGGACACCGGCCTCCTCGACTGGGCGGGTGTCGCCGACCGCATGGCGGTCCGCCCCGCGGCGATCGGCGGGCTCGGCGGCCACGGCCGGCCGGTCGCGGCGGGCGAGCCGGCCAACCTGACGCTGATCGACCCGGCCCACCGCGCCCCCGTCGACCCGGCGGCCTTCGCCTCCCGCAGCCGCAACTCGCCCTACCGCGGTCTCGATCTGCCGGGCCGGGTCGTGCACACGTTCCTGCGCGGGCGGCCCACCGTCCGGGACGGTGAGCTCGTATGAACGCCGCCCTGGTCCTCGCCGACGGGGGCCGCACGTCGCAGGAGGTCACCGACTGGGGTGCCCGCGTCGCCTGGATCATCGGCATCCTCCTCTTCCTCGCGCTGGTCTACTGGCTGATGCGTGAGGGCTGGAAGTGGCGCGCCACCCTCCAGGGCGACCTGCCCGAGCTGCCGGCGCCCCCGGCCGGGGACGACCCGGCGGCCGGCGCCCGGCTCACCCTCACCGGCCGCTACCACGGCTCGACCACCGCCGGCCGGTGGCTCGACCGGATCGTGGCGCGCGGCCTCGGCGTCCGCAGCCGCGTCCGGCTCGACCTGACGGACGCCGGGGTCACCGTCCGTGGCACCGGCGCGGGTGACTTCCTGATCCCGGCCGAGCGGCTGCGCGGCGCGCGGCTCGACAAGGGCATCGCCGGCAAGGTCCTCACCGAGGGCGGCCTGCTGGTGATCACCTGGGAGCACGGCGACCGCCTGCTCGACTCCGGCTTCCGCTCGGACACCGCCGCCGAGCACACCGCCTGGGTGGACGCCCTCGGCTCCTACACGCCCCCCGCCTGGGAACCCGATCCGGTCCCGGCGCAGCACCACAGCGAAGAAGGCGCACGATGACCACAGCCAGTCCGACCCCCGCGCTGCTCGTCCTTGAGGACGGCCGCACCTTCCGCGGCCAGGCGTACGGCGCTGTGGGGGAGACCTTCGGGGAAGCGGTCTTCTCCACCGGCATGACCGGGTACCAGGAGACCCTGACCGACCCTTCGTACCACCGTCAGATCGTCGTCATGACGGCCCCGCACATCGGCAACACCGGTGTCAACGACGAGGACCCCGAGTCCCGCCGCATCTGGGTCTCCGGGTACGTCGTCCGCGACCCCGCCCGTACGCCGTCCAACTGGCGGTCCGTCCGCACCCTGGACGACGAGCTGACGGCCCAGGGCGTCGTCGGCATCAGCGGCGTGGACACCCGCGCCCTCACCCGCCACCTGCGCGAGCGCGGCGCGATGCGGGCCGGGATCTTCTCCGGTCCCGCGCTCGCCGGCGCCGGCGAGGAGACACTCCTCGCACGCGTGCGGTCCGCGCCGGCGATGTCCGGCGCCGACCTGTCCGCCGAGGTGGCCGTCACCGAGCCGTACACCGTGCCGGCCATCGGCCGCAAGCGGTTCGCGGTCACCGCCGTCGACCTCGGCATCAAGGGCATGACGCCCCACCGCATGGCGGAGCGCGGCATCGAGGTCACCGTCGTGCCCGCCACCGCGAGCCTGGACGAGGTGTACGCCACGTCGCCCGACGGCGTGTTCTTCTCCAACGGCCCCGGCGACCCGGCGACCGCCGACCACCCCGTCGAGCTGATGCGCGGCGTCATGGAGCACAACACCCCGCTGTTCGGCATCTGCTTCGGCAACCAGATCTTCGGCCGCGCCCTCGGCTTCGGCACCTTCAAGCTGAAGTACGGCCACCGGGGCATCAACCAGCCGGTGAAGGACCTGGTCACCGGCAAGGTGGAGGTCACGGCCCACAACCACGGCTTCGCCGTGGACGCCCCCCTGGACGGCCCGTCCGAGACCCCCTACGGGCGCGCCGAGGTCTCCCACGTCTGCCTCAACGACAACGTGGTGGAGGGCCTGCGGCTCCTGGACCGGCCCGGCTTCTCCGTCCAGTACCACCCCGAGGCGGCTGCGGGTCCGCACGACGCCGCCTACCTGTTCGACCGTTTCGTTTCCCTGATGGAGGACCCGCGTGCCTAGGCGTTCGGATATCCAGTCCGTATTGGTGATCGGCTCCGGGCCGATCGTGATCGGCCAGGCCGCCGAGTTCGACTACTCGGGCACGCAGGCGTGCCGGGTGCTCAAGGCCGAGGGACTGCGCGTCATCCTCGTGAACTCCAACCCGGCCACGATCATGACCGACCCGGAGATGGCCGACGCCACGTACGTCGAGCCGATCACCCCCGAGTTCGTCGAGAAGATCATCGCCAAGGAGCGGCCGGACGCCCTGCTGCCGACCCTCGGCGGTCAGACCGCGCTCAACACCGCGATCTCCCTGCACGAGGCCGGCACCCTGGAGCGCTACGGCGTGGAGCTGATCGGCGCCAGCGTCGACGCCATCCAGAAGGGCGAGGACCGCGAGGCGTTCAAGGGCGTCGTGGAGGCCGTGCGCGAGAAGGTCGGCCACGGCGAGTCCGCGCGCTCCGTCATCTGCCACACGCTGGACGACGTCCTGGCGGGCGTCGACGAGCTCGGCGGGTACCCGGTCGTGGTCCGCCCCTCGTTCACCATGGGCGGCGCCGGCTCCGGGTTCGCGCACGACGAGGACGAGCTGCGGCGCATCGCCGGGCAGGGCCTCGCGCTGTCCCCGACGACCGAGGTCCTGCTGGAGGAGTCCATCCTCGGCTGGAAGGAGTTCGAGCTGGAGCTGATGCGTGACCGCAACGACAACGTGGTCGTCGTCTGCTCCATCGAGAACTTCGACCCGATGGGCGTCCACACCGGTGACTCGATCACGGTCGCCCCGGCCATGACGCTCACCGACCGCGAGTACCAGATCCTGCGCGACATCGGCATCGCCGTCATCCGCGAGGTCGGCGTCGACACCGGCGGCTGCAACATCCAGTTCGCCGTCAACCCGGACGACGGGCGGATCGTCGTCATCGAGATGAACCCGCGCGTCTCCCGCTCGTCGGCGCTCGCCTCCAAGGCCACCGGTTTCCCCATCGCGAAGATCGCCGCGCGCCTCGCCATCGGCTACACGCTCGACGAGATCCCCAACGACATCACCGAGAAGACCCCGGCGTCGTTCGAGCCGACGCTCGACTACGTCGTCGTCAAGGTCCCGCGGTTCGCGTTCGAGAAGTTCCCGGCCGCCGACGCCACGCTCACCACGACCATGAAGTCCGTCGGCGAGGCCATGGCGATCGGCCGCAACTTCACCGAGGCACTCGGCAAGGCCCTGCGGTCCCTGGAGAAGAAGGGCGCCGCGTTCGACTTCGGCGGCGACCCGGCCTCCCTCGGCGACAAGGACGCCCTGCTGCGCCTCGCCGCCGTCCCCACCGACGGCCGCCTCGCCACCGTCATGCGTGCCATCCGCGCCGGGGCGACGCCCGACGAGGTCTTCGCCGCGACGCACATCGACCCGTGGTTCGTGGACCAGCTCTTCCTCGTCCACGAGATCGCCCGGGAGATCGCCGACGCCGAGCAGCTGGAGCCCGGCCTGCTCGCCACCGCCAAGCGGCACGGCTTCTCCGACGCGCAGATCGCCGCCATCCGCGGCCTGAGCGAGGAGGTCGTCCGCCAGGTGCGGCACGCCCTCGGCGTGCGCCCGGTCTACAAGACGGTCGACACGTGCGCCGCCGAGTTCGCCGCCCGCACCCCGTACCTCTACTCGTCCTACGACGAGGAGACCGAGGTCACCCCGCGCGAGCGGCCGGCCGTCCTCATCCTCGGCTCGGGACCCAACCGCATCGGCCAGGGCATCGAGTTCGACTACTCCTGCGTCCACGCCTGCTTCGCGCTCAGCGAGGCCGGCTACGACACGGTCATGGTCAACTGCAACCCGGAGACCGTCTCCACCGACTACGACACCTCCGACCGGCTGTACTTCGAGCCGCTCACCCTGGAGGACGTCCTGGAGATCGTCCACGCCGAGACCCTCGCCGGACCGGTCGCCGGTGTCATCGTGCAGCTCGGCGGCCAGACGCCGCTGGGCCTCGCGCAGGCCCTGAAGGACAACGGCGTGCCCGTCGTCGGCACCTCGCCCGAGGCGATCCACCTCGCCGAGGACCGGGGCGCGTTCGGCCGCGTCCTCGCGGAGGCCGGGCTGCCCGCGCCCAAGTACGGCACCGCGTTCTCCTTCGAGGAGGCCGCCGAGACGGCCGCCGGCATCGGCTACCCGGTGATGGTGCGCCCGAGCTACGTCCTCGGCGGGCGCGGCATGCAGATCGTGTACGACGAGCCCGCGCTCGCCGCCTACCTGCGCGAGCACGCCGGCCTCATCGAGGAGCACCCGGTCCTCATCGACCGGTTCCTCGACGACGCGATCGAGATCGACGTGGACGCCCTGTACGACGGCGATGAGCTGTTCCTCGGCGGCGTGATGGAGCACATCGAGGAGGCCGGCATCCACTCCGGCGACTCGGCCTGCGCCCTCCCGCCGATGACGCTGGGCGCCCACGACATCAAGCGGCTGCGCGCCTCCACCGAGGCCATCGCCAGGGGCGTCGGCGTCCGCGGACTGATCAACATCCAGTTCGCCCTGGCCGGCGACATCCTCTACGTCCTGGAGGCCAACCCGCGCGCCTCCCGGACGGTCCCGTTCACCTCCAAGGCGACCGCCGTGCCGCTCGCCAAGGCGGCGGCCCGCATCTCGCTGGGCGCCACCGTCGCCCAGCTCCGCGCCGAGGGCATGCTCCCGGCCGAGGGGGACGGCGGCACCCTCCCGCTCGACGCGCCGATCTCCGTCAAGGAGGCCGTCATGCCGTGGTCGCGCTTCCGCGACGTCCACGGCAGGGGCGTCGACACGGTGCTCGGCCCCGAGATGCGCTCCACCGGCGAGGTCATGGGCATCGACACGGTCTTCGGCACGGCGTACGCCAAGTCGCAGACCGCCGTCTACGGGGTGCTGCCGACGAAGGGCCGCGCCTTCGTCTCGGTCGCCAACCGCGACAAGCGCGCGATGATCTTCCCGGCCCGCGCCCTCGTGGAGCACGGCTTCGAGCTGCTGGCCACCGCGGGCACCGCCGAGATCCTGCGGCGCAACGGCATCCACGCCACCGTCGTCCGCAAGCACGGCGACGGACCGGGTCCCGAGGGCCAGCCGACCATCGTCCAGCTCATCCACGACGGCCAGGTCGACCTCATCGTCAACACCCCCTACGGCACGGGCGGCCGCCTCGACGGCTACGAGATCCGCACCGCCGCCATCGCGCGCGGCGTGCCGTGCCTCACGACGGTCCAGGCGCTCGCCGCGGCCGTCCAGGGCATCGACGCGCTCGGCCGGGGCGACATCTCGGTGCGTTCGCTCCAGGACCACGCGCGGGACCTCACCGCCGCCCGCGCCAGGTGAGCCGCGTGAGTCTCTACGACGCGCTCTACCGGCGAGTCCTCGTCCGGATCGAGGCCGAACGCGCGCACCGGCTCGCGTTCGGGCTCATCCGCACCGCCGCCCGCGTCCCCGTGGCGCGGGCGGCGGTGGCGGCGGCCTTCGCGCCGCCGCACCCGGAGCTGGCCGTGACGGCGTTCGGCCTGCGGATGCCGGGTCCTTTCGGCCTCGCGGCCGGCTTCGACAAGAACGCGGTCGGCATCGACGGGCTCGCCCTGCTCGGCTTCGACCACGTGGAGATCGGCACCGTCACCGGCCGCCCGCAGCCCGGCAACCCGCGGCCCCGCCTCTTCCGGCTGGTCCGCGACCGCGCCCTGCTCAACCGCATGGGCTTCAACAACGACGGGTCGGCGGCCGTGGCGGTCCGCCTGGCCCGCCGGGGCCGGCGGCGCGGCGGGCCCGTCGTCGGCGTCAACATCGGCAAGACCAAGGCCGTCCCGGAGGCCGAGGCCGTCGCCGACTACGTCACCTCGGCGGAACGCCTCGCCCGGTACGCCGACTACCTGGTGGTCAACGTCTCCTCTCCCAACACCCCGGGGCTGCGCGACCTCCAGGCCACCGACCGGCTGCGGCCCCTGCTGACCGCCGTACGGGAGGCCGCCGACCGCACGGTGACCGGCCGCCGTGTCCCGCTGCTGGTCAAGATCGCGCCCGACCTCGCCGACGAGGACATCGACGCGGTCGCCGACCTCGCCGTGGAACTGGGACTCGACGGCATCATCGCCACCAACACGACGATCTCCCGCGCGGGGCTGACCACCTCCCCGGAGGCCGTCGCCGCCCTCGGCGCCGGCGGCGTCTCGGGCGCCCCGCTCAGGGCACGGTCCCTCGCCGTCCTGTCCCGCCTGTACCGGCGGGTCGGCGACCGGGTGACGCTCGTCGGCGTCGGCGGCATCGAGACCGCCGACGACGCGTGGGCGCGCATCCTCGCCGGCGCGACCCTCGTCCAGGGGTACAGCGGCTTCATCTACGCCGGCCCCGCCTGGGTCCGCACGCTGCACCGCGGCCTCGCCCAGCGGCTCGCGGCCAGCCCGTACACGACCCTCGCCGACGCGGTCGGCGCCCACGCAGGAAGGACCCCCGCATGACGGCAGCCCCCGCCCCGCGCACACCGCAGGACGCGGCAGCGCCCGAGCCGTTCGGCGCGCGCCTGCGCCGCGCCATGGACACGCGCGGCCCGCTGTGCGTCGGAATCGACCCGCACGCGGCGCTGCTGGAGCGGTGGGGCCTCACCGACGACATCGCCGGGCTCGAACGCTTCGCCGGCACCGTCGTCGAGGCCCTCGCCGAACGGGTCGCCGTCCTCAAGCCCCAGAGCGCGTTCTTCGAGCGGTTCGGCTCCCGTGGCGTGGCCGTGCTGGAGCGCACCGTGCGGGACGCCCGCGCGGCCGGGGCGCTCGTCCTCATGGACGCCAAGCGTGGCGACATCGGCTCCACCCTCGCGGCCTACGCGGCCACCTACCTCGGCGACGGCGCCCCCCTGCGCTCCGACGCGGTGACCCTCAACCCGTACCTGGGCTACGAGGCGCTGCGCCCCGCCCTCGACCTCGCCGCCGCCACCGGCGCCGGAGTCTTCGTGCTCGCCCTCACCTCCAACCCCGAGGGCGCCGAGGTGCAGTCGGCCGTCACCGCCGACGGCACACCGCTCGGCCGGCTCGTCCTGGACCGGCTGCGCGCGGAGAACGGGGACGCGGCGCCCATGGGATCGTTCGGCGCGGTCGTGGGCACCACGCTCGGTGCCGCGCCGCCCGACCCGGCCGCGCTCGCCGTCAACGGGCCGCTCCTCGCGCCCGGCATCGGCGCGCAGGGCGCCACGGCGGCCGATCTCCCGCGGGTGTTCGGCCCCGCCGTGGGGAACGCGCTGCCCTCCATCAGCCGCGGTGTCCTCAAGCACGGCCCCGACACTGGGGCGCTGCGTGACGCGGCGGCCCGTGAGGTGGAACTCATCGCGCGCCACACCGGATGCGGAGCGTGACCACCCGGAACCCCTCGCACACGGCCGGGGCGCGGCGCGGTGATATGTCCGACATGTCACCGGCGTTGCGGAGCTGACCTGGACTTTTTGTCGATTCCCGCTGACTAAACGCCGTGCGCACCGCTAGTCTCCACCGAGAGCGGGGCAGCCGGGCGCGTTGCTCGTTGCCCCGCCGGTGCGGTGCCGTTAGGTTCCTCACCGTTCCGTATCCGACAGTTCGACAACCGAGGTGACGTAGGCGTGGCTCTTCCACCCCTTACCCCTGAACAGCGCGCAGCCGCGCTTCAGAAGGCCGCCGCGGCTCGCCGGGAGCGCGCCGAGGTCAAGAATCGGCTCAAGCACTCCGGCGCCTCGCTGCACGAGGTCATCAAGCAGGGCCAGGAGAACGCTGTCATCGGCAAGATGAAGGTGAGCGCCCTGCTGGAGTCGATGCCCGGCGTCGGCAAGGTGCGCGCGCGGCAGATCATGGAGCGCCTCGGCATCTCCGAGAGCCGCCGGGTCGGCGGTCTCGGCTCCAACCAGATCGCCGCGCTGGAGCGCGAGTTCGGCTCCGGCGCCGCCTGAGGTTTCCCCCTCGTGCCGGGAACCGCGATAATCGCCGCATGACCGATCGTCCGCGACTGACCGTGCTCTCCGGCCCCTCAGGGGTCGGCAAGAGCACGGTCGTCGCCCATCTGCGCAACGCCCACCCCGAACTGTGGCTGTCCGTCTCCGCCACCACACGGCGGCCCCGGCCCGGTGAACGCCACGGTGTCCAGTACTTCTTCGTGGACGACGAGGAGTTCGACAAACTGGTCGCCAACGGCGAGCTGCTGGAGTGGGCCGAGTTCGCGGGCAACCGCTACGGCACCCCCCGCCGCGCCGTGCTGACACGGCTGGAGCGGGGGGAGCCGGTGCTCCTGGAGATCGACCTCCAGGGCGCCCGCCAGGTCCGCGCCTCGATGCCGGAGGCGCGGCTCGTGTTCCTCGCGCCGCCCAGCTGGGACGAACTGGTGCGCCGCCTCACCGGCCGCGGCACGGAGCCGCCCGAGGTCATCGAACGCCGCCTCGCCGCGGCCCGTACGGAGCTGGCGGCCGAGCCGGAGTTCGACGTCACCCTGGTGAACACCTCGGTCGAGGACGTCGCGGCCGAACTGCTAGCCTTGATTCGTTGAGTCACGACTGTCCGCAGTTGTGACCGTCCGCGGCGGGATCCGCCCGGACCGTCCGGAGATACCGTCCAGGAAAGGCGAAGCGTGTCCTCCTCCATGACCACGCCCGAGGGCATCATCAACCCGCCGATCGACGAGCTCCTGGAGGCCACCGACTCCAAGTACAGCCTGGTCATCTACGCGGCCAAGCGCGCGCGGCAGATCAACGCCTACTACTCCCAGCTCGGTGAGGGCCTCCTGGAGTACGTCGGCCCGCTCGTGGACACCCACGTGCACGAGAAGCCGCTGTCCATCGCGCTGCGCGAGATCAACGCGGGCCTCCTCACCTCCGAGGCCGTCGAAGGCGCCACGGACTAGGCCCGGGGTCTTCCACGAACCCGTCGCGAGCCCGGCAGCCGACCGCTGCCGGGCTCGACGTGTGACCACCGCCGAGTCAGAGAGGGCCGAGGATGGGCCAGCCCAGGATCGTGCTGGGGGTGGGCGGCGGAATCGCCGCCTACAAGGCGTGCGAGCTGCTGCGGCGGTTCACCGAGTCGGGGCACGCCGTACGGGTCGTGCCGACGGCGTCGGCGCTGCGGTTCGTCGGCGCAGCCACCTGGTCGGCGCTCTCGGGGCAGCCGGTCGCCACCGAGGTCTGGGAGGACGTGCACGAGGTCCCGCACGTGCGGCTCGGGCAGGAGGCCGACCTCGTCGTCATCGCCCCCGCCACCGCCGACGTGCTCGCCCGCGCGGCCGGCGGGCGGGCCGACGACCTCCTGACCAACGTCCTGCTCACCGCCCGCTGCCCGGTCGTCTTCGCGCCCGCCATGCACACCGAGATGTGGGAGCACCCCGCGACCGTGGAGAACGTCGCCACGCTCCGCCGCCGCGGCGCGCTCGTGATCGAGCCGGCCGAGGGGCGGCTCACCGGTGCCGACACCGGCCGGGGCCGGCTGCCCGACCCGGCGGAGATCTTCGCGTTCTGCCGCCGGGTCGTCGCGCGCGGCGCGGGCGCCGGCGCGCGGGACCTCGCCGGCCGGCACGTCGTCGTCAGCGCCGGCGGCACCCGCGAACCCCTCGACCCGGTCCGCTACCTCGGCAACCACTCGTCCGGCAAGCAGGGGTACGCCCTCGCGGCGACCGCCGCCGCGCGCGGTGCCCGGGTCACCCTGGTCGCCGCCAACACGGCGCTGCCCGACCCGGCCGGCGTCCGGGTCGTGCCGGTCGGCACCGCCGAGGAGCTGGGCGCCGCGGTCCGCGCGGCCGCCGCCGGGGCCGACGCCGTCGTGATGGCCGCCGCCGTCGCCGACTTCCGCCCCGCCGAGACGTCAGCGCGGAAGATCAAGAAGCGTGACGGCGAGGACCCGGCGCCCATCGCGCTGGTCCGCAACCCCGACGTCCTCGCCGGGCTCGCGGCCGACCGCAGCCCCGGCCGGGTCGTGGCCGGCTTCGCCGCCGAGACGGACGACGTCCTCGCGAACGGCCGCGCCAAGCTCGCCCGCAAGGGCTGCGACCTCCTCGTCGTGAACCGCGTCGGCGGCGGCCTCGGCTTCGGCAGCGACGAGAACGAGGCGGTCATCCTCGACGCGGACGGCGGTGAGACGCCCGTCCCGCGCGGCCCGAAGGAGGACCTCGCCGACCGGGTCTGGGACGCGGTGGCGCGCCGCTGGGCCGCGGCCTGACCGCCCGCGCGCGACCACCCGCGCCGGGAGCGCGTCTCGCGGAGCGGTCCGCGCCTTCCGGTGCCCGGACGGCGCCGGATACCCTGAACCGGCCGGTGAGGGGCGGCGGTGCCGGACACGGCCACCGCAGGTCCTTCGCGCCGGGCCGACCGCACGCCGGATAGACTGACGCCGGCCCCGTGCCCGTCACGGGCGGTCGTCAGCCATATCAGTCAGCAGCCGCTGCAACCCAGGGAGCGATGTGTCCCGCCGCCTCTTCACCTCGGAATCGGTGACCGAGGGTCACCCCGACAAGATCGCCGACCAGATCAGCGACACGATCCTCGACGCGCTCCTCAAGGAGGACCCGGCGTCCCGGGTCGCCGTCGAGACCATGATCACCACCGGTCTGGTGCATGTCGCCGGCGAGGTCACCACGCAGGCGTACGCGGACATCGCGACGCTGGTGCGGGGCAAGATCCTGGAGATCGGGTACGACTCGTCCAAGAAGGGCTTCGACGGCGCGTCCTGCGGCGTCTCGGTGTCCATCGGCTCCCAGTCGCCCGACATCGCGCAGGGCGTGGACACCGCCTACGAGACCCGCGTCGGCGGCGAGGAGGACGAGCTCGACCGGCAGGGCGCCGGCGACCAGGGCCTCATGTTCGGCTACGCCTGCGACGAGACGCCCGAGCTGATGCCGCTGCCGATCCGGCTGGCGCACCGTCTCTCCGCCCGCCTGTCCGAGGTCAGGAAGAACGGCACCATCCCCTACCTGCGGCCCGACGGCAAGACGCAGGTCACCATCGAGTACGACGGGGACAAGGCCGTCCGCCTCGACACCGTGGTCGTCTCCAGCCAGCACGCCTCCGACATCGACCTGGACTCGCTGCTCGCGCCCGACATCCAGGAGTTCGTCGTCGAGCCGGAGCTGAAGGCGCTGATCGGCGACGGCATCAAGCTCGACACCGAGGGCTACCGCCTCCTGGTCAACCCGACCGGCCGCTTCGAGGTCGGCGGCCCGATGGGCGACGCGGGCCTGACCGGCCGCAAGATCATCATCGACACGTACGGCGGCATGGCCCGCCACGGCGGCGGCGCGTTCTCCGGCAAGGACCCGTCCAAGGTCGACCGCTCCGCCGCGTACGCGATGCGCTGGGTCGCCAAGAACGTCGTGGCCGCGGGCCTCGCCGGCCGCTGCGAGGTCCAGGTCGCCTACGCCATCGGCAAGGCCGAGCCGGTCGGGCTGTTCGTGGAGACCTTCGGCACGGCCACCGTGCCCGTCGAGCGGATCGAGCAGGCCATCACCGAGGTCTTCGACCTGCGGCCCGCCGCGATCATCCGGGACCTCGACCTCCTGCGCCCCATCTACTCGCAGACCGCCGCCTACGGCCACTTCGGCCGCGAGCTGCCGGACTTCACCTGGGAGCGCACCGACCGCGTCGACGCGCTGCGGGCCGTCGCCGGGGTCTGACCGGACACCTCCGGCCCGCCGCTCCGGGCGGCGGGCCGTGTCCGAGCCGTCTGCTTCACTGGACACCGTGAGCGGGGAAGAGCGCGGGCCGGGCGGCGGGGAGCAGCTCGCCCTCGTCGGCCGGGCGGCGCACCGCGCCCGTCCGCCGCGCGCCCGGCCCCGTACCTGGCGCGACGCGCCCCTCGCCGAGCACCTGCCGGTGGCCCGTGTCCTCGTCGACAAGGGCCTCGCCCACCTCGACCGTCTCTTCGACTACGCGGTCCCCGCCGCCATGGACGCCGACGCCCGCCCCGGGGTGCGGGTGCGCGTCAGGTTCGGCGCGGGCCAGCGCGACGGCCGCCGCGAGGGCGGCCGGCTGATCAACGGCTTCGTCGTCGAGCGCCGTGCCGACAGCGACTTCCCCGGCGTCCTGGCGCCCCTCGCGCAGGTCCTGTCGCCCGAGCCCGTCCTCACGCCCGCGCTCCTCGGGCTGTGCCGGGCCGTCGCCGACCGGTACGCCGGCTCCCTCGCCGACGTGGTGCAGCTCGCCGTCCCGCCGCGGATGGCCCGCGCCGAACGGGCGCCGTCGCCCCCGGCACCGGCCCCGCCGCCCGTGCCGGAGCCCGCCGGCTGGGCACGCTACCCCGGCGCGGCCGGCTGGTTCGGGGCGCTGGCGGACGGCCGCGCGCCGCGCGCCGTGTGGACGGCCCTGCCCGGCCCCGGCTGGCCGCGTGAGCTGGCCCGCGCCCTCGCCGCCGCGCTCGCCGCCGGCCGGGGCGCCATCGCCGTCCTGCCGGACGGCCGCGCCGCCGCGCGCGTGGACGCCGCGCTCACCGGCCTGATCGGCCCGGGGCACCACGTCCTGCTGACCGCCGACGCCGGCCCCGAGGCCCGCTACCGCAGATGGCTCGCCGTCAACCGGGGCGCCGTGCGCTGCGTCGTCGGCACGCGGGCGGCGATGTTCGCGCCGGTCACCGGCCTCGGCCTGGTCGTCCTGTGGGACGACGGCGACACCGCCCACCACGACGACAACGCGCCGCGCCCCCACGCCAGGGACGTCCTCGTGCTGCGCTCAGCCCAGGAGCACACCGCCCTCCTCCTCGGCGGCCACAGCCACACCGCCGAGGCCGCCCAGCTCGTCGAGACCGGCTGGGCGCGCCCCCTCGCCGCCGACCGGGCGACGGTCCGCGCCGTCGCCCCCCTGGTCCGCACCACCGGCGACGGCGACGAGTCTCGCGACCCGGCCGCCCGTACCGCCCGGCTGCCCAGCCTCGCCTGGGGCACCCTGCGCGACGGCCTCGCGCACGGCCCGGTCCTCGTCCAGGTCCCCCGGCGCGGCTACGCCCCCCGCCTCGCCTGCGACCGGTGCCGCGCCCCCGCCCGCTGCGCGCGCTGCCACGGGCCGCTCGCCGCCACCGGCCCCGCCGAGGCCCTGGCGTGCGCCTGGTGCGGGACGCCGGAACCCGCCCGGCGGTGCCCCGAATGCGGCGCGACCGGGCTGCGCGCCGTCGTCATCGGCGCCCGGCGCACCGCCGAGGAGCTGGGCCGCGCGTTCCCCGCCGTGCCGGTGCGCACCTCCGGCCGCGACCACGTCCTCGCGACCGTGCCCGACCGGCCGGCCCTCGTCGTCAGCACCCCCGGCGCCGAGCCCGTGCCCGAGGGCTCCGGGTACGCGGCCGCGCTGCTGCTCGACGGGTGGGCGCTGCTCGGCCGTCAGGACCTGCGGGCCGGGGAGGAGGCCCTGCGCCTGTGGATGAACGCGGCCGCCCTCGTCCGGCCGCGCGCCGACGGCGGCACCGTCGTGGTGCTCGGGGAGCCGGGGGAGCGGCCCGTCCAGGCCCTCGTGCGCTGGGATCCGGCGGGCCACGCCCTGCGCGAACTGGCCGACCGCGCCGCGCTCGGTTTCCCCCCGGCCGCGCGGATGGCCGCCGTCACCGGAACGCCGGACGCCGTCGCCGGCCTGCTGGCCACGGCGGAGCTGCCGCCGGGCGCCCAGGTCCTCGGCCCGGTGCCGCTGCCCGTGCTCCCGCCGGGCCGCCCCCGCCGCGTCGGTGACCCGCCCCCCGGCGAGCAGTGGGAACGCGTGCTCGTCCGCGTGCCGACCGGCGGCGGCCACGCGCTCGCCGCCGCCCTCAGAACGGCCCAGGCCCTGCGGCTGGCCCGTCGCGACACCCCCCCGGCGCGGATCGTGATCGATCCGCGCGACATCGGCTGACCCCGCCCGCGGGCGGGGGCGGTCAGACGTTCCGCTGGCCGGGGAGCGCGCCCGCGCGGGAGTCGCCGGGCGCCGGCCGCCCCGGCAGCGCGCGGCCCGGCAGCCCCCGGGACGGCGGCGGCACCGCGGGCTGCGCCTGCTCGGCGCGGGCGCCCTCGCGCGCGGCGGTCTGCCCCTGCGGCGCGTTCGCCGGCCGCCGGGTGCCGTACCGGCGGTGCACGGCCTGCTTCGTCACCCCGAGCGCGGACCCGACGGCGTCCCAGGAGAAGCCGAGGGACCGGTCGAAGTCGACGGCCGCCGTGACGAGCGCCTCCACGCTGTCCCGCAGCTCCTGCGCGAGACGGACGGTCGGCGCGGGCGCCCGGCCGTAGACGACGAAACCGGCGGACGGGCCGGTACGGCGGGGGCGGTAGACATTGCCCAGCTGTGCGGTGAGGGTGCGCAGCGCGTCAACCTGCCGGCGCACCCGCTCGATGTCGCGTACCAGGAGGTGCAGACTGGTGCGCGCCTGTGCGTCGGGGGTGGCGTTGTCGGCCATGAACAAGCCTCTCGAACCGGTGGTCAAGGGAAACAGGCCCGGCCGGGCCCGTATCGGTCAATCTGTCTTGACCAACGCGCCATGCGTGCAGGAGTCACGCATCCGGGGCGCATCGTCAACTCCGTGGCGCCGGACGCCTCCTGCACGCCCCTGACCTGGGCGTGCGGCGGCGGACATAGACTGACCCGCCAGTCGCCCCGCTTCACCCGTCCGAGAGGTCGAACACCCACGATGAGGCTCGTCTTCGCCGGTACCCCCGAGGTCGCCGTCCCCGCCCTGGACGCCCTGCTCGCGTCGGACCGGCACGAGGTCGCCGCCGTGGTCACCCGGCCGGACGCGCCGGCCGGACGCGGCCGCCGCCTGGTCGCCAGCCCGGTCGCCGAACGGGCGCGGGAGGCGGGCATCGAGATCCTGCGCCCCGAGCGCCCGCGCGACCCCGCCTTCCAGGACCGGCTGCGCGCCATCGCGCCCGACTGCTGCCCCGTCGTCGCGTACGGCGCGCTGCTCCCGAAGTCGGCGCTGGAGATCCCGCGCCACGGATGGGTGAACCTCCACTTCTCCCTGCTGCCCGCCTGGCGCGGCGCCGCGCCCGTGCAGCACGCCGTCCTCGCGGGCGACGACATGACGGGCGCCAGCACGTTCCTCATCGAGGAGGGCCTCGACTCGGGACCCGTCTACGGCGTGCTCACCGAGGAGATCCGGCCCGACGACACCAGCGGTGACCTGCTGACCCGGCTCGCCCTCGCCGGCGCCGGGCTGCTCGCGGCGACGATGGACGGCATCGAGGACGGCTCGCTGCGGCCCGCCCCGCAGCCGGCGGACGGCGTCACCCTGGCACCCAAGCTCACGGTCGAGGACGCGGCCGTCGACTGGTCCGTCCCCGCGCTCGCCGTCCACCGCCGCGTGCGCGCCTGCACCCCGGCGCCCGGCGCGTGGACCCTTTTCCGGGGCGAACGGCTCAAGATCAGGGCGCTCACCCCCGCGCCGGATCGCGAGGGCCTCGCCCCCGGGGAACTGGCCGCCGCCAAGCAGACCGTGCACGTCGGCACCGGCTCGCACGCCGTCGCGCTGGAGTGGGTGCAGCCGCAGGGCCGGAAGCCGATGCGCGCCGCCGACTGGGCGCGCGGTGTCCGGGTGGCGGCGGGCGAGCGCCTCGGCGTCTGAGCGCGCCCCGCACCCGCCCCCCGTGACGCGGGACGGGTCGGGCGTCACCCGTACGCTTGACCGTGCCCCGCCCCGCCCGACCAGCCGGAGTGACCGTTCACGTGAGCAATCGGCCGCGCAGCCAGCCCAGGCCCTACCGCCGTCCCCGCCGCGACCCCGCGCGGATCCTCGCCTTCGAGGCCCTGCGGGCCGTCGACGAGCGCGGCGCCTACGCCAACCTGGTCCTCCCGCCGCTGCTGGCCCGCGCCAAGGAGGCGGGCGGGTTCGACAGCCGCGACGCCGCCCTCGCCACCGAGCTGGTCTACGGAACGCTCCGCCGCCAGGGCACCTACGACGCCGTCATCGCCGCCTGCGTCGACCGGCCCCTGCGCGACGTCGACCCGCCGGTCCTCGACGTCCTCGCGCTCGGCGCGCACCAGCTCCTCGGCACCCGCATCCCCGGCCACGCCGCCGTCAGCGCCACCGTCGAACTGGCCCGCTGCGTCCTGGGCGACGGCCGCGCCAAGTTCGTCAACGCCGTGCTGCGCCGCCTGTCCGCGCACGACCTCGACGGCTGGCTGGAGCGCGTCGCGCCGCCCTACGACGAGGACCCCGAGGACCACCTCGCGCTCACCCACGCCCACCCCCGGTGGATCGTCTCCGCCCTGTGGGACGCCGTCGGCGGCGGACGCGACGAGATCGAGGCCCTCCTCGCCGCCGACAACGAGCGCCCCCACGTCACCCTCGCCGCCCGGCCGGGCCGCAGCACCGCCGACGAGCTGCTGAAGGAGCCGAGCGCCGAGCCGGGCCGCTGGTCGCCCTACGCCGTCCGGCTCGCCGACGGCGGAGAGCCGGGCGCCGTCGACGCCGTGCGGGACGGCCGCGCCGGCGTGCAGGACGAGGGCAGCCAGCTCGTCGCCCTCGCGCTCGCGAACGCTCCCGTCACCGGCCGCGACGACCGCTGGCTCGACGGCTGCGCGGGCCCCGGCGGCAAGGCGGCCCTCCTCGCCGCCCTCGCGGCCGAGCGCGGCGCGACCCTCCTCGCCGCCGAGCGGCAGCCGCACCGCGCCCGCCTCGTCGCCCGCGCCCTGTCCGGCAACCCCGGCCCGTACCAGGTCGTCACCGCCGACAGCACCCGCCCCGCGTGGCGGCCCGGCGCCTTCGACCGCGTGCTCGTGGACGTCCCCTGCACCGGCCTCGGCGCCCTGCGCCGCCGCCCCGAGTCGCGGTGGCGCCGCCGCCCGGAGGACATCGACGGCCTCACCGCCGTGCAGCGCAGACTGCTGCGCGGCGCGCTCGAAGCCGTGCGGCCCGGCGGCGTCGTCGGCTACGCCACCTGCTCCCCGCACCTCGCGGAGACGCGCGTGGTCGTCTCCGACGTCCTGCGGCACCTGTCCGGCATCTCGGCGGAACGCCTCGACGCCCGCCCGCTCCTGCCCGGCGTCCCCGACCTCGGCGACGGTCCCGACATCCAGCTGTGGCCCCACCGGCACGGCACCGACGCGATGTACCTGACGCTGCTGCGCCGCACCGCGTGATCACCGGTGGGCGCAAGCCGGGGGCCGACTGTGATACTTGGCCAATGGCACAGATCAACCCCAGCATGCTGTCAGCCGACTTCGCCCGGCTCGCCGAGGAGGCGGAGGCCGTCCGGGGCGCCGACTGGCTGCACATCGACGTCATGGACAACCACTTCGTTCCCAACCTGACGCTCGGCGTGCCCGTCGTCGAGTCCCTGGCCAAGGCCACCGGGACCCCGCTGGACTGCCACCTGATGATCGAGCAGCCCGACCGCTGGGCGCCGGCGTACGTGGAGGCGGGCGCCGGGTCCGTCACCTTCCACGCCGAGGCGGCGGCGGCGCCGGTGCGGCTGGCCCGCGAGATCCGGGCCAAGGGCGCCCGCGCCTCCCTCGCCCTCAAGCCGGCCACCCCGATCGAGCCGTACGAGGACCTCCTGCCCGAGCTGGACATGATCCTGATCATGACGGTCGAGCCGGGCTTCGGCGGCCAGGCGTTCCTCGACATCATGCTGCCCAAGATCCGGCGCACCCGGCAGCTCATCGACCGGCACGGCCTCGACCTGTGGCTCCAGGTCGACGGCGGCGTCTCCGCGGCCACGATCGAGCGCTGCGCCGAGGCCGGCGCGGACGTGTTCGTCGCCGGGTCCGCCGTCTACGGGACGGACGACCCGGCCGCCGCCGTCGGCGCGCTGCGCCGGCAGGCCGAGGAGGCGGCCGCCCGCGCGGCCGCCGGGTGAACGGCGGGCGACCATCCGGCAGCGTCCCGCCCCCGCCGCGCCGGGTGCGGACCGGCATCCCCGTGGATCTGCGAGGATGAGGAACGCGACGCGTGAGCGGGATCACGAGATGCCGAGGACAGTGAGGTGAGTGCGGTGCCGACCGGGAGGTCAGCCCCACGGATGGGGCCCGCCGAACTGATGCAGGCGGCGGCCATGGCGCGCCGCTTCTATCTGGAGGGCAAGTCCAAGATCCAGATCGCCGACGAGTTCGGGGTCAGCCGGTTCAAGGTGGCGCGGGTCCTGGAGTCGGCCGTGGAGCACGACCTGGTGCGCATCGAGATCCGGGTCCCGGCCGAGCTGGACGCCGACCGGTCCGACGCCCTGCGCGCCCGCTACGGCCTGCGGCACGTGGTGGTCGCCGAGTCCCCGGCCGAGGCGGTCGACGACACCCCCGACCCGGAGCACCTGGGCGAGGTGGCCGCCGAACTCCTCGGCGAACTCGTCAGCGAGGGCGACGTCCTCGGCCTGGCCTGGGGCCGGTCCACCATCCACATGGCGCAGGCGCTGCGGTCCCTGCCGCCGTGCACGGTGGTGCAGCTCACCGGCGTCTACGACGCGGGCACCGCCGAGCGCGGCTCCGTCGAGGCGGTCCGCCGCGCGGCGGCCGTCTCCGGCGGCGAGGCGCACCCGATCTACGCGCCGATGCTGCTGCCCGACTCGGCCACGGCGGCGGCGCTGCGCCGGCAGGCCGGGATCGCCGCCGCGTTCGAGTACTTCGACAAGGTGACGATCGCGGCGGTGTCGATCGGCTCCTGGCAGCCGGGCATCTCCACCGTGCACGACATGCTCGGCCGGGCCGAGCGCGAGCAGTACGCCTCGCTCGGCATCGCCGCCGAGATGTCGGCGCACCTCTTCGCCGCCGACGGCCGCCGGATCGGCCGTGACCTGGGGGAGCGCTGCATCACCGTGGAGGCCGAGCGGCTGCGGCGCATACCGGAGGTCGTCGCGATCGCCGGCGGCCGGCGCAAGGCCGACGCGATCGGCGCGGTGCTCAGGTCCGGCCTCGTCACCAGCCTGGTGACGGACGTGGCGGCCGCGGACCGGCTGCTGTCCCAGCCGGCCGGCCGCCGCCCCGCCCTGGAGCGTGCCGACCCCGACGCCTGACGCGCGTCGCGGAACCGGTCAGGGCGCCCCGGCGGGCGCGGACAGCCCGGCCAGCACCGGTTCGATGATCTCCTCGGCCGCCCAGCGGGCGGGGGAGGGGGCGAACGGCGGCGTCAGGCTCAGCACGATGTGCGTGAAGCCGGCCGCGATCAGATCCCGCACCACGGCGCGCGTACGGCCCGGGTCGGCCGCCGACGCGTGGGTCTGCACGGAACGGACGACGGCCTCCGGCGCGCGGCCCGCGGCCTCGCAGTGCCGGTCGAGGAGGCGGGAGCGCTCGGCGAGGAACGCCACGTCGTTGTGCGGGGGGCCGGGCGCGTTCCAGATGTCGGCGTGCTCGGCGGCGACCCGCAGGGTCCGCGTCCCCGCGCCGCCGACGAGCAGCGGCAGGTGGCGGCGCGGCCGGGGTTCGAGGTGGCCGCCGCGCAGGCGGTAGTGGCGGCCGTGGAAGTCCACGCGCTCCTCGGTCCACAGGCGTCGCATGATCTCGCAGGACTCCGCCAGCCGCTCGACGCCCTCCGCGGGCGGGACGAGACCGATGCCGTACGCCGCGTACTCGTCGACCGCGGGGTTGCGCGCCGGTACGCCGCCGCCGGCACCGCCGGCGCGGGCGGTCGCGCCGACACCGACGCCGACGGTGAGCCGGCCCCCGGAGATCACCTCGACGGTGGCCGCCATCTTGGCGAGCAGCGCGGGCGGGCGCACGCGGTTCCCCGAGACGAGGAGACCGAGCCCGATGCGCCCGGTCCGCGCGGCGAGCGCCGACAGCAGGGTCCAGCCCTCGAGGACCGGGCCGTCGGCCGGGCCGAAGACCGGCAGCAGGTGGTCCCACAGCCAGGCGTGCTCGATGAGCGGGACGCCGTCGGCCTCCTCCCAGATGCGCAGCAGGTCCTCGTAGGGGATGTGGGCGGGGGTGGTCTTGATGCCGAAGCTCACACGGCCGGTGACCGTGCTCCTGTGCTGCTCGCTCATCCCGCGGGGCCGCCTTCCGTGCGTCGTGCCCCCGGTCGCCGCCGTGCGCCGGTGGAGGGGCGCTGGCACCGGCCGCGGATGCCTACCCGGGCCGGCCGGCGCCCAGACCCACCCGTTCGGGGGGACGGCGCGCCGCCGGGCTGACCGTTCCGCGCGTGTGTCCCCGCTTCGGCCCCTTGTGCGGTCATCGGTGACAATGGCGTAGGAGCCGCAGCTCCCCACCCGCCGGATCGACCTACGCAGCAGGTGAGAGAGCGACATGCAGTTTCTGAACGGTTCCGTGCCCGCGCACGACCTGACGTACGACGACGTCTTCATGGTCCCCCGCCGTTCCGCGGTCGGGTCCCGGCTCGCGGTGGACCTCGCCGCGCCCGACGGCACGGGGACGACGATCCCCCTCGTCGTCGCCAACATGACGGCCGTCGCCGGCCGCCGGATGGCCGAGACGGTCGCCCGCCGCGGCGGTCTCGCCGTCATCCCGCAGGACATTCCCCTGGACGTCGTGACCGAGGTCATCGGCTGGATCAAGCAGCGGCACCTCGTCCTGGACACCCCGATCACGCTGGCGCCGACCCAGACCGTGGGCGACGCCCTCGCGCTGCTGCCCAAGCGCGCCCACGGCGCGGGCGTCGTCGTCTCGGCGGAGCGGCCGGTCGGTGTCGTCACCGAGGCCGACCTGACCGGCGTCGACCGGTTCACGCAGGTGGGCGAGGTCATGTCGACAGATCTGCTGGTGCTGGACGCGTCGCTCGACGCGCGGGAGGCATTCGGCCGGCTGGACGCCGCGCACCGCAGGATCGCGCCCGCCGTCGGTCCTGACGGCCGGCTCGTCGGCATCATCAGCCGCAAGGGCGCCCTGCGCGCCACCCTCTACCGGCCCGCCACCGACGCCGGGGCCGGCTGCGGGTCGCCGCGGCCGTCGGCATCAACGGGGACGTCGCGGGTCGCGCGGAGGCGCTGCTCGCCGCCGGAGTGGACACCCTCGTCGTGGACACGGCGCACGGGCACCAAGAGCAGATGATCAGCGCGCTGCGCGCCGTCCGGGCGCTCCGTCCCGGGGTGCCCGTCGTCGCGGGCAACGTGGTCTCCGCCGAGGGCACGCGCGACCTGATCGAGGCGGGCGCCGACATCGTGAAGGTCGGGGTCGGTCCGGGCGCGATGTGCACGACGCGGATGATGACGGGCGTCGGCCGGCCGCAGTTCTCCGCCGTGCTGGAGTGCGCCGCCGAGGCGCGGCGCCTCGGGCGGCACGTGTGGGCGGACGGCGGGGTGCGGCATCCGCGCGATGTGGCGATGGCGCTGGCGGCGGGCGCGTCGAACGTGATGATCGGTTCCTGGTTCGCCGGCACGCACGAGTCGCCCGGGGATCTCCAGCAGGCGGCGGACGGCCGGCTGTACAAGGAGAGCTTCGGCATGGCGTCCGCCCGCGCGGTCCGCAACCGCACCGCCGAGGAGTCGGCGTACGACCGGGCGCGCAAGGGGCTCTTCGAGGAGGGCATCTCGACGTCCCGGATGTTCCTCGACCCGGCGCGGCCGGGCGTGGAGGACCTGATCGACTCGATCGTCGCGGGCGTGCGGTCGGCGTGCACCTACGCGGGAGCGGCGACGCTCGCTCAGTTCGCGGAGCGGGCCGTCATCGGTGTGCAGAGCGCGGCCGGCTACGCGGAGGGCAAGCCGCTGCACGCGAGCTGGCAGTAGCCGGTACCCGTCCCGGCGGTGGCCCGCCGCCGGGACGGGGCTCCCTTGCTTTACGCGGTCTTGACCAACTCCGGGTGGGGCTCCGATAGTTGAGTCAGGAAACGGGACGAGGGGGGCTTCTGCATGCCGAAGAGGAACACGGTACGGCTCGGTTTCGTCGGCGGGGTCGCCATGGCGGCGGCCGTCGCCGGGCTGATCATGCCGAGCACGGCGCAGGCGAGCGTCGCCCAGGGGTATGTCGTCGGCGCCGGTGTCATCACGGACGACTTCGGGGACGAGGGACCGCTGTCGACCTCGCAGAACTCGTACAACAACGTGGTGGGGATGTGGCAGGGCATCCTCTGGGCCGACGGCTATCTCGAGAGCTCGGACCGTGACTGCATGTTCGGGCCGGTGACCCACGCGGCGACCGTGGCCTGGCAGGAGGACCACGGCCTGGACGGCGACGGCATCGTCGGTCCCAAGACCTTCGGCACGGCCGACGACTTCCTCTTCTGGGACGGCAACGAGATCAAGTACGACGGGGCGGAGCGCAACCTGTCCGGCATGTACCGGGACAGCCAGGGCCGGTACTACGGCGACGGCGTTCAGGGGCAGATCGTCTACGTGTCCTACACCGCGACCGACGCCCCGATCTGCTCATAGGGCCTGTCCGGACGGCGGGCCGGTGTGGTGTGCTGGCGCGCATGACCACCACCCACCGGCCCGGGTACGGCGGCACCGGCCCAGGCGCCATCACACCGGACGGCTGCGCCGTCGACCTCTACCTGCGCCTCGCGCCGGGCGACGAGCCCGATGTCGTCGCCGGCGCCGTCCCGGCCGGCGCCCGCCTCCTCGAACTGGGTTGCGGCGTCGGCCGGATCACCCGGCCGCTGGCCGAACGCGGCTTCACCGTCACGGCGGTGGACGAGTCGGCGGAGATGCTGGCGCATGTGACGGGCGCGCGGACGGTGCGCTCGGCCATCGAGGCGCTCGACCTCGGCGAGCGGTTCGACGCCGTGCTGCTCGGGTCGTTCCTCGTGCACGCGGGCGACCCGGCGGTGCGGCGGGGGCTGCTGCGTACCTGCCGCCGCCATGTCGCGGACGACGGCTGCGTGCTGATCCAGCGCGAGGGCGCGGACTGGCACGACCGCGTGCCGAGGGAGAGCAGGTCGGGGGACATGCTGGTGCGGGTCGCCGCCGCCGAGCCGGCCGGCCCCGGGGTCTCCTCGATACGGGTGGAGTACGTCCTCCCGGACGCGGTGTGGACCCAGACGTTCCTCTCCCGCCGGTACACGGACGAGGAGTTCGCGGCGACGCTGGCCGAGGCCGGGCTCGCCGTGGACGCGTACCTCACCTCCGACCGGACCTGGGTGCGGGCACTGCCCGTCTGACGCCCCCGCGGCCAACTGCCGGGGCGGGACGACGGGTTCGCCTTGCCACTCAACACCTGGACGTCTAATATCCAGATAATGCAGGACCGCGCCCGCCCCCGGGGAACGCAACCGGGGGAGCGGCGTGCTTGCGCGCACCGAACCTGGATATCGAAGCTACAGGAACACCCGAATGAGGAGACCCGCATGCGTCTGAGCATCCGCAAGCCCGCCGCCGACGGCCTGAAGGCGATGTACGCCCTGGAGTCCTCCATCGGCGCCGGGCCGGTCCCGCGCACGACGCTCGACCTGATCCGGCTGCGGGTCAGCCAGATCAACGGCTGCGCCTTCTGTGTCGACATGCACGCCCGTGAGGCGGCCGAGGCCGGCGTGTCCGACCAGCGCCTCCACGCGCTCGCCGCCTGGCGGGACGCGCCCTTCTACTCCGAGGCGGAACGCGCGGCCCTGGCCCTCGCCGAGGCCGCCACCCGCATCCCCGACAATCCCGCGGGCGTCCCCGACGACGTGTGGGAGGCCGCGGCCGCCCACTACGACGAGGAGTCGCTGGCCGTCCTCGTGATGGCGATCGCCGCCATCAACGCATGGAACCGCATCAACGTGACCGTGCAGAACGCCCCGACCGCCGCCTGACGGCCCGGCCTCGTCTCGCGGGGGAAACTCCACATTCCGGTCGGGAAGTCGTACACGCTCGCCGAGGCCGCCGCCGCGCACATCGACAGCAAGGCCGGTCACACGCGCGGGCGCCGGGTCATCCTCGTCTGAGCCGGTCCGGCGGCGAGACGCGCCATCGCCACCGGTCGCCCGCGAGCACGGGCGGCCGGTGGCGGGACGGTGTTCTCCGAGCGGTCAACTCGTGTGCATGCGCGGAGGGTTGGCCATTGCCCCGGTCGGTCGTAGCGTCATTCTCCGGATGCGCGGCCCCTCGCGCGGGCCGCCGGAAACCGGAGGTCCCCCATGCGTACGCGCCACCGGCTCGCCACCGCCCTGTCCGCCTCCCTGCTCGCGGCCGGCACGGTCCTCGTCTCGTCGGCGCCCGCCGGCGCCGCGCCGGCCGACAAGGCCCAGGTGCTGGCCGGCTTCACGCAGTCGAGCGCCGCCAGTTACCAGTCCTGGGCCGCCGCCAGGGCCGACCGGTCCGCCTGGAGCGCCTACGGCTTCGACTGGAGCACCGACCACTGCTCCACCTCGCCGGACAACCCGCTCGGGTTCCCCTTCGAGACGTCCTGCGCGCGCCACGACTTCGGGTACCGCAACTACAAGGACCTCGGCGCCTTCGATGCCAACAAGGCCCGGCTCGACAGCGCCTTCTACGCCGACCTCGGACGGGTCTGCGACCGGTACTCCGGCATATCGGGAGCGTCCTGCGACGCCCTGGCGTGGACGTACTACCAGGCCGTCCGCGCCTTCGGCTGACCGCGCCGGCTCAGACCGCCGAGTCGCCCACTCCGGCCACCGGCACGGGGGACGCGGCGACCGGCCCCGTCCGCTCCCGGCGCGGACCGAGCACGCCGGCGGCCAGGCCGAACACGGCCGTCCCCGCCGTGACCACCACGAACGACACCCGCAGCGTCGCCATGTCACCGATCAGGCCGATCACCGTGGGGGCGAGCAGGTTCATCGTGTAGGTCACGGTGGCGACGCCGGCTATGGCCTGACCCGGGTTCGAACCGCTGCGCCCGGCGGCCGCGAAGGCCAGGGGCACCACGGTGGCGATCCCGATGCCGAGCAGCGCGAACCCCGCGATGCCCTGGACCGGCGTCCTCGCGGTCACCACGAGCAGACCGCCCGTGAGCGCCACGACCGAGCCGGTCCGCGCCGTGCGCACCGGGCCGATGCGCCGCACCACCATGTCGCCGGTGAGCCGCGCCGCGCCCATCATGCAGGCGAACGCCGTGAAGCTGGCCGCCGCTATCGTCTCGGACGCGCCCGCCATGTCCCGCAGATAGACGCCCGACCAGTCCATGCTGGCGCCCTCCGCCAGCACCGCGCTCATGCCCACGACGCCGATCAGCAGCGCGGAGCGCGGCGGGAGCGCGAACCGGGGCGGCGGCTCCTCCTCCGGTTCGGCCCGCACGTCGATCAGGTGCCGGCACACCACCGGTCCCACGAGCGTCAGGGCGAGGGCGACCAGGGGCAGGTGCACCCGGGCGTCCACGCCGATGTGCACGACGGCGACGCCGAGCGCCGAGCTGAGCAGCGTGCCGACGCTCCACAGGCCGTGCAGCCCGGACATGATCGAGCGGCCGTGGTGCCGTTCCACCTCGACGCCCTGGGCGTTCATCGCGACGTCGGACACGCCGGAGGCGGCGCCGTACACCATCAGCGCGGCGCACAGCACCGGCAGGGAGGGCGCGAGGGCGGGCAGCGCCACGGCGGCCGTCCACATCGCGAGCAGCCAGCGCAGGGCGGCCCGCGCGCCGAAGCGGTGCATCATCCGGCTCGCCAGCGGCATGGCGAGCGCGGCGCCGAAGGCGGGGAACGCGAGGGCGAGGCCGAGCTGGGCGGCGCTCAGGTCGAGCTGCTCCTGGATCCAGGGGATGCGCGTGGCGAAGCTGCCCGCCACCGCCCCGTGCAGGGCGAAGACGGTGCCGACCGCCCGGCGGGCGCGGCGTACGCGCTCCCGGTCGGGTGCGGCTGATGGCTGCGACATGTGCGGTCCGTCTTCCTGCTCGGGCCCGGGATCGGGGCGCGGGGCGTGGGTGCGAGGCGCCGCTAAACTATCAGGAAACCTTCCTGATAAAAAAACTGCGAGGATCCCCCGCATGACCGCGCGTACCGCGACGCCCAGGACAGCCCGTGCCATCAACGACCGCATCGCCCTCGACCTGCTCACCGCGCAGGGACCCCTCACGGCGGCCGCGCTGCGCGAGCTGACGGGCCTCTCCCGTCCCAGCGTCGCCGACCTCCTCGCCCGGCTCGGCGACGACGGCCTGGTCACCGTCGTCGGCGAGGCGGGCGAGGAGCGCAGGGGACCGAAGGCGCGGCTCTACGGGCTGGTCGCCGACCGCGCGCACGTCGCCGCGTTCGACGTGCGCACCACCTCGGTCGCCTTCGCCGTCGCCGACCTCGCCGGGCGGACCGTCGCCCGGCGCACCCTGCCCGTGCCGCCCGGGGGCGCCGACCCGGGGCGGCACATGGTCCCGGCGGTCCTCGGCGCCCTCGACGACGCGGTCTCGGCCGCCGGAGTCCCCGCCGTGCACACCGCCGTCGTGGGCGCGCCGGGCCTCGCCGACCCCGCGAGCGGCGCCCTGCGCCCGTCCCACTCGCTGCCCGGCTGGCACGGCGATCTCGTCACCGCCCTGCGCGCGCGGCTCGAAGGCCCCCTCGTGCTGGAGAACGAGGTGAACCTCGCCGGCATCGCCGAGCACCGCGTCGGCGCGGCCGCCGGGCGGGACACGTTCGTCCTGCTGTGGCTCGGGCACGGGATCGGCGCCGCCGTCGTCCTCGACGGCGCGCTGCGGCGCGGCGCGTCGGGCGGCGCCGGCGAGATCGGTTTCCTCCCGGTGCCCGGCACGGGGGGCCTGCCGTCCGCCGACGACTGCGACAGCGGATTCCACGCCCTGGTGGGCAGCGCCGCCGTGTGCGACCTCGCCAGGCGGCACGGCCTCGACGTGCCGGACGGGGACGACGCGCCCGCCGCCGAGGCCGCCGTGCGCGCCGCCGTGGACGGCACCGGGCCCGGGGAGGCCGCCGCGTTCCTCGACGGGCTGGCCGGCCGTGTCGCGCTCGGCGTGGCCGGCGTCGCCTCCGTCCTCGACCCCGGCTGCGTCGTCCTCGGCGGCGAGATCGGCCGGGCCGGCGGCACCGCGCTCGCCGGCCTGGTGGCGCGCGGGCTGGCCCGGCTCTCGCCGCTCGACACGGAGGTGCGCCCGGCGACGGTGACGGGCAGCCCGGTGCTCGGCGGCGGCCTCCTCACCGCCCTCGACGCGGCACGCGACGACCTGTTCGGCCCGGCGATCCCGCACTGACCGCCCGCCACGGGCTGTGACGCCGACCACAGTGGGTGTGGGGCGCGCAGCCGCGTGGCAGACTGGACGCGTACCAGTGACGAACGCGCACTCCGGGGTCGGTGAAAGTCCGAACCGGCGGTTACAGTCCGCGACCCGGCCGCTGCCAGCGGCCGGTTGACCAGGTGAAATTCCTGGACCGACGGTTAAAGTCCGGATGGGAGGCAGTGCGCGGCGGATCAGGTGCCGTCCGTGCCGCGACGCCGTGCCTCCCCCGTGGAGCGCGCCCCCGCCGGCGCGAGCGCGCCCGTTCCGTCCTGTGTCCCGCAACGCCCCGGAGTCGTGCCCAGACGGCAGGAGACCCGGTGGCAGCCCGCCAGCACGATGCCGCCCCGGCCGCACGGCCGGGGCCTCGCCGTGCCCGCGACCCTCGCACGACCGCGGACCGGCCCGGCCACGGCCGGGGAATCCCGCACGGCGCGCCGGTGTTCCCGCCGCATGCCGCACCGGACGCCCGTCGCAGGACCGCGCGGTCGCACCACCGTTCCGTCTCCCGCGAGGAGTTGTGAGATGTTCACGGGAATCGTCGAAGAGCTGGGCGAGGTCGTCGCCCTGGAGAGCACCGGCGCGTCGGCCCGGCTGCGGCTGCGCGGCCGCCTCGTCACCGAGGACGCGGGACACGGCGACTCGATCGCCGTCAACGGCGTCTGCCTCACCGTGGCCGCCCACGGGGAGGGAGAGTTCACGGCGGACGTGATGGCCGAGACCCTGCGCCGCACCACGCTCGGCTCCCTCGCCCCGGGCGACCGCGTCAACCTGGAGCGTCCCGTCGCCCTCGGCGGCCGGTTCGGCGGCCATCTCGTGCAGGGCCACGTAGACGGCGTCGGCACGGTCGTCGACCGCACCCCGGGCGACGCGTGGGAGAGCGTCACGGTGGCGCTCCCGCCCGGCCTCGCGCGCTATGTCGCGGACAAGGGCTCCGTCGCCGTCGACGGCGTGAGCCTGACCGTCGTGGCCGCCGGCGACGACAGCTTCACCGTCGGCCTCATCCCCACCACCCTCGCCTCGACCACCCTCGGCCTGCGCCGCCCGGGGGAGCCGGTGAACCTGGAGGTGGACGTCCTCGCCAAGTACCTCGCCCGGCAGTTCGACCTGCAGACGGGGGCCGCCCCGGAGCCCCGACAGGAGACCACGCGATGAGCTTCATCGACCCGCTCAACTCCGAGGCGTTCGAGGTGTTCGGCCAGCACGTCATCTGGTCCGACATGATCGGCAACCTCGCCGGCCTCGCCGCTCTCGCCCTCGGCTGGCGGCGGTCCGTCCTCACCTGGCCCGTGCAGCTCCTGTCCGGCCTGATCCTGCTCGCCGCCAACTACTCCGCCGACCTCAGCGGCGGCATGGGCAAGCAGCTCGTCGTCATCGTCGTCGCCGTGTGGGGCTGGCGGAGCTGGCGCGCGGGCCGCCGCCCCGGCGACGGCGAGGCCGCCGCCGCGGGCACGGGGGTCCGGGTCAGGTTCGCCACCTGGCGGGAGCGTGCCGTGCTGGCCGCGGGCGCCGCCGTCGGCACCCTGGCCGTCGGCTCCCTCTTCAGCGCCTACCCCGACCTCTCGTGGAACCCGTGGCCCGACGCCTACATCTTCGTCGGCACGCTCGTCGCGATGGTCGCCCAGGCCCGCGGCCTCGTGGAGTTCTGGTTCGCCTGGATCCTCGTCGACCTCGTCGGCGTCCCGCTGAACTTCGACAGCGGCCTGCCCTTCTCCGGGCTCGTCTACATCGTCTACTTCGCCCTCGTCCTGTGGGGCATGCGCGCCTGGTGGCTCCAGACCAGGACCGCGCAGGCGCCCGCCACCACCGCGCCCGCGCAGGGAGTCGCCGCATGACCGCGCCCACCGCCGCTCCCGGGCCGCCCGACCCCGCCCGGCCGCTCGACCCGGTCGACCGGGCCGTCGCCGACATCGCCGCCGGCCGGCCGGTCGTGGTCGTGGACCGCGCCGACCGGGAGAACGAGGGCGACCTCGTGGTGGCCGCCGAGCACATCACGCCCGAACTCGTCGCCTTCATGATGAGCGAGTGCCGCGGCCTGATCTGCGTGCCCATGGACGGCGACGACCTGGACCGCCTCGACCTGCCGCAGATGGTCGACAAGAACACCGAGTCGATGGCCACCGCCTTCACCGTCTCGGTCGACGCCGGCGCCGCCCACGGCGTCACCACCGGCATCTCGGCCGCCGACCGCGCCGCGACGATCCGGCTGCTCGCCGACCCGGCCGCGACACCCGCCGACCTCTCCCGCCCCGGCCACGTCTTCCCGCTGCGCGCCCGCACGGGCGGCGTCCTCGTGCGCCCCGGCCACACCGAGGCGGGCGTGGACCTCGCCCGCATGGCCGGGCTGCGCCCGGCGGCCGTCGTCGTCGAGATCGCCGGTGAGGACGGCACGATGCTGCGGCTCCCCGCCCTGCGGACGTTCGCCCGCAGGCACGGCCTCACGATCATCTCCATCGAGGACCTGATCGCCCACCGCAGGGCGGCCGAGGCCGCGGAGGCCGCCGGCGGCGAGGCGGCGCCGGCGGTGCACCGCGAGGCCGTCACCGCCCTGCCGACCACCCACGGCGACTTCCGCGCCCACGGCTACCGCGCCGGCCCGGACGGCGTCGAGCACATCGCGCTCGTCACCGGCGACCTCGGCGACGGCGAGGACGTGCTGGTCCGCATGCACTCCGAATGCCTCACCGGCGACGTGTTCGGCTCACGGCGCTGCGACTGCGGCCCCCAGCTGCGCGCCTCCCTGGAACGCGTACGGTCCGAGGGGCGCGGCGTCGTCCTCTACCTGCGCGGCCACGAGGGGCGGGGCATCGGCCTGCTGTCCAAACTCCGCGCCTACGAACTGCAGGAACGGGGCCGCGACACCCTCGACGCCAACGTCGAACTCGGCCTGCCCGCCGACGCCAGGGACTACGCGGCCGGCGCCCGGATCCTCGCCGACCTCGGCGTCAGGTCCGTCCGGCTGCTCACCAACAACCCCGCCAAGGGGGAGGCCCTCGCCCGCCACGGCCTGCGCGTCACCGGGCGCGAGGCCGTCCCCGTCACCCCCGGCGAGCACAACCTGCGCTACCTGCGCACCAAGCGCGACCGCATGGGCCACGACCTGCCCTGGCTCGACGCCGACCCGGTCGCCGGCCCCTGCCGCAACGCCTGACCCCCGACACCGACATCGCAGAATGGAGAACGCCATGAGTGGCGCAGGTGCCCCCGACGTGACCGTTGCCGAGGCCGGCGGGCTGCGCGTCGCCGTCGTCGCCGCCCAGTGGCACGAGACGGTGATGGACGGCCTGTTGGCCGGCGCACGCCGCGCCCTGGACGGCCTCGGCATCCCCGACCCCACCGTCGTCCGCGTCCCCGGCAGCTTCGAACTCCCCGTGGCCGCCGAGGCCCTGGTCCGCTCCGGCCATGACGCGGTCGTCGCCCTCGGCGTCGTCATCCGCGGCGGCACACCGCACTTCGACTACGTCTGCCAGGGCGTCACCCAGGGCCTCACCCGCGTCGCCGTCGACCACGCGGTCCCCGTCGGCTTCGGCCTCCTCACCTGCGACACCGAGGAGCAGGCCCGCGACCGCGCCGGCCTGCCCGGCTCGCGCGAGGACAAGGGCCACGAGGCCGCCACCGCCGCCGTCGCCACCGCCGCCGCGCTGCGCGCCGTCACCGTACCCGCGCGCGTCCCGGCCTCCGGCACGCCGTAGGGTTGGTACCACCATGGCCAACAAGACATTCGACGAGCTGTTCGCCGAACTGCGGCAGAAGGCCGCCACCGGCGACCCAGGAACCTCCCGCACTGCGGAACTGGTGGCCGCCGGCGTCCATACGATCGGCAAGAAGGTCGTCGAGGAGGCCGCCGAGGTGTGGATGGCCGCCGAGCACGAGAGCACCGACCGCACGGCCGAGGAGATCTCGCAGCTCCTCTACCACCTCCAGGTCATGATGGTCGCCCGGGGCATCTCCCTGGACGACGTATACGCTCACCTCTGACGCCCGCCGGCCGCGTCCGCACGCGACGCGGCCGCCGTCGCCCCGCCCGCTCCGCACCCCACCGACACCAGGAAAGAAGCCCGACCCATGCTGCGCATCGCCGTTCCCAACAAGGGGTCTCTCTCCGAGCCTGCGGCGGCCATGCTCCATGAGGCCGGCTACCGGCAGCGCAAGGACCGCCGCGAGCTGGTCCTCATCGACCAGGACAACCAGGTCGAGTTCTTCTACCTGCGGCCCCGCGACATCGCCATCTACGTCGGCTCCGGACGCCTCGACATCGGCATCACCGGCCGCGACCTGCTCCTCGACTCGCGCGCCGACGCCGAGGAGATCATGCAGCTCGGGTTCGCCGCCTCGACCCTGCGCTACGCCACCCGCCCCGGCGGCGTGACGGACGTGAGCGAGTTCGGCGGCCTCTCGATCGCCACCTCCTTCGCCGGCGTCGTCGCCGCCCACCTCGCCGAGCACGAGGTCGACGCCTCCGTCGTCCACCTCGACGGCGCGGTCGAGACGGCCATCCAGCTCGGGGTCGCCGAGGTCATCGCCGACGTCGTGGAGACCGGGACCACCCTGCGCAACGCCGGCCTGGAGATCATCGGCGAGCCCATCCTCCACTCCGAGGCGGTCGTGATCCGCCGCGCCGGCGAGGAGACGCAGGAGGCGAAGGTCCGGCAGTTCCTGCGCCGCCTCCAGGGCGTCCTCGTCGCCCGCCGCTACGTGATGATGGACTACGACATCCGCGCCGAACTGGTCGACAAGGCGGTCGCCCTCACCCCGGGCCTCGAATCGCCGACCGTCTCCCGCCTGCACGACGAGGGCTGGGTCGCCGTCCGCTCGATGGTGCCCGTCCAGGACGCCCAGCGCGTCATGGACGAACTGTACGAGCTGGGCGCCCGCGCCATCCTCAGCACCGGCATCCACGCCGCCCGCCTGTGACCGCCCCCGGCCCCCGGCAGGCCGTCCCCGCACTCCCCGTCACGTTCCGCCCGACCGTGACCCGGGCCGTGCTGCTCACGATCGGCGTGGCCGTCCTCCTCGCCCTGACGCTGGTCGCCGTCCTCCTGCCGCAGGAGGGCGCGGTCAGCTGGGGCTGGGGCGACCGGAGCGCGTTCATCGGCTGCGGCCTCCTCGTCCTCGCCGGCACCGTGCTCCTCAGCAGGCCCCGCGTCACCGCCGACCGCGACGGCGTCACGGTCGTCAACCTCACGACGACGCGCCGCCTCGCCTGGGCGCAGGTGCTCCGTGTCACGCTGCGCCCCGGCGACCCCTGGGCCGGCCTCGACCTGGCGGACGGCACGACCCTGCCCGTCATGGCCATCCAGCCCGGCGTCTCCAGGGCCCGCGCGCTCTCCGACGCCCGCGCCCTGCGCGCGCTCGTCGAGTCCGGCGGGGCGCGGGAGGCGTCAGGGCAGGGGTAGTCCGCCCTCGGGCGGGCGCGCCCTGCCGCGCGACGCCAGCACCTCCCCGTACGCCTGCATGAGGTCGGGGAGGCGGAGCGTCGCCAGCTCCTGCCGCGTGGGGGCGCCCGCCGACTCCGCGAGCCGCAGGTCGCGGAAGGCGCACGCCGCCTCGTACAGCGTGCGGACGAAACGCCCGTTGCCCAGCTCGTCGATCCAGCCCTGCCCCACCACATGGCCGGCGATGCTGCGCAGCTCCTCCAGCGCCTCCGGGTCCCAGGTGTCGCCCTGCCCGGACGCCAGCAGCTCCCCGATCGCCGTCAGCTCGTCGGGCCGGTAGCTCGGGAACTCCACGCGCGTGGAGAAGCGGGAGCCGAGCCCGGGGTTGGCCGCGAGCAGCCGGTCCATGCCCTCGGGGTAGCCGGCGAGGATGACGACGAGGTGCTCCCTGCTGTCCTCGGCACGCTTCAGCAGCACCTGGAGGGCCTCGTCGCCGTACGCGTCGCCCTTGCTGTAGCCGGAGTGCACCAGGCCGTACGCCTCGTCGACGAACAGCACGCCGCCGAGCGCCGAATCGATGAGCCGGTTCGCCTTGACCGCCGTCTGGCCGAGGAACTCGCCCACCAGATCGGCCCGCTGCGCCTCCACGAGCCGGTCCGACGCCAGCAGCCCCAGCGCGTGGAACACCCGGCCGAGGAGCCGCGCGACGGTCGTCTTGCCGGTGCCGGACGGGCCGGAGAAGACGAAGTGCCGCTTCGGCGGCTGCACCGGCAGGCCCTGTCCCGACCGCAGCCGCGCCATCCTGAGCTGCGCCGACAGGGCGCGGACCTGCTCCTTCACGGGACCGAGGCCGACCATGCGCTCCAGCTCGGCCAGCGCGCTGGCCAGCAGCTCGGGGTCGGCGGGCACCGGCGCCGCGCGCAGCCCGGACGGGACGGGGCCGCCGTACGGGTCGTCGCCGGTGCTCGTGCCTCGGGCCGCGGGCGGGCGGCCGCCGCCCGCCGGCGGCCACCGCACGGGACCGTCACCGCCGGACGGAAGGGCCGCGTCCGGTGGCAGCGGGTCCGCCGCGTCGGCCTGGGCGGCGTCGGGGTCCTCGCCGGTGAGTGCGGCGAGACGCTGCGCCGTGTCCATGAACTCCGGGTCGGCGTCGTGCACCGCCCGGTACAGCGGCAGCGCGGCCGGGCTCCGGCCGCTGCCCTCCCTGGCGCGGGCCAGCCAGTACCGCAGTTCCTTGCGCTGCGGAAGCTCGCTGCGGCAGCGGGCCAGGGCGGTGCTCAGCAGCGGCTCCGCCTGTTCGTACATCTCCAGGCGCACCCGCGCCATGCCGGCGAACAGCCCGGCCTCCACGCCGAGCCGGTCGTCGTCGGTGAGGGAGGCCGTGTAGTGGCACAGGCCGTCCCAGTCCTTCGAGAGGTAGCACCGGCAGGCGTGCAGGAAGCGGGCGAACGGGTCCGACTCCGGGGACGGGCACTCGGCGAGCGCCCGGTCCAGCTCGGCCGGCCGGCGGCCGTCCAGCAGGTGCGACGCGTGGGCGAGGAGCAGGTCGCGCTCCGTCTCCAGGACGGGCTGCACCCACCAGCCGAGCCAGTACCAGGACGACAGGGGCCGCCCGTGGCGGGCGCGCTGGTCGCCGAACCGGGCGCGGTGCCGGTGCATCTGCCGCAGCGCCACGGTGACATCGGCGCGCAGGGCGTGCAGGCCGAGCCAGGCGTCGGCCATCCCCGGGTCCTCGCGCACCGCGGCGCGGAACTCCTCCTCGGCCTCCGGATAGGCCGCGGCGGCGTACGCGTCCACGCCGCGCAGCCACGCGAGATCGGCGGCGGGGTGGGGTATCCGGTCCAGCGATCCGTACGTGTCGTGTGCGTCGTGTGTGCCAGACATCGTGATGGCGACCCCCAACAGCGGAAACCGCACCGGCCCCGGCGCCCGGCCGGGGCCCGCCCCGCGGCCTCACCCGGTGGCGCGGTACCCGGCGCCCGCCGGGGCGATCAGGATATCCGCAAAGGGACGTGACGGGTCGTCGGCGAAGTGACGGCGCTCGGCCCCGACCCAGTCCCGCCAGAATCCGGCCAGCCCGGGACCGTCGCGCCGCAGCCCTCTGGCCCACGCGGTGTCCGCCGGCACGTCCATCCACACTAGCAGGGACAGGTGCGGGCGCAGCGCGCGGCGTCCGGCGCCGACCCCCTCCAGCAGCACGACCGGTGCCGGGGGGCAGGCCGCCCGGGCGGTGAACGCCCGGCGTTCCCAGTCGTACACGGGGTAGCGGGCCGTCGTGCCGTGCGCGAGCGGCGCGAGGAGGTGGCGGGCGAGCGGTGCCGTCCAGTCGAAGAAGGCCGCATGGCTCGCGAAGTCGTCGAGCCGTACGACGGGCGCGCCGTCCAGGGCGGCGGCGAGGCGGCGGGCGAGGGTGCTCTTGCCGGACCCGGCGTGCCCGTCGATGCCGATCAGCCGCACGCCGCCGAGCCGGGGCGGGGCGCTCCGCGCGCGGCCGGGGAGTCCGGCGAGCGTGTCGTCGGGGGCGGGGGCGGGGGGCACCGGGTCAGCGTAGCCGGGCGCGGCGCGGCGGCCGTCAGAGGTCGGGACCAATATTGCTTCGGCGGCTCCGCGGGGAATTACTGGCCGTCACGGTCCCGAGCGGTGATAGTGGTGGCCAGCCGCGCCGGGCCGTCCGCCCGGCGCACCGGCGGCCCCTGCCGGAGACGAGACCGGGAGACAGCACCGTGACCACAACGCCGCGCCGAACCGTACTCGCCGCCGTCGCAGCCGCGGTCGGCACCTCCATGACGCTCGGGGCGGCCACCGCCACCGGCGCCGACCGCGAAGGGCGGGGCCACGGCCACGGCCGGGGCCGCGGCCGGGACGACGACGCACCCGCCACGGAGTCCACCATCGAGTACACCGCCTGGGTCACGGCCGCCGACTGGCGGGCCGGCACCGGCCGGGGTGTCGCCGTCCGCCCGTCGGGCCGCGCCGGCATCACCCTCGCCCGCCCCGAGGGCACCGTCGACTACACCGACCCGCACACCGGGCGGACGGCGGCCTGGGAGTACGCCACCTGGCTCTCCCCGGTCCACACGGCGGCCGTGCCGGCCACCGAACTGATCGCCTCCTGGAACGCCGACACCCCCGCCGGAACGTTCCTGCGCATCGAGGCGCTGGCGACCTACGCGGACGGCACCGACAGCCCCTGGTACACGCTGGGCGTCTGGGCCGCGGGCGACGAGGACATCCGCCGCACCTCCGTCGACGGTCAGGGGGACGGCACGTCCTCCGTGTGGACGGACACCCTCGCCGTCGACGACGCGGCGAGCGGCTCGCGCATCGCCGCGTGGCGGCTGCGGCTCACCCTGCACCGCGCCCCCGGCTCGGCCGCGACGCCGACGGTGTGGCGGCTCGGCGCGATGACGTCGGACGTACCGGACCGCTTCGAGGTGCCCGCCAGCGAGCCGGGCGCCGCCGCCGGGCGGGAGGTGTCCGTGCCCCGCTACTCGCAGAACATCCACATCGGTCAGTACCCGGAGTACGACAACGGCGGCGAGGCGTGGTGCAGCCCGACGTCGTCGCAGATGATCATCGAGTCCTGGGGGCACCGGCCGACCGCCGAGCAACTGGCCTGGGTGGACCCGGCGTTCGCCGATCCCCAGGTGTGCCACGCGGCCCGGTACACGTTCGACCACCAGTACGGCGGCTGCGGCAACTGGCCGTTCAACGCCGCCTACGCCGCCACCTACGAGGGGCTCCAGGGCGTCGTCACGCGCATCGCCTCCCTCGCGGACGCCGAGCGCCTCGTGGCGGCCGGGATCCCGCTCATCACCTCGCAGTCCTTCCACGAGGCCGAGCTCGACGGCGCCGGCTACGGGACCTCGGGCCACCTGATGACGGTCATCGGCTTCACGGCGGACGGCGACGTCGTCGCGAACGACCCGGCGAGCGACTCCAACGACGCCGTCCGCCGGGTCTACCCGCGCCGGCAGTTCGAGAACATCTGGCTGCGGACGAAGCGCCACGACGCGTCCGGCGCGGTGCGCAGCGGCACGGGGGGCGTCTGCTACCTGTACTTCCCGGCCCGCCCCACACACGCCCAGCGGGCGGCCCTGGCGGCCGTGGGCGTGCGCTGACGCCGGGACGCCGGGCGCGGCCACGGGCGCAACTGCCCCCGGAGCACGGGGAGTCGGTGCGTGCGCCGGCGTGCGCCCGGCGTGCGTAGGGGGCGTGCGCGATGGGTAGGGCGCAGGCGTGGTCGCGCGGTGCACGCGCGGAGTGGTGCGACATGGAGGAGGGGCCATGGAGAAACGTTCCGGCGCGCGGGGGAGAGGCATCCGGGGGCGGCATGGCGTCCTGGCGGCCGCCGGAGCGGCGGCGCTCGCCCTCGTCCCCGCGTCAGCGGGCGCCACGCCCGGTACGGGAGTCACCGCGTACACGGTCGCGGAGGGCAGCGCCCCCGACGGCATCAGCATCACCACCGACGGACCTACCGACGTGACCGTCCGCGTCATCACCATCGAGCCCGGGGGCACCACCGGCTGGCACTACCACGAGGGACCCCTGCTCGCCGTCGTCGTCTCCGGGACCCTCACCCGCGTCCTGGAGGACTGCTCCGTCGAGGTCTCCACGGCCGGCGACACGGTCGTCGAGACACCCGGCGCGGGGCATGTGCACACGGGCCGCAACCTCGGCACCGAGCCCGTCGTTCTCCACGCGACGTACGTGGTTCCCGAGGGCAGCCCGCTCGCGACCGACGCCGATCCGCCGGCCTGCGCCTCCTGAACTCCGTGCCCGCCCACCGCAGCGCAACGGCGCGCCCGACGTGTGGAGGAGCCCGATGCCGAACGCTGGACAACCCGCCCCGCCCGCACCCCGCCGGCCCCCGCCGACCCCGGAGGCCGGGGAACTGCTGGCCCGCGTGAGGGATTTGGCCGCGCGGGAGATCGCCCCGCGGGCCGCCCCCGAGGAGGCGGCCGGGACCTTTCCCCGCGAGACGTTCCGCCGCCTGTCCGCCGCCGGACTCCTCGGCCTGCCCTACCCGGCCGAGCACGGCGGCGGCGCGCAGCCGTACGAGGTGTACCTCCAGGTCCTCGAGGAGCTGGCCGCCGCCCGCCTCACCGTCGGCCTCGGCACCAGCGTCCACACCCTGGCGTGCCACGCGCTCGCCGGCCACGGCACGCCGCGGCAGCGCGCCGAGCACCTCCCGGCCATGCTGGGCGGCGGTCTCCTCGGCGCCTACTGCCTCTCCGAGCCGGGCGCGGGCTCGGACGCCTCGTCGCTGCGCACCCGCGCCGAACGGGACGGCGACACCTGGGTGATCGACGGCACCAAGGCGTGGATCACCCACGGCGGGGTCGCCGACTTCTACACCGTCCTCGCGCGGACGGGCGGCGAGGGGCCGCACGGCATCACGGCGTTCCTGGTCGCCGCCGGCACGCCGGGGCTCGGCGCCGCCCCGCCCGAGCGCAAGATGGGGATGAACGGGTCGCCCACCGCCCAGGTGCGGTTCGACGGTGTCCGGGTCCCCGACGCGCGGCGCCTCGGCGACGAGGGCCGCGGCTTCGCCATAGCGATGGAGGCGCTCGACGCCGGCCGCCTCGGGATCGCCGCCTGCTCGGTCGGCGTGGCGCGTGCCGCGTTCGACGAGGCGCTGGCGTTCGTCACCCGGCGGGGCGCGGCGGGGCGCCGCGTGGCCGATTTCCAGGCGACACGGTTCACGCTCGCCGACCTGGCCACCGGCATCGAGGCGGGGCGTGCCCTGTACCTGGAGGCCGCGCGCCTGCGGGACGCGGGAGCGCCGTTCGGCCGGCAGGCGGCGATGGCGAAGCTGTTCTGCTCCGACACGGCGATGCGGGTGACCACCGAGGCGGTCCAGCTCATGGGCGGCCACGGCTCTTCGGCCGATCTCCCCGCCGAACGCTATCTGCGGGAGGCGAAGGTCCTGCAGATCGTGGAGGGCACCAACCAGATCCAGCGCCTGGTCATCGCGCGTCACCTGGTCCCGCCGGAGCCGGCGGCCTGAGCCGCCCGCCCGCGCCGTCCGTGCGTCAGGCCGCCGTCCGCAGCGTCTCGACGCGCGGCTCGGCGGCGTCGGGACCGGTCGCGTGGGAGAACGGCTGGAGCCGCCAGTGCAGCGAGTCGGGGAGGGCCGCCAGCGTCACCGGCTCCACGAGCGGCGGGACCGGGACGCGCGCCAGGCCCTCGGCGTCGGCCGCGTGCCCCGACCCGGGGCAGACCGTCAGACCGAACGGATCCCACGGTGAGGGGCACACCGCGTGCTGCGGGACGACGCCGTCCTCCGGGTCGAGGGCGACCGCCCGCGCGCAGCCGGGGCACAGGACCCTGGGGAGGTCGTCGTCACCGTCGAAGTCCTCGTAGAGGTCGTCCTCCTCCTCGGGGACGGAGCGGTGGAGCTGCTTCACAGTGCGCATGGAAAATCCCCCTCGGGCGGCGCAGTGGCGTGGGCCACAGCAAGCACTTCCCGTCCGTTTGGGTGAATAATCGCCCCACTGAACGGCACACCCGCCCACGTTTGTGGCGTTCGTCACACAACTGTTGTGGAACCGTGTCCGTGCGCCCTCCCCGCGCCCGGCGGGGGGTGCGCCGGGCGCGCGGGCCGCCCGCCGGGTAGGTTACGGAGCCGTGGAGGAACTCGACCGGCGCATCGTCGAACTGCTCGTCAGGGACGGGCGCATGAGCTACACCGACCTGGGCAAGGCCACCGGCCTGTCCACCTCGGCCGTGCACCAGCGCGTCCGCAGGCTGGAGCAGCGGGGCGTCATCCGCGGCTACGCCGCCATCGTCGCGCCGGAGGCGGTCGGGCTGCCGCTGACGGCGTTCATCTCCGTGAAGCCGTTCGACCCGAGCGCACCCGACGACATCGCCGACCGCCTCGCCGGCGTCCCGGAGATCGAGGCGTGCCACAGCGTCGCGGGCGACGAGAACTACATCCTCAAGGTCCGCGTCGCCGAGCCCGCCGAACTCGAACTGCTCCTCGCCCGCATCCGGTCCCTCGCCGGCGTCTCCACCCGCACCACCGTCGTCCTGTCCACGCCGTACGAGTCGCGACCGCCCCGCGTGTGACCCCGCCCGGCGCCGCCGCGGGCCGGACCGCGAGACTGGGCGCATGACCGACAGCACCACCCCGGGCGCGCCTGGCCGCACCGTCCTGCTGCGCCGCGGCGAGGTCCACAGCCCCGCCGACCCGTTCGCCACCGCGATGGCCGTGGAGGGCGACCGCATCGCCTGGATCGGTTCCGAGGCCGCGGCCGACTCCCTGGCCGCGACGGCCGACGAGGTCGTCGACCTCGACGGCGCCCTCGTCACCCCCGCGTTCACCGACGCGCATGTGCACACCACGGCGACCGGGCTCGCGCTGACGGGCCTCGACCTCGCCGGCGCCGCGTCCCTGCCCGACGCCCTCGCCGCCATCGCGGCCCACGCCGCCGCGCACCCCACCGACCGGGTGCTCATCGGCCAGGGCTGGGACGCCACGCGCTGGCCCGAGCGGCGGCCCCCGACCCGCGCCGAACTCGACCGGGCCGCCGGCGGCCGCCCCCTGTACCTCGTCCGTGTGGACGCCCACTCGGCGCTCGCCACCACCGCGCTGCTCGACCTCGTCCCCGGCGTCACCGACCTGCCGGGCCACCACCCCGGCGGACCGCTCACCGGCGACGCCCACCACGCCGTCCGCCGCGCGGCCGACGCCTCCGTCGGCCCCGCCCAGCGCGCCGCCGCGCAGCGGGCCGCCCTCCGGCACGCCGCGTCCCTCGGCATCGGCAGCCTCCACGAGTGCGCGGGCCCCGAGATCTCCAGCGAGGACGACCTCACCGCGCTGCTCGCCCTCGCCGCCGCCGAGCCCGGCCCCCGCGTCCACGGGTACTGGGCCGAGGCCCTCACCGCCCCCGGCGACGCCGCACGCGTCCGCGCCCTCGGAGCCGTCGGCGCCGCGGGGGACCTCTTCGCCGACGGCTCCCTCGGCTCCCGCACGGCGCACCTGCACGCCCCCTACGCGGACGCGCCGCACACCGGCACCGCGTACCTCGACGCCGACGCCATCGCCGCCCACGTCACCGCCTGCACCGAGGCGGGCCTCCAGGCCGGGTTCCACGCCATCGGCGACGCCGCGGTCGACGCCGTGCTGCGCGGCTTCAGGACCGCAGCCGACCGCCTCGGCATCGCCCGCGTCCGCGCCCTGCGCCACCGTGTCGAGCACGCCGAGATGCTGAGCGCCGAAGCCGTCGCCGCCTTCGCCGACCTCGCGCTCACCGCCTCCGTCCAGCCCGGCTTCGACGCCGCCTGGGGCGGCCTCGACGGCATGTACGCCGAGCGGCTCGGCGCCGACCGGGCCGCCGCGCTGAACCCGTTCGCCGCCCTCCTGAAGGCCGGGGTGCCCCTCGCGTTCGGCTCCGACGCGCCCGTCACCCCGCTCGGCCCGTGGGCCGCGGTCCGCGCCGCCGCGCACCACCGCACCCCGGAGCACCGCGTCTCCGTCCGCGCCGCCTTCACCGCCCACACGCGCGGCGGCTGGCGTGCCATCGGCCGCGACGACGGCGGCGTCCTCGTGCCCGGCGCACCGGCCGACTACGCCCTGTGGGACACCGGGCCGCTACTGGTCCAGGCCCCCGACGACCGGGTGGCCCGCTGGTCGACCGACCCGCGCTCCGGCACGCCGGGCCTGCCGGACCTCGCGCCCGGCGCGCCGCTGCCCGTGTGCCTGCGGACCGTCGTCGGCGGCCGGGTGGTCCACGACCGGCTGAACGAGTGATCCCGGCCCGCCGCATACCGCCGAACGACGTGCGATCCCCGGCGCCCTGCGCGCCGCAAGCTCCGCACTGACCAGCCGGTTTGCGGCGAAGACGCAGGTCAGAGGGCTGTTGACACACCGCGGTCGTCGGGGGGTAGGTTCGGCCGGGTCCACCACAGGACGTCCGGCCGGCGCTCCCCTCCGCGCAGTCGTCGAACGCCGCTGGGCCACGGGGCGGAACGCCGCGCAGGCGCGCCGCCCGCGGGAGCCAGGTCCAGTGCGCCTGCGGCACGGGGGCGGATGGTTCCGTCCGGCCGGCTGGTGCGACCCGGGCCGGGCCCGGACGCTCAGTAGACAACGGCTTTCGGTCGACCCGCAGCCAGCGGGCACCGGGTCGGACCGAAGAGCGCCGGGTCCCGGTCCGCAGCCCGTCCCCCGTTCGCGGTACCGTCGTGTGTCATCGCCCGCTCAGCCCAGCAGGAGGGCCACGACCGTGCCAACGGGCTCAGAGACGACCACGGCCGGCGACGCGGCCGCCGGCGGCACGCCCGCCGGGACCGACGCCGCCCCCGACACGCCCGCGCCCCCGGCCGGGCGGCGTCCGGGCCGACTGCGCCGGATCGGCGCCTCGGCGCGCCGGCACTGGCGCGTCTCGCTGGTGGCGGCTCTCGCGGGGCTCGCGCTGACCGCCGCGTTCCCGCCCTACGACGTGTGGCCCCTGTCGATCGCGGCGCCGGCCGTGCTCGCCGTCCTGGTCCACGGCAGGACGGGGCGGCAGGGCGCGTGGCTCGGCTTCGCGTTCGCCGTCCCCTTCTTCGTGACCCTGCTGAGCTGGCTGCGGGTCATCGGCTGGGACGCCACGGTCGGGCTGTCCGTCGCCGAGGCCGCGTTCTTCCTGCCGATGGGCGCCGCGATGGCCGCCACGTCACGGCTGCGGTACTGGCCGCTGCTGACCGCCTGCCTGTGGGTGGCCCAGGAGTGGGCGCGGGACCGGGTGCCGTTCGGCGGCTTCCCCTGGGGCCGGCTCGCGTTCGCCAACACCGGCACGCCCTTCACGCCGCTGGCCGCGCTGGGCGGCGCGCCGCTGGTCACCTTCGCCGTCGCGCTGTCCGCCGCGCTCCTCGCCTGGGCCGCGCTGCGGCTGTACGCCCGCCGTGGCGCCCTCCGCACGGCGGACGGGGAGCGGCCCGCGCCGTCCTGGCGGCCGGCGGCGGGCGCCGCCGCCCTGGCGGTCGCCGCCGGCGCCGCCGGCTACGCCGTGCCGGTCCCCACCGACGCCGACGACACGGTCTCCGTGGCCGTCGTCCAGGGCAACGTGCAGCAGGCCGGCATGGACTTCCTCGGCCGGCCCATGATGATCCTGAACAACCACGTCGAGGCCACCCTCGAGCTGGCCGAGGACATCGACGCGGGCCGCGTGGAGCGCCCCGACCTCGTCCTGTGGCCGGAGAACTCCTCCGACCTCGACCCGTACCGCGAGCCCGAGGCCGCCGAGGCCATCGAGCGGGCCGTGCGCGCGGTCGGCGTCCCGGTGCTCGTCGGCGCCCTCGTGGACCACCCCACGGAGGAGGGGTACGTCGAGAACCAGGGCATCGTCTGGGACCCGGAGACCGGCCCCGGCGCGTCGTACACGAAGCAGCACCCCGTCCCGTTCGGCGAGTACGTGCCGTTCCGCGACCAGCTCAGCACGTTCATCTCGCGCCTGGAGCGCGTTCCCCGCGACTTCTGGCCGGGCGACCACACGGGCGTGCTGGACGTCGGACCGGCCCGCCTGGGCGACGTCATCTGCTTCGAGGTGGCGTACGACGGCATCGTCCGCGACACGGTGAACGCCGGCGCCCGCGCCCTCGTCGTCCAGACCAACAACGCCACCTACGGCCGCACCGGCCAGCCCGAGCAGCAGCTCGCCATGTCCCGGCTGCGGGCCGTCGAGCACGGCCGGGCCGTCGTGACGGTCGCGACCAGCGGCATCAGCGCCGTCGTGGCGCCCGACGGGACCGTCGAGCAGCGCACCGAGGAGTTCACGCAGGACGTCCTCCTCGCCGACCTGCCGCTGCGGGACGGCCGGACCGTCGCCGACCGCGTGGGCGCCGTGCCCGAGTGGGTGATCACGGCCGGCGGCCTGGCCGCGTGGGTCCTGGTCCTCGGCCGGCGGACCGCGGCCCGCCGCCGGGCACGGGCCGCGGCGTCCGACACCGCCGGCGCCTGACGGTCCCCCCGGCCCGCCGGAGGGGCGAGGCCGGGCGTGCCACGGCGTCGCGGACGGCGGCCGGGGTCCCCTGACCGCAGGCTCCGGACGGTGGCGTTCCCGGTCGGTTCCGCGCGGCCGGCCTGCGAGCCGCGGTTCGCCGCCCCGCCCCGGCGGTGACCAGGACAGTCCGGCTCCGGCGTCGGGCGAGGGACTGCCCGCACCCTTCGGTGCCCCGGTGAGCCGGTCCCGGTCGGACGCCGGGCGCGCGCCCGGGGCAGACTGGAGCCATGACGACCGGTTCCCCCTCCCCGTACCGAGACACCGGCCGCGGCACGGCCGGGTCGCCCACCGGACCGCGCCGCCGGCGCCGTCGCCCGTGGGCACCGATCGCCGTCGCTGTGTGGGCGCTGCTGGAGATCTGGCTCCTGACGCTCGTCGGCCGGGCCGCCGGCGGTATGACCGTGTTCCTGCTGCTCGTCGCCGGTGCGGTGGTGGGCGCGATCGTCATCAAACGGGCCGGCCGGCGCGCCTGGGCGCGGTTGACCGAGGGGCTGCGGCCGCCCGGGGCCGGGACGCAGGGGGGCGCCACCGCCACCCGCGGCGGCAACGGGCTCACGATGCTCGGCGGCCTCTTCCTGATGGTGCCGGGCATCATCTCGGACGTCGTGGGGCTGCTGTGCGTCTTCCCGCCCACGGCGCGGCTGCTGCGCCGCACCGCCGGCGGCTACCTGGCCCGCAGGAGGGGGCCGGTGGGCGAGGCGTTCCGCGACGCGCGGTGGGCGCGGGACCGCGCGCGTGTCCGGCGGCCCGACGGCCGGGTCGTCCCCGGCGAGGTCGTGCGCGACGAGACCGGCGACGGCTCAGCGCCGCGCGACGGGCGCCACGACGACTGACACCGCGGGGCGCCGGTCCCGGCGCCGGAGCAGCCACCCCCGTACATCTGTTCGTGGGGTGGCCGCGTCACCGGCGGGTGACGTGCCGCACGGCATGCGGAAGGGCCGACCCGCGCCGTCGGCGCGAGCCGGCCCTCCGGCGACCGGTCAGGCCGTCTTGCGGCTGTCCCTGGGGTGCACCGCGATGTTCATCGCACCCGAGCGCAGGACGGCGAGGCGCTCGGCGAGCACCTCCTCCAGCTCCTCGCGGGTGCGGCGCTCCATCAGCATGTCCCAGTGCGTGCGCGCGGGCTTGCCCTTCTTCTCCTCCGGCCCCTCGCCGTCCACCAGCAGGGCCTGGGCGCCGCACACCTTGCATTCCCACTCCGGTGGGATCTCCGCCTCGACCGAGAACGGCATCTCGAATCGATGGCCGTTCCGGCATGCGTACTCCACCGCCTGCCGCGGCGCCAGGTCGATGCCGCGGTCCGTCTCGTAGCTGGTCACCACGAGCCGCGTGCCGCGAAGAGCTCGCTCACTCATGAATCGTGCCTCCCGGGCTGGTCGCCCTCAGGACAGGTGTCGCTGTCGTCATCAGTCAGGTCAACGTCCGGTCGGCGGTGAAGATTCCCGATGCGGGGTCTGCGTCGCCCGTCGTGCCGCCCCTTCTTGTACCCACCGGCGTCCGGTTTGTCACATCTGTTCGGGGATGTCACCCGGCGTCCGCACAGGATGCCCCGGGGTAACGGCTCATCCGGCGGGACCGAAGGCGAAGGATACCCGGCCGTCGTCGCCCGTCGAAATCCATTCCGGTCTCCGTCCCCGATTCCGTTCCGCGTCGCCCTGCCGCCCCCCGCTCGGGAACGGTGAACACCCGGAGGAAGAGCTGGGCCAGCGGCCCGATGCCCAGGGCGTACACGACAGTACCCGCCCCGACGGTTCCCCCGAGCAGCGCCCCCGTCGCCAGGACGGTGACCTCGATCGCCGTGCGCATCGCGCGGATGGAACGTCCCGTGCGCCGGTGCAGCGCCGTCATCAGGCCGTCCCTGGGGCCGGGGCCGAAGCGGGCCGTGATGTACATGCCGGTGGCGGCGCCGTTCAGCACCACGGCGGCCAGCAGCAGGGCAATCTGCGCGGGCAGCGCGGTGGCGCGGGGGACGACGGTGAGGGCCGCGTCCATGACGGCGCCGACCAGCACGACGTTGGACACGGTGCCGAGCCCCGGCCGTTCGCGCAGGGGCAGCCACAGCAGCAGGACGGCGGCGCCCGCGATGATCACCACGGTGCCGATGGACAGCCCGGTGCGTTCGGCGACGCCCTGGTGGAACACGTCCCACGGATCGAGGCCGAGGCCGGCCCGCACCATCATGGCCATCGTCACGCCGTACAGGACGAGCCCGCCGTAGAGCTGGGCGAGACGGCGCGGATACTGCTGCATTGGCATCTCCTCTGGCGTCAGTGGCCCGATCGAAGGCAGGATGTGGCCTGATGGGAGGGGCGGTAAAGAGCCAATTCGGCAAAGGTGGTCGGAATCGATGACGGAGTGGACCTCGACGGTGGGTGCCGGGCAGCTCGCCCGTCTCCTCGGTTCCCAGGGACCCGGCGGCGACGCGCCGGGGCGGCGCGGCCGGCCCGCGTACCGCGCCCTCGCCGACGGGATCAGGCTGCTCGTACTGGAGGGCCGGCTGCCCGTCGCCGCCCGGCTCCCCGCCGAGCGGGAGCTGGCCGGCGCGCTCCGTGTCAGCCGCACCACGGTGGCGACCGCGTTCGAGAGCCTGCGGGCCGACGGCTTCCTGCGCTCCCGCCGCGGGTCGGGGAGCTGGACCGCCGTCCCGGCCGGCCGCGCCCTGCCCGCCCGCGGCCTCGAACCGCTGCCGCCCGAGGCCCCCGGCGGGGCCATCGACCTCGGCTGCGCGCAACTGCCCGCCCCCGAGCCCTGGCTCTCCCGCGCCTTCGCCGCCGCCCTGACCACGCTGCCGCAGGCGGCCCGCACCCACGGCGACTACCCGGCGGGACTGCCCGCGCTGCGGCAGGCGCTGGCCGACCGCTACACCGCGCGCGGCGTGCCCACCATGCCCGAGCAGATCATGATCGCCACCGGCGCCATGGGTGCCGTCGGCGCGATCTGCCGGCTCTTCGCGCCCGGCGGCGACCGGGTGGCCGTCGACCAGCCGTCCTACGCCAACGTTCTCCAGCTCCTGCGGGAGAACGGCGCGCGTCTCGTGCCGGTGCCGATGGGGGAGGGGCTCACCGGCTGGGACCTGCCCGCGTGGCGCCGCGTCCTGAGCGAGGCGGCCCCCCGGCTGGCGTACGCGATCGCCGACTTCCACAACCCGACCGGCGCGCTGGCCGACGAGGAGCGCCGCCGCGATCTCGTCGCCGCGGCCCGCTCGGCCGGCACCGTCCTCGTCGTCGACGAGACGATGGCCGACCTGACCATCGACCGCGATCCGGGCGCGCTGCCCCTGCCGGTGAGCGCCTTCGACCCGGGCGGGTCCACGGTCGTCACGGTCGGCTCGGCCAGCAAGTCGGTGTGGACCGGGCTGCGCATCGGGTGGGTGCGGGCCGCGCCCGAGCTGATCCGCCGCCTGGTGGCCGCGCGGGCGTGGGCCGACCTCGGCAGTCCCGTGATGGAGCAGCTCGCCGTCACCTGGCTGCTCACCGAGGGCGGCTGGCGTGCGGCCCTCGCCGAGCGGCGCGAGGAGCTGCGGCGCAACCGCGCCGCGATGGTGACGGCGCTGCGGGACCGGCTGCCGGAGTGGGACTTCGCGGTGCCGGGCGGCGGGCTCACGCTGTGGGTGCGCACCGGCGGGCTGTCGGGGTCGCGGATCGCCGACGCGGCGGAGCGGCTCGGGGTCCGGGTGGCGTCGGGGCCGCGCTTCGGGGTGGACGGGGCGTTCGAGGGGTACGTCAGGGTGCCGTTCGTCGTGGCCGGGCCGGTCGCCGCCGAGGCCGCCGATCGGCTGGCGGCGGCGGTCGAACGGGTCGCGGGCGGCACGGTCGCCGGCGCCGGCCTGACGACGCCCGCGGGCTACATCTCCTGACCCCGCATCAGCGGGCACCGCGGGAGGGGCGGCGGCGGTCGGGCACGGCAGGCTCGATGCTGCGGGACTGGACGTGCTCGTAGGCCATGGTGGTCTGCACGTCGGCGACCTCGCGGCGCTCGGTGAGCCGGTCGATGACGAAGGCGTACACGCTGTCCACGTCCGGGACGGCCACGTGGATGAGGAAATCGTGGCTGCCCGAGGTGACGAACAGGCCGATCACCTCGGGCAGCCGCGCCGCCCACTCCCTGAACCCCTCGATGACGGGGCGGGCCGGCGGCCGGATGCGCACCTGGATGAGGGCCTGCACCGGGCGGCCGGCCGCGTCGAGGTCGAGGGCCGCGTGGTAACCGGTGATGACGCCGCGCTCGCGGAGCAGCCGCACCCGCTCCAGCGACGTGGAGGGCGACACCCCGGTCTTGGCGGCGAGGTCGCGGTTGGTCTGCCGTGCGTCGTTCTGCAGCTCCCGCAGGAGCGCGCGGTCCAGCGCATCCAGTTCCATGGGCCGCACTGTATGCCGAACGAAGTGCGGTGCGGCGGGCGAGCACCCGGGGCTCGCTCCGGGGACTCAGGGGTCATCCGTCCGCCGCCCCGCACGAACGGGGAGTGTTCGCCGGGATCGCCGCATCTCGTTCGGCGGTCATGGCGGGTGACGGCTGATCGGAAGACGATGTGCGGCATCCCGTCTTCGTCTCCACACTTCTGCTTACCGTTGCGGTGAACAGCCGAACGATTGCGGGAGATCAGATGTCTGTGGTGAACGAGTCCGGTGCGGCAGTGGTCGGCTTCGCGCCCGATGAGGTGGACTTCAGCCTCTCCACCCGGCAGGCGCGGCTGAAATGGGTCGTGGTCGTCGACGCCGGCCTGCCCCCCGGGCGAGCCGTCAACGCGGCCGTCTGCGCCGCGGCCCCCACGGCGGCCGCCGTCGCCGGTCTGCTGGGGGCCGGGGCGCCCGACGCGGAGGGCACCGTGCACGCGGGGCTGCCCTGGCTGGGCTGCTCGGTGCTCGCCGCCGACACCGCCACACTGCGTGCCGTACGGGACCGGGCGGCCTCCCGTGCCGACACGTTCGTCGCTGACGTGCCGGCCGCCGCCCAGAGCACCCGCGTCTACGGCGACTTCCTCGCCGCCGTGGGTGGAAGCCGGACCGGGGACCTGGAGTACTGCGCGGTCAGCATCGTCGGCCCGCGCAACCCGGTCGACCGGATCGTCGGCCGGCTGCCCCTCCTGTCCTGAACCTGCGGCGCCCGGGCGGACGGGCGCCCGGCACGCGTCAGTCCTTCGCGTCCGCGTAGCAGTCGACGACGGCCGTGGTGCAGGGGAAGCGGACCGGTGTCGCGCCGAACGTCATCCGGCCCGCCTCGTCCGCCGCCGCCCCGATGGCGTCGGCGACCGCCGCCGCCTCCTCGGCCGGGCAGTGCACGATCACCTCGTCGTGCTGGAAGAACACCAGCTCCGCCCGGTGGCCGCGCAGCCGGCTCCGCAGCGCCGCGAGCATCAGCAGCGCCCACTCGGCGGCGCTGCCCTGGACGACGAAGTTGCGCGTGAAGCGGCCCCTGGCGCGGGCCGCCGGAGTCGTACCGGGACGGGACGGTCCGGCGGCGCCGCCGTCGGGTGCCCCGCCCTCGTCCTCCCAGGTGCCGTCCGGTGGGGCCGCGGGGCAGGTGCGCCCGAGCCAGGTGCGGACGAGGCGGCCCTGCTCGCCCGCCCGGGCGGCGTCGTCCACGTAGGCCACCGCCCGGGGGAAGCGGCGCCGCAGATCGGCCAGGCGGGCCGGTCCATCGCCCGACGTCTGCCCGTAGATGGCGCCGAGCAGCGCCAGTTTCGCCGCGGCGCGGTCGCCGGAGAAGCCGCGCCGGGACAGCGCCGTGTAGAGGTCGCCGCCGTCCCCGGCCGCCGCCATGAAACCGGGGTCGCGCGAGACGGCGGCGAGGACCCGCGGTTCCAACTGGTCCGCGTCCGCGACGACGAGCCGCCACCCCGGGTCCGCGACGACCGCCCGCCGCAGCACCCGGGGGATCTGCAGCGCGCCGCCGCCGTGCGTCGTCCACCGCCCGGACGGTGCGCCGCCGGGGACGTACGCCGTGCGGAAGCGGCCGTCGCGCACCCAGGAGCGCAGCCACGACCAGCCGTGCGCCGTGTGGATGCGGTACAGCTTCTTGTACTCGAGGAGGGGCTCGACCGCCGGATGGTCGACCGACCGCAGCTCCCAGGCGCGCGTCGAGCGGAGCCTGATCCCCGCGCCCGCGAACGCCCGCAGCACGTCCGCCGGCTGGTCGGGCCGCACCCGGACCCCCGGCCCGAACGCCGCCGAGACGCGGTCCGCCAGCTCCCCGAGCCGCCGGGGCGGGGCGCCTCCCGGGTAGCGCTCACCGAGGAGGTCGTCGAGCAGCGCCCGGTGCACGTCGGCCCGCCAGGGGAGCCCGACCCGGCCCATCTCGGCGGCCACCAGGGTGCCCGCCGACTCCGCCGCGAGCAGCAGCCGCATCCGGCCCGGCTCGGCGACGGCCGCCGTCCTCGCGAGCTGTCCGGCGTACACGTCGAGCAGGGCGGTCAGCGGGTCGGCGTCGCCCGGCAGGGGAGCGGGGGCCGTCTCGAACAGGGACGGCTGCCCCATGTCCGGCGCGCCCGCGGGCAGGTCGGCGGGGACCGGCAGGCGGTGGCGCCGGGCGTAGGCGGCGCTCAGCGAGCGCGGCAGGCCGTGGGCGCCCTCGTGGCCGAGCAGGAGGGCCTCGGCGGCCTCCACGTCGTAGCACCGCTCGACGCGCCCGCCCGTCTCCAGGATCCGCGGATAGACGGCCGCGGTGGACCGCCACACCCACCGGGACACCCGGGGGCGGGCGCGGACGGCCGCCGCAGGGCCGGGCTCGGCGGTGACCGGACCGGCCCGGCCGCCCCGCTCGTCCAGCGGGCAGACGCGGACCGAGCCGTCGGCGTGCTCCGCCATCGCCCACCGCGCCCCCGGCACCTCGCTCTCGCTCATGTGTGCGAGTGTGGCATCCGGCACTGACAGCGCACGCGCTCCCTGCCGGGCGGTCACCCGTACGGCGTCACGGGCGGTCGGTGGCCGCCGCGCCGCCGGTCCGTACCGCCGCGACCGCCACGGTTGCGTAGCCCATCACGAAGCTGCCCCCTGCCGCGTCGATGACGGAGCCGATGCCGGCGAGCACCTCGTCCAGCTCGGCCGGCGGGAACCGGGTGAAGGCGCCCTGGGTGGGGAGCTGGTCGAGCCACTCGTCCCGCGTGTAGGTGTGCTCCCAGTCGAAGCGCCACCGCTCGGGTCCGGCGAACGCGCCGGTGCCCCGTATGCCGTCGGCCGCCCGGTCGCACAGCGTCCCGTACCCGTCGACGGCGGATCCGGCCCACTGGCGGGCGGCGAGCGAACCGGGCGCCACCCGCTCGCAGACCCCGGCGAAGGACTCGGCCATGCCGGCGAGGGGCCGGCCCGCGTTCCAGAACAGGGCCAGCAGGCCGCCGGGGCGCAGTGTCCGCGCGGCCGTCGCCGCGCCGGCCTCCGGGTCCACCCAGTGCCAGGTCTGGCCGGCGACGACGGCGTCGAACGTCCGCCCCGCCGGATCCCAGGTCTCGAACGGCGCCACCTCCGTCTCAAGGCCGCGGCGCCGCGCGAGTTCGGCCATCCGGGGGTCGGCGTCGACGCCGAGCACGCGGCAGCCGGCGGCTTCGAGCTGCCGGGCCACGATGCCGGTGCCGCAGCCGACGTCGAGCACGTCGGGTCCCGGGGCGGCGGCGGTGATCCGGTCCACCAGGGCCTGGGGGTAGCGGGGGCGTGCGCGGTCGTAGCGTTCGGCGTCGGCGCCGAACGACTCGGCCACCTGCCGCTGCCGATGGATCGCGTGGTCGGGACGGGGGGAACTCCCCGGAGGTAGAGTGGGCATGCGCCCACTATGAGTGGGCAAGTGCCCACTCGTCAAGGAGGAGATGCGCGGTGCCCACGGGAACAGCCATCCGCGACGTCCGTGACCAGCTCTTCGACGCCGCGGAACGCGTCCTGCTCCGGGACGGGCCGAGCGCGCTCACCAGCCGCGCGGTCACCGCCGAGGCCGGGTGCGCCAAGGGCGTCCTGCACCGGCACTTCGCCGACTTCGACGCCTTCCTCGCCGAACTCGCGCTGGACCGGGCCGCCCGGATGGAGCGCCGGGCCGCCGACCTGCGCGAGTCCGCCGGGACCGGCACCGTCGCCGACAACCTCGCCACGGCGCTGACGGACCTGCTCGGCCCCGTCGCGGTGGCGATGGTCGGCCTCATCACCTCACGGGACGGCCTGCGCGCCCGGCTGCGCCAGACCTGGCCCGTCGGTGTGCCCCTCCTCACCGACGCGGCGGCCGCGGTCGCCGCCTATCTGGCCGCCGAGTCGCGGCTCGGCCGCGTCCCCGCCGACGCGGAGACCGGAACGCTCGCCCCCACCCTCATCGGGGCCGCGCACATGCTCCTCGCCGACCGGCAGGCCGGCCCGCCGGACGCGGGCGCCGTCCGCAGGATCGTGCTCACGGTCGTCCCCGGTGCGGAGCAGGAGCCCCCGGGGTGACGCCACGGAGCACGGCGGGACGCCGGACCGGCTGAACGTTCATGCGTGCGCCGACCAGGGGAGACGCCGGGCGCGCTCCCCGGGCTGGTCCGGCATGCCCGGCAGCGGCAGCGTGAGCCACAGGGTGCGCCCCGCGGCGTCCTCGTGCGCGCGGACGCCGCCGCTGTCGCGCGCCGCGGCGATCGGGGCCGCCGCGCCGCACACGCCCGGCGTGTGGTCGCACACCACCAGGGCGAGCCGGTCCCGCAGCAGCAGGACCTGCACGCGGCAGCGCGCCCCGGGGCCGGCCGGGCGCCGGATGTCGGCGAGGAGCAGGGCGAGAGCCTCGCCGGCGCGGTCGGCGAGCTGGGGGAGCCGCCAGTACCGCAGGTGCGCGGCGAGGATGCGGCGCGCCTGGCCGGCGCGGTCGGGTGCGAGGTCGAAGGCGACGGCGCGATGCGGGCCGGTATCGGCCGGGAGACGGGACACGGCGCACTCACCGATCTGCCGGCCTCGGCCGGCTGCGACGACGGCTGAAGTGTCCGAGTATGGCAGTCCTTGTGGCCCTTCGCCGGAGCTGTCACACGATCGTGTGCTATCGCCTTTCTGGTCGATCCATCACCGTTGCGCGCACGCTGCCCGACCTGTCCCTACGTGTCCTGGCCGCCGGCGATGACCAGCTCCGCGAGGTGGGCCGCAATCTCCTCCCGGTCCGCGTCCGGCAGGGCGGCGTCCGTCACCAGCGTGTCGACCTCGTCCAGCGTCGCGAACGAACTCAGCCCGGTCGTACCCCACTTGGTGTGGTCGGCGACGACCACCACCCGGCGCGCCGAACGGATGAAGTGACGGTTCGTCTCCGCCTCGGCCAGGTTCGGCGTCGACAGGCCCGCCTCCGCCGAGATGCCGTGCACGCCGAGGAACAGGACGTCGAAGTGCAGCGACGCGATCGCCGCGTCCGCCACCGGACCCACCAGCGCGTCGGAGGGGGTGCGCACCCCGCCGGTCAGCACCACGGTCGCCGCGTTCGGCAGCGCGCCGGTCCCCTCCTCGGGCCGCGCGCCGTGGAAGACGTCCGCGACACGCACCGAGTTGGTGACCACCGTGAGATCGGGGATGTCGAGCAGCTCCCGCGCGACCGCGTACGTCGTGGTGCCGCCCGACAGCGCCACCGCGCTCCCCGGCGCGGCGAGCGCCGCGGCGGCCCGGGCGATCGCGTTCTTCGCCGACGGTTCGAGTGCCGACTTCGCCTCGAACCCCGGCTCGTGCGTCCGGCGTTCCGCGACCGGGACGGCCCCGCCGTGCACCTTCTCCAGCGCGCCCTGCCGCGCCAGCACGTCCAGGTCGCGCCGGACCGTCATGTCGGACACCTGGAGCATGCGGGTCAGCTCGCTCACCCGGATGCCGCCGCGCCGGCGCACCTCGTCCAGGATGAGCGCGCGCCGCTGGCCCGCCAGCAGATTCTGGTTGTCGCTCACAAGACCTCCCGCCTCCCTCGACTCGCCGGGGGTCATCCTCGCACGCCCAACTTCCGTCCACCGTGGACGGTTCGCGGTCGTTGGCAACGGAGAGACACAGAGCAGGAGCAGCCAGCGAACCCGGGGGACACCGCATGGGAACCGCCGACGAGACCGCAAGCACCGTCCCGCCGCCCGACCCCGCCGTCGAACTCCTCGTGCACGGTGTCGGCGGCACCACCCCCCAGGCCATGCTGGAGTCCGCCTGGACCGCCCGCGTCACCGGCGACGGCACCGCGAGCCTGCACCGCAGCACCGACGACACGGACGACCGCCCCTGGGACGACGAGCGCCCCCTGCGCGAGGCGTACTGCTGGTCCGGCCTCACCTCGGGGAACGGCGCGCGCGCCCTGTGGCTCCTTCTCCTGCCCTTCATGATCGTCAACCTCGCGCACTGGATGTGCCCCACCGCGCCCGGCGGCACCCGCCACGCCCACCGGCTCTACGCGATCCTCGTCCGCCTCGCGGCCGTCAGCCTCACGGTCCTGTTGACCGCCGGAGCCTGCGTCGTCGCGCTCGACCTCATCGCCTGGCAGTGCGCCGGATCGCCGCTGTGCGCCGACCGCGCGTCCTGGCTCGACCCGGTGTCCGGCGAAGGCTGGTGGGCGCAACCCGGGCGACGCCTCGCCCTCGCCGCGCTGCTGCCCACGGCCCTCGCCGTCCTCCTGTGGTGGCTCTCCCACCGGACCTGGAGCGCCTACGAGTCCGCCTCGCCCCCCGTCCGCCCCCGGCCCGACGGCGGCCGGCGCGCCGCCCTCAGCCTGCCCGGCTTCTGGTACGGCCGCCGCCTCGTCTCCCGGCTGCGCGCCTCCCACACGACGGCCGCCCTGCTGACCGTCGCGACCGCGCTGCTCGCCGCGTCCGAGCCGTTCGACACGAGTGCGTACGGCAGCCCCGTCCTGCACGGCACCGGCATCGCGCTCCTCGTCCTCGCCGTCGCCGGCTGGGGCGTCGTCGTCGCCCAGCAGTTCGTGGCAGAACACATCGAGCAGGAACCCGACGAACGCCCCGACTCGCCCGTGACCCGCCTGCTCCCGTCCGCCGCGGCCGTGCTCCTCGCCGCGGTCGTCGTCCACACCGCCTGGGACCGGCCGCGGTGGATCAGCGGCGGCAGGCTGCCGGCCGGCGGCGGCACCTTCCCCGCGCTGATGATCCTGCAGGGCGTCCTCGTCGTCGGGCTCGCCCTCACCGCCTTCTGGCTGCACCGGCACACCCCGCGCCGCGAACGCGGCGCGCTCCACGGGCTCGGCGGCCCGGCCGTGGCCATGCTCGCCTGCGGCCTCGCCGGCATCCTCACCGGCGGCATCGCCGACCGCGTCGCCGACTGGCTCGACCCGGCCGCCGCGCCCGGCGAGGACGGCTCGGCCATCACCGGGCCGCCCGTCGTCCTCAGCTGGGAGGCCGCCGTGATCCCCGTCGTCCTCGCCGTCGTCGTCTGCCTGGCCGCCGCCGCCGCGCTGCGCACCCGGCGCCTGGCCCGCGACCTCACACCCGGCGTGCGCGACCGGTACCCCGACGAGACCTGTGTCCCCCTGCGCGAACGCAGCGCCCGCATCGCCACGTCCGTCGCCCGCGCCCGGCTCACCGACTCCGCCCCCGCCCTCGTCGGCTGGGTCGCCGGCGCCTGCCTCGTCCTCGGCATGGCCGTGGTCGGCGGCTCCCTCACCGGCGAGTCGCCGACCGAACTCGCCAAGGACATGCCCGCGTTCCCCGCCGCCCTGGTGGACATCTGCCAGGGGCTCGGGTCCTGGCTGATGGGCGCGGGCGTCATCCTGCTGCTCGCCGTGGGCCGCCGCGCCTACAGCGACAGCGGTGCCCGCAGGACCGTGGGCATCCTGTGGGACATCGGCACGTTCTGGCCGCGCGCCGCCCACCCGTTCGCGCCGCCCTGCTACGCCGAGCGCGCCATCCCCGACCTGTCCTGGCGCATGAGCACCTGGGTCGACGCCACGTCGGGCCGCCTCATCATCTCGGGGCACTCCCAGGGCAGCGTCCTCGCCGCGGCCGCCGTCTGGCAGCTCGACGCCGCGACCCGTGCCCGCGTGGGCATGCTGACGTACGGCTCACCGCTGGAGCGGCTGTACGGGCGCTGGTTCCCCGCCTACTTCGGACCCGCGGCCCTGCGCTCCCTCCACCAGGACGTCCCCTGCTGGCGCAACCTCTGGCGGGCCACCGACCCCATCGGCGGCCCGGTCCTCGTCCTCGGCGGCCCGGAGCAGATCCCCGTCGACAAGGGGCCGCTGCCCGACCCCCTCTTCTACGGGCGCAACCTCCTGCGCCCGCTCCCCGAACCCGTCCTCGGGCACGGCGACTACCAGGAGGACCCCGCGTTCGTCACCGAACGGGCCGCGCTCTTCCGCCGCCTCGTGCGGCGCCGCGTCACCCCGCCGATCCCGCTGCCGGGCCAGCCCGCGCCGGACAGCGGCCGGCCCGCCGGCACGGGCGGTCCGTGAGCGGACGACCCTGACCTCAGCGCAGCGGCGGCAGGTCGTCGGGGAAGAGCAGGGACAGATCCTCGGTGCTCGGATCCGCGAGCCGCGCGACCCGGCCGGCGTGCCGTTCCACCATCGCCTCGAACGTCTGCCGCGCCGTGCGCCCGTTGCCGAACGACGGGCCGCGGTCGAGGGCGGTGAAGTACTTCAGCAACGCGTCCCGCGTGCCCTCGCCGAGGTCGTACTCCTGGTCGCCGGCCTGCTGCGTCACGATGCTGAGCAGTTCCTCGGGGGAGTAGTCGCCGAAGGTGATCGTGCGGGAGAAGCGGGAGGCCACGCCCGGGTTCACGGCGAGGAACCGTTCCATCTCGGCCGTGTACCCGGCGACGATGACGACGACCGCTTCGCGGTGGTCCTCCATCAGTTTCACCAGCGTGTCGATGGCCTCGCGCCCGAAGTCCCGCCCGGCGTCCTCGGGGGAGAGGGCGTACGCCTCGTCGATGAACAGCACACCGCCCCGCGCCCGGTCGAACGCCTCCTGGGTACGGATCGCCGTGGACCCGATGTGCTCGCCCACCAGGTCGACGCGGGAGACCTCCACCAGGTGACCGCGCTCCAGCACGCCGAGGGACGCGAGGATCTCGCCGTACAGCCGTGCCACGGTCGTCTTGCCGGTGCCGGGGGCGCCCGTGAACACCAGGTGGCGCCGCACCGACGCGGCCTTCAGGCCGGCCCGGGCACGCCGCCGGCCGACCTCGATCATGTCGATGAGGGCGCGGACCTCGCGCTTCACCGTGTCCAGACCGACCAGGGACTCCAGTTCGGCCAGTACCTCGTCCGAGGGACGCGTGCCGTCCGCCCCGCCGGCCGGTGCGGCCGCAGCGCCCGCGTCCTGCCGGCCGGGCGCCGGTGCCGGAACGGTGGCGGCCACCACGGCGGGCTCGCGCTGCGCCGGGACGGTCGCGAGCGCGGCGGCCTCCGCGGCGCGCTCCCGCGCGTCGGCGCCCGGCGCCGTCGCCTCGTCGCTGTGGCAGTCCGTCAGGACCGGGCTGTCCTCGGCGAAGACGTACCCGCCGCGCGCGCACCGCTCCGTGCGGCAGCGGTTCAGCTCCGTGCGGCAGCCGTCGATGACGTGGAAGCCGTACCCGGCCGAGCCGGTGATCCGGCAGCGCGTGAACCGCCCCCTGCCGCCCGCCGACACGTACACGCCGGCCTCGCCCGGCGAGGTGATCACGCACTCCTCGACCGCCGGGTCGGCCTCCTTCGTGACGATGAACGCCGTCCGCGCCTCCTCGACGGTGCAGCCCGTCACCGTGCCGCCGCTGCCGGCGTCGCGGAACCAGGCGCCCGTCCCGACCCGCCGTATCCGGCAGGCGTCGAGCCGGGCCGTCGCACCGTCGCTGACCGAGACGGCCGAGCCGCGCACGTCGTCGACCTCGCTGTCCACCAGGTCGGCGCGCGACCCCGCGTCCAGCACGAACAGGGCGTCCGGCACGTCGCGCACCCGGCAGGACTCCAGGACGGCCGTCGCGCCGTCGCTGACCCACACCGCCGGGTAGTCCCCGGTGCTGCCGTGGATCTCGCAGTCGTGCGCGTCGGCGTGGGTGCCCGGGTCCCAGACGGACATGCCGTTGCGCCCGAAGCGGTGCACGGCGGTGCGGACGAGGGTGAGGACCGAACGGGACCGCAGGTCGATCGCGTTCTCCGGGATGTCGGTGACCTCGCTGTCGGTCAGCGTGAGCACCGCCTCGGAGTCGAGGCAGACGCCGTCGCCCGTCGTCTCGGCGACCCGGCACTCCGTGAGGTGCGCGGTGGCCCGCTCCGCGAGCCGCACGCCCGTGCCCCGGACGTCCTCGATGCGGCAGTGCACCGCGTCGACCGCGGAACCGTCACCGGTCACGGACAGGCCGGCGCCCCGCGCGCGCCGGACCGTGCACCGCTCGAGACGCAGGTGCGCCGCGCCGCGCACGGCCACGCCCGGCTGCCCCGACTCGGCGATCTCGCACTCCTCGAACAGGCCTCCCGCGCCGTCCCCGACACTGACGCCGGTCCCCGTGGGGTTGCTCACCGAGCACTGCCGCACGGTGGGGCGCGCGCCCGCGCGCACCTCCATCCCCGAGGCCGACGCCGTGTGCACCCGCAGGCCGATCAGCTCGGGCATGGAGTTCTCGACGAGCACGGCCGGCGCCGTCGTGTCCTGGCCCTCGATCCGCAGGTGCCGTACGGTGGCCGAGCCGCGCACGGTCAGCGGTACGCCGTCCAGCGGTGCGATCCGCGCGGGGCCGTCCCGGTCGTCGGCGGGGCCGCGCAGGGTGACGGACTGTTCGATCACGAGGTTCTCGCGGTAGGTGCCGGGCGCGAGGACGAGCACATCGCCGTCGGCGGCGGCGGCCAGGGCTTCGGTGACCGTGCTGTAGACGGCGGTCCTGCGCCGCCATCGTCCCGTACCGGTGTGTGTCACCTGGACCGAGCCCTGAGTCATGGACCGTTGTGCCCCAACCTCGTGCGACGACTGCGCGCGCGATGAGCGCGTCTGGCCGCTCCACCGTAGCGTGCTGCGGGCCGATCGAATGACCGGCGCGGTACCTCTCCGTGCGCGCCCCCGCGGATGCCTCCACGCTCCGCTCACGCGCCTGCGCGCCACCTCACCATAGACCGTCACGTGCGGTCATCAATCGATCGCCGTCCGTGCTCGACGAACGGGCGTTACGCGGCGTTACCCAGTAATTCCCTTGATAAATCCATGAGTTGACCGCTCTTTCGGGTGATTGCCCCCCTTCCGGCCAACCTCTAGTTTCAACGCGGGAACTCCCCCGAATGGCCTGAGAAACACCTGTGATTGGCGGCACGACCCATGACGACTTCGACCGAGCCGACGCCCGAAAACGCGGTGGCCGAACACCCGTTGAGCCTCACCACGGCGGCGGCGCGGAATCTGGCGACCACCACCAAGACGCCGCCCCAGATGCAGGGCATCAGCTCCCGCTGGCTGCTGCGCGTCCTGCCCTGGACGCAGGTCTCCGGCGGCACCTTCCGCGTGAACCGGCGCCTCACCCACACCCTCGGCAACGGGCGCGTCGAATTCGTCTCGACCGGCCAGGACATCCGCATCATCCCCGCCGAACTCGGCGAGCTGCCGGCCCTCGCCGGGTACGCGGACACCGCCGTGCTGGAACGGTTCGCCGCCGCCTTCACCCAGCACGAGGTGCGCCCCGGCGACGCGCTGACGCGGGCCGGCGACCCGGCCGACCGGGTCGTGGTCGTCGCCCACGGCAAGGTCGAACGCCGCGCCCCGGGACCGTACGACGCCGAGACGGCGCACGGCGTCCTGGGCGGCGGCGAGTTCTACGGCGACTGGATCCTCACCGCCGACGACGCCGGCGTATGGCCGCACAGCCTGGTCGCCCTCACCAGCGGCACCGTCCTCACCGCCGACCTCGCCGCCCTGCGCGACCTCGCCGCCGCGGAACCCGGCCTCGCCGCCCACCTCGCCGCCGCCCGCAGCGCGGCCGCCGCGCCCCGCAACGCCGCAGGTGAGGCCGCCATCGCCCTCGCCTCGGGCCACAGCGGCGAGCCGGTGCTGCCGGGCACGTTCGTGGACTACGAACTGGCGCCCCGCGAGTACGAGCTGAGCGTCGCGCAGACCGTCCTGCGGGTCCACTCGCGCGTCGCCGACCTCTACAACGACCCCATGAACCAGGTCGAGGAGCAGCTCCGGCTCACCGTCGAGGCCCTGCGCGAGCGCCAGGAGCACGAGATGGTGAACAACCCCGGGTTCGGCCTCCTCCACAACGCGGACGTCCGCCAGCGCCTCCACACGCGCACCGGCCCGCCCACGCCCGACGACCTCGACGACCTCCTCGCCGCCGTCTGGAAGGAGCCGGGCGTCATCCTCGCCCACCCGCGCGCCATCGCCGCGTTCGGGCGCGAGTGCAGCAGCCGCGGCCTCTACCCCGGCACCGTCGAGCTGTCGGGGCACGCGGTCCCGTCCTGGCGCGGCGTGCCCGTGCTGCCGTGCGACAAGATCCCGGTCACGCCCGAGGGCACCAGCTCCATCATGGCGCTGCGCACCGCGGGGAAGCAGGGCGTCGTCGGGCTGCACCGCACCGGTATCCCGGACGAGTACGAGCCCGGGCTGTCCGTCCGCTTCATGGGCGTGAACGACCAGGCCGTCATGTCCTATCTGGTCAGCGCCTACTTCTCCGCCGCCGTGCTCGTGCCCGACGCCCTCGGCATTCTGGAGGACGTCGAAATCGGGCTGTGACGCCCGCGCTTTCCGTCGCGCAAACGTACGAGAAGCGTTCGGTCATTCGATCGAGTCGCGCGGAATCGCCGTCCGGAACCACCGTGCGGCATTCCACCGCGACGGCCACCGGCCGATGACCCCTCGCGCCGCCGGGCACCGTTTCCCCTTTTCTCCGGTGCCCGGCGGAAGAACCATCCTGTTCCCCCTGGAAGGCACACCGAGTGAACGCCCAGCCCACCGACGACCGGCAGCCCCTGTCCAGCCTGGACACCGCCGCAGCCCGCAATCTCGCCACCACCACCAAGACCCCGCCACAGATGCAGGCGGTCTCCTCCCGGTGGCTGCTCGAGATCCTCCCCTGGGTCCAGGTGTCCGGCGGCACCTTCCGCGTGAACCGGCGCCTCACCCACACCCTCGGCAACGGCCGTGTCGAGTTCGTCAGCACCGGCACCCAGGTGTCCGTCATCCCCGCCGAGCTGACCGAACTCCCGGCGCTCCAGGGCTTCGACGAGGCCGACGCGCTCGCCGCCCTGGCCGAGCGCTGCGTCCAGCGCGAGTACGCGCCGGGCGACGTCATCGCCGCCCTCGGCACCCGCGTGACCGAGGTCGTCCTCATCGCCCACGGCAAGGTCCAGCGCCTCGCGCCCGGCCCGTACGACGCCGAACGCAGCCTCGGTGTCCTCGCCGACGGCGACTTCGACGGCGACCGCGCCCTGACCGCCGGCGGCACCGCCGAGTGGCCGCACACCCTCACCGCCCGCACGCGCTGCACCGTGCTCGCCCTGCCCCTGGACGCCGTCTCCGCCGTCGCCGAGCGCTCCCCGGGACTGCGTGCCCACCTCGACGGTGTCGCCGCCCGCCCCGTGCCCCGCCAGAACCGGCGCGGCGAGGCGGCGATCGAACTGGCCTCGGGCCACAGCGGCGAGCCGGTGCTGCCGGGCACGTTCGTGGACTACGAACTGGCGCCCCGCGAGTACGAGCTGAGCGTCGCGCAGACCGTCCTGCGGGTCCACTCGCGCGTCGCCGACCTCTACAACGAGCCGATGAACCAGGTCGAGGAGCAGCTCCGGCTCACCGTCGAGGCCCTGCGTGAGCGGCAGGAGCACGAGATGGTGAACAACCCCGGGTTCGGCCTCCTCCACAACGCGGACGTCCGCCAGCGCCTCCACACCCGGGGCGGGCCGCCCACGCCCGACGACCTCGACGAGCTGATCTCCCGGCGCCGCAAGACGCAGTACCTGCTCGCCCACCCGCTCACCATCGCCGCCATCGGCCGCGAGTGGAACGCGCGCGGGATCTACCCCGCCACCGTCGAGTTCGAGGGCTCCGCGGTGCGGGCCTGGCGGGGCATCCCGATCCTGCCGTGCAACAAGATCCCCGTCACGCCCGAGGGCACCAGCTCGGTCCTGGCCCTGCGCACCGGGCAGGAGAACCAGGGCGTCGTCGGACTGCACCAGACGGGCATCCCGGACGAGTACCAGCCCAGCCTGAACGTGCGCTTCATGGGCATCAACGACCAGGCCGTCATCTCCTACCTGGTGAGCGCCTACTTCTCCGCGGCCGTCCTGGTCCCCGACGCCCTCGGCATCCTGGAGGACGTGGAGATCTGACCACCGTCCGCGCGCCCGCGCGGCGCGCCCGGTGGCCGCTAGTGGCCCGCCCCCGGTTCCGACCAGTAACCGGGGGACGGGTACTGGTGCTGGGGCTGATGCTGCGGCTGGGGCTGCGCGGGCGCCAGGTAGGGGCTCTGGCCGGCCGCCTGCGTCTGGTAGCCGCCGGGACCCTGACCCGGCATCCGCTCCTGGTGCTGCGGCTGCGGCTGCGGCTGCTGGAACGCGCCGGGGTACGGCCGCGGTGCCGCCGGGCGCGGTGCCGCCGGCCGCATCTGCTGCGGCACGTGCGGCTGGGGGACGCCGGGGCCCGGGCCGCCCGGGAACTGCGGGCGTGCCGGTGCCGTCTGCTGCGGGAAGTAGCCCCCGGGAGCCTGCGCGGCCGGCGCGGGCGCGGGGAGCTGCTGCCGGACGGGCGTGGCCTGGTAGCCGGTGTACCCGCCGGGCTGCTGGTAGGTGGGGGACGACGGTCCTGACGGCAGCGCCGGCAGGGCGGGCAGCGCGGGCTGGGGGGCCGCGTTCGGGAACCCCATGGGCTCGTACGCCGCCGGGACACGGATGGGGGCGATCTGCGGGGTTCCCCGCTCGGCCACCAGCCTGTCGTAGATGGGGGTGTCAGCGAACGACGGTGACGTGTAGCCACCACCGTAAGGGCGCGGGGAGGTCATACCCCATAAGTTAAGCCCACTGTGTGCTTGTTGGGGAGTCCGACGAGAAGGTCATTTGGCGCGGTCCGGTCGGTCCCGCACGCCTTCTCGGAAAGCATTGCGCAAAATTTCCCCGGTGGCATCATCCGATGTGCGCACCGTGCGGTATAGGGGGCTCGCCGGGGGGCCGGCGCCGGGGATGGCATAGTGGGCAGTGGCCGCGGACCACATGGCGTGATCACGCCCCACGACGGAGGAACACCCCGATGCTCAAAGGTGCGAATGTCCCGGTGGCCGCGCGGGCGGTCCGCGTCGAGATCGGCTGGCAGAGCGCGCCGGGCACGCCGGACGTCGACGTGTCGGCGCTCCTGCTGGCCGGGGGCCGGGTCAGGTCCGACGACGACCTCGTCTTCTACAACCAGCCGGCCCACCCCTCCGGCGCCGTCCGGCACGAGGGCAAGCAGCCCCAGGGCGGCGCGGTCGTCGACCGGCTCGCCGTGGACCTCGCCGCCGTCGAGCCGGCCATCGAGAACGTGACGCTCGCCGCCTCGGCGGACGGCGGGACGTTCGGCCGCGTCCCCGGCCTGCACATCCGTGTCCTGGACGCCGACGGCGGCGCCGAGATCGCCCGCTTCGACAGCACGGACGCCACGACGGAGACCGCGTTCGTCCTCGGTGAGCTGTACCGCCGGGCGGGCGGCTGGAAGTTCCGCGCGGTCGGCCAGGGATACGACAGCGGACTCGCAGGTCTCGCCACGGACTTCGGCATCTCCGTGGACGACGCGCCGCCCCCGCCGGCTCCCGCGCCGCCCGCTCCCGTGCCGCCCCCGCCGCCCGCGGCCACGCTGCCGCCGCCCCCGCCCGCCGCCGTCCCGGCCGCCGCGCCCCCGCCGCCCCCGCCCGCCCAGCCCACGGGACCGGTGCGGCTCAGCAAGATCACCCTCACCAAGTCCGCCCCCAGCGTCTCGCTCGCCAAGCAGGGCGCCACGTCCGGCCGCATGCGCATCAACCTCAACTGGCAGCAGCGCACCACCGAGGCCCGCGGCTGGAAGGAGCGCATCAACAAGGCGCTCGGCGGCGGCCTCGACCTCGACCTGTGCGCGCTGTTCGAGCTGACGGACGGGCGCAAGGGCGTGGTCCAGGCCCTGGGCAACGCGTTCGGCTCCCTCCACCAGCCGCCGTACATCCACCTCGACGGCGACGACCGCACCGGCGCCGTCACCCGCGGCGAGAACCTCACGATCAACCTCGACCACGCCCGCGAACTGCGCCGCGTCGTCGTCTTCGTGACGGTCTACTCGGGCGCCAGCGGCTTCCAGGACGTCACCTCCGCCACGGTCACCCTCACCCCGGAGAACGGCGCGCCCGTCGACTTCACCCTCGACGAGTGCACCGTCCCCTCGCCGGTGTGCGTGCTCGCCGAGCTGACCGGCCAGGGCGGCGACCTGACCGTCCGCCGCGAGGCCCGCTACCTGGTGCCGGACCGCGGTGTCAGCCCGCAGCGGACCGTCGACCACGCGTACGGCTTCGGTCTCCAGTGGACGCCGGGACGGAAGTGAGGTCCCGATGACCACGGCACGGGTGAGGGTCGCCCTCGTCGACTCGGGGGTCGGCCTGCTGGCCGCGGCGGCCGCGGTCCGGCGCCTGCGGCCCGACGCGGACCTGGTGCTGTCGTGCGATCCGGACGGCATGCCGTGGGGGCCGCGCGGCCCGGAGGACATCACCGCACGCGCCCTGACGTGCGCCCGCGCCGCCGCCGGGACCCGTCCCGACGCGCTGATCGTCGCGTGCAACACGGCGTCCGTCCACGCCCTGGCGACCCTGCGCGCCGAACTGGAACCGGCGCTGCCGGTCATCGGCACCGTCCCGGCGGTGAAGCCGGCCGCGGCGCGCGGGGAGCCGTTCGCCGTGTGGGCGACCCCGGCCACGACGGCCAGCACCTACCAGCGGCGACTGGTCGCCGACTTCGCCGCCGGGGTGCCGGCCACGGGCGTGCCGTGCCACGGTCTCGCCGACGCCGTGGAGCGCGCCGACGACGCCGCGATCCGCGCCGCCGTCAAGGCCGCCGCCGACCTGACACCGCCGGACATCCGCACGGTGGTCCTCGGCTGCACGCACTACGAGCTGGTCGCCGACCACATCCGCGACCACCTCGCCGCCGCGACCGGCGCCCGCGTGGCCCTCCTCGGATCGGCCGAGGCGGTGGCGGCCCAGGCGCTGCGCCGCGCCGGCCACGCGCCCGCGCCGTCCGCCCCGGCCACCGGGACCCTGACGGTGCTGGCCCTGGGCGAGCCGAGCACGCTCCCGGAGGCGGCGCTGGCCTACCCGGAGGGCCGTCTGCTGGCCGCCGGCGCGGCCTGACCCGGCCGCCGCACCCGGCTCAGACGCCGGGTCCCGCGTCCCGGGCGCCCGCGCCGGTGTCATCGGTGCCGGTCCCGGGCGGCGGCGTCTCGACGGGGAAGAGGATCGGGCTGATCAGGTACCGCGTGCGGCCGGGCGATGGCTCGTTGGCCAGATGGGGGGCGATGGCCTCCCGCATCCCGTCGATCATCCCGCGCAGTTCCCCGGGGCCGAGCCAGACGGCGTGCTGCCGGTAGCCGACCAGGTCGGCCGCCGGGTCGGCCGCCTCGCGGCCGAGATACGCGGTGAATTCGGCGGTCAGGACCGCCAGGGCGGCGGCGAACGCGCTGCGGTGGTCGTCGGGCGACAGGGAATCGGCCGTTGCCGCGTCGATCCCCGCGCGGTCGCGGCGCAGCCGGTAGCGGCGCTCGACCGCGCCGCGCACGCGCCGCTCCGAGGCGACTTCCAGGACCCCGCCGGCCGCGAGCAGGTCGACGTGCCGGTAGACGGTGGCCTTCGAGACGTCCCGGATGCGTTCGCACAGGTCGGCGGTGGTCAGTTCCCTGCCGCCGCGCATCGCGTGAACCACCCGCAACCGCACCGGGTGCGCCATGAGTTCGAAAGCGTCCATCCCGTAATGATCTCATGTCATGCTACCGTTCGCATCACTTGAGAGAGGTTGTGACGGGGTGTCCGACAGTGCTGCGACAGAGTCCATGGCCGGTGCGGATTCCGCCTGGATGCCACCGCCCTACGCCGAGCCCGGCCGCTTCGACGAGCACGAGGTCACCGTCGGCACCGGTCCCTACGCCGTGCCGGGCACGATGAGCGTCCCCCGCGGGCAGGCTCCCGGCCCCGGCGTGGTGCTGCTCGCCGGCGGTGGGCCGTTCGACCGCGACGGGACCAGTGGGCCGAACAAGCCGCTGAAGGACCTGGCATGGGGGCTCGCCGGCCGCGGGACGACGGTGCTGCGCTTCGACAAGGCGACATACGCCCACCGCGAGATGGCCGCGGCGCCGGACCTGACGATGACGCGGGAATACGTGCCGTACGCCGTCGACGCGGTCGGCCTGCTCCGCGGCCACCGCTCGGTGGACCCCGGGCGGGTCTTCGTCCTCGGACACAGCATGGGCGGCAAGGTCGCTCCCGCCGTCGCCGTGGCCGCCCCCGCGGTGGCGGGCCTTGTGATCATGGCCGGTGACACGCAGCCGATGCAGCACGCCGCCGTCCGCGTCGTCAGCCACCTCGCCACCGTGCTCCCCGACCAGGTCCCGCCGGCGGTCGTCGAGACCTTCCGGCGGCAGGCCGCCCTGGTCGACAGCGCGGACCTCACGCCCTCGACCCCCGCGGCGGATCTGCCGTTCGGGCTGCCCGCGCCGTACTGGCTCGAACTGCGTGACTACGACCCGGTCGCCATCGCGGCCGGACTCGGCAGGCCGATGCTCGTCCTCCAGGGAGGACGCGACTACCAGGTCACCGTCGCCGACGACCTCGTGCGCTGGCGTACGGGCCTGGCCGGCCGCCCGGACGTCGACATCCGGGTGCACGAAGCCGACGACCACCTGTTCTTCCCCGGCGCGGGACCGTCCACCCCCGCCGGATACGGCACTCCGCAGCATGTCGATCCCGCCGTCCTCGCCGACATCGCCCATTGGCTCGGCCGCGACCGGAGCTGAGCGTCCGCGCCGCCCGTGGGCCGGCGAATGCCGCGCCCGCCGCCGCTCGGCGCGAGCAGCGCACGGCCTCGGCTCCCGCGCGCGGTGTCCCGCCGTGGTGACCGGGGCGGCGTCGTCGGCGCGTCGTGGGGGCCGGACGCGTCACGGCCGGGGGGCCGGTGGGCGGGCGGGCAGTCCGCGCAGCAGGGTGTCGAGGAAGATGTCGAAGCGGGGCGTGTCGTCCCCGAAGTCGTGGCCCTCCCGGTTCCCGAGCCAGTTGACGACGCCGAAGCCGAAGATGAGCCAGCTCTGCACCGCGAGGTCGTGCGGCACCCCCGCCCGTTCGAACGCGGTGACCACCCGTTCCCTGAGCAGCCCGAACGAGGCGGGGTTGTGCCGGTGCGGGCGGGCGACGCGGGCCGCGTAGCCGGGGACCGCGAGGAACTCGTCGTGCATGGCCCACGCCAGCCGCGCCAGCCAGTCGCGCCACGTGCCGGCGGTCGGCTCGTCGGCGGGCAGGACGCGGGCGACCATCACCTCGCTGACCAGGTCGAACAGGCCGTCCCGGTCGCGGACCCAGCGGTAGAGAGCGGAGTGCGACACGTCGAGGCGCGCCGCGAGGTCCCGCATGGTCAGCGTGTCGAGACCGCCGTCGAGGGCGGCCGCGACGATCCGCTCCCGGCTCAGCCGCGAGGGACGGCCTGGTCCGCGCCCCGAGGGTGTTGGTCGCGCTGTCATGGGCCGAGCCTAGCCACCCATATTAGTGACCAGTGGTCTCGAATCCTGTTAGGGTGCCCTTACCTGACGGAGGGAGCCCGCATGGACGGGACACGCACGCGGGCCGTACCGGCCCTGTTGGTGGTCGCGGCGACGGGGGTGGCGCTGGCCCAGACGGTCGTCGTCGCCGCGCTGCCGGTGCTCCAGCGCGAACTGCACACCCCGGCCGACGGCGCAGCCTGGCTGCTGACGGCCTTCATGCTGGCGTCGGCCGTCGCCACGCCCATCGCCGGCGCGTGGGGCGACCTGTTCGGCCACCGGCGGGTGCTGGCCGTCTGCCTCGCCTGCCTGGCCTGCGGATCGGCCGTCGCGGCGCTCGCCGTCGAACGGGGGTCCTTCGCCGGTGCCCTGACCGGGCGCGTGCTGCAGGGACTGTCCGGCGGCGCGTTCCCGATGGCCTTCGCGATCGCCCGGCGCGCGGTCCCCGCCGGGCGGGTCACCGGGCTCGTCGCCGCGCTCAGCGCCGCCTTCGGTGTCGGGGGAGCGCTCGGCCTGGTCGTGGCGGGACCGGTGACCGACGGTCCGGGGACGGCCGCCCTGTTCCTGATCGTCCTCTGCCTCGCCGTGGCCGCGCTCGCCGGCACGGCCCTCCTGCCCCCCGACGGGGCGCGGGCCGCCAGGTCGCGGGCGGTCGACCTCCCCGGCGCGGCGCTCCTCGCCGCGACGCTGGTCGCCCTCCTGCTGCTCATCACCGAGGGCGGCGGGGGAGGGCACCCGTGGACCGTGCCCGCGCTGTCGGCGGCGACCGTCCTCGGGGCCGCCGCGTTCGGGCTGCGGGAGGTCCGTACGCGCCACCCGCTGGTGGACCTCCGGCTCCAGCGCGGCCGCGCCCTGCTGACCACGAACGCCGCCACCTTCGTCGTCGGCACCGCCATGTTCGCGGCCGTCACCCTGCTGCCCCGCCTGGTCCAGACGCCCGGCGGGACGGCGGCTCCCGGGTTCGGGGCGTCGGCCGGCGAGGCCGGCCTCGTCATGATCCCGGTCGCCGCGCTCATGCTGGTGACCGGGCCCGCCGCGCCCCGGCTCGCCGCCAGGACCGGTCCACGGGTGCCGCTGCAGGCCGGCGCGGCGCTCGCCGCCGTCGCGTTCGGCATGCTCGCGGCCGCCCACGGCCACCTGTGGCAGTGCTACGTGGCGGGCGGCGTCCTGGGCGCCGGGTACGGGCTCGCGTTCTCGTCCCTCGGGACCCTCGTCGTCGCCGCCGTGCCGGCCGCGCGCACCGGTGCGGCGACCGGTGTCAACACGCTCCTGCGCACCGTCAGCGGCGCGGTCGGGGCGCAGCTCAGCGTCACGCTCCTCGGGTCCGGCGCGGCACCGTCCGAGGCGGCGTGGGTCCGGGCGTTCTTGACGTTCGCCGGCATCGCCCTCATCGGGGTCGCCGCGGCGTCCGTCATCCCCGGCGCCCGCGCGGGACGTGCGCCGGGCGGCCCGGCGGCCCCGCCCGCCGCCGCGGACATAGGCTCGGGGCATGCCGACTCCTGACTTCATCCTCGATCTGCGCCGCCACATCGGGCACGCCCCGCTCGTACTGCCCGGCGTCAGCATGGTGGTGCGCGACGACGCGGGCCGCGTCCTGCTGGGGCGCCGCGCCGACACCGGGCGGTGGGCGCTCATCGGCGGCATCCCCGAGCCCGGCGAGCAGCCCGCGCAGGCCGCCGTCCGCGAGGTGTACGAGGAGACCGCCGTCCGCTGCGCCGTCGAACGCGTCCTGCTCGTCCAGGCCCTGGAGCCCACCCACTACCCGAACGGCGACGTCGTCCAGTACACGGACATCGCGCTGCTGTGCCGGGCGACGGGCGGCGAGGCGCGGGTCAACGACGACGAGTCGCTGGAGGTCGGCTGGTTCACCCCCGACGCCCTGCCGCCGCTGACGCCGTTCGCCCACCACCGGCTCGCGCTCGCCCGGGAGGAAGGGCCGACCTGGTTCGAGCCGGCGGAGGCGGATCAGACCTTGCGGTAGGCGTACGCGTCGGCGGCGGCGCCCGCCACGGCGTCGAGGTCGGCGCCGGCCGACGCCGTCACCAGGGCCGCGACCGCGCCCTCGACGAACGGCGCGTCGAGAAGCCGCACGCCGTCCGGCAGCCCGCCCTCGTCCTCGGCGTCCGCGACGAGGGACTTCACCGTGAGCACCGCGCTGCCGAGGTCCGCGAGCACGGCGACCCCGGCGCCCCGGTCGGCCCGCCGCACCGCGTCGGCGATCCGGGCCGCCGACGTGCCGAAGCCGCCGTCGTCCCTGCCCCCGGCGGGGAGCACCGGCGCCAGGTCCCCGCCGCCGGCGAGCCCCGCCGCCATCCGCGCCACGGCGGCGGCGACCTCCTCGCTGTGCGAGACGAGCACGATCCCCACCACCCGGCGGTCGGCACGGTCAGTCATCCCCGTCCTGCCCCTCCGCCTCCGCCAGCGCCCCGATCAGCAGGGCGGCCGACGCCGCGCCCGGGTCCATGTGGCCCTTGCTGCGTTCGCCCAGGTAACTGGCCCTGCCCTTGCGGGCCTGCAGCGGGACGGTCGCCTCGGCGCCCGCCGCCGCGGCGCGGGCGGCCTCGGCGGTGTCCGGCAGGGCCTCGACCGCGGGCAGCAGCGCGTCCAGCATCGTCTTGTCGCCCGCCGCCGCGCCGCCGAGCCGCACCACCGCGTCGACGCCGGCGCGCAGCGCCTCCCGCAGCTCCTCGTCGCCGACGGTCTCCGCGCCGCCGAGGGCCTTGCCGGTACGGCGCAGCAGCGTCCCGTAGAGCGGACCCGACGCGCCGCCGACCGTGGAGATGAGCGTCCTGCCGGCCACCGTCAGCACGGCGCCCGGCGTCGCCGGCTCCTCCTCCGCCAGCGCGGCCGACACGGCGGCGAACCCGCGCCGCAGGTTGCTGCCGTGGTCCGCGTCGCCGATGGCCGAGTCGAGATCCGTCAGCCGGCCGGTCTCCCGCTCCACCGCCGCGGCGGCCAGCGTCAGCCAGCGCCGGAAGAATCCGGTGTCCCTCGCCGCCACTCCTGGCTCCTTCCCGTCGTCCGCCGCACCCCGCCGCCTCGTCAGCGGCCCCGGCGCAGCGCGGGCGTGCTGACCGGCGCGTCCCACAGCCGCAGCGCCTCGTCGTCCGCCTCGCACAGCGTGACCGAGCAGCCGGCCATGTCGAGCGAGGTCACGTAGTTGCCGACGAGCGTACGCGCCACCGTGACGCCCCGCTCGTCCAGGACGCGCCGCACGTCCGCGGCGAAACCGTACAGCTCCAGGAGCGGTGTGCCGCCCATGCCGTTGACGAGGGCCAGGACGGGACCGGCCGGCCTGCGGTCCGTCAGCAGCGCGTCCACCGTGTACGCGGCGATCTCGGCCGCCGTCATGACGGGGCGCCGCTCGCGGCCCGGCTCGCCGTGGATGCCGATGCCGAGCTCCAGCTCGCCCGCCGGCAGGTCGAACGTCGGCCCGCCCTTCGCCGGCGACGACGGCGCCGTCAGCGCCACGCCGAAGCTGCGGCAGCGCTCGGCCGTCCGCCGCGCCACCGCGGCGACCTCCGCGAGCGGCGCCCCGGCCTCGGCCGCCGCGCCCGCCAGCTTCTCCACGAACAGCGTGCCGCCGGTGCCGCGCCGGCCCGCCGTGTACAGGCTGTCGGTCACGGCCACGTCGTCCGCAACGACGACCCGTTCGACGGCGATGCCCTCGTCGTCGGCCAGCTCGGCGGCCATGTCGAAGTTGAGGACGTCCCCCGTGTAGTTCTTCACGACGAACAGCACGCCGGCGCCGCCGTCCACGGCCTGCGCGGCCTTCAGCATCTGGTCCGGCACCGGGGAGGTGAACACCTCGCCGGGACAGGCCGCGTCCAGCATGCCGGGCCCGACGAAGCCGGCGTGCAGCGGTTCGTGCCCCGAGCCGCCGCCCGACACGAGGGCCACCTTGCCCGCGACGGGCGCGTCGCGGCGGACGACCACGCGCCCCGCCACGTCCACGCGCAGCTCGGGGTGGGCGAGGGCGATGCCCCGCAGGGCGTCCTCGACGATCCGGTCGGCTCCGTTGATCAGCATCCGCATGACTGGCCTCCACGACGGGGGTCGGCCGCGGCCCCTGCGCGGCCGCGGCGCCGCTCACCCGCCCAGTATCCGCGCGAACCCGGCGGGGGGAACGGTTCAGCGCGCGCCGGGCGCGTACCAGCGGCGCACCGCCCTGGAACGCGCGCCCCGAGGAGGGGCCGCGCCCTTCAGCACGGCTTCAGCGATCCTTCCAGCGGCCGGTCAGCGCCGCCCGACACGATCTTCGCCAGGGCACCCGGTGGCGCCCCGAGCGGACCCGGAAGGAGAGCACGGCATGACCCTGCCCATGGAACTCCCCTCATCCACGGACCGCGAGCGGCTGCGCTTCGACGCGACCGTCCCGCGCGCGCTGGTGCACCGCGCGTCCGTGGCCGAGGTGTTCATCACCGATTCCATCGCCGCCCCCGGCAACCGGCCCGGTGCCGCCGAGGCGGCGTTCGAGGTCGCGGCACAGCTCCCGCGCGGGCACCTCATCGGGGAGAACCCGGCATCGTACGACTTCCTGCTCATCGTGGAAGTCCTGCGGCAGGCGGGCGTGTTCGTCGCGCACCGGCACCTCGACGTCCCGCTGGACAGCGCGTTCATCTTCAAAGAGATGCACTACCGCGTGCGGTCCCTGGCCGCGCTGCGCATCGGCGCGCGCCCCGCGCAGGTCGTCATCCGCATGACGGTCCGGCCGGCGCGCAACCGCGCCGGCCGCGTCCTCGGTCTCGACTTCGACGGCGTCCTGGAGATCGACGGGACCGCCGCGCTCCAGGCCGCCGGCGGGCTCACCTTCGTCAGCCGCCGGGCGTTCGACATGCTCAGGGCCAAGGGGCGGGAGCGCGTGCGCGGGGCCGACCCCGGCGCGACGCTCGTCGCCCGGCTCGCGCCCGCGCCCCCCGCCGCCATCGGGCGCCGCGACCCGCGCAACGTCGTGGTGACCGATCCGGCCGTGGACACCGGGGGCAACGCGCTCGCCCGTGTCGTCGTCGACACGGCGCACCCGCACCTGTTCGACCACCAGCTCGACCACGTGCCGGGGAACCTCCAGCTGGAGGCCGCCCGGCAGGTCGCCGTCGCGGCGGTCGCCCGGCTGCACGGCCTGTCCCCCGAGCACCTCGTGGTGACCGCGCTCGGCACCACGTTCACCGAATTCGCCGAACTCGACCTGGCCACCACCGTGCTGGCCAAGGTGGGCGGCGTGCGCCAGGGCGAGGAGCTGGGGCTCCTCACCGTGCCCGTCGCCGTCCGCACCGAGCAGAGCGGCACCGTCTGCAGCGATGTCACCGTGGAGGTGGCCCAGTGGGTCTGAACCGGATCGACACCCTCGTCGTCGACTACGGCGGCGTCCTCACCAATCCCCTCGGTGAGACGTACCAGTTGTTCGCGAACCGGGTCGGCGTCCCGCTGGAGACGATCGTCACGGCGTTCCTGCGGGCCACCGAGCGGTACGGCGCCACGCCCATGGCCGACCTGGAGACCGGCGCCATCACGGAGGCCGAGATGATCGGCCGCGTCACCGCCGAGCTGCCGCCCGGCACCGGCGACATCCTGGCCGGCCGGCCGTTCGGCGAGCTGTGGTTCCGCGGCCGCCACGCCAACGACGACCTCGTCGCCTACCTGCACGCGGTCCGCGCCGCCGGCGTCAGGGTCGCGCTGCTCACGAACAACGTCCGCGAATGGCGGCCGCGCTGGCGCGCCACGCTCCCTGTGGACGAGCTGTTCGACCTGGTCGTCGACTCGTCCGAGGAGGGCGTGCGCAAGCCGGACCCGGAGATCTACCACCGGCTCCTCACCCGGCTCAACGTCGCGCCCGACCGGTGCGTCTTCCTCGACGACACGGAGGAAAACCTCGTGCCCGCCCGCGAGTTGGGCATGCACACCGTTGCGTTCAGCACCACAGCACAGGCCGTCAAGGACGTCGGCACGCTGCTGGATCTCGATGTGGATCTCACCGCTGAAGGAGTCGGGGCATGACCGACGACCACACCGTCCTGATCGTCGGCGCGGGCCCCACCGGGCTCACCGCCGCCTGCACGCTGCTCCTCCACGGCGTGCCCGTCACGGTCGTGGACCGCCGCGGCGGACCGGCCACCGCGCCGAAGGCCCTGGTGCTGTGGAGCGGCGCCCTGGAGGCCCTGGACCGCCTCGGCGTCGCCGAGCCCCTCGCCGGCCGCGCCCTCGCGCTGGCCGGCGCCTCCTACTGGTCGCGCGGCCGCAAGGTCGCCGCCGTACGGTTCGGCGGCCTGGCCGGCACCCGGTTCCCCGGGCCGCTGTGCGTCCCGCAGCCCGTCACCGAGGAACTGCTGTACGACCGCCTCACCCGCCTCGGCGGCTCGGTCCGCTGGAACACCGAGGTCACCGCGGTCACCACCGCGCCCGAGCGCGTCACCGCCGTCCTGCGCTCGACGGACCCCGCACAGCCCGCGGAGAGCACCGAGACCGCGACCTGGCTGATCGCGGCCGACGGCATGCACAGCACGGTCCGCGACCGGGTCGGCGTCCCGTTCGAGGGCGCCACCTACCCCCGTGACTTCCTCCTCGGCGACGTCGTGCTCGACGCGGGCGGCGGCACCGCCCTGCCCGACCGCGAGGCGCAGTACCACCTGACGCCCGACGGGGTCCTCGTCGTCGTGTCGCTGCCGGAGGGCGGCCACCGCGTCTTCTTCGACCAGCGGGCCGGCACCCGCACCGACCGGCCGGACACCGCCGAGCTCCAGCGGCTCCTCGACGCGCGCGGCCCGGGCCGCTGGCGCATCACCGACACCTGGTGGAGCAGCCGCTTCCAGGTCCACACGAAGGTCGCCGCCGCGTTCCGCTCGGGACGGGTGTTCCTCGCCGGCGACGCCGCGCACGTCCACAGCCCGGCCGGCGGCCAGGGCCTCAACACCGGCGTCCAGGACGGCTACGACATCGGCTGGAAGCTCGCCGCAGCCTGCCGCACCGGCGACACCGCCCTGCTGGACAGCTACGAGGCGGAACGCCGCCCCGCCGCCGTCCGCGCCGTCGCCAACGCCGACCGGCAGACCAGACTGTGGCTCATCCGCAATCCGCTGCTGCGCCGCCTGCGCGACGCGGTCCTCGGCCGGCTGTCGCGCCGCGGCGCGCTGGAGCGGCGCTTCGTCCCCGAGCTGGCCCAGGTCGACCTCGACCACTCCGCGAGCCCCGCCGTCCAGCGCGGCGCCGGCCCCGAGGGACCGTTCCGGCCCGGCCGCCGCGTCCCCGACCTCGCGCTCACCCCGCTGCACGGCACCGACGCCGCCACGCTGCACGGCTACGTCGCCGCCGGCCGCCACACCGTCCTCGTCATCGACGACGGCCGCGCCCCGGACCGCGCCGCGCAGGCCGCAGCCGAGGTCAGGCGCCGCACCGGCGACGGGCGCACCGCCGTGCTGCTCGTGCGCGCGGGCTCCGGCGGCGTCCCCGCGCCCGGCGAGGCACCCGCGCACGACCTCGCGTCCGCCGCCCCCGACGAGGACCGCGCCGCCCAGCTCGTGTACGTCAGGCCCGACGGCACGGTCGGTGCCCGCTGCGCGCCGGACCGGGTCACGGACCTGCTCGCGCACCTGCCCGTGTCCGCGCCCGCCGCGTCCGGCGACCTGTCGGGACCCAGGTGAGGCCCGTCATGACCGCACCCGCACGCGCCACCGCCGCCCGCAGGGCGCGCTGGCCGAAGTTCGTCCTGTTCTTCGCCGCGCTGTTCCTCATCGACGCCGTCCTCGTCGGCGGCGGGGTCGCGGACCGGCTGCTCAACGGCGGCACCGAGGACACCTCCTCCGAGTCGGCCCGCGCCACCGAGCTGCTGGAGGAGACCTTCCCCACCAGCCAGCCGAACTTCGTCCTCCTCGTCCACCCCACCGGCGGCGCCGCCGTCGACGACCTCGACGTGGCCCGCGAGGGCATCCTCCTCGGCGAACGGCTCGCGTTCGAACCCGACCTGTCCGGCGTCACGTCCTACTGGCAGACCGGTGCCGACCAGCTCAGGTCCGAGGACGGCGACTACGCCATGGTGCTCGGCCACATCAGCGGCGGCGAGGACGAGGCCCAGGCCACCCTGGCCCGCATCGCCCCGCAGTACAGCGGCACGCCGGAGGGCACCGAGCACATCGAGGTGACGATCGGCGGGCGCGTCGCCGTCCTCGACGAGGTGCAGTCCACCATCGAGGAGGACCTGCTCACCGCCGAGCTGATCGCCCTGCCGATCACCCTGCTGATCCTCGTCCTCGTCTTCGGCGGCGTCGTGGCGGCGCTGCTGCCCCTCGGCGTCGGGATCGTCGCCATCCTCGGCACGAACGCCGCGGTGCGCGTCATCACCGAGTTCACCGACGTGTCGGTCTTCGCCCAGAACCTCACCACCGCGCTCGGCCTCGGCCTCGCGATCGACTACGCGCTCCTGATCGTCCGCCGCTACCGCGAGGAACTCGCCGCGGGCGCGGAGCCGGCCGACGCCGTCGCCACCACCGTCCGCACGGCCGGCCGCGCGGTGCTGTTCTCCGCCCTCACCGTCGCCGTGTCGCTGTCGGCGATGCTCGTCTTCCCGCTCTACTTCCTGCGCTCCTTCGCCTACGCCGGCATCAGCGTCGTCATCCTCGCCGCCGCTGCCGCCCTCACCCTGCTGCCCGCCCTGCTGATGCTCCTCGGCCACCGCGTGGACGCCCTGCGCATCCGGCGGCGCCGGAACCGGCCCGCCGCCGGGCCGGCCGAGGAGGGCCGCGGGTGGCTGCGGATCGCGCGGGCCTCCGTCGGCCGCGCCCCGCTGTTCGCCATCGGCACCACCGTCGTCCTCGTCGTCATCGGACTGCCCTTCCTGAACGTCCAGTTCGGCACGACGGACGACCGGCAGCTCCCGCAGGGCGCGGAGGCGCGCGTCGCCCAGGACGTGATCCGCTCCGACTTCGACAGCAGCGCCACCGCGACCGTCGAGATCGTCGCCCGCGAGGCCGACTCCGCGCGCGAGACGGTGGCCGACGCCCTCGACCGGTACGCCGTCGCCCTCTCCGGGCTGCCCGGTGTCTCGTACGTGGACACCCCGGTCGGCACCTACGAGGACGGCGAGCAGACCGTCTCGCCCACCCCCGCCCACTCCGTCCGCGCCGACGCGGGCATGAGCCACATCTCCGTCGTCCCCGACTCCGGCATGGAGATCAGCTCTCCCGAGGCCGGCACGCTGGTCGGCTCGGTCCGCGAGATCGGCGCCCGCGCCGAGTTCAGGGACTTCGAGACGCTGGTGGGCGGCGAGGCGGCCGTCCTCGCCGACAGCAAGGAGGCCATCTCCTCCCGCCTGCTGTGGGCCGGCGTCATCATCGTCGGCGCCTCGCTCGTCCTGATGTTCCTGCTGACCGGCAGCCTCTTCATCCCCGTCATGTCGGTCGTGCTGAACGCCCTGAGCCTCACCGCCATGTTCGGCGCGGTCGTCTGGGTCTTCCAGGACGGCAACCTGTCCGGACTCCTCGGCTTCACCGCGACCGGCACGATCGAGGTCACACTGCCGGTGCTGATGTTCTGCGTGGCGTTCGGTCTGTCGATGGACTACGGCGTCTTCCTCCTGTCGCGCGTCACCGAGGAGTACCGCCGCAGCGGCGACTCCCGCGCGGCGATCATCGCGGGCGTGCAGCGCACCGGAGGCGTCATCACCGCCGCGGCGCTCATCCTGTCCGTCGTCCTGGTCGCCATCGGGACCTCCCGCATCACCAACACCAAGATGCTCGGCCTCGGCGTCGCCCTCGCCGTCATCGTCGACTCCACGGTGGTGCGCGGCCTGCTGGTGCCGGCCGTCATGCGCCTGGGCGGACGCGCCACCTGGTGGGCGCCGGCGCCCCTGCGCCGCTTCCAGCAGCGGTTCGGCCTCCGCGAGGAACCCCTCGAACCGGAGCCCGCGGCCCCGCCACCACCGGGCACGGCGGTCCCGGCCGGCCCGCCCCGCGAACCCGTACTGGAGGAAACCCCGTGAGCACCCCCGCCCTGCGCCGGGTGGTCGTCACCGGCGCCACCGGCCTGCTCGGCACCGCCGTGACCGCCCGGCTCCTCGCGGACGGCACCGAGGTCACCGCCCTCGTCCGCGACCCGGACAAGGCACGCCGCCTGCTGCCCGCGGACGACCTCCTCACCACCGTGAGGGGCGACATCACCGACCCGGCGAGCTACCGTTCCGCCCTCACCGGCGCCGACGCCGTGATCCACACCGCCGCCTACTTCCGCGAGTACTACCAGCCCGGCGCCGACCTGCCGCTGCTGTTCCGCACGAACGTGGACGCCGTCACGGACCTCCTGCGCGCCGCCGTGGACGCCGGCGTCCCGGTCGTCGTGCAGACCAGCTCCATCAACACCCTGGCACCCGGCACCCCCGACGCGCCCGCCGACGAGTCCGCGCCCCCGCCGCCCGACTGGGAACGCAACGCCTACCGCGCCAGCAAGGTGCGCGCCGAGCGGGCCATCGCCGAGTTCTGCGCCCGCGAGGACCTGCGGGTGCCGCTCGTCCTGCCCGGCTGGATGTGGGGTCCGGGCGACGCCGGGCCGACATCGGCGGGACGCCTGTTCCTGTCCGTCGCCGAGGGCCGCCTGCGGGCGGTCCCCAGGGCCGGCAACCACATCGTGGACGCCCGCGACGTGGCCGCCGCCCTCGTGCGCGCCGCCACGGACGGCAGGACCCTGCGCCGCTACATCGTCGCCGGCCGCTGGCAGCGCCTGGCCGAGACCTGCCGCGGCGTCGCCGAGGCCGTCGGGGTGGGCGCGCCCCGGGAGATCCCCGCCGGCGCCGCGCTCACGTTCGCCGCCCTGCTGGAGACCTCGGCGAGACTCCGCCGCCGCGAGCCGGTCGCGACCCGCGAGGGCGTCCGCGTCCTCCTCGACGGCAACCGCACCCGCATCAGCTCCGACCGCGCCCGCGACGAACTGGGCGTCACCTTCCGGCCGCCGGCCGAGACGTTCGCCGACGAGGCCGCCTGGTACCGCTCCGCCGGCCTCCTCGCCCCCGCCCGGAGCGCCGCGTGACCCCCCGCCACCACCCGCCCGTCCCCCGGAGGCCCTGACCCATGCCGAACATCAGAACCGCCGTCGTGGGCGCGGCGGCCACCCTCCTCGCCCTCAGCCCCGCCGTCTGGGCCGTCGCCGCCGGCTCCGGGCCGGCGTCCCCGGCCGACCCCGCCGCGGCCGCCGCCGACGCCGAGGCCGACGCCGCGGCGGCAGCCGCCGCGACCGCCGAGCGGCTCGCCGACGAGGACATCGTCGACCTCCCCGTCACCTTCACCGTCGTCAACCAGAACCGCACCCTCGCCGCCTGCGCCGTCGACGGCGAGACGTACGAGATCCGCGGCCACCTCACCGCGCCGCGCGCGCTGCTGGAGGGGGCGGCGGCCGGCGAGGAGACCGCGATCACCCTGTACGAGCACGGCATCGCCGCGGGGGAGTGGTACTGGCGCCTCGACGCCGAGGGCTACCACCACGCCGAGGAGATGGCGCTGCGCGGCCACGCGTCCCTCACCATCGACCGCCTCGGCTACGACTCCAGCGACCGGCCCAACGGCCTCGACACCTGCATCGGCGGCCAGGCCGACATGGCCCACCAGATCACCCAGCAGCTCCGCGACGGCTCCTACACCGTCGAGGGCGGCGAGACCTGGGCGTTCGACCGGATCTTCCTGGCCGGCCAGTCCAACGGCGGCCAGGTCGCCCAGATCGCGGCGTACTCGTTCCGCGACGTGGACGGCGTCGTGATCATGGACTGGACCGACCTCGGACTCACCGACCAGGCCAACGCCCGCTTCTTCACCTCGCTCCAGACCTGCCTCCAGGGCGGGAACGAGGGCTACAGCTACTACGACCTCGGATCCGAGGAGTTCGCCTCCGGCAACTTCAACGACACCGACCCCGAGGTCCTGGCCCTCGCCGTCCCCCACCAGAACGCGCACCCGTGCGGCGACATGGTGTCGCAGCTCGCCGGCGTGCTGATGGACGTGCGGCAGATCCCCTCGATCGAGGTGCCCGTGCTGTTCATGTACGGCGAGAAGGACGCCCGCGTCGAGGGCGGCGCGGAGCACGAGGCGCTGTTCACCGGCGCCGAGTCCACCGAACTGATCGAGATCCCCGGCGCCGGCCACTACATGGGCCTCGCCCGGCAGGCACCGCTCGTGCACGACACCCTGGCGGACTGGCTGGACCGGCAGAGCGGCTGAGCCGCACCACCGGCGCGCCCCGCGCCCCACCGTCCCGGCCCACCTTCGTGTCGTGACCCGCCACCCCCACACCACCTGACCCCGTCCCGGGGCGACACAACGAGGAGTTGCGTTCCATGTCCGCATCACCGCCACCGCTGCGCAGGCTGGGTCTGCTGGCCGCCCGGCGACGGCGTGCCGTCCTGATCGCCGGGGCGGTCGTCCTCCTCGTCGCCGCGGTCCTCGGCGCCGGCGCGCAGAGCGTCCTGTCGCTCTCCCGGTTCGAGGCCGAGGGGTCGGAGTCCGACACCGCCGAGGAGATCCTGCACGAGGAGTTCGGCGACGGCAGCCCGAACTACCTGCTGCTCGTCGAGGCGCGGCAGGGCACGGTGGACGACCCCGCCGTGGCCGACGAGGGCCGCCGCGTCGCCGACGAACTGGCCGGCACCCCCATGGTCGCCACCGTCGACTCCTACTGGTCGCGCGACATGAGCCCCACGCTCGTGAGCCGCGACCGCACCCAGGCCCTGATCGTGGCCTGGCTGGACGGCGACGCGACCGCCGTGCGCGAACAGCTCGCCGACACGACGGAGGAGATGGTCCGCGAGACCGACCTCGTCACGGTGCGCGCCGGCGGCCAGGACGAGATCTTCCGGCAGGTCAGCGACACCTCGCGGGAGGACTTCCTGCGGGCCGAGATCGTGCTGATCCCGATCGTGTTCCTGCTGCTCGTGTGGGCCTACCGCCGCTGGTCCGCGGCCGGGCTGACGCTGGGCGTCGGCATCTTCTCCGTCCTCGGGACCCTCGCGCTCCTGCGGGGCGTGACGGCCTTCACCGAGGTGTCGACCTTCGCGGCCAACCTCGCGCTCGTCCTCGGGCTCGGCCTCGGCATCGACTACAGCCTGTTCGTCATCGCCCGCTACCGCGAGGAGCGGGCCGCGGGCCGGGACCGGGAGACCGCCGTCGTCCGCACGGTCGAGACGGCGGGACGGACCGTGCTGTTCAGCGGCGTGACGGTGGCCGCGTCGCTCGCCGCGCTGTTCGCGTTCCCCTTCCCGTTCCTCCAGTCGTTCGCCTACGCGGGCATCGCCGTCGTCGCGACCGCCGCGTTCGGCGCCGTCGTCCTGCTGCCGGCCGCGCTCGCCGCCGTCGGCCACCGCGTCGAACGCCGTACGCCGCCCGCCGCCACCACCGACGTGGCGTCCGGCCGCTGGTACCGCCTCGCCCTGCGGGTGATGCGCAAGCCCCTGCTCTACGGCCTGCCCGCGCTGGCCGTCCTGCTGGCGCTCGGCTCCCCGTTCCTCGGCGCCCGGTTCGGCCTGCCCGACGAACGCGTGCTGCCCGCCGACGCCTCGGCGCGCGTCACGCAGGAGGAGATCCGCGAGAACTTCGACACCGAGGAGACCGACGCCCTCCAGATCGTCGCCACGGGCGTCGGCGCACCCGCCGACAACGCCGCCGACACGGAGAGCTACGCGACCGCGCTGTCCGCCCTGCCCGGCGTGTACCAGGTCGACACCCACACCGGCTCCTACCGCGACGGCGCCCTCACCGAGGTCCCCGCCGGGGCGGCCGGACGGCACGCCGCCGACGACGCGCTGCGGCTGACCGTCACCGCGGACCGCGCCGCGCTCGACGGCGACATGTCCGACCTCGTCGAGGCGGTACGGGCCGAGCCCGCGCCGTTCGACGTGCTCGTCGGCGGCTTCCCCGCCGCGATGACGGACTTCCGCGCCGACCTCTTCGAGAGGCTGCCGCTGGTCGTCGGCATCATCCTGGTCGTCACCTTCGTCATCCTCTTCCTGATGACCGGCAGCGTCCTGATCCCGGCCAAGGCCACCGTCGCGAACATCCTCAGCCTCAGCGTGATGTTCGGCTCGCTCGTGTGGATCTTCCAGGACGGCAACCTCTCCGGCCTGCTCGACTTCACCCCAGCGGGCCGGATGGAACCGAGCATCCCCATCCTGATGTTCTGCATCGCCTACGGCCTGTCGATGGACTACGAGGTGTTCATCATGGCCCGCGTGAAGGACGAGTACGACCGCACCGGCGACAACACGGCCGCCGTCGCCGCGGGCATCCAGCGCAGCGCACCGCTCATCACCGCCGCCGCCGGCATCCTCGCCCTCACGTTCGCCGGCTACGTCACCGGCCAGGTCGTCTTCCTGAAGGAGCTGGGCGTCGGCATGGCCCTGGCCGTCCTGGTGGACGCCCTGCTCATCAGGACGGTGCTCGTGCCCGCGTTCATGCGGCTCGCGGGTGACGCCAACTGGTGGGCGCCGGGGCCGCTGCGCCGCCTGCACGAGCGCTTCGGCCTGAGCGAGGACCCGGCGGCCCCGGAGCCGGCCGGCCCGGCCGCCGCCGACCCGCAGCTCGCCGGAAGCAAGGGGTAGCCGGACGCCGCCACCGAGTCACGGCCCGCAGGTCGCGCCCCTGCGGGCCGTTCCCCTTCCCGGCGGCCCGGAAGAAGCCGGGGACACCGCGCCGCGGCCGCACGACGCCCGGACGGCGCCGTTTCCCGGTCACGTACCGGGGCAGTCGGGGCGTCATGGACCACGCGCGAGCCCCCGTACTGGAAGCGCTGGCCGCCTACCACGCGACCGGCCAGAAGCCGTTCACCCCGCCCGGCCACAAGCAGGCCCGCGGCGCCGACCCGCGCGTGCGCGACGTGCTCGGGGACGCCGTGTTCCGCTCCGACGTGCTCGCGATCGCCGGGCTCGACGACCGCACGTCGTCCGGCGGCGTGCTGGCGGACGCCCAGCGGCTGATGGCCGACGCCGTGGGCGCCGACCACACGTTCTTCACGACCTGCGGCAGCTCCCTGTCGGTCAAGTCCGCCATGCTGTCGGTGGCCGGACCGCACGAGAAGCTCGTCGTCGGCCGGGACGCGCACAAGTCCGTCGTCTCGGGCCTCATCCTGTCGGGCGTCACCCCCGTGTGGGTGGACCCGCAGTGGGACCCGGACCTGCGCCTCGCGCACCCGCCCGCGCCGGAGGCGTTCGACGCGGCCCTCGCCGAGCACCCGGACGCGGCCGGAGCCCTCGTCACCTCCCCGACCCCCTACGGCACCTGCACCGACCTGGCTGCCGTCGCCGAGGTGTGCCACGCACGGGGCAAGCCGCTCATCGTCGACGAGGCGTGGGGCGCGCACCTCCCGTTCCACCCCGACCTGCCCACGTGGGCCATGGACGCGGGCGCCGACGTGTGCGTCACCTCCGTCCACAAGATGGGCTCCGGCCTCGAACAGGGCTCCGTCTTCCACCTGCGGGGCGACCTCATCGCCCCCGAGGTCCTCGCCGCCCGCGCCGACCTGCTCGGCACCACCAGCCCGAACGTCCTCATCTACGCCGCCCTCGACGGCTGGCGGCGCCAGATGGTGGAGACCGGCCGGCAGCTCTACGACCGCGCCCTGCCCCTCGCGCACGACGTCCGCGCGCGCCTGGCGGACATCGACGGACTCCACGTCCACGGCCGGGACGACTTCTGCGGCCCCGGCCGCGCCGCCGACCTCGACCCGCTGCAGATCATCATCGACGTGTCCGCGCTCGGCACCACCGGCTACCGCGTCGCCGACCGGCTGCGCGCCCGGCACGCCCTCAACGCCCACGTCAGCGACCACCGCCGCGTCAGCGCCCAGCTCACCCACGCCGACGACGAGGAGAGCGCCGACGCCCTGGTCGCGGCCCTGACCGAGGTCGCCGCCCACGCGGACGGACTGCGGCCCGCGCCGGCCGTCGACGTACCGCCGCCCCGGCGGATGCGCCTGGAGCAGGTCATGCTGCCCCGCGACGCGTTCTTCGGCCCGACCGAGCAGGTCCCCGCGCGGGAGGCGGCCGGACGCGTCGCCGCCGAGATGCTCACCCCCTACCCGCCGGGCATCCCCGCCGCGCTCCCCGGGGAGCGGCTCACCGGCGACATGGTGCGGTACCTGCGCAGCGGCGTCGCGGCCGGCATGGTCGTGCCGGACGCCGCGGACGGGACGCTGGACAGCTTCCGCGTGGCGGTGGAGCGGTGAACGCCCCGCCCGCCACGAGGGGCGGCTCGGCGCTCGTCGTGATCGACATGATCAACACCTACGACCACCCGGACGCCGACCTCCTGCTGCCGTCCGTCAGGGCCGCCCTGCCCGGCATGCGCCGCCTCATCGGACGCGCCCGCGACGAGGAGGTGGACGTCATCTACGTCAACGACAACTTCGGCCGCTGGCGCTCCCACCACGACGAACTCCTCGCCGGCGCCCTGCGCGGACCGCACGCCGACCTCGTGGCACCGGTCCGGCCCGACGGGGACTCCCTGTTCGTCGTCAAGGCCCGGCACTCGATCTTCTACGAGACACCGCTCGAATACCTGCTCGCCGAGTACGGCATCGGGCACGTGGTGCTGTGCGGCCAGGTCACCGAGCAGTGCGTCCTGTACTCCGCGCTCGACGCCCACATCCGGCACCTCCGGGTCACCGTCCCGACGGACGCCGTCGCCTGCATCCACCCCGACCTCGCCGACGCGGCGCTGCGCATGATGGAACGCAACATGGCGGTCCGCCTCGCCGACTCCGGCAGCACCGGCCTGTTCGGCTGAGCCGCCCCGCCGTCACCTGGGGGAGTGGCGGGAGGGTACGGCCGCCGCGGTCCGTGTCGCCGGTTCGGGCGACGGCGGCGCGCTGCCGCCGGCCCCGCGCGACCCGTGCCGTCCGCGGCGCGCGCGTCCTCCCGTGACGCGCCGGAAAGCTTCCGGGCCGTCACTTTGCCGTTCTCCGGCATAGGAACCCTCGCGCCCGGTGACCATACTGGAGGACAAGGGGGCGGGCACGGAGGACGGACGGGGGGCGAGCGACGCACGATGGCCGAGGGCATGCTGATCCATGGCCGCTACCACCTGCTGGAGCTGATCGGGCGCGGTGGCATGGGGGAGGTCTGGCGGGCGCGGGACGAGTCCCTCGACCGCCGGGTGGCGGTCAAGTGTCTCAAACCGATGGGCGGCCGGCAGGACGAGACGTTCCTGCGGACGCTCCGCGAGCGGTTCCGCAGGGAGGCCCGCGTGGCCGCGGCGCTCCAGCACCGCGGCGTCACCGTGGTGCACGACTTCGGCGAGTACGAGGGCGTCCTCTACCTCGTCATGGAACTGCTGGAGGGCAACAACCTGAGCGAACTCCTGGCCGCGCGCGGCGGTGCCCCCATGCCGGTGGCCGACATCGCCGACATCGCCGAGCAGGTCGCCGCCGCCCTCGCGTACACGCACGGCCGCGGCATCGTGCACCGTGACCTCAAACCGGCCAACATCATGCGCCTCACCGACGGCACCGTGAAGATCTGCGACTTCGGCATCGCCCGGCTCGCCGACAGCATCGGCCTCACCTCCAAGCTCACCAGCGCCGGCATGGCCATGGGCACCCCGCACTACATGTCGCCCGAGCAGATCGCCGGCACGGACGTGGACCACCGCAGCGACATCTACTCGCTCGGCTGCGTCCTGTACGAACTCGCCACCGGCTCGCCGCCGTTCGACCTCGGTGACCCGTGGTCCATCCTCATCGGCCACCGCGACACCGAACCCGAGCCGCCGAGCGTCCGCAGGCCCGACCTGCCGCGCGAACTCGACGACTTCGTCCTCGCCCTCCTCGCGAAGGACCCCGACGACCGGCCCGACGACGTGGCCGAGCCCGCGCGCACCCTGCACGCCCTGGTGCACCCGGCCACCGGGGCGCCCTTCCCCCGGCAGCACCGCGCCACCGCGCGCATGCCCGCCTGGACCCACGGCATGCGGCCCGGCTGGCGTGCCTCCGGCGCCTGGTCCACCCGGCTCCCGCCGGCCGACCGCACCGGCGGCCTCACCGGCCAGTGGACCGGCGCCGTCGCGACCCTCGTCCAGACACCGGCCGGCCGGCGCAGCCCCGCGCCGGAGTACCTCGCCGTCCTCGACAGCCGCCACCGCGCCGCCCTCGGCCTCGGCCGCCTCGGCCGCTGGAGCGAGGCGTACGACGTGCACCGCCTCGTGGCCGCCGAGCGGGAGCGCACCCTCGGCCGCGACCACCCCGCCACCCTGGAGAGCCAGTACTTCGTCTCCTACGCCCTCGGCCGCCTCGGCCGCTGGGAGGAGGCGCTCGCCGGCCACGGCTACGTCGCCGACGTCCGCGCCCGCGTCCTCGGCCCCGACGACCCCGCCGTCCTGGAGACCCGCTACGAGGCGGCCGTCTGCCTCGGCAGGCTCGGCCGCCCCGGCGAGGCGCTGCGGCTCTACCAGCACCTCGCCGCGGCGTGGGCGCGCGTCACCGACCCGGCGCACTTCCAGACCCTGCGCGCCCGCCACGGCGTCGGCATCAGCCTCGGCCGCCTCGGCCGCTGGGAGGAGGCGCTCGCCGAGGCCCGCCAGGTCCGGGCGCTGCGCGCCGGCACGCTCGGCCCGGAACACCCCGACACCCTGGTCAGCCACCGCGAGGTGGCGCTGGCGCAGAGCTGGCTCGGCCGCTGGGAGGAGGCGCTCGCCGACCACCGGGAGGTACGCCGCGCACGGGAGCGGGTCCTCGGCCACGGCCACCCGGACTCGGTCGCGAGCCGCAGCGAGGAGGCCGACTGCCTCCTGCGGCTCGGCAGGGACGCCGAGGCCGCCGCGCTGCACCGCTCGTCCGTGATCCCCGGCGACCGTCGCACCCCGGGGCGCTGACGCCCCCCGACGTACCATTGCGGCATGTCCTTTCTCCGCCGCCGCAACGCCGCTTCGCCCGCAGGCCCCGACTTCGACGTGCTCGCCATGGACCCCGGGGACTGGCCCGGCGTGCTCGGCGCCGGCCTGCTCCCGGCGCCCGACGGGAGCTGCCAGGGCGTCGTGCTGCGCTACGACCTGTTCGGCGGGCGCGGACCGGCCATGGTGATCGGGAACCTGCCGGAGGGCTCGCCCGCCCGCGAGACGGAGGACGGCGAGCCGCCGTTCGAGGTCCACCAGTTGCTCGCCGCGCTGGAGATGGACGAGGACGTCGAGGTGACGGGCACCGAGGAGGTACCCGTCATGCATGAGGACAACCTGCTGATCGTCCGCCGCATCCAGTGCTCCGAGACGCGGATCTCCTGCGTGCAGTTCGACCGCAGCGACGGCGTGCTCGTCACCATCGCGAGCTGGGACCGGCCCATCACCGACGACCTCTACCAGCTCCTGAAGCCGCTGCCCGCGGAGATGTTCCAGCGCTGAGCGACCTCCCGCGGCCGCGCGGCGGCGGCCGCGGACGGGGTCAGCGGGTGCCGACGGCGGCGCGCACCGCGCGGCGCGCGAGCGCCCAGTCGTCGTGCAGCCGCCGCAGCCGCAGCCGCTGCTCCTCGCCGTACGAGAGACCGCCCGTGGGCGCGGTCACGGTGTTGCGCATGGCGCGCTGGACGTTCTCCTCGCAGCGGCGGATCTCGCGCGTCAGCACCAGCGTCAGGTTCACGAGGAACGCGTCCCTGCCCCCGGGTCCCGACGCGTGCGCGAGCTGGCTGATGCGGCGCCGCGTCACCGGCACGTCGCCCAGGTCCGTCCACAGCGTCGCCAGGTCGTAGCCCGGCAGGTACCAGCCGGCGGACTCCCAGCCCAGCAGCACCGGCCCGGCCGGCGACAGCACGACGTTCTCCAGGCGTGCCGCGCCGTGGCAGAACTCCCGCGGCAGCTCCTGCCTGCCGCGCCGTGCCAGGCCGCACAGCAGCGTGTGCAGGTCGCTCATGTCCCGGTCGGCAAGCAGCCCGAGCGCGTTGTAACGGGCGAGCTGCGCCGGATAGTTCACGGCGTCGGGGAACGCGCCCTCCGGCGGCTGCCAGGAATTGACCCGGCCGAGCGCCTGCAGCGTGGCGCGCTGGTCGGTGGTCGCGGGCGGCGCCGACGGGTGGCGGCGCGGCACGGCCGTCCGGCCGGGCACGAACTCCGTCACCAGCGTGCAGCGGTGCGGATCGTCGGCGATCAGGCGGGGGACCCGCACGGGGGGCCGCAGCCGGACGAACGTCCGGTACGCCCCTATCTCCAGGCGGAACCGCTCGGCCCGCGCGCCGTTCGGCCCGGCGAGGCACTTCGCGACGACCGCGCGCCGCCCGGTCATGCCGGCCAGCACCAGCATCGTCCCGTCGTCGGCCAGGACCCGGGCCGCGGAGAAGTCGGGGCAGATCTCGGATACGGCGGCCAGCGCCGCGCGGAGCCGCTCCCCCCGGGCTCCCGAGAAGTCCAGCCGTCCGCCGGCCGGCGCCGCCCGGCGCGGTCCGTGGGCGCGGTCGTCGAGTCCCGCGGCGGTCCGGCCGACCGACGGGACGCGGGGACGCGGCCGGGGCCGGGTGGCGACGGGAGGGGGTGACGGATACATGAGGGGGCATCGTCCCTTCGGGTGCGACGGGTTCACGCGTTCCCCGGCCGGCGGTACGGGCACCCTGGGGGATGTGCCGCGCCGCCACCGACCGGAGTGACGCGGTGTCTACATCACCCTGTCCGACGGGTGGCACACCATGTGGCGGACCCTGGCGAAGCATGGCGAATCAGCTTCGGTGCGTTGCGCGTTGGTTACTGTCAACTCAGCCGAGATCCTGGGGGCTTGACGTGAGCAGCAGAACCAACACCCGTCTCGCGGACCTCTTCCGGCTCGCCGGCTGGTCCAAGGGTGAGCTCGCCAGGCTCGTGAACCGGCGGGCGGCGGCCTCGGGCTGCCCCCAACTGGCCACGGACACCTCGCGGGTGCGCCGCTGGATCGACATGGGGGAGATCCCCCGCGATCCGGTGCCGGAGCTGCTGGCGACGCTGTTCACGGAACGGCTCGGCCGTGTCGTGACCATCGAGGACCTCGGGTTACGCCGGCCAGGACGCGCGGGGGACGAGCTGTCCCTGCGCGGGGTGCCCTGGCCAGCGAGGCGGACGGCCGCGGTCCTCACCGAATTCACGGGAATGGACCTCATGCTCAACCGACGCGGCATGGTGGGCGCGGGCGCAGCGCTCGCCGCGGGATCCGCACTCAGCGACGCCATGTACGACTGGCTGCGGGCCGTCCCGGGCGGCTCGCCCGCGGCGGACCGCTTCGACGACGGCGCCGGCTTCGACCGTTACGAGGCGGCGCCCGCCGGCGTGGAGGAGGTCGAGGCGCTGGAACAGTCCGTCGAGATCTTCCGCGCGTGGGACGCCGCGCGCGGCGGCGGGCTGCAGCGCAAGGCGGTCGTCGGCCAGCTGAACGAGGTGGGCGGCATGCTCGCCTACCGCAACCCGCCCGCGCTCCAGCGCAGACTGTGGGGCGTCGCGGCCAACCTGGCCGTCCTCGCCGGCTGGATGTCGCACGACGTCGGCCTCGAACCCACCGCGCAGAAGTACTTCGTCATCGCCGCGCACGCGGCCCGCGAGGGCGGCGACCGGCCGCGCGCCGGCGAGGCCATGTCCCGCGCGGCCCGGCAGAAGGTGCACCTCGGCCGGCCCGACGAGGCACTCGACCTGATGGAGCTGGCCAGGGCCGGGATGGGCGACGAGGCGCTGCCCCGCACCCGCGCCATGCTCGCCACCATCGAGGCGTGGGCGCACGCCTCGATGGGCCGGGGCCGGGAGATGCGCCGCACCCTCGGCGAGGCCGAGGAACTGTTCGTCTCCCACGACGGGAACGTGCCGCCGCCGAGCTGGATGCAGATGTTCGACGAGGCGGACCTGTACGGCATGGAGGCCCTCGCGTACCGGACCCTCGCCGAGCACGACCCGTCCGCCGCGCCCGTCGCGGAGCGGTACGCCCGGCGGGCGCTGGCCCTGCGGGACGGCGGCAAGGCCCGCTCCCGGCTCTTCGACCAGATCTCCCTGGCGTCCGCGTGCCTGCTGGGGGACAACCCGGAGGAGGCCGACCGGACGGCCCGCCTGGCCCTGGCCGGGATGGGCGAGAACTCGTCGCACCGCACATGGGACCGGCTGCGGGAGATGTACCGCCTGACGGGCCGCTACGGCGGTCACGAGGGGATCGCCGCGCTGCGGGAGGAGATGGCGGAGCACTTCCCGGAACGCCTGCGCGCTGGCCTCGCGTCGGCGGACGGCCGCCTCGTGTGACGACACGGGTTCCCCGGCCGGGCGGCTCGCCCGCAGCACCCGCCGGGGAGCCCGCCCGCGCTCCGGCCGGGCACGGGGCACGCGCCGGTTCGTGCCGCCGGCCGTGCTTCCCGTGTCCGGGTGCGACGCGGGGCCGGGGGTTTCGGGGTGCGGGGTGGCCGTGCCGGCTCCACGCAGGCGGTCCGGCGCCCGCCGGCGTGGCGGCTCGTTCTGTCGGCGGTGTCCTTGGCGTCCGGCCGATCGCGCGGGTCACGTCCGCGCTGCCTGCGGCGTCGGACGTGGTGCGTCGAAGGGCACCGGATCGCGGCTCATGCCCGTCGTCTTCGCGCGATGCGCGCCGCACGGCGGGGTGGTCGTCCCAGCCGGACCGGCGCCGCCCGCCCGGAGCGGGCGCGACATGCCGGCCGGCCGGTGCGGGATCCGGCTACCGCCGGACGCGTGCCACCAGGACGCATGCCTCCTCGGCCCCGTCACCGGCCGCGTTCCGTGCCTCGGTGATCACGTCCAGGGCCTCCGCGGCGGTCGTCGCCTCGGTCAGCCGCGCCGCGAGGCCGAGCAGCCGCGGGTCCGCCCGGTGCCCGGGACCGCTGTCGAGGGCGCCGTCCGCCACGTCCCCGGCGATGTCCGAAAACAGACCGTCCGTATGGAGGACCAGTACGTCACCGGGCTCCAGGTCGTCCACACGTTCGGCGTACGTGGTGTCCGGCATCGCGCCCAGCAGCGTGCCCCGCGGCCGCGGCAGTGCCCTGCCGCGCCCCGACCGGTACAGCAGCGGCGCGGGGTGGCCCGCCTGCGCCCACGTGAGCAGCCGCGCGCCCGGCTCGTAGCGGCAGCACAGGGCGCTCGCCAGAACCGGCCGCGCGCCCCCGTCGAGCAGGTGGTTCAGGTGGCCGAGCAGGGCGGCCGGGCCCGCGCCGGTCAGCGCGATGCCCCGGATGCCGCCGAGCGCCGTCGCCATGTCGGCCTCCGCCGTCGCGCCGCGGCCGGACAGGTCGCCCACGGTCAGCAGCAGGCCGCCGTCCGGCAGGTCGAGCGCGTCGAGCCACTTGCCGCCGGGGCCGGGCGCCAGGCCGGGTGCACCGTCGGCCGGCAGGCGGCGCGCGGCCAGCTCGAGCGTCCCCGGGCCGCGGGCCGCGCGCCCGCCGGCCGACGCACCTCCCGGCCACGCCGTCAACGCGGCGTCGTCCACCGCGAGATCGATCCGCTCGCCCGCCTCCGCCGCGCCGGCGTCACCGGCCGCGTGCCCGATGAGCGCCCACAGGGCCACCGTGTCGCCGCCCTCGTCCAGCACCGGTTCGCCCGCCATCCGCACCGTGCGGAACGAGCCGTCCGACCGGTGCACGCGGAAGACGCAGTCCATCGGCCGCCCGTCCACCAGGCACTGTGTGACGGCCGCCGTCAGCGTCGGCTGGTCCTCGGCGGGCAGCCACGACGGCAACTCGTCGAGCGTCAGGGGACCCTCGCCGGGCGTCCGGCCGAAGAGGGTGAACAGGCCGGGCGACCACTGGACCGCGTCGGTCAGCAGGTTCCACTCGGCGCGGCCCGCCTCGGCCTCCGGCTCGGCGCCCTGGCGCTCCAGACCGCCGCCCGTTGCATCGAGCCGTTCCATCTCCGCCTCCCACCCGCCGCGGCAACCCCGCGTGGCCCTGCCCGTGCGCGCTCCCGCCGTCCGCGGCCGGTGCACCGGGCGCCGGACGGGTCCGACTCTGACACAGACCTACCCGCGCCACGCCATAATCAGCCGCTCGCGCCGCGGCCCGTTCCTTGGGCGCCGGGCGGCCGGGATGGCATGGTGGAGCCGGGCTCCGCACCGGTTGGGAGCCGCCAGGACGGAAATCCCGTTGCCACCGGCACAACCGCACCGGATGCTGACTCATATGTTCGCCAGTCCCACCGAAACCGACATAGCGCCCGGCGGAAGCCTTCTCGGGCTCCTCCAGCGAGGGCGCGGCGACGGCTGGCTGCACGCGCTGGCCGCCCCCCGGGCGGAGGCGGTGGCCGCCGTCGACCACTGCGTGCTGCACGACCCCCGCCACGACTGGCAGCTCGAACACCGCTCGCTCTACTACGCCCGTCTCTACGCCGAGCTGGACGCCGGCCTCGACGCCATCGCCGCCCACCTCGCCGACCCGGACGACCTGCTCCTGCCCGACGAGGAACGCACCGGCCTCGCCCTGTCCGTCCTCGGCCACCTCACCGGCCTCACCCACAGCTCCGGGTCCACCGCCGCGCGCCTCAACACCAGCGCCCTCGCCCTCCTGCGCCAGTACGCCGTCCACGGCGCGAACTGGCGGTGGGCGCTCGACGAACTCGCCGTCCACGACGACGACGCGGGCCTCGCCGCGATCGGCCCGGCCGTCCTGGCCCGCTTCCCGGCCGGTGAGGAGGGGGACGCGGCGCTCGCCGCCGCCGTCCGCGACGCGTTCGAGCCCCGCCCCTGGCACCTGTGGGCGCGGGACCCGGCCCGGCCGGCCCAGCGCGCCCGCCTCGCCCGCGCCCTGGAGGCCGGGTCCTTCGACCGCTGGCAGCGGCAGCTCCGCCCGCCGGGGCCGCGCCCCGGATGGAGCGTCGGCGCCGTCCTCGCCTGGGCGCAGGACGGCTGGGACAGCGTGCCGCGCCAGTGGCGCGAGGCCCCCGCCGCCCGCTGCCTCGGCGCGGTCGCGGGTCCGGGCGACCGCCCGGAGCTGCTGGCCGCGGCGGCGGACGGCGCCCCCGCCGCCCGCGCCGCCGCGCTCCGCCACCTCGCCGAGCGCGACGACCCGGACGTCTGCCCCCTCATCGAGGCGGCCGCCACCGCGCCCGACGCGGACGTCGCACGCGCCGCGCTGACCGCCTTCACCCGCATGTGCGGCCCCGACGCGCTGGCCCACGCCAGGCGGTGGGCGCGCCGCGACGACGCGCTCGGCACCACGGCCGCCACCGTCCTGGCCCGCCGCGGCGACCCGGGCGACGCGCCCGCCGTGCTGGACGCCCTGCGCCGCGCCCTGCGGCGGCACGGAGCGCAGGCCGAGGAGCTGCGGCCCCTGATCGAGGGCGCGGGCCGGCTCGGGATCCGGGGCGCCGTGCCCGTCCTGCGCCGTGTGTACCGGGAGACGGCCTCCTCACGGCTGCGCGGGGAGGCGGCCGGCGCGCTCGCCGTGACGGACCCGTCGTTCGCCGCCGGGTTCGCCGTCGAGTGCCTCTGGGACTGCGAGGAGGACACCCGCGCGACCGGCGCGCGGCACGCCACCACCGTGGACGCCCGTGTCGTGGAGCGCCTGCGCCGCCTCGCCGCCGATCCCGCCGAGCAGGCGGACGTGCAGACGGCCGTGCGCGGCCGGCTCGGCGGGCGGCCCGGCGGCACCCGCGCGCCCTCCGACCGGGGGGCGTGAGGCGCGGCGGCTCAGGGGGCGGGCCGCGGCCCGCCGCCCGCGTGCGGCGCGAACAGGTCGAGCAGCCGCGTGCGTTCCGTCCGCACCCGGGACGCCAGGATCTCCGCGACCACGCGCAGCAGGGTGTAGCCGAACGCCGGGTCCTCGTCGCACAGCTCCTGGACGGCGGCCCCGCCGAACTCGTACGCCCGCACCGGACTCAGCGCCTCCGCGCCGAAGTCCCACTCGTGCGGCGGGAACAGCCAGGACCAGCCCAGCATGTCGCCGGTGTCGAGCGACGACACCGCCACCGGCCGCCGCCCGCCGAGGCGCAGGTCGAGCCGGACCGTGCCCGACCGGATGATCCAGAACCGGTCGGCCCGCCCCCGCTCCTCGAAGAGGCGGTCGCCCTGGTCGAAGGTGACCTCGCGGGCCAGCGCCATCAGCCGGTCCCGGTGGTCCGGGGGCAGCGCGCGCAGGAGCCGTCGCGGTGCGGTCATCGTGGGCCTCCTCCCGTCCGCCACCCCCGTGCCTGCCGGTACCCGCCCCTCCATTGGACCTCCGCCGCACCGCGCCCGCATCCCGCGCCGCCCCCGGACGGACGCCCCCGGCTCGCCGGGCGGCGCGCCCGGGACCACAGTGGGACCCGGGGGAGGCCCACCGCCGGACGAAGGCCGAGGGAGGAACGTGAGCGCCGTCCCGCAGCCCCCGCCGGCGCCCTGCCCGGCGGGGCGTCCCTCCTCCTGATCGTCGCCGCCGACGGCACGGTCCGCGCCCGCGCAGGCGGCACCGGCGCGCTGGCCGTCGAGCTGACCGGCCGCACGTTCGACGACCTCGCGCACGCCACGATGCCCGGGCTGCTGGCCGACCCGGACTCCTGGGCCGGCATGACCCGCGCCGACGGCAGCGTCCACCGGGCCGTACCGCTGCGGCACCCGGGCGGCGCCGTGACGGAGGCGCGGCTCGACCTCTTCCCCCTGGACGTCCCCGACGACGCCCTGTCGCGGTACCTCGTCGTCCTCACCCCCGGGCCCGCCGCGCGGCGCCGGCAGGAGGACCAGGCCCTGCTGCGCGCCCTGTTCGCGCAGAACCAGGTCGGCATCGCCATCCACGACGAGACCCTGGCCATCACGCGCATGAACCTGCCGCCGGGCCGCCACCCCGACGCCACAGGCCCCCTGCGCGCCCTGCCGCTGCCCCAGCCGCTCGGCGCCCTCGTCGTCCCCGAGGACGCCGGTCCGCTTCAGGAACGCCTCGACCACGTGGCGCGCACCGGTGAGCCGCTCATCTACTCCGAGCACCCCGCCCGCCTCGTGTCGGCGCCCGACCGCGAGCGGGTCCTCGCCGTCACGGCCCTCCGGCTGAAGGACGCCGACCAGCACGTCCTCGGCATCGTCAGCCTGTTCACCGACATCACGGAGCAGCACCAGGCGCGCCGCCGCATGGCGATCCTGCACCGGGCCAGCGAACGCATCGGCCCGTCCCTCGACGTGCAGCGCAACGCCCACGAGCTGGCCGCCGTCCTCGTCCCCGGCTTCGCCGACCTCGCCACCGTGGACCTCGGGGCGGCCGTCCTCGCCGGCGACGAGCCGGGACCCTCGCTCCTCGGCCCGCCCGTGCGCCGCGTCGCCGCCGTGTCGGCGGACGGCCACTGGCCGGCCGGCCTGCGCAGGACCGGGGCGCTGTTCCGCGTGGACGCCCTGCCGGATCTGCCGGGCGGCACCGGCGTCGTCCTGGAACCGCACTGGGACAACCTGCGCGTCACCCCGCTCGGGCCGACGGCGCAGGACGAGGCGGCCGGCCCCGGCGACGGCAGGGGCGTGCTGTCCGGTGAACCCGGCTCCGGGCTCCTCGTCCCGCTGCGCGCCCGGGGGCAGCAGCTGGGCGTCCTCGCGCTGTGGCGGTCGCCCGCGCGGCCCCGCTTCACCCGCCAGGACGCCGACCTGATCGAGGAGATCGGCTCCCGCGCCGCCCTCAGCCTCGACAACGCCCGCCGCTACACCCGCGAGCACCGCACCCTGGAGAGCCTCCAGCGCAGCCTGCTGCCCCAGCCCGTGATCGAACTGCCCGGGGCGCACAGCGCGGGCAGCTACCTGCCCGCCGTGACGGCGGCGGGCATCGGCGGGAGCTGGTACGACGTCATCCCGCTGTCGTCGGCGCGCGTCGCGTTCGTCATCGGCACGGTCGCCGGGCACGGCCTGGGCGCGACGGCCACCATGGGACGGCTGCGGACCGCCGTGCAGACCCTCGCCGACATGGACCTGGCGCCGGACGAACTCCTCACGCGGCTCGACGACCTCGCGACCCGGCTGGCCGACACCGCGCCCCCCGCCGCGGCCGGCGAGGACGGCGGGCGGCCGGACGGCAGCGGCGCCGCTGCCGGCGGCGCCGTCGGCACGAGCTGCCTGTACTGCGTCTACGACCCCGTCACCAGCCAGTGCGTCCTGGCCGCCGCCGGCCGCATCGCCCCCCTCGTCGCCGCGCCCGGACGTCCCGCCGAGGAGATCGCCCTCAAGGCGGGACCGCCCCTCGGCGTCGGCGGCGTCCCGTTCGAGTCGGTCCGCATCGGCGTCGAACCGGACAGCCTCCTCGTCCTCCACAGCGGGGAACTCGTCGCCCCCGGGCCGGCGCGACCACCCGCGGAGCGCCGCCGCGACCTGCTGCGTGCCCGCGTCACCGAGGAGGCGGCCGGCGAACGCTCCCCGGCCGACATCGGGGAATCCCTGCTGGACGCCCTGCTGCCGGACCGCGCCCCGTCGAACGACGTGGCCCTCCTCGTCGCCCGCGTGCAGCCGCTGCCGCCCGGCGCCACCGCCGACTGGGAGTTCCCCGCCGACGCCGAGGTCGTCGGCCGCGCCCGCGACGCCGTCATCGACCAGCTGAAGGACTGGGACCTCACCGGCAACGCCTTCCCCACCGAACTCATCGTCAGCGAACTGGTCACCAACGCCATCCGCTACGCGGGCGGCCCCATCGGCCTGCGGCTCATCCTGAACGACACCCTCGTGTGCGAGGTCTCCGACCCCAGCGAGACCCAGCCGCACCTGCGCCGGGCACGCCCCACCGACGAGGGCGGACGCGGCCTGTTCCTCGTCGCCCAGCTCGCCCGCCGCTGGGGCAGCAGGTACACCGGCGCGGGCAAGACCATCTGGACCGAGCAGTCGCTGGAGCGGGGCTGAGAGCAGCCATGAACCGACCACCGGGCGACGGCCCCCGCGACCCCGAGCAGGAGACCGGCACGGCGTCGGACCCCGTCGCGCCGCGGGGACCCGGCACCGTCCACGACGCCGTCACGCCGCCCGGCGGCCTCCTCGACACGCTCGCCATCGCGGAGATCGTCCTCGACGGCGCCGGGCGCGTCCTGCTGTGGGGACCCGGCGCCGAACGCCTCTTCGGCCACCGCGCCGACGCCGTCACCGGCCGCTCCGTCGTCGACCTGCTCGGCCCCGGGCGCCCCCGCCGCCTCACCGCCGACTGGCTGCGCAGGCCCGGCGGCCCCGACTGGTCGGGCGGCCTGCCCGTGCGGTTCGCCGACGGCCTGCTGCGCCGGGCCGAGTTCCGCGCCCAGTGGACGGCAGGACCGCACGGCGAGCCGCGCGCCCTCGTCATCGCCGCCGGCACCGGCACCGTCCGCCGCCTGGAGACCGACCTCGCGCTGTCCGCCGGCATCGTCGACCAGTCGCCGCTGTCCATCGCCCTCCTCGACGCCAAACTCCGCTGGATCCGCGCCAACCCGGCGATGGAGGAACTGACCGGCCTGCCCGCCGACCGGCTCACCGGCCGCCGCTTCGGCGAGACATGGCGGGGCGCGGACCTGACCGGGGTCGAGGCGGCCCTGCGCCGCGTCCTCGCCACCGGCGAGCCCCTCCTCGGCCAGCACACGACGGCCCGCACCCTCGCCGACCCCGGCCACGAGCACATCTGGTCCGTCTCCTACTACCGCGTCGCCGTCCCCGGCGGCCGCACCTACGGCGTCGCGGCGGCCGCCCTGGACGTGACGGAACGGGAGCAGGCCGTCGCCGAGGTCAGCGCAGCCCGCGAGCGCCTCGCCGTCATCGCCGACGCCGGCGCCCGCATCGGCACCACCCTCGACCTGGCCACGACCGCCCGCGAACTCGCCGCCGTCACCGTGCCCCGGCTCGCCGACCTCGCCGCCGTCGACATCCTCGACGCCGTCCTCGACAACGAGGCCGGCACCCCATCCCTCCGGGACGGCCCCGCCCTCGTCCGCACCCTGGCCGCCGTCGCACGCGCCGCCGCCCGCGAGGGCCGCGCCGCCCACCCGCTGAGCGACGGCGCCGGCCACGCCGCGCCCGACGTGGTCACGGATGTCGCACGGGAGGCGAGGCCGCGGCTGCTCACCCGGCTGGGGTCCGAGCAACTGCCCGGCATCGCCCGCGACGAGGACGCCGCCGCGGCGCTGGCACGGGCCGGCGTCCACTCGGCGCTCGTCGTCCCGCTCATCGCCCGCGGCGACGTCCTCGGCACGCTCACCCTGAGCCGTACGCGCGAGCGCCGCCCGTTCGACACCGAGGACCTCGCCCTCGCCGGCGAACTCGCCGCCCGCGCCGCCATCAGCGTGGACAACGCGCGCCTCTACGGCCGCCAGCGCGACATCGCGCTCATCCTCCAGCGCAGCCTGCGCCCCCAGCTCCCCGAGGGCCGCGACCTCGACGTCGCCCTGCGCTACCTGCCCGCCGTCAGCGAGGCCGGCGGCGACTGGGCCGACGTCCTGCGGCTGTCGGACGGCCGCTTCGGACTCGTCGTCGGCGATGTCATGGGCAAGGGCGTCCACGCCGCCGCCATCATGGGCCAGTTGCGCTCGACCATCCGCGCCCTGGCCCGCCTCGACCTGCCGCCCGCCGAACTCCTCGGCCACCTCGACGAGGTGGTCCGCTCCCTCGGCACGACGATCGCCACCTGCGTGTACGCCGTGTGCGACCCGGCAGCGGGCCGGTGCACCATCGCCAGCGCCGGGCACCTGCCGCCCGTCCTGGTCCAGCCCGACGGCACCGCCGACCTGCTGCGGCTGCCCAACGCCGTCCCCCTCGGCGTCGGCGGGGTCCCGTTCACCGAGGACCGCAGACCGCTGCCGGACGGGGCGACCATCGCCCTGTTCACCGACGGCCTCGTCGAGGAGCGCGACGCCCCCATCGACGAGGGACTCGAAGCCCTCCGCGCCCTCCTCGAAGGCCCCCCGGCCCCGCTGGAGGAGACGTGCGACCGCGTCCTCGCCGGCCGCCGCCGCGCCACGCCCGCCGACGACGTGGCCCTGCTCCTGGCCCGCAACCACACCCCCTACTGACGCCGGCCGGCGACCGGGCACCGGTGGCCCGCGGGCCGGCCGAAGCGTCCGCATCCGTGCGGAATCGCTCGTTGTCAGTCCCACCGCCTAGGGTGTGCCTCGTGACCGCACCCGCCTCGTCGACACACGCGCCGACCGGTGCGGGTCAGCTCCCCACCAGGCCGGCTCCCGGGCCGGCCGCGGACGAGGGACTGGCCCGCCGCCTGCGCGCCCTCGCCTGCACCGCCCCCCTCCACGACCTCGACGCGCGCAAGGCCAACCTGGCCGGCGAGTACAGCACCTACAGCATGGCCGAGGTGGCGCTCGCCGCCATCGACCTCGTCACCCTCGCCATGGACTTCGACGCCGGCGCCGACCACGAGCTGATCGTCGCCCGCCTGCTGCCGCGCGTCGCCGCCCAGGCGCCGGCCCGCCCCGCCGCCGAGCACGAGCGCGTCGCCCGCTGGGTCCTCGACAACCTGATCAACGTCGGCAGCGTCAACCGCGGCTTCCGCGCCGTCTACGGCACCTTCGACCCCGACGGCTCCTACGTCCGCCGCGACTACGACTTCAAGCTCATCGAGGAGGTCCCGGGCCCCGGCGGCGGCGTGTGGCTGCGCACCACCGACGAGGCCGTCAACGTCCTCGTCGGCGCCCTCGACACCGACGTCACCAGCGCCCAGATCGCCGCCGAGGTCAAACTGGAGGTCCTCATCAGCCGGGGCCGCCTCGCCGACGCCCAGCTCGCCGCCGAACAGGCCCGCTACCGCACCGTCCAGTACGCCGAGGCCCTGCGCCGCACCCTGGAGAGCACCCGCCGCGACGTCCGCTCCGTCGACTGGCTCAGGGCCGTCCCCGACATGATCGCCGAGGCCCTGGACCACATCGCCGACCGCTACCGCCACGAGAACGCGATCCTCACCAACATCCGCCGCGCCCGCGACGAGGCCACGGCGCCGGGCCACCGGCTGCGCGCCGCCGAGCTGGTCGACATCGTCAAGGACTGCATCCGCCGCCACACCCAGCTCCAGTCCCGCCTGCTGGAGGCGGGCCCGCTCTTCCGCGCCGAGCAGGACCGGCAGGCGTTCGCCGCGCCCGCCGCCCGCGCCGGCACCGACCTGTACGGGCAGCTCCTCGCCCCCCTGCTGACCGAGCCGCTGGAGCGCGCCACCCGCGTCACCGACGCGTTCTTCGCCCGCGGCACGGCACCACGCCCGCCGGGCGCCGTCCGCCTCGCCGACCTCACCGAACAGCTCCTCACCCCGCCCGCGCCGCGCGACCACCTCGGCGCCGAGCTGCCCGAGCCCGACCTCGTCGCCACACCCGACGACAGCCGGTTCACCGAGGAGCAGCTCGCCACCGCCCTCGACCTGCTGCGGCTGCCCGACGACGCCCCGCGCCGCCTGTCCGGCCTCCTCGCCGACGCCCGCCGCGCCGACCCCGACCTGCCGCACCTCGTCGCCCTGCTCGCCGTCCACGCGGCCAGCCCGCCCGTCGGCACGGCCTACCGCCAGGGCGAACCGCGCCTGCTGTTCGCCGTGGACGACGGCACCGAGCTCACCGACCCCGACATCGGCGGCGCCGACCTCATCGTCGGCACCGCCCTGCTGGACGCGGCCGGCATGGCCCAGGAGCGGACGGAAGGCACCGCATGACCGACACCGAGCGGCCCGTCGCCGCCCCCCTCACCCCCGGCGACGCCGCCGACGCCGCCCGGCTCGTCTCCTTCGGCCTCCAGCCGAAGGTCTCACCCGCCCGGGACGCCGAATACGGCACCCTGCTGCGCCGCTACCAGGAGGAGCCGCCGTTCGCCCGCCTCGCCGACGCCGTCGCCGCCGGCCTCGGCCTCGTCGTCCTGGAGGTGTCCCCCGGCGCGGGGATGGCCGTCGCCGCCGCGGAGGACTCGGTGTTCGCCGTCCGCATGAGCGAGTACGCCCGCCGCGCCGCCACCGACACCGCCGACCGCTTCCTCCACGGCCTGGCCCATCTCGCGGTCGCGGCCCTGGCGTTCCCCCGCCCGGCCGACCTCGCCGACGACGGGTACATCGGGCGCGTCACCGTGGGCGGCGTCGAGGCGTTCGTCCGCCAGGCGTGCCGCCGCCTCGCCGAACAGGCCGCCGAGCACGGCGAGAACACCGACCCCGCCACCGACAGCCCCGGCCTCGAGGCCGCCTGGCGCGTCTACGCCCGCCGCACCGCGACCGGCGCGACGAAGGACGCCCGCCGCCTCGCCGGCTCCACCACCGGCATCGTCGGCAAGGCCGTCGCCTTCCTCGCCGACTCCGGTTTCCTCCAGCGCACCGGGGACGAGGCGGGCGGCACCTTCCGCACCACCGCCCGCTACCGCCTCCAGGTCCGCGAACTGGCCGCCACCGCCGCCATGGGCGAGCTCCTCGCCCTCGGCATCGTCCCCGTCGCCGACGGCAGCGGGACCCTCCTGCCCCCCACCGACGAGGACGCACTGGGGCTCGTGCCCGACGCCGGCCTCCCGTTCCACGGCTGAGGCCGTGCCCCCGTTCGCGTAAGGACCTCCACGATGTACGAGCTGGCCCGCATCCGTCTGTACTCCATCGGCCCGGCGGGCGCCCGGTACGCGGACACCCTCCTCGACCTGCGCGGCGTGGGCGCGCCCGTCCCCGAACCGGCGCCCGCCCAGGCCGACTTCTTCGAGGACGAGCCGCAGGGGCCGCCGCGCAGGCCCGCGCCGGCCGGCGTCCTGTTCCTGGAGAACGGCGGCGGCAAGTCGGTGCTGCTCAAGCTGATCTTCTCCGTCATGCTGCCCGGCCACCGCAACACCCTGGGCGGCGCCAGCTCCGGCGTGCTGCGCAAGTTCCTCCTCGCCGACGACTGCGGCCACGTGGCCCTGGAGTGGCAGCACACCCGCACCGGCGAGACGGTCGTCGTCGGCAAGGTCAGCGAGTGGCGCGGCCACCAGGTCTCCAGCGACCCGCGGCGGTTCGCCGAGGCGTGGTACTCGTTCCGGCCGGGGCCCGGCATGAGCCTGGACTCCCTGCCCGTGGCCGAGTCCACCGCCCTGCGCCCGCGCGCCGACGGCGCCTCCGGCGCCCGCGGACGCCGCCGCACGATGAAGGGCTTCCGCGACGTCCTCACCGAGACCGGGAGGACCTACCCGAACCTGGACGTCGTCTGGGAGGAGATCCACGAACGCTGGATCGACCACCTCGGCGGCCTCGGTCTCGACCCCGAACTCTTCCGCTACCAGCGCGAGATGAACGCCGACGAGGGCGAGGCCGCCGGCCTCTTCGCCGTCCGGCACGACGCCGACTTCACCGACCTGCTGCTGCGCGCGGTCACCGACACCCGCGACACCGACGGCCTCGCCGACCTGGTGCACGGCTTCGCCCACAAGCTCGGCCGCCGCGCCGAGCTGACCGCCGAGCGTGACTTCACGGCCGGCTCCGTCGACCTCCTCACCCGCATCACCGAGGCCGCCGCCGAACGGGACGCAGCCCGCGGCGTCCACACCGCAGCCGAACAGCGCGTCCGGGGCCTCGCCCGGCGCCTGGCCGCCCGCGGCCGGGCGGAGCGGGACCGCACCACCGCGCTGGAGGAGCGCGCGGCAGCCGCCGCCCTGACCGTCACCGAGGCCGAGCGCGCCCGCGGCCTCGCCGCCCGCACCGCCGCCGAACTGGCCTACCGCCACGCGTCCCTCGCCCTCACCGCCGCCGAGAAGGCCGCGGCGGCGCAACGCCGCGAGCTGACCGAGGCCCGCACCCTCCAGGCCGCGTGGCAGGCCGCCGAGACGGTCCTGCGGCACCGGGCCGCCGCCGACCGCTCCGCCCGCGTGGCCGCCGCCATCCGCGAGGCCGAACGGGACGCGGCCCCGGCCCTCGCCGCCCGCGGCCGGGCCGCCGCCGCCCTGGTCCGCGCGCTGCGCACCGCCGCCGCCGACAGCGAACGCGTGGCCGCCGAGCACGAGGAGCGGTCGGCGACCCTCCTGGCCGCCGCCGAGACGGCCCACCGCGACGCCACCACCGCGGCCACCGAGGCGCAGCGCGCGCGCAGCGAGGGCGACCACCTGCGGCAGAGCCTCGCCGAGATGGACCAGGAGACCGAACAGGCGGTCCGCGCCGGCTGGCTGGAGGGCGCCGACCCGGCCCGCGCGGCGCTGGCGGCCGACGACGCCGCGCAGACCGCCGCCGCCGCGCTGGAGAGCGCCCGGGAGGCCGCCGGCCGGGCGGCGGAGCACGCCCGGCAGGCCACCGCGGCCCACGGCCGCGCCGAACTGGCCGCCGCCCGCGCCGCGGACGCGGCCGAGGCGGCCGGCGCGGCCTGGCGCGCGGAGCACCGCACCGCGGCCGCCCTGGCCGCCGAGCCACGCCTGTCCGAACTCCTCGGGCTCCCGCAGGACCCCGCGGGCGACCCGGCACCCGGCGCTGAGGCCGGCCCCGCGCTCACCGCCGAGGAGCTGGACCGCACCGCGGACGACCTCGCACGCCTCCTGGACGAGCGCACCGCGGCCGACGAGCGCAGGCTGTTCGAGCTGCGCACGGCGGCCGCCGACGACGCCCGCATCCTCGCCGCCCTCGGCGACGGCGGCCTCCTGCCGCCGGGTCCCGACGTCCTCGCCACCGTCGAGTACCTCGGCGAGCACGGCATCCCCGCCCTCCCCGGCTGGCGCTACCTCGCCCAGGCCGTCGACCCCGCCGACCACGCGGCCGTCCTCGCGGCCCGCCCCGAACTGGTCGACGGCGTCATCGTCACCGACCCGGCCGGGCACGCCCGCGCCCGCGAGGCCCTGGCGTCGGCCGCGCTCCTGCCGCGTTCCGCCGTCGCCGTCGGCACGGCCGCCGCCCTCCTGGCCCCCACACCGCCGTCGGCGGCGCCCGACAGCGGCGTGTTCCTCGTCCCGCCCAACCCGGCCATGCACGACGAGCACGCCGCCGACGGCGAGCGCCGCGCCCTGCGCGGGCGCGCCGCCGAGCGGGACGCGGACATCCGCGCCCTCGCCGCCAGGACCGCGGGGGACCGGGGGCTCGCGGCGCGCATCGCGTCCTGGCGGGCCGGCTGCCCGGCCGGCCGTCTCGCCGAACTGGCCGACGCCGCACGGCGCGCCCGCACCGAGGCGGACGCCGCGCGCGAGCGGCTGGCCGCGGCCGGCGCCACCCGCGCCGAGGCGGAGGAGGCCGCGGCCGAGGCGGCCGCCGCCCGCGACGCCCGGCAGGAGGCGGCGCAGCGCGCCCGCCGTTCCGCCGACGCCATCGCGGGCCTCGCCTTTCGGCTGCGCGACCGGCCGCGCCGGCAGGCGAGGCTGCGCGAACTGGCCGCCGAGGCCGCCGAGTCGGAGGCCCGCGCCGCCGCGTTCCTGGAGCGCGCCCGCGCGGCCGACGAGGACCGCAGGAGCGTGCAGCGCGCCGCCGACGACGCCCGCCGCACCGCCCGCGCCCTGCGCGCCGAACGGGCGGAGGTGTCCGGCGCCCCCGACGACGAGGTCTCCGACGACGGGACTCCCGGCGGCACCGCCGGCCGGGCCGCGCTGCCCGACCTGCGGGAGGCGTACCGCTCCGCGTCCCAGCTCTACGAGAAGGTCGGGGTCGGCGCCGACCTGCGCGCCGAACAGGCCCGCGCCGAGAGCGACGAGAGCGCGGCCCGCGCGGCCCTCGACCGGCTCAGCAACCGCGTCCGCACCCGCGCCGCGGCCCTCCTCGAGGGCACCGAGGGCGCGGACGGACCCTCCCGCCAGGCCGCCGCGGCGCGCGCCGAGGGGCTGGTGCAGCTCCTGGAGTCCCGCGCCTCCGCCGCGAGCGAGCGGCTCGGCCGGCTGCGCGGCGAGGCCGAGCGGCTCGCCCCCGCCGACGGTGCGAGCCACGTCGACCTCGCCCCCGACGACGTCCCCGAGGACGCGGACCGCGCCCGTGAGCTGCTGAAGGCCGCCACCGCCGGCCTCGCCGAGCGCGAGGACGCGCTCGCCGCCGCCCGCGAGGCCCACGACGGCCTGCTCCACGACCTCGCGGCGGCCAGGGACGCCGTGGGCGGCTTCGACGAGACGGCCGCCCTCCTGCGCGACCTGCTGCGCGACCCGGCCCCCGGCCAGCCGTCCGCCGAGCCCGACGGCACCGGCGACACCGCGCCCGCCGAGGACACCGACGCCTGGCCCGGCACCCTGGCCGAGGCCAGGCAGTCGGCGACCGACGCCCGCCGCGCGCTGCGGGCGTGCGCCGCCGGCCTCGCGGCGGCGGAGGCGGCCGTGCGGGAGGCGGCCGACCGCCTCGTCCGGCACGCCAACTCCACCCGCTACGAGCAGGTCCGCACCCCCGCCCGGCAGCAGATCCGCGAGCTTCCGGCCGCCGCCCTGCCGGCCCACGCCGCGGCCTGGGCCGAGGCGTTCGCGCCCAGGCTCCGCGTGCTCACCGACGAACTCGCCCAGCTCGAACGCAACCGCGGCAGCATCGTGGACCGCCTGCGCGGCCTCGTCGAGTCCTCGCTCGCCACCCTCCGCGCCGCGCAGCGCCTGTCCCGGCTGCCGGAGGGGCTGGGGGAGTGGTCGGGGCAGGAGTTCCTGCGCATCCGGTTCGACGACCCGGATCAGGCCACCCTGACCGAACGCCTCGGCGAGGTCGTGGACGAGACCACGCGCGCCGCCGTCCGGAAGAACTCCGACCTGCGCCGCGACGGCATGTCCCTCCTGCTGCGCGGTGTGCACGCCGCGCTCCAGCCCCGCGGGGTGCGGGTCGAGATCCTCAAGCCGGACGCCGTGCTGCGCGCCGAGCGGGTCCCGGTCGGCCAGATGGGGGACGTCTTCTCCGGCGGCCAGCTCCTCACCGCGGCGATCGCCCTGTACTGCACGATGGCCGCCCTCCGCAGCAACGACCGCGGCCACGACCGGCACCGGCACGCCGGCACCCTGTTCCTCGACAATCCCATCGGCCGCGCCAACGCCACCTACCTGCTGGAGCTGCAACGCGCCGTCGCCGACGCCCTCGGTGTGCAACTGCTCTACACCACCGGCCTGTTCGACACGACGGCGCTGGCCGAGTTCCCCCTCGTCATCCGGCTGCGGAACGACGCGGACCTCCGCGCCGGCCTGAAGTACATCAGCGTGGAGGAGCACCTGCGCCCCGGCCTGCCGCGGCCCGCCGCCGACGGGGAAGCCACCGTGCACGGGGAGATCACCGCCACGCGGGTGTTCCGCCGCCCGCCCCCGGACGGTGCCCAGGGCTGAGCGCGCGCCGGCCGGCCGTCAGGTGAAGGGCGGCCCGACCTCGTCCCCCCGCCGCCAGGGACGGGGCCGCGCCACGCTGCTCGGCACGGACACCACGCCGTGCCGCTGCCGCCACTGCTGCCGCGTGATCCAGATGTCGAGCACCGACCAGGTGGCCACGACGGAGCTGGCGAGCGTGCACACGAGCATCGGGAGGACCAGCCACGAGCCCGCCAGGGTGCACAGCAGCACGATGACGAGCTGAGTCAGTGTCAGGGCCACGATGATCCCGGCCCGCACACACGCCGCCCTGACCGGGTCCGGCATACGGGGTCTCGCGTACACGCCGCCTTCGCTCCCTGCACGGTGTCGAGCGGTGGGAAGTGCGCGGAAATGCCCGCGCCACCCATGGTAGAACGCCTTGCGCGCCCCCGGGGTACGGACGAGGATGAGGCACTCGGCCGCCGACCGCCCCCGGCCGCCGGGCCGATACCCGCCCCTCGTCCCCGCACCGGTAGTAGGCTCGCGCTGGCGGACGGTACGGACTCACGGGGCCGGGAGACCGATTCACCCAAGGGGAGGGCATGCGCTTTCGCGGCAAGTCGATCCGGCGGAAGGTGACGGCGCTGGTCCTGGTGCCGCTGCTGTCGCTCCTGACCGTCTGGGCGCTCGCCGTCGCCGTCACGGTGCCGGACGCCCGGGGCGCGGGCGCGGCGGGCGACGCCGCGCAGAAGCTCACCGGGCCGGTGCTCGACCTGGTCGACGCCGTGCAGCAGGAGCGCCGCCAGACCCTCGTCCAGCTCGGTGACCCCCGCCGCGCCGACGGACTCAGCGCGCTGCGCGACATCAGGGAACGCGCCACCGGGGCCGCCGAGCGGGTCGACTCCCTCGGCCGGTCGGCCGCCGGGGACCTGCCCGGCGCGGCCCGCGACCGGCTCGCCGGCCTCACCGACGCCGTCGACGGCCTGGCCACCCTGCGCGAACAGGTCGACAGCAACACCATCTCCCGCCCCGACGCCCTGGCCGCCTACACCGGCCTGGTCACCCCCGCCCTGCGCCTCCTCGACACGCTCCGCCCCACGGACGACCCCGGGCTCGCCGCGCAGGGGCACGCCCTCGTCGGCCTCGCGCGGGCGCGCGACCTCCTGTCGCAGGAGGACGCGCTCGTCTCCGGGGCGCTGGCCTTCGGCCGCACCACCGACGGCGAACTCCGCGCCCTCGCCGACCTCCTGGCGCAGCGCGACCTCGCCGAGCGGACCGCCGTCCCCGACCTCCCGATCCAGGACCGGGAGGCGTACGAGGCGTTCAGCGGCGGCGGCACCGCCCGCATCCTCGCCGACGCCGAGCAGAACCTGCTGGCCGGCCGCACCGGCACCGTCCGCCCCGACCACTGGCAGGAGGCCGCCACCACGGCGCTCGACGCCCTCGCCGAGCTGGGCGACGACGCCCGCGCCCGGTACGAGGCCGGGGTCGCGCCGGAGAGTTCGGGGCAGCGGTCGCGGGCGCTGCTGCTGCTCGTGACGGGCGCGCTCGCCCTCGCGCTGTCGGTGTGGGTGGCCGCGCGCGTGGGCCGCGACCTGGTGCGCGACCTGCGGTCGCTGTCCCGCGAGGCCAGGGACGCGGCGGAGACGCGGCTGCCGGGCGTGGTCCGCCGTCTCGCCGCCGGCGAGCACGTGGACGTGGAGACGGAGGCCCCGGTCCTCGACTACGGCGACGACGAGCTGGGCCGGATCGGACGGGCCGTCAACACCCTCCGGCGCGAGGCGGTCGGCGCCACCGTCGACCGCGCCCGCACCCGGCGCGGCATGGCCGAGGTCTTCGTGAACCTCGCGCGCCGCAGCCAGGTCCTGCTGCACCGTCAGCTCACCCTCCTGGAGACCGTCGAACGCCGCGCCGGCACGTCCGACGACGCGGGTGACCTCGTGCGCGCCGTCCATCTGGCCTCCCGGATGCGCCGGCACGCGGAGGGGCTCGTCATCCTCTCGGGCGCGGCGCCGGCCCGCCAGTGGCGCCGCCCGGAGACCCTGATGGACGTGGTGCGGGCGGCCGTCGCCGAGGTCGAGGACTTCGAACGGGTCGAGGTGCGGCTCCTGCCGCCGCTGACCGTCGCGGGCGGTGCGGTCGCCGACCTGGTGCACCTCGTCGCCGAACTCCTGGAGAACGCGACCGTCTTCTCGCCGCCCCACACGGCCGTCCAGGTCACCGGTGAGCGGGTGCCGCACGGTTTCACCCTGGAGATCCACGACCGCGGTCTCGGCATGACGGCCGACGCCCTGCGGGAGGCGAACGCGCGTCTGGCCGACGCGCCGGAGTTCGAGCCGTCCGACACGGACCGGGTGGGCCTGTTCGTCGTCTCGCGTCTCGCGGAGCGGCACGGCATCCGCGTGTCGCTGCGCGACTCCCCGTACGGCGGCACCACGGCCGTCACCCTCGTCCCGGGCGAGCTCCTCACCGAGGCCCGTGACGAGCCGCCCCGCCGCCTGTCGCACGTGCCCGGCCGACCGGCGCTGCGCGGCGGGCCGGTCGACGGGCCGGTGGAGCTGGACGCCCCGGTCGGACCGGCCGGCACCGAGCCGGGCGGCGGGGACGGCGATGTCCGCGACGGCGCCCCCGGCGAGGGCGAGCCCGGCGGCGCCCCGCCCGGGCGTCCGGGGCTGCCGCGCCGGCACCGGGCGCCGGTGCTGGTGGCCGACCACGGCCGCCCCGTCGCCCCGCCGCCCGACGACGATCCGCCGGGGCATCCGGCCGCCACGCCCGTCGGTCTGCCCCGGCGGGTCCGCGGCCCGGCCGCCCGCGGCGGCCCTGACACCAAGGACGGCCCGGACGGCCCGGACGGCCCGGACGCCGAGGGTGCCGGCGTCCGCGGCGTCCCGTCCGGCGACGACCCGCCCGAGCTGGACGCCGAAGCGGTGCGCGCCCGCGTGGCGGCCCTCCAGCGCGGCTGGCGGCGCGGCCGGCAGCAGACCGGCGGCCCCCCGTCCGACGGAACCCCCGCAAGCCCCGAACCGTGAGGCAGGACCATGAGTGAACTTCCCAACGGCCCCGGAGGGATCGGCGGCCTGCTGGACGAACTGGCCGACCGGGTCCCGGGGGTCAGGCACGCCCTGCTGCTGGCGGCGGTCGGCCTGCCCCGCGGCGCGTCGCGCGGCCTCGGCCAGAGCGCGGGTGAGCAGCTCGCCGCCGTGGCCTCGGGTTTCCACAGCCTCGCGCGGGGCGTCGGGCGGCACTTCGGGACCGGCGCGGTGCGGCAGACCCTCGTGGAACTCGACGGCGCGTTCGTCCTCGTCACGGCCGCCGGGCAGGGCGCCGCGCTCGCGGTGATGGCCGAGCCCGACGCCGACTTGGGACAGGTCGCCTACGAGATGGCGCTGCTGGTGAAACGGGCCGCCCCGCTGCCGTCGGCCCCGCCCGGCGACGACCCGTACGGCCCCGCCTGAGCACACGGCCGGCGCGGCCACGGCGCCCGCCGTCCGGCGGAGATCTCCGTCCGGCGTCGCCCAGGTCGCGAAACGGTGACAACGCCGGGGTCCGGCGAACCGTCCCGTGCCCGTACCGCGTGGAAGGCACCGAGCGCGGTGGCCCGGGACCGACGGGGGTGGTTCCGGGCGCCGCGTCGTCGCTCCGGCTCAGTCGCGCAGCACGCCGCGCTCCACCGGGAAGTCGAAGTACGTGTCGGGGAAGGGCTCGGCGCCGTAGGTGAAGTGCCACCACTCCGTCTCCACCGGGACGAAGCCCTGCGCGGTCATCGCCTCCCTGAGCACGGCCCGCGCGGAGCGCTGATCCTCGCTCAACCCATCGGCGTCCGGGTGGGACTTCGGGTCGAAGAAGTCGAACCCGGTCCCCATGTCCACCGGTTCGCCGTCACGCCGCAGCGTCAGGTCCACGGTGCTGCCCCTGCTGTGCCCGGACCGCTCGGCCAGGTAGCCCTCGTCGAACAGCCGGTCCTTCCGCACCCGGGGGTAGAACTCGTCCTTCGTGCGCGTGTCGTCCGTGTCGTCCGCCCAGCGGAGGAACCGGTCGACGGCCCGCTGCGGCCGGTAGCAGTCGTACACCAGCAGCGCGTACCCGCGTCTGCGCACGGCGCGCTGCACGCGGCGCAGGGCGCGCGCGGCGTCCTGCGTGAGGAGGCATTCGGCCTCGCGGTAGCCGTCGACGGGCTCGCCGGTGAAGTTGTGGTCGCCGGCGTACCGGATGTCCTGGCCGATGGACGGCGCGACGTCCCGCAGCGCCGTGAACTCCGCCGGCGCCCGCTCCCGCCCGCCGTCACCGCCGTCCGGCGCCCCGGCACCGACGGGACCGGTCAGGAGCACGCCGGCGAACGCGGCGGCTGCGGCGAGACCCGCGGCTGCGGTGGTTCGACGGCGCACGCCCCACACCTACCAGCGCCGGCCGTGCCCCGACAGCCGGGACGGCCCGGCGCGCGGCGTCCGGGTGGCGCGGCCCTGGAAAAGCGGCCGGGGCACCTGGCATCGTCCTGGTGAGCAGCCGGGACGACCGGCGTCCGCCGAGCGCGCAGGGAGCCGCCATGACCGTCGAGACGTCAGGAACCGCCGCCTCAGCCCCCGGTCCCGCACCGCTGTGGCGCCCCGCGCCCGAACGGGTGGCCGGCGCCCGGCTCACCGCGTTCCACGCCTGGGCCGCGACACGGTACGGCGCCCCCGCGCCGGGGGCGGGCGATCCGGGCGCGGACTACGCGGCGCTGCACCACTGGTCCGTCACCGACCTCGACGCCTTCTGGCGCTCGGTCGCCGACTGGTTCGACGTGCGCTTCCGCACGCCGTACGACCGCGCCCTGGCCGACCGTGCGATGCCGGGCGCCCGCTGGTTCCCCGGCGCCACCCTCAACTACGCGGAGCACGCCCTGCGCGCGGCCGACGACCCGCTGAACGCCGACCGGCCCGCCCTCCTGCGCGTGGACGAACGCCTGGAGCCCGAGCCCGTCACCTGGGCGGAACTGCGGGACCGGGTGGGCGCGCTCGCCGCAGCGCTGCGCGGCCTCGGCGTGCGCCCCGGGGACCGGGTCAGCGGCTACCTGCCCAACATCCCCGAGGCCGTGATCGCCCTGCTCGCCACGGCGGCGGTCGGCGCCGTGTGGACCTCCTGCGCACCGGACTTCGGGGTGCGGGCCGTCCTCGACCGCTTCCGGCAGGTCGAGCCGGTCGTGCTGTTCGCCGTCGACGGCTACCGCCACGGCGGCCGGGTCCACGACCGCGCCGACACCGTCGCCGCGCTGCGCCGGGGCCTGCCGGGGCTGCGGGCGACCGTCCACGTGCCGCTGCTCGGGTCACCGGCGCCGGAGGGCGCCCTCGACTGGGCGGAGCTGACGGCCGGCGGGGAGCCGCCCGTCTTCGAGGCGGTGCCGTTCGACCACCCCCTGTGGGTGCTGTACTCGTCCGGCACGACCGGGCTGCCGAAGGCGATCGTCCACTCCCAGGGCGGCATCCTCCTCGAACACCTGAAGCAGATCGGCCTGCACTGCGACCTGGGGCCGGGCGACCGGTTCTACTGGTACACGTCCACCGGCTGGATGATGTGGAACTTCCTCGTCTCCGCCCTCCTCACCGGCACGACCGCCGTCCTGCACGACGGCAGCCCCGTCCACCCGGCCACGGACGCCCAGTGGCGCGTCGCCGAGCGCACGCGCGCCACCGTCCTCGGCACCTCCGCCTCCTACGTCATGGCCTGCGCCAAGGCCGGCGTCCGCCCGGGCCGCGACCTCGACCTGTCCGCCACCCGCTGCGTCGCGACGACCGGTTCGCCGCTGCCGCCGGACGGTTTCAGGTGGCTCCACGAGGAGGCGGGCGCCGGCCTGTGGATCGCCTCCGTCAGCGGCGGCACGGACGTGTGCAGCTGCTTCGCCGGCGCCGTGCCGACCCTGCCGGTGTGGCCGGGCGAGCTGCAGGCGCCCGGCCTCGGCACGGCGCTCGGCGCCTGGAGCGACGACGGTGTGCCGCTGACCGACGAGGTCGGCGAACTCGTCGTCACCGCCCCGATGCCGTCGATGCCCGTCGGTTTCTGGAACGACCCGGGCGGCGACCGTTACCGGGACAGCTACTTCACCGTCTTCCCCGGGGTGTGGCGGCACGGCGACTGGACGACCCTCACCTCCCGCGGCACGGTCGTGATCCACGGCAGGTCCGACTCCACGCTGAACCGGCAGGGGGTGCGCATGGGGTCGGCCGACATCTACGAGACGGTGGAGCGCCTGCCGGAGATCGCCGAGGCCCTGGTCGTGGGCGTCGAGGAACCGGGCGGCGCGTACTGGATGCCGCTGTTCGTCCGGCTCGCGCCCGGCGCCGTCCTGGACGACGGACTGCGCGGCCGTGTCACCGCCGCCCTGCGCGGCGAACTCTCGCCCCGCCATGTGCCCGACGAGATCATCGAGGTTCCCGGGCTCCCGCACACCCTGACGGGCAAGCGGCTCGAAGTCCCCGTGAAGCGCGTCCTCCAGGGCACGGCCCTCACCGCGGCGGTGAACCCCGGCTCGGTCGACGACCCGGCGCTCCTCGGCTTCTTCGAGCGCCTCGCGCGCGAGCGGTCCGTTGTCAGACCCTCCGATTACGGTGGGTGACCGAACGTCGATCCACCGACAACTGGGGGAAACCATGCCGTTCACCACCAGGCGCACCCGCCGCCTCAGCCGTGCCCGCCGGGACCGCGGGGACCGGGCCGCGCCGCCCGCCGGCGCGAGAGCGCCGGCACGGTGGCGATCGTCGCGGACGAGGCCGGCTTCGCCCGCATGCGCCGCTACCCGACCTTCACCCACACCGACCACGCCGGGTACCTCCGGTGGGCGGAGGACCTGCTGCGGTCCCTCGCCGGCAGCCACGGGCACACCAGCGTCGCCCTGTTCGACCCGTCCGGTTTCGCCGACTACTGCGCCCGTGCCGGGCTCGACCAGGACAGTCCGGCCAGCCGCGCCCGCTACACGGCCGAGGTCGCGGCCCGCGGCGCCACCGTCCCCTACGAGGGCCAGCCCATCGAACGGCTCGTGCCCGACCTCCTCGCCGCGCACCTGCGCCAGGAGAGCTGGGAGCTGGGCACCGACCTGCTCGCCGCCGCGGGGGACTGCGCCGGGTGCGCGGCACCCCTCGCGCGCTGCGCCTTCGAGCGGGCCGCGTCGCTGCTCACCACGGCCGTCGGCCGTGCGGCGCCCGGCACGCACCATCTCGTCGCGAGCCTCATGACCGGCCCGGGGCCGCTCACGGCCGTGCTCGACGCGCTGGTCGCGGCGGACGGGGCCGTGCGGGTGCCCGAGCACGACGCGCTGGTCATGTGCACGGTGCTGGCGGCCGGCCTCGCCACCGGCGACCCGGGCGGCCTGGTCCTGCGGTCGGTGCCCTCCGCCACACCGGGCCGCGAGCACGTGCGGGGCTGGAGCCTGCGCGACGGCCGGCTGCGGGCGCTCACGGAGGCGGAGGTGTTCGCCGCCTACTGCACCGACGCGAGAACGGGGGAGCCGGTACCGCCCGAACCCGGCGTGACCTACGGGACGGCTCCGACGATCCCCGTGCCACCCTGCCCGCCCGGAACGCGGGACCGGCCCTGACGGAGCCGCACGCCCCGGCGGCGGAACGGCGAAGGGGCCGGCGACCGGCACCGCCGGACGGGTGCCGGCGGTGAGGCCGCGCCCGGCGCGGGACTCCGGGGGTATCCCGGCCCCGTGCCGGGGCGCCCGCCACGGGATTCCGGTGACCGCCGGTGGTGACGCCCCGGCGTCACCACCGGCGGTCGGGAACGACCGGACGGTTCCGGCCCGGCCTGTGCGTTGGGGGCGGCGGTGTGTCACTGCCCGGCGCGGGTTCCCGGCACGTCGGACCCGTGCGGCCGCGGGAACGGCCCGGAGGACGCCGTGTCGTCGCGCCCGTCCGGTCCGGTGGCACGGCCGGCGGTCGGGAACGGCCCGGCGGTGCGTCACTGTGCAGCGCGCGCTCCGGGATCCACCGGTCATTCCCCCGGCGGCCGTGAGGAATGGTCCGGACAGCCGGGCTGTACGGGTGGCGAGTCCTCGTCCTGCGCGAGTTCCGGGCGCGTGCCGCCGGCGGCGGGGACGACTCCGGTGCCGCCCTCCCGCGCGGACCGCCTGGCGGGCGGTGGACGGTGGGAGTCCGCCCGGCACGGGGCTCTGCGGCCGGGGGCCGGCCCTCCGGTGTGGTGCGGGGTCCCGGGCCGCCGGCCCTGGCGGAGGCGGGGGTGCGTCGGAGGGACGGAGGTCCCGGTGTCACCCGCCGCCCGGACTCCTGGGCGCGCGTGGGCGGTTGCTCCTGCCGGGCTCTGCGGTCGGGGGGTCCGGACCTCGGTGGGGGCGTTGCCCGGCGCGGGGTTCCGGAGGGGGAGGCGGCGACGTGCCGGAGGGGCGGAGGTCCCGGTGTCGCCCTCCCGCGCGGACCGCCTGGCGGGCGTGGGGCGCTGAGTCTCCGCCCGGCGTGTGGTCCCGGGGCTCTCGTCTCCGTGTCGGGCAGCCGCCGCAGGGGTGACGGCCCGGCGGCGGGTTTTCACCGGACACGGTCCACAGGGGCGTCCCGGTCCCTCGCCGGGGCGGCTGCCGCGGTGTTCCGGCGCACCTTGCGGCCGGGAGTCACTCGGACGACGCCGGTTCCGCTGTCTCCGTCAGTGCCGCCGCGAAGTCCTCGTGGCCGGGGCGGCCGGGGCGGTTGCCGCGCTGCTCCGCCCGGCCCGTCTGCCGTACGGGTGGCTCGCGCGGCTTCCGGTCCCGGGTGCCGGCGCCCGCCGCTGCGGCGCGGTGGCCGTGCGGTCTACGCCGCGTCGGGCGCGGTGGCGGGGAGATCCCAGGGACGCAGCACGATCTTCCCCACGTGCGTCCTGCGGGCGAGTTCCTCCTGGGCACGGGCTGCCTGCTCCAGGGGATGCACGGCGGCGATGACGGGCCGGATCCCGCCCCGGCGTGCCAGGTCCATGAGGAGCCCGAAGTGCGCCGGCGTGTGCATCGCCGAGCCGATGAGCTGCGCGTTGTGCAGGTAGAGACGGCGCACGTCGAAGGTCACCGTGTGCCCGCCGAGCGCACCGGCGACGACCCACCGGCCGCCCTCGCGCAGCAGCGGAAGCCCCGTGCTCACCAGGTCCCCGGCGACGACGTCGAGTGCCACGTCGACGCCCTCGGGCGCGGCGGCGCGGACCTGCTCGCCGATGTCCCGCGCCCGGTCGATGACATCGTGCGCTCCCGCGTCGCGCACCGCGTCGATCTTGCGTCCACTGCTCACGGCGAGCACCCGCGCACCCCGGGCACGGGCGATCTGCACCGCCGCGAGCCCCACACCGCCGGACGCCCCGGAGACCAGGACGGTCTCCCCGGGCAGCAGCCGGCTGCGTTCGATCATGCCGAGCGCCGTGCCGTAGGCGGTCGGCAGCGCGGCGAGCTGGTCGTCCGTCAGCGGGGACCCGGTCACGTCGTGCACCTGCCCGGCCGGCGCCGTCACATACCCGGCGTACCCGCCGTCACGCTCGCTCCCCATCAGGCCGACCGGGTTCGCGTCCCGGCCTTCCGCGTCGTAGATCGCAGGATCGACGACCACCCGCCGGCCGACCAGGCGCCCGTCCGCTCCGTCGCCGGCCGCCACGACCCGGCCGGCGACATCCGCGCCCTGGATGCGCGGGAAATCGAGCGGGCCGCGCCAGCCCGACAGCGCGTCCGGGTCCCCCGGGCGGCCGTAGGCGCCCTCCCTGGTCCACAGGTCGGTGTTGTTCAGGGCCACCGCGCCCACCCTGACCAGGACCTCACCCGGTCCCGGCGCCGGCACGGGCACCTCCGCCGCTTCGAGGACCTCCGGCCCTCCGTGCCTCGTGATCCGCACCGCGCGCATGGTCCCGGACACGCCCATCGCCTCCGCATCTCCTCACACACTCACCGAACTCGTGCGCACCCGCCGCGGTGCGCCGGCCGGCGAAGGGGCGTTCCACGGGATGCGGGGGCACCGGCATCGGCCGGCCACCGCGTCGCGACGGCTGCCGGGACGTTCTTGCTGGCTGCATGTCCACGACGGCCGGCGCGCGCCCGGCCGACCGGGTGCCCCGGCGCGTGCCCGGCCAATCCCGCCCCGGCGGCCGGCGGACCGCCGCCGGCGGTGCCACGGCGCGGACGACGGGACCGCGGTGTGCCGGTGCGCCCCGGCGTACGGCGGCGGGGCGCCCGCGCCGCGCGGGCCGTCACCCGCCCGCCGCCGCGCGCCCCGGTCGGCCGCCGCGCCCGTCACTCCCCGGACAACACCGCGTGCGCCGCAGTCCGCGCCTCCGGCGCGCCGTCCGCCGCGCGCGCCGCCGCGGCGGCCCGCTCGCACTGCGCCAGCGTGTGCTTCCGCAGCGCCGCACGCACCGGCGCGATCGCCCCCGGGCTCATCGACAGGCTCGTCACCCCGAGCCCCGCGAGCACGCACGCCAGCAGCGGATCGGCCGCCGCCTCCCCGCACACGCCGCAGCTCCTGCCCTCCGCCGCCGCGGCATCCGCCGCCATCGCCACCAGGTCGAGCAGCGCCGGCTGCCACGGGTCCTGCCACCGCGCCACGCCGCCCACCTGGCGGTCCGCAGCGAACGTGTACTGCGCGAGGTCGTTCGTCCCGAGCGACAGGAACTCCACCTCCTGCAGCAGCGCCCGCGCCCGCAGCGCCGCGGCCGGCACCTCGACCATCACCCCGGCCTTCGCGTGCAGCCCCGCGGCGCGGCACGCCTCGGCGAACGCCCGCGCGTCCGCCCGGTCCGCCACCATCGGCGCCATCACCTCCAGGTGCACCGGCAGCCCCTCCGCCGCGTCGGCGAGGGCACCGAGCTGCGCCGCCAGCACCTCCGGATGGTCCAGCAGCGCCCGCAGGCCCCGCACGCCCAGCGCCGGGTTCGGCTCGTCCCCCGGTGTCAGGAACGGCAGCGGCTTGTCCGCCCCGGCGTCCAGCACCCGCGCCACGACCCGCCCCTCCGGGAACGCGCTCAGCACCTCCCGGTACACCCCGGCCTGCTCCTCGCGCGACGGCGCACGGCCGCTCTCCAGGAACAGGAACTCCGTCCGGAACAGCCCGACCCCCTCCGCGCCGGCGTCGAGCGCCGCCGCGACATCACCCGGACGGCCGATGTTGGCGAGCAGCGGCACCGTGTGCCCGTCCGACGTGACGCCGGGACCCGTCACCCGGGACAGCGCCGCCCGCCGCGCCGCCGCCTCCTCCGCCAGCTCGGCCCGCCGCTTCGGCCCCGGCGCGACGACCACCTCGCCCGTGCTGCCGTCCACCGCGACGACCGTGCCCTCGGCGACCTCGCGCGCCCCCGGCAGCGCGACCACCGCCGGCACCCCGAGCGCACGCGCCAGGATCGCGCTGTGGCTGGTCGGCCCGCCTTCCTCGGTGACGAACCCGAGCACCAGGCGCGTGTCCAGCAGCGCCGTGTCGGCCGGCGCGAGGTCCCGCGCGATCAGCACGTACGGCTCCTCGCTGTCCGGGACACCGGGGATCGGCACGCCCAGCAGCCGCGCCACGATCCGGTTGCGCACGTCCTCCAGATCGGCGACCCGCCCGGCCAGGTAGCCGCCCGCGCCGGCCAGCAGCGCGCGGTACGACGCCAGCGCGTCGGACACCGCCCGTTCGGCCGTGGCACCCACCCCGACACGCCGCTCCACGTCCGCGAGCAGCTCGGGGTCGATGGCCATCAGCGCCTGGGCCTCCAGCACCTCCTGCGCCTCACCGCCCGCGAGGTTCCCCCGCGCGCGCAGGTCGGCCGCCACCGCCTCGGCGGCGCGCCGCGCCCTGGCCACCTCGCGCGGCACCTCCGCCGGCGGGACCTGGCGGTCCGGCAGATCGAGCACCGCCGTCCCCAGATGCCGTACCTCGCCGATCGCCACACCGTGACTGACGCCGACGCCCCGAAGCCTGGTCTCCATCACACCCGCCTTGCGCGTCCGATGACCGACGGCCACGGTTCCGGGCCGCAAACCACATAAAAGCCTAAGTCACGGCGATCGGCCCCTCCGGCCGCGCCGCCGGCCGGGGTCGGTAGAGTTCTGGGGCACGACGACAACCGGGACACCGGCACGGGGACAACAGGAGGCTTCCGGGTGGAGGTCCAGGAGACACGCATTCAGACGGATCGCGTCCTCACCATTCCGAACATCCTCAGCATGGCCCGGCTCGTCGGCGTACCGGTGTTCCTCTGGCTCGTCCTCTCCCCGGTCTTCGACGGCCCCGACCTCGACGGCTGGGCGCTCCTCGTCCTCGCGGCGAGCGGCGTCAGCGACTACCTCGACGGCAAACTGGCCCGCCGCTGGAACCAGATCAGCGCCCTCGGCCGCGTCCTCGACCCCGCGGCGGACCGCCTCTACATCCTGTCCACCCTCGTCGGCCTCACCTGGCGGGACATCCTGCCGCTGTGGCTCACCGGGCTGCTCCTCGCGAGGGAGCTGACGCTCCTCGTCATGGTCTGGCGCCTCGACCGGCACGGCTATGCCCCGCCCCAGGTGAACTTCCTCGGCAAGGCCGCCACATTCAACCTCATGTACGCCTTCCCGCTGCTTCTCCTCAGTGACGGAAGTGGCTGGGTGGCGTCACTCGCTGCTATTTTCGGATGGGCGTTCGCAGGCTGGGGTACAGGGCTGTACTGGTGGGCAGGGATTCTCTACGTGGTCCAGGTCCGTCGTCTGCTGAAGGCGGATCATCCCACCGCCGACTGAGCTCGCCCTGGCAGTGTCGCAGGGGCCTGGCGCCCGCATGTGCCGCACTATTCCGGGGAGCCACCCCGGGCCTGGGCCCCTCCAGACGGGCGCGGTCGGAGTGACTGACGAATCCTCAAGGAGGACACTTCCGATATGAAGGCCGTAGTAATGGCTGGTGGCGAAGGCACCCGGCTTCGCCCGATGACCGCGAGCATGCCGAAACCGCTGCTGCCCGTGGCGAACCGTCCGATCATGGAGCACGTCCTGCGGCTCCTGAAGCGCCACGGCCTGACCGAGACCGTGGTCACCGTGCAATTCCTCGCCTCCCTCGTCAAGAACTATTTCGGCGACGGCGAGGAACTGGGAATGGACCTCACCTACGCCCATGAGGAAAAGCCCCTCGGTACCGCCGGCAGCGTGAAGAACGCCGAGGACGCGCTGAAGGACGACTCGTTCCTCGTGATTTCCGGTGACGCCCTCACCGACTTCGACCTCACCGATCTGATCCGCTACCACAAGGAACGCGGCGCCCTCGTCACGGTCTGCCTCACCCGCGTCCCGAACCCCCTCGAATTCGGCATCACCATCGTCGACGAGAACGGCCGGGTCGAGCGTTTCCTGGAGAAGCCGACCTGGGGCCAGGTCTTCTCCGACACCGTCAACACCGGTATCTACGTCATGGAGCCCGAGGTCTTCGACTACGTCGAGGCCGACGCCTCCGTCGACTGGTCCGGCGACGTCTTCCCCCGCCTGATGAAGGAGGGCAAGCCCATCTACGGCTATGTCGCCGAGGGCTACTGGGAGGACGTCGGCACCCACGAGAGCTATGTGAAGGCCCAGGCCGACGTGCTGGAGGGCAAGGTCGACGTCGAGATCGACGGCTTCGAGATCTCGCCCGGCGTCTGGGTCGCCGAGGGCGCCGAGGTCCACCCCGACGCGAAGCTCCGCGGCCCCCTCTACATCGGCGACTACGCGAAGATCGAGGCCGGCGCCGAGCTGCGCGAGCACACCGTCGTCGGCTCCAACGTCGTCGTCAAGTCGGACGCCTTCCTGCACCGCGCCGTCGTCCACGACAACGTCTACATCGGCCCCCAGACGAACCTGCGCGGCTGCGTCATCGGCAAGAACACCGACGTCATGCGCGCCGCCCGCATCGAGGACGGCGCCGTCATCGGCGACGAGTGCCTGATCGGCGAGGAATCCATCGTCCAGGGCAATGTGCGCGTCTACCCGTTCAAGACGATCGAGGCCGGCGCGTTCGTCAACACCTCCGTCATCTGGGAGTCCCGGGGCCAGGCCAACCTCTTCGGCGCCCGCGGCGTCTCCGGCATCCTCAACGTTGAGATCACTCCCGAGCTGGCGGTCCGCCTCGCCAGTGCCTACGCCACCACCCTCAAGAAGGGCTCGACCGTCACCACCGCCCGGGACCACTCCCGCGGCGCGCGCGCCCTCAAGCGGGCCGTGATCTCCGCGCTGCAGGCCAGCGCCATCGACGTCCGCGACCTGGAGAACGTGCCGCTGCCCGTCGCCCGCCAGCAGACCGCCCGCGGCAGCGCCGGCGGCGTCATGATCCGCACCACGCCGGGCGTGCCGGACTCCGTCGACATCATGTTCTTCGACGAGCGCGGCGCGGACCTCTCCCAGGCCCGCCAGCGCAAGCTGGACCGCGTGTACGCCCGCCAGGAGTACCGCCGCGCGTTCCCCGGCGAGATCGGCGACCTGGCGTTCCCCGCCAGCGTCTTCGACGCCTACACCGGGTCCGTCCTGCGCGCCGTGGACACCACGGGCGTCGCCGACTCCGGCCTGAAGATCGTCGTGGACGCCGCCAACGGCAGCGCCGGACTCGTCCTGCCGAGCCTCCTCGGGCGGCTCGGCGTGGACGCCCTCACCATCAACCCCGGCCTCGACGAGAGCCGCCCCACCGAGACCGCCGAGGCACGCCGCGCCGGTCTGGTGCGGCTCGGCGAGATCGTGGCCTCGTCCCGCGCCGCGTTCGGTGTCCGCTTCGACCCGGTCGGCGAACGGTTCGCCCTCGTGGACGAGCGCGGCCGCATCATCGAGGACCAGCGCGCCCTGCTCGTCATGCTCGACCTGGTGGCCGCCGAGCGCCGCAGCGGCCGCGTCGCCCTCCCGGTGACGACGACCCGCATCGCCGAGCAGGTCGCCGCCTACCACGGCACCGAGGTCGAGTGGACCACCACATCGCCCGACGACCTCACCCGTGTCGCCCACAAGGAGGGCTCCGTCTTCGGCGGCGACGGCCAGGGCGGCTTCATCGTCCCCGAGTTCAGCTCCGTCTTCGACGCCACCGCCGCGTTCGCCCGGCTCGTCGGCCTCGTCGCCCGCACCCAGCTCTCGCTCAGCCAGATCGAGGCGCGCATCCCCAGGGCGCACGTGCTGCACCGCGACATCGCCACCCCCTGGGCCATCAAGGGCCTGGTCATGCGGCGCGTCGTGGAGGCGGCGGGCGACCGGTCGGTGGACACGACGGACGGCGTGCGCGTCGTCGAGTCCGACGGCCGGTGGATCCTCGTCCTGCCCGACCCGGCCGAGGCCGTCACCCACCTGTGGGCCGAGGGCCCCGACGACGCGGCCGCGCAGGAACTCCTCGACAGCTGGGCGGGGGTCGTCGACAGCGCGGAGCACTGACCCGACGCCGCGTCAACGGGCCTGGCCACCGGCCCGTTTCGCCCCTGCACGGCATGGCGTGCAATCATGCCCGCCATGCCACAGCAGGAGCCCGGCCCGCGCCGCCCCGCGCGCCCCGACGCCTCCATGTCCTTGCTGACCACCGTCATGAGCCACACCCTCGACGAGGGGTACGCGGCCGCGGCGGCCGGCCGGCGGGCGTCGGGGAGCGCACCGCTGCCCCGTACGCTCCGGGCGCGGCTGTGGCTGGCGGGCGGCCTGCTGCTCGCGGCGGCCGTGGTCACCCTGGGGGCCGCCCAGGCCCGCGAGGACGCCCCCGCGGTCGCGCGGGAGCGTGCCGAGCTGCTGGAGCGCGTCGAGGCGGACGGTGCCCGCCTCGACGCCCTCGACGCCGACATCGACGCCCTGCGGGACGAGGTCGCCGCGCTGCGCGACGAGGCCCTGGACGACGACGGGCCGGGCGAGGACGATGTCGTCGCGCTGCTCGCCGGCGAGACGCCGGTGACCGGCCCCGGCGTCGAGGTGACCCTCGACGACGCCCCGGACGCCGCCCGGCCCGGCGACTCGCGCGTCGACGGCTTCACCGACACCGGGCGCGTCCGCGACCGCGACCTCCAGCGGGTCGTCAACGGCCTGTGGCAGGCGCGCGCCGAGGCGATATCCATCAACGGTCACCGGCTCACCGCCCTGACCGCCATCCGCGCCGCGGGCGACGCCGTCCTCGTCGACAACCGGCCGCTGGTCCCGCCGTACACCGTCCTCGCGGTCGGTGACCCGGAAGCTCTGGCGGCCGGTCTCGACGGCGGACTCGCGGGGGAGTACCTGCGCGCGCTCCACGACGAGTACGGCATCCGGGTGAACAGCGGGGTCCGTGACGACCTCGCGCTGCCCGCCGCCACGAGCCTCGCCACCCGTGTCGCCGTCCCGGCGGCCGCCGGCGGCGCGGCGGGAGAGGGGAACCAGCAGTGATCGCCGTTCTCGGCCTGGTGGCCGGAGTCGTCGCGGGTGTCCTCACCCGGCCGGTCGTGCCCGCGGGGGTGGAGCCCTACCTGCCGATCGCCGTGGTCGCCGCGCTCGACGCGGTCTTCGGCGGCCTGCGCGCCATGCTGGACCGGGTCTTCGACGACAAGGTCTTCGTCGTCTCCTTCCTGTCGAACGTCACGGTGGCCGCGCTGATCGTCTTCCTCGGCGACGAGCTGGGTGTCGGCTCGCAGCTCTCCACGGGCGTCGTGGTCGTCCTCGGTGTCCGGATCTTCTCGAACGCCGCGGCCATCCGCCGGCACGTCCTCGGAGCGTGAGCCGGTGACCGGCACACCGCCCCGGGAGCACCCGGACGGAGCAGCGGACGGTATCCGCGGAACGGACGCGGACACCCCGCCGTCCCAGGACACCGCCACCGGAGCGGCGGGGGACGGCGACGACGGCGGGCCGGCCGCGTCCCGGCCCGCGGGCGCGCGGCTCCTGCTGGCGGCCCTGTGGCCGCCGCGCGCGACCGGCAGCCAGTTCGTCGCCGCCGGGCTGCTGTTCGTCCTCGGCCTCGGCCTGGCGATCCAGGTCCGCGCCGCGAACAGCGAGGACACGGCCCTGGCCGGCGCCCGTACCGAGGACCTGGTGCGCATCCTCAGCGACCTCGACGACCGCGCCGCGCGCCTTGAGGCCGAGCGCGCCGACCTGGAGCGGCAGCGCACCGAACTGGAGAACAGCTCGGACCAGGCCGAGGAGGCCCGCCGGCAGAACGAGGAGCGTGCCGGCCGCCTCGGCGTCCTCGCCGGCACCGAGGCCGCCAGGGGGCCGGGCATCACGCTGCGCATCGCCGATCCGCTCGGCACGGTCGAGGCGGATATGCTGCTGGACGCGGTGCAGGAACTGCGCGCGGCGGGCGCCGAGGCCATCCAGATCAACGAGGTCAGGATCGTCGCGGAGACCGCCTTCACGGACGACAACGGCGGCATCCGGCTGGACGGCCGCCCGGTCTCCGCGCCCTACCTCGTCCGGGCCATCGGCCGGCCCCAGGACCTGGAACCGGCGCTGAACATCCCGGGCGGAGTGGTCCAGTCGCTGGAGAACGATCAGGCGTCCGTGAGCGTTGAGCGGTCGGAGACGATCACGGTGGACGCCTTGCGGTCGCCGGAGCAGCCTGACTACGCTCAGTCGTCACCGTGATCGCCCGCGACGCGGGGGCTGCCCGGCCCCGGTGGCGCTGGGTGAGGGAAACTGAACGGGGGCCGCGGACGTTGTCGGAAGTGACCGCGGTGGCCGGTGAGAGAGAATGGACCATCCCGCCGCGGGCGGGACGGGCTAGGTGCGAGGGGATCGCTGGTGAGTTTTTTCGCTCGGTTGTTCGGTAGGCGTCAGAGCGGCATGCACAGTGCCGCGCGGCCCCGAGCCCGCCAGCATGGCGACACGCCAGCGACGGCGTCCGGCGCCGAGCAGGGACGGCCGTTGTTCCGCGACGAGGTCGGGGCGCCCGGCGGGATAGGCTCCCAGGGCTCCGCCGACGGCACGCTGACCTGCTCCCGCTGCGGTCACCGCATCGCGGGGACCAGCCGTTTCTGCTCCAACTGCGGCAACCCGCTGCGCCCCGGCGCCGAGGGCTCGTCGGAGACCACCTCCACGATCTCCATCAGCGGCCTCGAGGCGTACGAGGCCGAGATCACCGGGCAGCACCCCGCCCCCGCGCTGTCCGCCGAGGCCCAGGCCGCCGTGGACGCGCTGCCGCCCGGCTCCGCGCTGCTGATCGTCCGCCGCGGCCCGAACTCCGGCAGCCGCTTCCTCCTGGACAGCGAGCAGACCACGGCCGGCCGTCACCCGCAGTGCGACATCTTCCTGGACGACGTGACGGTCTCCCGCCGTCACGTGGAGTTCCGGCGCGAGCCGGACGGCTCCTTCAGCGCCAGCGACGTGGGCAGCCTCAACGGCACCTACGTCAACCGGGAGCCGATCGACTCGGTGGTCCTGGCCAACGGCGACGAGGTCCAGATCGGCAAGTACCGGCTGGTGTTCTTCGCCAGCAGGCACGGATTCTGACCGCCCCCACCGGGGCGCGCCGGTGCCGCCCGGCGGTGCTCGACTATCCAAAAGACCCGGGCACCGCCTAGGGTTGCTGTGTGAATCAGCTCGACGTCGTGGGCGTGCGGGTGGAAATGCCCAACAATCAGCCCATCGTGCTCCTCCGTGAAGTCGGCGGTGATCGCTATCTCCCGATCTGGATCGGACCGGGGGAGGCGACCGCCATCGCGTTCGCCCAGCAGGGGATGACCCCTGCCCGGCCGCTCACGCACGACCTGTTCAAGAACGTGCTGGAAGCGGTGGGGCAGGAGCTGAGTGCCGTCCGCATCACCGATCTGCGCGAGGGCGTGTTCTACGCCGAGCTGGTGTTCGCCAGTGGTGTCGAGGTCAGCGCCCGCCCCTCCGACGCCATAGCGATCGCGCTGCGCGCCGGCACCCCCATCTACGGCAGTGACGCGGTGCTGGACGACGCGGGGATCATCATCCCGGACGAGCAGGAGGACGAGGTGGAACGGTTCCGCGAATTCCTCGACCAGATCTCGCCCGAGGACTTCGGCAGGAACAGCCAGTAGCCCCTCGCGGGCGATCGGTGACGCGTCGCAGGTGGATGCCCGGCGTCCGTGGGGCATGTCTTGTGAGGGACGCGGTGAGCGTGCCCGTCGTGACGGCCGGTGAGCGGCGACGGCGCGGAGAAGGACATGCGGAACGGAGGCCGGCGTGACAGGTAACGGCGACAGCAGAGCGGTCGGAGGGATGACCGCCCTTCCCGGCTCGCCGCGCGGCGGGCTGCTGCCGTCGGCCCGGCCCCGGGGCGGCGAGGCCCACGAGCGGCTCGGCTACCGGGGACCGAGCGCCTGTGCCGCGGCGGGCATCACGTACCGCCAGCTCGACTACTGGGCGCGCACCGGGCTCGTGCAGCCCAGCATCCGTCCGGCCCACGGCTCGGGCACCCAGCGCCTGTACAGCTTCCACGACGTGCTGGTGCTGAAGATCGTCAAGCGCCTGCTGGACGCGGGGGTGTCCCTCCAGAGCATCAGGGCGGCCGTCACGGCCCTGCGCGCGGCGGACCTCGCGGAGCTGGCCGGCATGACCCTGATGAGCGACGGGGCGGCCGTGCACCGCTGCTCGTCGCCCGACGACCTCGCCCAGCTCCTCCAGGACGGCCGCGGTGTCTTCGGTATCGCCGTCGGGGCCGTCTGGAACGACGTGGAGAGCGCGCTGGCCCAGCTCCAGGCCGAGCACGTCGAGACGGGCGACGCCGTGCCCGCCGACCACCCGGCCGACGAACTGGCGCGCCGCCGCAACCGCGCCCTGTGAGCCGCGCCCGCCGGGCGCCGCGCGATTGTCACACCCCTGCGGCACCATCGAAGGCGTGCGCGGCAGCCCGACGATCCTCCATCTCGACATGGACGCCTTCTACGCCTCGGTGGAGCAGGCCGCGAAGCCGAGCCTGCGCGGGAAACCGGTCGTCGTCGGGGGGATCGGGCCGCGCGGCGTCGTCGCCACCGCCTCCTACGAGGCCCGCAGGTTCGGCGTGCACTCGGCCATGCCGACGGCCCAGGCCCGCCGCCGTACGCCGCACGCCGCCTTCCTCGTGCCGCGCTTCACGGTCTACCGGGAGATCAGCGAGCGCGTGATGGCCCTGCTGGCGGCCCTGTCGCCGCTGGTGGAGCCGCTGAGCCTGGACGAGGCGTTCGTCGACCTCGCGGCCGGCGGCGCCGCCGGCACCGCCGCGGAGGCCCGTGCGGTGGGGGAGGAGCTGCGCGGGCGCATCGCGGTCGGCACGGGGGTGACGGGCTCCGTCGGGCTCGCGGGCTCCAAGATGCTCGCGAAGATCGCCTCCGAGCTGGCCAAGCCGGACGGGCTCGTGCTGATCGAGCCCGGCACCGAACGGGACCTGCTCGCCCCCCTGCCCGTGCGCACGCTCCCCGGCATCGGCCCCGCCACCGCCGAGGCGCTGCGCCGCGCCGGTCTGCACACGGTGGGCGAGCTGGCCGACGCGGGCGCCGACGAGCTGGTGCGGCTGCTGGGCAGGGCGCACGGGCAGGCCGTCCACGCGATGGCCATGGGCCGGGACGACCGCCCGGTCGTCGCCGAGCGCGACACCAAGTCCGTCTCGGTCGAGGACACCTTCGACACCGATGTCACCGACCGCGCCCGGGTACGGCTGGAGGTCGCCCGGCTCGCCGACCGCTGCACGGCCAGGCTGCGGGCCGCGGGCCGCTCGGGGCGCACCGTGGTGCTGAAGGTCCGCCGATACGACTTCACGACCCTGACGCGCTCCGAGACGCTGCGCGGACCCACCGACGACCCGGCGGTCGTGCGGGAGGCCGCCGCCCGTCTCCTGGACGGCGTGGACACGACGGACGGCGTGCGGCTCCTCGGCGTCGGGGTGAGCGGGCTGGCCGGTTTCACGCAGGAGGACCTGTTCGCGCAGGCGGCCGTGCGGAGCACGGGGGAGGCGGAGCCCGTGCCCGTGGGCGGGGAGCCGGCCGCGGCGGACCCGCCGGCGGAACCTCACGCGCCCGAACGGGTGTGGCTGCCGGGCATCGATGTGACGCACGCGCGTCATGGACCGGGCTGGGTCCAGGGCAGCGGCGTCGGGCGCGTGACCGTGCGGTTCGAGCGCCCGGGCGGCCCGCCGGGCCGCGCCCTCACGTTCCGCGTGGACGACCCGGAGCTGACCCGCTCCGAGCCGCTGCCGCTGGTGGCGGATCAGCGGTCGTCGACGCCGCCGTCGGGCGCGGCCAGCCGCCCGAAGTCCGCGTCGGGCGGCGGCGCGATCCCCGGCACGTCAAGCCCGTAGTGGTGGTACAGCTGCAGCTCCTGCTCGGGCGAGAGGTGGCGGCCGACGCCGAGGTCCGGCGCCCGGCGGATCAGCGCCCGCTCGAACGGCACCCGCAGGTGGTCGTCGACCAGCTCGCTCGGCTCCAGGGGGACGAACGCGTCGCGGGTGAAGAACCCGGTCCGGACCGCCGCCCATTCGGGCGCCCCGGTCGCGTCGTCGAGGTACACCTCGTCCACCGTGCCGATCTTGGCGCCGTCACGGTCGAGGGCCTTGCGCCCGATCAGACTGCGGGGGTCGATGTCGGTCTGCACGCTTCCTCCAACTGGTCACGCCGGCCGCGCACGGTCCGGCGGCCGCCGGACGCCGGCGGCCCGTCGTACCGAAGGGCTCCTACCACCTAGAGAAGGGCACATTCCGCCCGCTGGCCAGTCGAGTGGTTCCCCCGGGACCCGCCCGGGGAGCCGCTGGTAGGCTCGAAACCGGTTGTCGACCTCGTGCGGGAGAGTCCCGGCGTCGGACGGACGGCGGGCGCCGAAGGAGCAAATCCTCCCCGGAATCTCTCAGGCCCCAGTACCGCGCGAGTCAGACCACTCTGGAAAGCAGGACGGCCCCCGGCGCACGGCGGGCGGACCGTCCTCACCGACGGTGCAAGCCGGGCGGGCGACCGCCGGGCGAAGCTCTCAGGTCCGGCGGCGCGCCGGATGACAGAGGGGGAGGCAGGCCGGGCGGTGCCGCCCGGCGCCCGAGGTCATGCGACCGTGAGGAGCCTCCCCGATGACCGCCAGCCCCGTCAGCCGTCCCCCGCTCGCCGACCTGGAGGCGGGAGCGCCGTTCGCCGCCCGGCACATCGGTCCCGACGCCGGGGACCGCGCCAAGATGCTCGCCCGGGTGGGGTTCGCCTCGCTCGACGACCTGACCGCGGCCGCCGTCCCCGAGAGTGTCCGCGCGACCGGGGGGCTGCGGCTGCCGGCCGCCCGTGACGAGGCCGCCGTCCTCGCCGAACTGCGGGACCTCGCCGGCCGGAACACCGTCGCCCACTCCATGATCGGCCTCGGGTACCACGGCACGTTCACGCCGCCCGTCATCCAGCGCAACGTCCTGGAGAACCCGGCCTGGTACACCGCGTACACGCCCTACCAGCCGGAGATCTCGCAGGGCCGGCTCGAAGTCCTCCTCACCTTCCAGACGGTCGTCGCCGACCTCACCGGGCTGCCGACCGCCGGCGCCTCCCTGCTGGACGAGGGCACCGCGGCCGCCGAGGCCATGGCGCTGGCCCGCCGGGTCGGGAAGGTGCGGGACGGCGTGTTCCTCGTGGACGCGGACTGCCTCCCGCAGACGATCGCCGTGGTGCGGACCCGCGCCGAGGCGGCGGGGGTGGCGGTCGTCGTCGCGCCGCTGGCCGACGGCATCCCGGCCGACGCCGCCGAGCGCGGGGTGTTCGGCGTCCTCGCGCAGTACCCGGGCGCGTCGGGCGCCGTGCGCGACCTGCGGCCGCTGATCGAGGCGGCGCACGGCATGGGCGCCGTCGTCGCCGTCGCGGCCGACCTGCTGGCCCTCACCCTCCTGACGCCGCCCGGGGAGCTCGGCGCCGACATCGCGGTCGGCACGACCCAGCGCTTCGGCGTCCCGATGGGCTTCGGCGGCCCGCACGCCGGCTACATGGCGGTCCGCGACACGTACGCCCGCAACCTGCCGGGCCGTCTCGTCGGCGTCTCCCGCGACGCCGCCGGCCGCCCCGCGTACCGGCTCGCCCTCCAGACCCGTGAGCAGCACATCCGGCGCGAGAAGGCCACGAGCAACATCTGCACCGCCCAGGTGCTGCTGGCCGTCATGGCCGCGCTGTACGCCGTCCACCACGGCCCGGACGGGCTGGCCCGCATCGCCCGCCGCACGCACCGGTACGCCGCGCTGCTCGCCGCCGCGCTGCGGGAGGGCGGCGTCGAGGTGGTGCACGGCGCGTTCTTCGACACGGTGACGGCCCGTGTGCCCGGCCGCGCCGGCGCCGTCGTGGCCGCGGCGCGCGCCGCGGGCGTCAACCTCCGCCTCACGGACGCCGACCACGTGGGCGTCTCGTGCGACGAGACGACGGGCCGCGAGCAGCTCTCGGCCGTCCTCGCCGCGTTCGGCGCCGCCGGCCGGGACGGCGGCCCGGTCGACCTCGACGCGCTGGACGCCCGTACGCCCGACGCCATCCCGGCGGCGCTCGCGCGCACCGGCGCGTACCTCACGCACCCGGTCTTCCACCGCCACCGCTCCGAGACCGCCATGCTGCGCTACCTGCGGCGGCTCGCCGACCGCGACTACGCGCTCGACCGCGGCATGATCCCGCTCGGCTCCTGCACGATGAAGCTGAACGCGGCCGCCGAGATGCAGCCCATCACCTGGCCGGGCTTCGCCGACATCCACCCGTTCGCGCCGGCCGAGCAGGCCGGGGGGCACCTGACCCTGATCCGCGAACTCGAGGCCGCCCTCGCCGAGATCACCGGGTACGACGCGGTCTCCCTCCAGCCGAACGCCGGTTCGCAGGGCGAACTCGCCGGCCTCCTCGCGGTCCGCGCCCACCACCGCGCGAACGGGCAGCCGCAGCGCACCGTCTGCCTCATCCCGTCGTCGGCGCACGGCACCAACGCGGCGAGCGCCGTCATGGCGGGCATGCGCGTCGTGGTCGTCGCGACCGGCGAGGGGGGCGACGTCGACCTCGCCGACCTGCGCGAGAAGATCGACCGGCACCGCGACGAACTGGCCGTCCTGATGGTCACCTACCCGTCGACGCACGGCGTGTTCGAGGAGGACATCACCGCGATCTGCGCCGCCGTGCACGACGCCGGCGGCCAGGTCTACGTGGACGGCGCCAACCTCAACGCGCTCGTCGGGCTCGCCCGCCCGGGCCGCTTCGGAGCGGACGTCTCCCACCTGAACCTGCACAAGACGTTCTGCATCCCGCACGGCGGCGGCGGCCCCGGCGTCGGCCCGGTCGCGGTGCGCGCGCACCTCGCGCCGTACCTGCCGGGCCACCCGCTCGACCCGACGCGGGACGGCGAGAAGGACGCCGCCGGCGGTGTCGGACCGGTGTCGGCCGCGCCCTTCGGATCCGCCGGCATCCTGCCGATCTCCTGGGCGTACATCCGGCTGATGGGCGCCGAGGGGCTGCGCGAGGCCACGCAGACGGCCGTGCTCGCCGCCAACTACATCGCCAAACGGCTCGAACCGTACTACCCCGTCCTGTTCACCGGGCCGGGCGGGCTCGTCGCCCACGAGTGCGTCATCGACATCAGGCCGCTCACCAAGGCCACCGGCGTCACCATCGACGACGTGGCGAAGCGGCTGATCGACCACGGCTTCCACGCGCCGACCATGTCGTTCCCCGTCGCCGGGACGCTGATGATCGAGCCGACCGAGAGCGAGGACCTCGCCGAACTCGACCGGTTCTGCGACGCGATGATCGCCATCCGCGGCGAGATCGACAAGGTGGCGTCGGGGGAGTGGCCGCGCGACGACAACCCGCTGCGCAACGCCCCCCACACCGCCGAGCAGCTCACCGGCGACTGGCCCCATCCCTACAGCAGGCGGGAGGCCGTCCTCCCCGCCGGCACGGGCACTGCCGGCGGGGCGGACGGCCTCGGCGGGCACGACAAGTACTGGCCGCCGGTGCGCCGGATCGACGGCGCCTTCGGCGACCGCAACCTCCAGTGCTCGTGCCCCCCGGTCGAGGACTACGCGGGCTGACGGAGGACCCGCGCCGCCCCCGCGGACCCCGGCTAGCTCGCCAGGCCGAGCGGCGCGCCCCTGCTGGTCAGCAGCGGCAGCAGCGCGTCCGTCCTGGCGGGCCGCTCGGCGGTGATGCCGGGCGGCGCCGGCGCCAGCGGCACCAGCAGGTCCTGCGGCTCGGGGCTGCCGGACGCCGGATCGGCCCGCGGCTCGGCGTGCAGCCACAGGGTCATCATGTACAGCTCCGGGACGGACAGCAGTCTCGGCTGATACAGGGCCGCCGTGGTCTCGGCCAGCCGCACGGCCCGCACGGTCGAGGCGATGAACGGTCCCGCCGTGAAGTGGGAGAACTCCCAGCCGCCCGCGGTCAGGTCGGTCTGGGCACCGCCCACGGCGATGCCGTCGTGCTCCAGCAGGAACCGCCAGCCGACGAGCCGGGACCTGGGCGGCACGGTCAGGCCGGACACCGGGGACAACTGGTGGACGGGCAGCGGCATCACGGGCCTGAGCGCCGCGCGGTGGTGCTGCAGGGGAATGGGCAGCCTGGCGCCCGAACCGAGAAGTGCGTCACGGACGCTGAGCTCCGCGCCGGGGGGCGCGGGGTGAATGTTCAAGGGCATGATGGGTCGCCTCTCGCTTTGGAGTAGGTCGCCTCTTCACAGGAGACACGCCGTGGAGAAAGGTTATCCGAACGGAGTTCTCCTCATGTTTCACGTAGCCGACCCGTAATGTTTCGACAAGAAGAAATCAGGACGCCGGACCGGGCGCCGTGGGGCGACAAGTGCCTTTGGAATATGCCCGGCCGGGCCGCCGGGCCCGCATCCGTCGTGTTAGGTCCCCCCGTACGGGGGCAGGATCGGAACACCGTTCGACGCCGATGCGACCCAGGAGGTGCCCATGGGGGCAGAAGTCGTGGCCGACCGGTTCGACCTGTCCGCGCGGCAGCGGTTCCGCGCCCGGGTCCGCACCGGGCTCGACGCGCTGCAGCGGATGCTGCGCGAGGAGCGCTTCGACGGCCCAAGGGACCTGATGGGTGTCGAGGTCGAGTTGTGCCTCGCCGATTCGCGCGGCACTCCGCGCATGGTGAATGACAATGTGCTGAAGCGCATGGCCACGCGTGATTTCCAGAGCGAACTCGGGAAATTCACACTCGAACTCAATATGCTGCCGCGTGCCCTCGACGGGCATGTGTTCGCGGACGTGGCGGAGGAGTTGCGCGTCGCCGTCGGATACGCCGACCGCATGGCCGCCGAATTCGACGCCCGGCTCGTGCTCATCGGTGTCCTGCCCACGATCACCCCGGAGCAGGTGAGGCCCGGCGCGCTCTCGTCCGACGACCGCTACACCCTGCTCAACGAGCAGATCCTCGCGGCGCGCGGCGAGCCCATCAGCCTCACCATCTCCGGCAAGGAGACGCTCGACCGGACCTTCGACTCCATCGCCTGCGAGGCGGCCTGCACCTCCGTGCAGTTCCACCTCCAGGTGACGCCGGACCGCTTCCCCGCCGTGTGGAACGCCGCCCAGGCCACCGCGGCGGCGCAGATCGCCGTCGGCGCCAACGCCCCGTTCGTCTTCGGACGCGAACTGTGGCACGAGACCCGGCCGCGGCTCTTCCTCCAGGCGACCGACAGCCGGCCGCCCGAGGTGGCGGCCCAGGGCGTGCGGCCCCGCACCTGGTTCGGCGAGCGCTGGATCGACTCGGTGACCGACCTGTTCGAGGAGAACGTGCGCTACTTCACCGCGCTGCTCCCGGTCTGCTCGGACGAGGACCCCATGGCCGTCCTCGACGCCGGCGGCATCCCCCGGCTGTCCGAACTCGCCCTCCACAACGGCACCGTGTACCGCTGGAACCGGCCGGTCTACGACGTCGCCGGCGGCGTCCCGCACCTGCGCGTGGAGAACCGCGTCCTGTCGACCGGCCCCACCGTCACCGACACCGTCGCCAACGCCGCGTTCTTCTACGGGCTGGTCCGCGCGCTGGCCGACGAGGAGCGGCCGGTGTGGGAGAAGCTGGCGTTCGCCGACGCCGAGCGCAACTTCGAGGCCGCCTGCCGGGACGGCATCGAGGCCCGCCTGACCTGGCCGGGCGAGGGCACGCGCCCCGCGCACGAACTGGTCCTCGACCGCCTCCTGCCGCTCGCCGAGCGGGGCCTGGCCGCCTGGGGCGTGGCGGCCCCCGACCGCGCCGCGTACCTGTCGGTCATCGAGGAGCGGTGCCGCCGCCGCGTCACCGGAGCGGGCTGGCAGACTGCCGTGTACCACCGGATGGTGGAGAACGGAGCGGACCGTAACAGCGCCCTCGCGGAGCTGGTACGCCGGTACTGCGAACTGTCGCGGACGGACGCCCCCGTGCACAGCTGGCCGACCGGCGCGTGACCCCGCCGTCCGGCGCGCCGGCGGCCGGGCGCCGCCGCGCCGGACGGGAGGCGGAGTGGACCTGACACCGGACACCGGCCGCGGTGGCCATCGCACGGACGCGGCACCGCCGGACGGGGCGGGCCGTACGGTCCCCCGCCGCGTCATGGGGCACGAGCTGCTGCTGGTCCTCGCGCTGTCGCTGGGCGCGAGCGCCATCAGCTCGATCATCTCGTTCACCGGCGTCCTCACCCGGCCCGGCGGCCTCGGCGACGCCACCGCCGGCCTGAACGGCTCCCGCGCACCCGACCGCCCCTGGCTCGACCTGGCGTGGCAGCTCTTCGGGATCGCCACCGCCCTCGTGCCCGTCGTGCTGGTCGCCCACCTCCTGCTGCGCGAGCGGGGCGGCGGCTACAGCGGACCGGGGCTGCGCGGCATCGGGTTCGACACCGGGCGGCCGGGTCCCGACCTGGGGCGGGGCGCGCTCGTCGCCGCCGTGATCGGCGGCACCGGGCTGCTGTTCTACCTCGGGGCGCACGCGGCGGGCGCTTCCCTCACGGTGGTCCCGGAGTCGCTGCCCGACGTGTGGTGGAAGTACCCCGTGCTCATCGCCTCGGCCGTGCAGAACGCGGTCGTGGAGGAGGTCATCGTCGTCGGCTACCTGCTGCACCGCCTCGACCGGCTGGGCTGGACACCGGTCGCGGTGCTGGCCGCCAGCGCGGTGCTGCGCGGCTCGTACCACCTCTACCAGGGGCTCGGCGGCTTCTTCGGGAACGTCGCGATGGGCGTCGTCTTCGTGTGGCTCTACCGGCGGTGGGGGCGCGTCATGCCGCTGGTCGTGGCGCACGCGCTGATCGACATCGTCGCCTTCGTGGGGTACGGCCTGCTGGCGGGCCGCGTGGACTGGCTGCCGACGGCCTGAGCCGGGCGGGACGGCGCCGTGCCGTCCCGCCCGGCCCCGGCCGGGATCAGGCGCCGGGGCCCGTGCCCGGCGCGAGCGGAAGGGCCTCGATCGTGCCCTGGCCGCAGACCGGCCCCAGGTCCCATTCGGCCACGGTGGCGTCGTAGGCGTCCGGCGGGATCACGCTGAGGCCGGCCGGTTCGGGGCCGCAGGTGCCGTCGGCCGGGTCGTCCTCGCCCGCGACGATGGTCCAGTGCAGTTGCGACCAGGCGCTCTCGCCCGGCTGGAGGGTGAGCGGCTCGGACTCCTGGGATTCGTCGCGGACGGTCGTGGTGGGCAGGGCGCTGCCGTCGGCACCGGTCAGTTCGAGGCCGGGCCAGCCCTGGGTGCGGCAGGCGGCGTCGGAGCTGTTGGTGAGCACCAGGGCGCCGTGCCGCTGGCCGGCCCCGGAGTCGAGGACGGTCACCTCGGCGCTGACGCGGTCACCGGTGCACCAGTCGGACGGTGTGGTGCCCTCCTCCTCCCCGCCGTCCTCCGCGCCGTTCTGCGCGTCGTCCCCGGAGCCGGACTCCGATCCGCCCGCCGCGTCGCCGGAGTCCGTGCCGCCGGAGTCGCCCGGTGTGTGCTCCTTGCCCGGCGACTCGCTCTCCTCCCCGGCGGGCGCGGACGGGCTGTCGGCGGCGGACGAGTCGTCCGTCTGTTCGCCGCAGCCGCCGGCGGCGAGGACGGCGAGCGCGGTCAGGGTGGTCAGCGCGAGAGCGCGACGGTGCTGGAGGCGGTGCTGAAGAGCCATGATGTCCTTCTGTGGGGGGAGCCGGCCGGGCGGCTGATCTTTCTCCTGTGCTGCTCCGTCAGACGCGGTGCCGGCGGGGCCGGTTCCCCGGCCGGGCGCGCGCACCGGCGCCGACGTGCGGCGGAGCGGGGGCGGACCGCGCTCCGCCGCGGGGGAGCACGGCGCCGGGAGCATGGTGTTCTGCTGCCCGGCGATCGCCCTCCGGATTCGTCCGCCGGGTGGCGCCGCGGTGGTGCGGCGCCCCGGCTCAGCGCCCGGCGTACGCCGCGAGGTACGCGGGCAGCGGTACCCGCCGGCCCTCGTCGGCCGCCACCGGTGCCCCGTACTGCGTCCGGACGGGGAGGACGCCGCTCCAGTGCGGCAGGTCCAGGTCGTCCGGTTCCTCGATCGGACCGCCGGCGCGGACCTTCGCGGAGACCTCGGCCAGATCGACGGCGAGCAGCGCCGTCGCGGCCAGCTCCTTCACGTCGCCCGGGCGGCAGTCGGCGGACCTGCCCGGCACCACCTGGTCCACGACGGCGTCGAACGCCCTGGCGCGCTCGGCGGCGTCGGTGACCGGCCGGGCCGTGCCGTGGACCACGACGGAGCGGTAGTTGACGGAGTGGTGGAAGGCCGAACGCGCCAGCACCAGCCCGTCGACATGGGTGACCGTCAGGCACACGGGCATCCCGCCCGGCGCGGCCGCGGCCTCCCGCACCGGGCGCGCGCCGGTGGAGCCGTGGAGGTAGAGGCGCTCGCCGACGCGCGCGTAGAGGGTGGGCAGGACGGCGGGCAGACCGTCGCGGACGAACGCCAGGTGGCAGAGCCAGCCCTCGTCGAGGATGGCGTGCACGAGGTCCCGGTCGTAGGCCACGCGGTGCCGGGCGCGGGTGGGTGTCGTCCGGGGGGTGGGGAGGTAGCGGTCGGTGTCGGTCTGGCTCATCGGGCTCTCCGGAGTTGCGTCCATGATTGAACTAGTGCAAACTCTGCTTTGTGCTAGGAGAATATCCGATCCACGGGCGGGGCGCCGCCGAGATCTCCGCCAGCGTCGAACAGGCCGTCGCCGACGGCCGTCTCGCCCCGGGAGCGTCCCTCCCGCCCCTCCGCGACCTGGCCGAACGCCTCGGCGTCAACGCCAACACCGTCGCCGCCGCCTACCGCGCCCTCCGCGACCGCGGCGTCATCGAGACGGCGGGCCGCCGCGGCAGCCGCGTCCGCGCCCGGCCCGCGAGCGCCCCCAGGGACACGCGCCTCACCGTGCCGGCCGGCGCCCGCGACCTCTCCGGCGGCAACCCCGACCCGGCCCTGCTGCCCCGTCTCGGCCCGGCCCTGGCCGCGGCCGCCGCGCGGGCCGACCGCTCCCCGATGCTGTACGGCGGCCCCTCCATCGACCCGGGTCTCGCCCGCGCCGCCCGCGCCGCGTTCGACCGCGACGGCGTACCCGACGGCCCCGTCGCCGTCACCTCCGGCTCCCTCGACTGCATCGAACGCGTCCTGACCGCCTGGCTGCGCCCCGGCGACGCCGTGGCCGTCGAGGACCCCGGCTGGGGCGCCCTGCTCGACCTCGTCCCCGCCCTCGGCATGCGGCCCGTGCCCGTACCCGTGGACGACGAGGGGCCGCTGCCCGACCAGGCCGCCCGCGCCCTCGCCGGCGGCGCGCGCGCCCTCGTCGTCACCGCCCGCGCGCAGAACCCCACCGGCGCGGCCATCGGCGCCCGCCGCGCCGAAGCGCTCAGGGCCGTGCTCGCCGCGCACCCGGACACCCTCCTCCTGGAGGACGACCACGGGCACGGCATCGTCGACCTGCCCCTGCACCCCCTCGCCGGACACGGCCCGCGCTGGGCGCTGGTCCGATCCACCGCCAAGGCGTACGGCCCGGACCTGCGGCTCGCGGTGTGGACGGGCGACCCCGTCACCGTCGACCGCGTCCGCGGCCGGCAGCGCCTCGGCCCCGGCTGGGTGAGCCACCTCCTGCAGCACGCCGTCACGGAGCTGTGGCGCACCGACGCCGTCGACCCCGGCGCCGTCGCCCGCTCCTACGGCGCGCGCCGCGACGCGCTGCGCACCGCGCTCGCCGGACGCGGCGTCACCGCCCACGGCCGCAGCGGCATGAACGTGTGGGTGCCCGTCCCGGACGAGACGGCGGCCGTCGCCGCGCTGCTCCACAGTGGCTGGGCCGCCGCCCCCGGCACCCGCTTCCGCCTGCGCAGCGGCCCCGGCATGCGGCTCACGGTCTCCCCGCTGGGCGAGCGGGACATCGCGCCGCTCGCCGACGCCGTCGCGGCAGCCGTCCGGCCGGCCGCGACGGCGTCCGACCGGCGCTACGACTGAGCGGCGCCGCCCGTCGTCCCTGCCGCGCTCCGGTGGCCGGCGTCCACGTCGCGCACGGCTCCCCTGTCCGCGGACCGGGCGAAGGCCGCGTAGACGCGCAGCGCGGGCGAGACCGCCCGCTCCCGGGCACGCGGCACGTACCCGGTGGTGCCCTCGACCGGCCGACCACCCGGGCGTCAACGTGGTGATCTACCTGCCGGCTCCTGACCCGGCACCGGGCGTACGGGCGTAGGTGCCCGCCCGTACGCCCGGAAACGCCCGCCCGGGTCAGCCGAAGGGGATGCGCACGAACGACTGGTTGCCGATGCCGACGGTGCTCGCGCCGGCGCCGATCGCGTTCCACACCTCCACGCGGACCCGCCCGTTCACGAGATCGCCGTGGCTGCCGGTGGCCGATTTCAGCCCTCTGGCCTGCGTGTAGTGCTCGTAGCCGGGCACCGGGTCGGTGGCGAAGTACGCGTAGGTCTCCACACGGTCCCAACTGCCGTCACCGGTGCGGTCGTAGGAGACCCGTACCTGCTGGCCGTTCGCGACCGTGGTCCCGGCATCCACGAACGCATCGAACGCCGTGCTGCCGCCGTTGTACTGCCCGTTGACACCCGTCGCCGTAAACGTCCGCTGCTGGTACGGCGTTCCGTCGTGGTTGGTACCGCCCGCCGAGGTGAGGGACGTGGTGGCCGCGGAACCGGTGGCCGTGCTCAGCGTGCCGCCGTCCCGCAGGTACAGGGTGGGGCCGTCGACGGGCGGCTCGGTCGTGCCGCCGCCACCGCGCGTCCAGACGGCGACGTAGTCCACGAGCATCGACCGGCCGGGGACCGTCGACGCCGTGGGCGTGGTGAACCCGGCGACACCGTTCGGGAAGCCGCCGCCCATCGCGACGTTGAGGAGGATGAAGTAGCCCGCGTGCTCCGTCATGGAGGCCCAGTGGGCCGCGCTCATCTGGCTCTCGTTCACCGTGTGGAACAACTGGTCGTCCACGTACCAGCGGAGCTGCTCCGTGCTCGTCGAGCGGTCCCACTCGAACCGGTAGGTGTGGAACGCCGACTGGCAGCTCGCCCCCGGGCAGGCGCGGCTGGCGCCCAGGCCGTTCGTCTCGTTGCAGGGGCCGCCGGGGTTGACGCCGCAGTGCAGCACGGCCCACACGGAGTTGATGCCGTTGACGTTCTCCATGATGTCGAACTCGCCGATGGCCGGCCAGTTCCAGTAGTTGCCCCGGTAGGGGGAGCCCAGCGCCCAGAACGCGGGCCAGTAGCCGAGCGCGGCGTCACCGGTGACGTTCGGCATCTGGATGCGGCTCTCGATGCGCAGCACGCCGTCGGCCGGTGCCTTGAAGTCGGCCCGCTGCGTCTCGATCCGGGCGGACGTCCAGTTGCCGGCGGAGTCGCGCAGCGGTGTGATGCGCAGGTTGCCGCTGCCGTCGAGACCGAGGTTCGACGGCGAGTCGGTGTAGGTCTGGATCTCGCCGGTGCCCCAGGCGTCGGGGCCTCCCGGGTACGAGCGGCCCGTGTCGATCCGCCAGTTCGCGTTCGAGGGGAGAGAGCCCGCCGAGCCGTTGAAGTCGTCGCTCCACTGGAGCGTCCAGCCGGCCGGGGTCGGCGGCACCGTGCCGCTGGCCGGTGGTGCCATGAGCAGCGCGGCCAGCATCCCGGCCAGCGCGAGGACGGCGGCGAGCGCCGCGGTGAGCGTGGTGGTTCTCCGCGCGGCGACATGGCCGCTGACGGCATGAGGCATGGGGTGAGCGCCTTCCTGTCGGTGGGGGTGCGACGCCGGCCGGGCGCGCCGACCGGGGTGATGAGAGCGCTCTCAACCCCGAGTTGTAGTCCCGTGGGAACCACCCGTCAACGCCCCGCGCGGCCCGGCGCCGGGACCACTGCCGTACGGGCGACACCCGGACATCGCGGTCCAGCGGCGTTCGAGGGCCACGTACGGGTACCGGGGGCCGAGCACGGAGACGGAGGCCGTGCGGTTCGCCGCCGAGGCGGCCGTCAAGCGCCGGCTGCGGCAGGAGTTCTTCGACGCCAGGGACGCCGGCGAGCTGGACTTCGGCGAGATCGTCGCGAGCACCGGACCCCGCCGCGCCGACGGTTCACTGCCGCGTGACGGGCGATCGACGAGCCTGCTCCCGCCCGGCACCGCCGACGGCTGACGGCTGACGGCTGACGGCCGGGAGTCCGGCCGGTCAGGAGCCGGCCGTCGCCGCCCTGAGCGCGGTCAGTGTCTCCCGCAGCACCGGCGCCATCGCGTCCTCGTCCGCGGTCGTGAGCCAGCGTTCGAAGCCGACCTTGAACACGGCGACGCCCGCCTCGGCGGCCAGGCTCGCGGCCGGTTCCGCGACGCCGCGTGTGCGCAGGGCGCCGGCGAGCGCGGCCGACAGCGAGGCGAGCTTCGTCAGCTCCCGCTCCCGCAGCTCCGCGTTCGCCATGATCACGGTCTGCCGTTCGCGTGCGAACGCACGGCGGTCGGCGAACAGCCCGGCGACCGCGTCGAGGCCCGCGGCCAGCGCGTCCATCGGCGCCGCCGCCGGCGGCGCGTCGGCGACCGCCCCCGCGAACCGCTCCTCCAGCGTCTCCGAGCCGCCGAACAGCACCTCGCGCTTGTCGGCGAAGTGGCGGAAGAACGTCCGCTCGGTGACGCCGGCGCACTTCGCGATCTCCGCGACGGTCGTCTGCTCGAACCCCCGCTCCCCGTAGAGCCGCAGCGCTGCCCGCGTCAAGCGCCCCCGCGCGTCCGGCTCCCATCTGCTCATGTGGGAATCCTATCGTGATGACAGTCGCTGACATGGAGTGCTACGGTCGACGTCAGTCAATGTCATCACTGGAGGTTCCCATGCGTGTCCTCGTCACCGGCGCGTCCGGCTGGATCGGCTCCGCCGTCGTCCCCGAGCTCATCGGCGCCGGGCACGAGGTCGTCGGCCTCGCCCGCTCCGACGCCTCCGCCGCCGCCCTGACCGCCGCCGGGGCCGACGTCGTCCGCGGCACCGTCGACGACCTCGACGTCCTGCGGGACGCGGCGGCCGGCGCGGACGGGGTGATCCACCTCGCCTTCAAGCACGACGTCGCCTTCGGCGGCGACTTCCGGGGCGCCGCGGAGGCCGACCGCCGCGCCGTCGACGTCTTCGGCGACGCGCTCGCCGGCACCGACCGCCCGTTCGTCCTGGCCGGCGGAGTGGCCGGGCTCGCCCCGGGCCGGCTGCTCACCGAGCGGGACATGCCCGCGGTCGACGGCTCGCCGACCTCCGTCCGGTCGGCCACCTCGCTCGCCGCGCTCGACCTCGCCGGGCGCGGTGTGCGCTCGTCCGTGGTGCGGCTCTCCCCGACCTGCCACGGCGAGGGCGACCAGGGCTTCATGGCCGCCCTGGTCGCCACGGCCCGCGACAGGGGCGTCTCCGGATACCCGGGCGACGGCGCCAACCGCTGGCCCGCCGTCCACCGCCTCGACGCCGCGCGGCTGTTCCGCCTGGCGGTCGAGAAGGCGCCCGCCGGCTCCGTCCTGCACGGTGTCGCCGAGGAGGGGATCGCGCTGCGCGACATCGCCGGGACCATCGGGCGCCACCTCGGTGTGCCCGTGACGTCCGTGGCGCCGGAGGAGGTCGCCGGGCACTTCGGCTGGCTGGGCGCCTTCGCCGGCATCGACGCCCCGGCGTCGAGCGCCCTGACCCGTGACCTGCTGGGCTGGGAGCCGACCCGTCCCGGTCTCATCGCCGACCTGGACGAGGGGCACTACTTCGCCGCACCGCCCACACGGGGCTGACCGGCGCCGGACCCCTCGCGGTCCGCCGGCGCGGCTTCGGTGACGGGCCGCGCGGTGCGGGCCGCGGGGGTGGCGAAGGTCGCGGCCACCACCAGCCCCAGGACGAGGAACAGGGCGTTGCGGAGCCCGAACTGCTCGCCGAGCCGGCCGAGCGACGGCGGCCCCACGAGGAAGGCGATGTAGCCGATGGTGGCGGCGAGGGTGACCCGGGCGGCGGAGTTGTCGCCCGAGTCGCCGGCCGCCGAGAGCGCGACCGGGAAGCCCAGCGACGCGCCGATGCCCCACAGGACCGCGGCGGCCGCGGCGACGGCCTGGTTGTCGACGAGGATCACCAGCGCGATGCCGGCGGCGCCGACCACGGCGCTCGCGCCCAGGGCGGTGGCGCGCCCGTACCGGTCGACGAACCGGCCGCCGGCGAACCGGCCCGCGGTCATCGACGCCGCGAACACCGCGTACACGGCCGAGCCGAGCGCGGCGTCGAAGCCGTGGCCGTCGACCATGATCAGCGGCAGCCAGTCGTTCGCCGTGCCCTCCGCCATGGCGAGCGCCAGGATGATGCCGCCGATGAGCAGCAGCCGCGGTTCCCGCCACACCCCGGGGCGCGCGGTGTCACGGCCCGGCGCGCCGGCGCCCGTCCTGCGCCCCACCTCGGTGGGCACGTGGCGGATCACGGAGAGCAGCACGGCCAGGACCACGGCGGTCACGATGACGAGGTGCCACAGGACGGAGAAGGAGACGGCGGTCAGGAGCATGCCGCCGACCGCCCCGACCACCGTGCCGAGGCTGTAGCAGCCGTGCATCGCCGGCAGGGTGGAACGGCCGAGCAGCCGCTCCACCTCGGCCCCCTCGATGTTGAGGGCCACCTCGCCGCCGCCCATCCCCACGCCGATCAGCGCGAGTCCGGCGGCGACGGCCGGGTCCGTCCCCGCCGCCGCGCCGAGTCCTATGACGCCGCAGCCCGTCGCGGTCGCCAGCGTCCCGGCCGCGATGACGTACCGGGCGCCCCAGCGCGCCACGAGCGGACCGGAGCACAGGATGCCCGCCATGGACCCGACCGACAGGCCGAAGAGGACGAGCCCCATGCGGCCGGTCGAGGCGCCGAGCAGATCGCGCACATCGGGTGTCCGGGTCACCCAGGACGCCATCGCCAGCCCGGGCAGGAAGAACAGGGCGAACGCGGCGGTGCGGCGCGTGCCGGGGTCGGCAGTCACAGGCGGGTGCCTCCAGACGGTACCAAAGAGTCTGTACAAGCGTACACACTCATGGGCTCGGAGCCTGTGTCACATTGGGGCCGTGACCGGAACACGGCGTGAGATCCCGAACGATCCGGGCCGCAGGGACCGCATCCTCGACGCCGCCCTCGACGTCGTCGCCGAGGGCGGCGTCGCCGGGGCGACCCACCGCAGGATCGCCGCCCGGGCCGGCGTCCCGCTCGGTTCGCTGACGTACTACTTCGAGGGCATGGACGACCTGCTGACGCAGGCGTTCGCCCGCCTCGCCGACACGATGTCGCACCTCTACCGGCGCACGGTGCGGCGCGCCCGTTCGACCGCCGAGGCCGAGGCGGCCGTCGTCGAGCTGATCTGCGGGCCGGACTACGCCACCGACCGCGACCTGACGCTCATCTTCGAGATGTACGCCTACGCCAACCACCACCCGGCGGTACGGGACATCACGCGCTCCTGGACCGCGCGCAGCCGGGAAAGTCTGGCACTCCACTTCACCCCCGGGGTCGCCCGCGCCCTCGACGCCCTGGTCGAGGGCTGGCCCATGCACGGCCGCTTCGACGCGGCACCCCTGGACCGCGCCCTCGTCGCCGGAGTCGTGCACGCCGTCGTCGACGCCGCGCCGCACCTCCCCGCCGCGCCGCACCTCCCCGCCGCGTCACCACCGGACTGACGACCGGCACGAGGCGCCGGGTTCCCGTCCCGCCGCGCACTCGACGCGCCGGGCACGAGCCGCTTGGATGGGGTCCCGGCCGGCGGGCGCGCACCCGCGGCACGTTCGAGGAGGCGAAGTCACCCGTGAGTTCCGGAATGCGCCTCGCCGGAGTCGCGCTCCGCGATCGGTACGTGCTCCGGCGGAGGCTCGGCCGTGGCGGCATGGGCGAGGTCTGGCTGGGCCTGGACTCCGAACTGGGGCGCGAGGTCGCGGTGAAGGTGATGCTCGCCCTGCCGGGCGACGGGTCGGTACGGCGCTTCCGGCGGGAGGCGGACACCCTTGCCGGGCTCCAGCACCCGGGGATCACCGTGGTGCACGACGCAGGCCGCCACGAGCCGTACCACTTCATCGTCATGGAACTCCTGCGGGGTCACGACCTCGCCCACGTCCTGGCCGGACACCCCGGGGGCCTGCCCCACCTCCGTGTGCTCGACCTGACGCGGCAGACCGTGGACGCTCTGGCGGCCGCGCACCGGCACGGGATCGTCCACCGTGACGTGAAGCCGGCGAATCTGTTCGTGCAGGCGGGGGACCGGGTGAAAGTCTGCGACTTCGGCATCGCCCGCAACGCCGAGGCGTCCGGGACCGTGACCGCGACCGGTCTCGTGATCGGCACCCCCGCGTACATGTCGCCCGAGCAGTGGGAGGGGAAGGAGACCGACGCGCGGACCGATCTCTACGCCCTGGGCGTCGTCATGTTCGAACTCCTCACGGGCCAGCCCCCGTTCCCCGCGGCTCAGCCCTTCTACGCGCTGATGCGCCAGCACGTGGAGCAGGCCCCGCCCCGCCCCGGCACGCTGCGTCCCGGCATACCGCGCGACCTGGAGGAGGTGGTCATGGCGCTGCTCGCGAAGGACCCCCGCCGGCGGCCGGACAGCCGGACGCTGGCCGCGGCACTGGCGGCGCCCACCGCCCCGCACGCCGCGCCGACGGTGACCGCCGAGCGGCCTGCGCCCGCGCCGGAGACCCGCCGCGACCACGGACCGCCGTCCCCGCCGCCCACCGCCGCCTCGACATGGGCGGAGCCCGGCCCCACGGCGCCCACGTACGTGCTGCGCCGCACGTTGAAGGTGAAACCCCACAGGGGGGTGTCCGGCATGACCTTCAGCCCGGACGGCCGCGTCCTCGCCGTGGGCGACCGCGAAGGGGGCGTACGCCTCTGGGACCCGCACACCGGCACACGGCTCCGCCGCCTCACCGGACCCGTCGGCTGGGTCAGGGCCGTCGTGTTCAGCCCGGACGGGAGCACGCTCGCCACGGCGGGCGGCGGTGACAAGGTCGTGCGCTGCTGGGATCCGCACACGGGTACGCTCCGCCGTCAGCTCACCGGACACACCGGCTGGGTGCGCTCCGTCGCGTTCAGCCCCGACAGCCGCACCATCGCGACGGGCGACACGGACGGGTCGCTGCACATCTGGGACGCGCACACGGGCGGGAAGCGGTTCACCCTCGGCGATCCGGTCGGTTCCGTGCTCGCGCTGGCGTTCAGCCCGGACGGCAGCACGCTGGCCGCCGGGGGCTACCGCGGCGTGGCGCGCGTCGAACGCACCCGTTCCGGGAACCGGAGCCGCCGCCTGGGCGGGGTGACCTCCTCGGTGGCCGCCGTGGCGTTCAGCCCGGACGGCCGCAGCCTCGCCGCGGGCGGCGCGGACGCGTCGGTCCACGTGTGGGACGCCCGTACCGGTGGACGGCACCACCGGTTCACCGGGTACACCGCTCCCCTCGCGCACCTCGCGTTCAGCCCGGACGGCCACCTGCTCATGGCGGGCGACACGCACGCCAACCTCCACATCCGCAACGCCCGCACCGGGAAGCAACTGCTCATCCTCCCCGGTCAGCCGGAGCTGGAGCACATGGGCAGGATGGCGCTCACCCCGGACGGCCGCCTCCTCGCCGTGGGCTTCCGGGACAGGGTCCAGCTCTGGTCCGTCCATGTCCGGGCACTGTGACGGGCGGGGGCCGTCACCGGCGGGAACGGCCCCTGCCGTCGATCAGGCGATACCCCGTACCCAGTTGCTGCACTGGCTGTAGTACGGGCCGTGGGCGGTGGTGTAGGGGCAGATCCGGAAGTCGATCGCGGTGCCCTCGGGCATGTGCAGCGTCCAGACCTTGTGGGTCCCCTTGCCCGAGGTCACGGTGCCGCTGTAGGGGCCGGCGTCGGCCATGTCGTAGCGGTAGTTCTGGACGATGACGCCGTAGCCGTCGCTGTTGGTGTCGTGGAGGACCAGGTACTCCGTGCCGTCGCCGGTCTCGGACTGGAAGTACACCCAGCCGCAGGGGTCGTACAGCTTGTACTCGTTGCTCCAGGTGAGCCCGCAGTCGACGTCGGCGTCCGACGCGGCGGCGGCCGGTGTGCCGGTCGCCGCCACGACGGCGGCCGTCGCGGCGAGCGGGACGGCGATGCGTGCGAGGTGTCTTTTCATGCTGCCTCTTCCTGGCCTCGGACCACGGCCGCCCGGTGCGGGACACACGCCGGACGGGGACGGACGAGGGTCGTGGGCACGGAACGCCCGATCGGTGAAGGAGGCGGGGGAGTCGCCGATCGAACACCGGTCGGACGGGGGACCGTTCATCCGCCGCGAGGATTCTGCTGGCGCGCAAGATCACCGCGCAAGAGTTTCCCGTTCACTCAACGGTCACCTCGGCCGCCCGCTCGGCGCGGTCACCGGCGCGTGGCTGGCTATCGTAGGCGGGAGCCGGATCACGGAGTGCGAGGTCGAGGAGTCGAATGGCCCGGGTACATGCTGACTGAGGTCACCGCCACCCGCTATGTCACGCCGCTACGGGAGGGCGGGTCGCTGCCCGGGATCGTCGAGGCCGATGATCTGGGGACCTACGTCATGAAGGTGTCAGGGAAGCGGCGGTGACCTGCGGTGATGCACCGCTGTTCGTTGTTGACCTGCGAGTTTCTGCCTTTCGGCGTCTTTCATGGCCGGGTCGTCTTGTGCGATCGACCCTCCCCACGCGCTCTCCAGCGGAGTGGATACTCCCCAAATTCTCCCCGGAAGGACGGGCGTGACCTGCGGCAAGACCGTAAAGCCCGGTGGTCCGGCGGACACGGTAAGTGACTTTCGCCGATCTGCGTTCCCTGCCACTGCAGTCAGACGTCGAAGAAGAGACCGGGCAGGCTCGGGACCTGCCGAGACGCGCGACTGTACCCTGCTGACCAGGGTGATTGGTTTTCAACGCCTTTCCCGCGCATGCGCTTCGATGCGATCGAAAGTCCCAGAGTCGTCCCACACTGGCGCGAGGGAAACAGCGGCTGACGAGGGGCAGCCGCAGCATGCGGGCTCCGCCGCAGGCGGAGGCGGTCGACCGGCGGACTCGAACCTACGCACGCGGCTCCGAAGGCCGTTCGAGTTCTGTACGTTTCGGCAGGTCAGAGGGATAGCTGACGGGCGATCAGTCTCGCCGTCCCGCGACGGAAAGGGAGCAACGCCAGATCAGTCCGAGATCCGATTAGCACTTTCTATCCCGTTGATGGCGCAACTTGCCTATCTGATGGTATTTCGTTGATCCGGAGGGGAGGGGGCCGGCCTGCTTTGAAGTTGTTCGTCGTCGCGGAAGAGGTGCGGGAGGTCATTCCTCGGCTGGCTGTGGTCGAGACGGACGTGCAGGGGCTGGTCGAGGCGCGCATGGAGACGCTGCTCGGTGTGCGCTACCTGGCGAGCGAGTACAGCACGGGGGCGGTGCACGGAAGCCGGATCGACTCGCTGGGCCTCGATGAGAACGGCGCGCCGGTGATCGTCGAGTACAAGCGTGGTACGGACGCTGGAGTGATCAGCCAGGGGCTCTTCTACCTGGCTCGGCTCCTCGACCGCAAGGACGCCTTCCGCCGGCTGGTCCGTGACCGGATCGGATCACGGGCCGCAGCCGATCGCCTGTGGAGCAGGCCCAGGCTGATCTGCGTCGCCGGCGGCTTCACCCGCTATGACCTTCACGCCGTTCGTGAGCACCGGCACAGTATCGACCTGGTCCGCTACCGATGGTTCGGCGACACCCATGTCGGCCTGGAGACCGTCGCTTCCACCGTCTCCCCGGGCGATGCCAGACAGGAGCCGGCGTTCCGGTCCACCCGCGAGACGAACAGCGCGACGGCAGAGCTCGCCCAGGCGGTGCACCACACACTGCTCGACCTCGGCGACGACGTCATCGCAGTGCAGCGCAAGCGATACCGCGCCTACCGGCGGCTGCGGAACTTCGCCTGCGTCTGCACCCCCCGGAAGTCCGGGCTGCTGGTCTACCTGAAGGCCGACCCGAAAACGATCGACCTGCTCCCCGGACTCGTACGAGACGTGACCGGCCAGGGGCACCACGGCACGGGCAACTTGGAACTGCGTCTCCATACGCCGAACGACCTGAAACGAGCACGCCCCTACTTCCGTGACAGCTACGCTGCGGCGTAGCTGTGCAGTTGGGCGAGGGGTGCGACGTGTTAAGGAGCCTTTCGAGAGGGCTGGCAGGGGGGCAGTGGACTGTCCATGATGCGGTGGCTCCCCGGTTTGGTGAACCGGACCTGTGCGTTGGGCGACGCTTGGTCCGGCTCGGCGTCTCCATGGTGAGCCGGAGACGCGTGCCGGACCGACTTGCCCAGATGCCCCCGGGGGAAGAAGCTGCCACTCGGTGGTCTGTTCGCTCCCACCTCGGAACCACAAGCATGCCAAGAAACCCGGTGCCTCACCGAAGTCAGATGCCCGATAGTGGCGCTTATGTCTCCCCGACTGACGTCAGCGTCGCAGCCCATGGAACGCGAAGCCCCTGGTGGGGTGCCGTTCCACCCCCGCCCTGCGCGGCGGCCCCATTGCAGCTCTATACGTGTTAGGGAAAAAAGTAAAAGTAAGCTCTGGTTCCACCCCCGCCCTGCGCGGCGGCCCCATTGCAGCCGCGCCGCCGTCGCGGCCTGGGCGACCGACTCCGGAGGTTCCACCCCCGCCCTGCGCGGCGGCCCCATTGCAGCACCATCTCCAGGAGGTTGGAGCCCACTGTCCGGAGGTTCCACCCCCGCCCTGCGCGGCGGCCCCATTGCAGCACCGTCGACGACCCCGCCGAGGTCGACCACGTGCAGCCGTTCCACCCCCGCCCTGCGCGGCGGCCCCATTGCAGCACCAGGTGCGGCAAGGCGTCCACGATGCCGGTTACGGGTTCCACCCCCGCCCTGCGCGGCGGCCCCATTGCAGCTCCAGCATCGACCGCGACCAGCAGGAGCGCGGCATACGTTCCACCCCCGCCCTGCGCGGCGGCCCCATTGCAGCGCCGCCGAGGTCGGCATCGAGGACATCGACGCGGAGTTCCACCCCCGCCCTGCGCGGCGGCCCCATTGCAGCAACAGCACCGGGTCCACGCACCCGGGCTCCGTCGGCGTTCCACCCCCGCCCTGCGCGGCGGCCCCATTGCAGCAACAGCACCGGGTCCACGCACCCGGGCTCCGTCGGCGTTCCACCCCCGCCCTGCGCGGCGGCCCCATTGCAGCCCGGGCGCCGACGGGGCGCGCGCGGTGCGGTGGTACCGGTTCCACCCCCGCCCTGCGCGGCGGCCCCATTGCAGCCTCTGTGACATCGAGAGCGGCCGACGCAACGCAGGTGTCCCTGCGCGGCGGCCCCATTGCAGCAGACGAACACCATGAACGTCTGCCAGGTCGAGGTCGGCTCCACCCCGCCCTCCGCGGCGGCCCCATTGCAGCGAGCTGCGGCTCAAGGCGCTGGAGCGCGACATCGCCGGTTCCACCCCGCTCTCCGGGGCGGCCCCATCGCAGCATGTCACTGATTCGCACGTGCGTTCTGTGTCCGCTGCTGGACGGTCTGTTGTCAGTGGCGGGTGGCAGTATGCGCGCGTGATGTGGTCGTCGCCGGTTTGCGCTGGGGGAGGGGTGTGCGAGGTGGGTGTGTCGTTCGAGGCTTTTATGCGTCGGGCTACGGGGTTTGGGCCGTTTCCGTTCCAGGAGCGTGTGGCGGAGGAGGGGTTGCCTGAGTTGTTGCGGGTGCCGCCCGGGTCTGGGAAGACGGAGGCGGCGGTTCTGCCGTGGTTGTGGCGGTTGTTGGAGCATCCGGACGTGGGGGTGCGTCGGGAGACGCCGGGGCGGTTGGTGTACGTGCTGCCGATGCGGACGCTGGTCGAGCAGGTCACCGAGAAGGTCCGGGGGTGGTTGGACGAGCTGGGACTGGCGGACCGGGTGGCGGTGCATGTCCTGATGGATGGGGAGCCCCGGGACGATGACGCGTGGCAGTTGGATCCGTTCGGACCGGCGGTGTTCGTGGGGACGCAGGACATGGTGTTGTCGCGTCTGCTGCTTCGGGGATATGGCGATGCGCGGGCGCGGTGGCCGGTGCCGTTCGGGTTGCTGCACAACGGTAGTCAGTTCGTGTTCGACGAGACGCAGCTGATGGGGCCGGCGGTGGCGACGTCGGTGCAGTTGCAGGCGTTGAGGGAGGCGTTGGGGACGGCGGTGCCGTCGGCGTCGATGTGGATGTCGGCGACGGTGGACGCGGGGGAGCTGGTGACGGTGGACCGGCCGGTGCCGCCGATGCCGGTCGAGCTGTCGGACGCGGATCGCCGGGCGGAGGGGCTGGGGAAGCGGTTGGAGGCGCGGCGTCGCTTCACGCGGCTGCAGGTTGGCGAGGATGCGAAGCGGTATGCGGGTGAGGTGGCCCGTGTGCTGGTGGAGCGGCATGTCGCGGGGACCCGGACGCTGGCGTTCTTCAACACGGTGCGCCGTGCGGTGGAGGTGGCGGCGGTGGTCTCCGAGCTCGTGCCGGGGGGCGGGGCGGGGCCTGACGTGACGCTGGTGCACGGCCAGTTCCGGCCGGGGGACCGGAGGGTGCTGGTCGAGGCGGTGCGGGGGGAGTTGCCTGCTGCGGGGCAGATCGTGATCAGTACCCAGGCGTTGGAGGCGGGGGTGGATATCACGTCGCGGGTGTTGTTCACGGAGGTGGCGCCGTGGACGTCGGTGTTGCAGCGGTGCGGGCGTTGCAACCGTACGGGGGATGATCCGGGCGCCGAGGTGGTGTGGGCGTGGCCGCCCGGGGGGAAGCGGGCGTCGGCGCCGTACGTGGAGGGGGATCTGCTGGCGGCGGCGGAGGCGTTGGCCGGCTGGGAGGGACAGGAGGTCACGCTGACGCAGATGCTGGACCTGGAGGTCGCCCAGGAGCGGCCGGATTACCTGCATCTGCGGCGGCGGGATGTTCTGCAGCTGTGGGACACGATGCCGGACTTGAGCGGTGCGGACATCGAGGTGGGGCGCTGGATTCGGGACGGGGAGGACGTGACCGGGCTGGTGGCCTGGCGGTCATGGCCGCAGAGCCGCCCTGGGGAGGACGAGGCGTTCCCGGGACGGGAGGAGCTGTGTCCGGCACCGTTGGCCGATCTGCGGAAGCTCGCGAAGGATCGCCGGCTGTGGTGTCACGATCAGGTGGACGACGTGTGGCGGCGGGCGTCGGCGCAGGACGTCCGGCCGGGCGCGGTGTTCCTGATGGACGCACGGCTCGGTGGATACCGCGTGGAGACGGGCTGGTCGGCGGGCTCCCGTGTTCCGGTGCCGGTGGTCGAGCACGTTTCCCGGCGGGTGAGCGGGCTCGGTGGCGACCGGCGTTCCCGGGCGGAGCGCTGGGTGCGGCTTGCCGAACACGGCCGGGATGCGGAGCGTGAGCTGTGCGCACTGTTGGGGGCGGCCGAGGACACCCCAGGTCTGTCGCCCCAGCAGCGGGACGCCGCGCTCGTGGCAGCCCGGCACCACGACCTCGGGAAAAATCACATGATCTTCCGACGGTCGTTGGTTCGGGCGGCGGGGAAGGAGCCGCCGGGGCCGGGGGCGTGGGCGAAAGCGCCCGGCGGGCCGTTGCGCCATGAGGTCCCGTACTTCCGGCATGAGCTGGTGACGGCGCTGATGATGCTCGATCCGGCCAGTGGGCTGCTGAACGGGGTCGACGAAGCGGACCTGGCGGTGTACCTGGCCGCTGCGCACCACGGGAAGGTGCGGGTGTCGGTCCGTTCGGTGCGGGATGAGGCGGAGCACGACCCGCCGCGTCTGCTGGGGGTGGCCGACGGCGAGGTGGTGGGTCCGGTGGAAACGGCGGACGGCCGCATCGTTCCGGAGCTGAAGCTGGATATGTCGGTGCTGTCACTGGGGGGAGGGGCGGGCCGGTCGTGGGTGCAGCGCGTCAGTGCCTTGCGGGATCGGCCGGACGCGGGGCCGTTCCGCGTCGGCTGGCTGGAGGCGATGGTGCGGGTGGCCGACTGGCGTGCCAGCCGCTCCTACCAGGAGACCGAGCCCCCGCCGCCTGACGGTGACGGCTCGCCGCCCGATACGCCCACCGGTGAGGAGCCGGGCGAACAGGGGGTGCTGTGGTGACCCGGCATCGGATGGCTGTGCCGGGGCTGGAAGCTGTGAGCCTTGCCGACTACCTGTGCGCTCTGGGGCTGCTGCGCGCGGTCGCCACCCAGTACGACGCCGACGCCGCCCTGGCATGGCAGCGGGGCGTGCCGGTCCTCGCCTCGACTCTGGACGCGGACGGGTTGGCGTGCTGGCTGACCGAGGACTTCGTGCCCAGCCCCTTGGTGTCGCCGTGGAACGCAGGGTCCGGGTTCAACGGCAACGGCAAGAGCAAGGAGGCCGAGCGGGCACTGGAGACGGTCGAACACTCGACCGCGGCCCGGCTGGCGCCGCTCCGCGAGGCGGTGGCGGCCGGGCGGGCGGTGGTCGAGGAAGGACGCGACCGCGGCTGGGCCGGCGGCACCATGTGGGACGAGAAGCACAAGACCAGCCTGCTGACGCTGTGCCGCAACCGGATGCCCGACGCAGTGTTGCCCTGGATGGACACCGCGCTGGCCCTGGACGGCGAAGATGTGTCCTACAACCCGCTGGCCGGCACGGGCGGGAACTTCGGGCGCCAGGACCTGTCGGCCAGCTACCTCCAACAGCTCCTGCAACTCCTCGGCCCGCCGAGCCGGCCGGGCACCGTGCTGCCGTGGGCCCGATCCCTGATCGACGGGACCGAGGAAGCGCCGTACGTACGGGGAACGGTGGGTCAGTTCGACCCCGGGCGCGGTGGAGGCATTCACTCCTCGATGTTCGAGAAGCTGGACGACAAGGGCTTCGTGAATCCCTGGCGGACCGTTCTCACGTGCGAGGGTCTGCTTCTGTTCGCCGGCTCGGTCGCCCGTCGCAACGCCGCAGCAGCTGGGCACACCAGCCCGTTCGTCGTCCGCTCCACCCCCTACGGTTACGGCACCGCCGCGGAGGAGAAGGCGAAGGGGGAGCTGTGGGCGCCGTTGTGGCCCACACCCGCCCGCCTCCCCGAGCTCGAACAGCTGATGGGCGAAGGACGTGCCCAGTACCGCGGGCGGCAGGCCCGCAACGGATTCGACTTCGCACGCGCCGCCGGGACCCTCGGTGTCGACCGAAGTCTCACTGCCTTCCGCCGCTTCGCCATCGTCGAGCGCCTGGGGCAGAACCCCCTCGCCATCCGTGCCGGTGACGTCCCCGTCGGTCCCCGCACCGGCGAGCTGTCCCTGCTGCGCGAGGCGTTCGACTGGGTGCAGAGGCTGCGGGACCCGCTCCCGGCCACAGTGGCCAGCTTGCTGCGCCGCACCCGCGCCAGCATGTTCACGCTGGCCGCCGGTACTCGGGAGACGGACGCGGAGATCGCCGTCTTCGTCAGGCTGTTCGGGCAGCTCCACGAAGCCGTCGCCCGCTCCGGGGCACTGCGCGAGAAGGTGTCTCCCTTCCGGCTCCGTGAGCGCGCTGCCTGGCGGCCGGCGCACGCCGGCGGTGAACTGCGCCTGGCCGCCGCGCTCGCGGCACTGGCCGACCGGCCCGGTGGCCCGCCGGCCCTGCGCGCCCCACTGACCCGCTCACGGCCCGAAGGCCCCGGGCGGGCGGTGTGGACCGACCGGCCCCTGTCCAAGGTCGACCTGGACGCCACCACCCTCGCTCCGGCCCTGGCCGCAGCCCATCAGCGGCGTCTGTGGGAACTGGCCGACCAGCGCGACCAGGCCGGCATCCCGCCCGCCTTCGCATACCCGGCCGGGCCGCCGATCCCGCCCCCACCCGGGCTGGTACAGGACTTCGTCGACGGGCACCTCGACGATCAGCTCCTCGCAGATCTGCTGCGCGGCCTGGTCCTGCTGGGTTGGCACGTCACCGACCCTCACGGCGACCAGACCGCCGCAGCCGCCGACGCCCGGCCCCTGGGGCACCCGCTGGCAACCCTGATGCCCTTCTACGGGGACACCCTCCCGAGGGTGCGCTCGCGACTGCGCCGCGACCAGCCACCGTTCAAGCCCGTTCTGCGTCCGCGCAGTGACTGGGCGAACCGGCTGCGCGCCGGCCACCTTGACGCGGTCCTCGCCGACGCCCGGCTGCGGATGCGGCAGGCACACTGCCCACCCGCCTCCACTCCGCGCGAGAGCCCCGCCGGGATCGACGGAACCCGCCTGGCCGCCGCTCTGCTCTTCCCCGTCACGCCGGAAGCCCGCGCGCGAGCACTCACCGCGGTGACCGTCACCGCGCTCCTGCACATCCCCGACAACAGCACACCCGCAAAGGACAGCGACTCGTGATCGACACCACCGCCCACCGGCTCCGCTTCCGCGCCACGCTGCGACCCGCACTCGGCTCCCGCTTCCAGCCCACCGGCTTCCCCGACCTCGGAGCAGCCGAGTTCACCGGCTACCACGACGGCAAGCCGGTCCGGTCCCTGCTGGTGGAATCCGCCCAGTCCATGGCCAACCGGCTGGAGAACACCGCCTGGGACACGGCCGGTCAAGCACCCGTCACCCTGCTGGCCGACCTGCCCTACGTCGAGGTCCGCCAGGCCGACGCCCCGCAGCGTTTCCTGACCTCCTCGCGGCAGGAAGCCCACCGGCTCGCCTCCCCGTTCGTCCGCTCCTCCCTCCTGGAGGGCCAGCCGATGACCGACGTGATCGGCGAACGCCTCGGCCTGGCCAACGACCAGCCTCTCGACTACCCCGCCATGGCCCGGGCACTGACATCCATGGACCCCTTCGTCCTCCTGCACGGCTGCTTCTTCAGCCAGAAGGACTGGCCCGGACAGCCGCGCTTCGCCCGCGCCATCAGCGCCGCCATCGAGGCGTACGACGTCGAGCAGGCCATCAGCGGCGGCCGGAAATCCGACCACGTCCGCCACAACACCGGCAAGAACGGCGAGGACTCCGAGGACGGCCTCGTGCTCGGCGGCAGCAGCGAGGGCTACGGCTCCATCCCCTTCCACCGCGTCGAATACACCGCCCGCCACATCGAGGCCCAGTTCAGCGTCGACGTCCAGCTCCTGCGCTCCTACCGCCTGGACGCCGAGGCCACCGAACTGCTCACCGCACTGGCCCTGTGGGAGATCCGCACCTTCCTCGACACCGGCCTGCGACTGCGCACCGCCTGCGACCTCGAACTCGCCGACGACGTCCAGGGCACCACCACGTTGCCCGACACCGAGACACTCGCCGCCCGCATCCGCGAATTGATGCCCACCGTCACCGCCGCTCTGGAGCACACCGGCCCGCTCACCGTCCTGTGGCAGGGCGGCAAGACGAAGGCCACCCCCAAGAAGACCCGCAAGACGGCCCGGGCGGAAGAGAAGGCCACCGCCCAGTGATCACCCTTGCCTTCCACTTTCCGCACCGCCGCTACCACGCCACCCCCTGGGGCCGATACGTCAACGAGGGCGTCGTTGAACTACCCCCCGCCCCCTGGCGCATCCTGCGCGCCCTGTACGCGGCCTGGCGCGCACGCCACCCCGAACTCGACACCGACACCGTCCACCCCATCCTGCAGCAACTCGCTGCCCCACCCGTCTACCACCTGCCGCCCTACCACCTCGCCCACACCCGCCACTACTACCCCGACAGCCACCATCGGCTCGACAACCCCAGCACCGACAAGATCATCGACGCCTTCGCGGTCCTCGGCGCCGACGCCACCATCTACGTCACCTGGAACAACGCCGCGCTCACCGCCCCCCAGCACACCGCTCTCGCGCAGCTCTGTCAGGCCATCCCCTACCTCGGGCGCGCCGAAAGCACCACCGAGGCACGCATCCACCACGACGCGGTCCCCGACTCCCACACCGCCTGCAGCATCGCCCTGTGGAACGACGACAACACCCGATCCGAACCCGGCACTGATCACGTCCAGCTCCTCGCCCCCGACGGGCCCCTCGACCTCGACGCACTCACCCTGCGCCCCGCCGACGTCCGGGCCACGAAGCGCCGCTTCCCCCCGCACACCCAGCACCTCCCCTACACCATCCCGCTTCCCACCCCCCTCCCCACACCGCGCACCCGCACGATTCCCCGGCCACGCCACCGCGTGACCACGGTGCGTCTCACCATCGCGAGCCGCCCGCTTCCACCCCTCACCCAGGCCTTGGCCGTCACCGACGCCCTCCGCGCGGCCTGCATCAAACAACTCGTCGGAGACGACAAGGAACGCCTTCAACACCCCAGCGCCCTCGCCGGCAAGAACGCCGACCTGAGCCCGATGCGAGGCCACCGCCACACCCACTTCCTCCCCCGGAGCACCAACGGCAAGCACATCGACGAAATCGTCCTGTGGATCCCCGCCGGACTCACCGACGAGGAACTCACCGCCGTCCACGAAGCCGCCCGCACCCGCACCATCGGCGTCCCTCACGACGTCCCCGGCCCTCACAACATCCACATGCGTGTCACCGCCCACGGACGGGCCGAAGACCACCTACCTCCCGAATGGGCCACCCCGTCCACCCGCTGGACAAGCACAACCCCGTTCATCCCCCCGCACCACCGCAAGAAGAAGCAGGAACTCCACACCTACCTCACCGCCGAAGTCACCCGCGAACTCGCCCACCGCGGCCTGCCGGCACCAGCCTGCGTCGAAACTGTCGCCGGTGCATGGGGCCTCCACACCCGTCACCGCCGCACCAAACAGGAAACCCTCACCACAGCCCGCCCCGCCTACGGACTCCGCCTGACCTTCCACGAACCACTCACCGGCCCCCTCGCCCTCGGCCACCACTCACACTTCGGCCTCGGCACCTTCAACCCCACCCCCTGACACACCGCCACCCAACCTCGGAACCACAAGCATGCCCGGAAACCCCGCACCGCACCGAAGCAAAATGCCGGAAATCACCCGGCATGCTCCCCGCCTGCCAAGTCACCGACACCACAGCAACACCAAACCCCCAGCTCAGACGCCGTTCCACCCCCGCCCTCCGGGGCGGCTTCATTGAAGGTGATGTGGCGCCTGGCCCTCGGCACGCGCGGACAGGTGTTCCACCCCCGCCCTCCGGGGCGGCTTCATTGAAGGGGCATGGCGGTGATGTCGGCAGTGGCTGCAGGTCTGGTTCCACCCCCGCCCTCCGGGGCGGCTTCATTGAAGGACCTTGTGCCGGCCGAGGCCGCGAAGCTCCCAGAAGGTTCCACCCCCCGCCCTCCGGGGCGGCTTCATTGAAGGAGCCGCTACGGGTTCGGCGGGCTCACCTGGCACAACTAGTTCCACCGCCGCCCTCCGGGGCGGCTTCATTGAAGGCCCGCCCTGGCCGAAGCGGGCACTGATGGTGGCCGGGGTTCCACCCCCGCCCTCCGGGGCGGCTTCATTGAAGGCTGGGCGGCGGCCTCCCGGTCAGCCGTGGCGTCCTTGGTTGCACCCCCGCCCTCCGGGGCGGCTTCATTGAAGGGAATTGTCGACATCGGCGGTGTCCATCGGGACGGACAGGTTGCACCCCCGCCCTCCGGGGCGGCTTCATTGAAGGACCCTGTCGACACCCAACATCCCCTACCTCGCGGCGGGGTTCCACCCCCGCCCTCCGGGGCGGCCTCATTGAAGGTCCTTGGCCTCGGCGAGGAGCACCGCGCGGCGGCGACGGGTTCCATCCCCGCCCTCCGGGGCGACCTCAATGAAGTGTCTAGGACGGCCTCTTTTGGGCTCTGGCACAAGTTCCGTGCGGCGGCTACAGGTTGTAGTCGTTGACCGTGTTCCGGGCTGTGCGGAAGTCGCCTTGATTTCGCTCATCGATCGGCTGGTCTGGCTGGCATTCGGTCGCCGTGAGCCAGGTGTTGTCCCAGTTGCAGGAGATGCTGTTCCCGTCGGTCGCCGGCTTGGCGATCGTGTCCGTGGAGACGGTCGGCGAGTCGATACGCGTCGAAGCCCGTTGCACGGCGACGGGTGCGGTGTGTCCGGACTGCGGGGACTGGTCGGAGCGGGTCCACAGCTTTTACCTGCGGTTTCCGGCGGATCTGCCCAGTGCTGGGCGACGCGCGGTGCTGGCTTTGCGTGTCCGCCGGTTTCGGTGCCTTCTCCCGTCCTGCCCGCGGCGGACGTTCGCCGAGCAGGTGCCCGGGCTGACGCGCCGGCTCGGGCAGGCCACCGAGCGGCTGCGGTCGGCGATGGGCTCGATCGGCCTGGCGCTGGCCGGTCGGGCCGGGGCCCGGCTCGCGAAGCTCATGGGGATCATCGTCAGCCGCAGCACGCTCCTTCGCCGGGTGATGGACCTGGCCGACCCACAGTCGAGCGAGCCGCGGGCGGTCGGCGTGGGCGACTTCGCCCTGCGCAAGGGACACAACTACGGCACCGTCGTGATCGACGCCGTGTCCCACCAGGTCCCCGATCTCCTGCCCGAGCGCGACGCGGACACGCTGGCGCCGTGGCTGGCCTGGCACCCCGGGATCGAGGTCGTCTGCCGGGACCGTTCCGGTGCCTACGCCGAAGCGGCCAGTACCGCGGCACCCCAGGCCACGCAGGTCGCCGACCGCTACCACCTGTGGCGCAACCTCACAGTGGGGGCCGAGAAGGCCGTCGCCGCCCACCGGCTGTGCCTGAAGGACGTGCCGCCGGTGGTCCCTGAGCCCGAGCCGGCATGGGAGTCACCGGCAGAACCGACGGGCGACGAGCCGTCCGGCCGGTTCGCCGAGCGTGCCCGCAGTCATCACGAGCTCGTGCACGAGTTGATCGGGCAGGGCCTGGGCATCCGGGAGATCACCCAGCACCTGGGCTGTGGCCGGCACACCGTCCAGCGGTACGCCCGCGCCGCCCGCTGGCAGGACATGGTGAAGGGCCGCAGCCCACGGTCCAGCAAGCTCGACCCGTTCAGCTCTTACCTGAGGATGCGCTGGGCCGAGACGAACGGCCGCATCACCTTCCGGGAACTGCACGGCGAGATCGCCGAACGCGGCTACCGCGGCGGCTACACCACCCTCGTCGAGTGGGCCCGCAGAGAACTCCCAGTCCTGGAAGGAGCCCCGCCTCCATCGGTTCCACCGTCGATCCGGCAGGTCACCGGATGGCTCACCCGACACCCCGCCACCCTCACCGAAGAGGACAAACTGCATCGCAAGGCGGTACTCACCCGATGCCCGGAGCTGGAGACGGCGGCACGGCTCATCAGCTCGTTCGCGGAGATGCTGGCCACGCTCGACGGCCAATGCCTGCCCGAGTGGATCGCCGACGGCTCCCGCCTGCCTGGCATCAGCACCTTCGCCGAACACCTGAAAGGCGACTTCAACGCGGTCACGGCGGGACTCACCACGCACTGGAACTCCGGGCCTGTGGAAGGCACAGTCAACCGGATCAAGATGCTCAAACGGCAGAAGTTCGGCCGGGCCAGCTTCCCCCTCCTCCGCAAATGAGTCCTCCTCGAGTGACACTACGTCACCGCATCACGGAACTTTTGCCTGAGCCCACTACAGCCCGTCGAAGACATCCGGTCCGGCACACCCCCGCTCGCGCGGGGAACACGCGGCCGGGTCCCGCGCCGCCTGGATCAACCGCGGCACACCCCCGCTCGCGCGCGGAACACCCGGCTGAGTCCCGTCTCGCGGGCAATCCCGGCGGCACACCCCCGCTCGCGCGGGGAACACGTGCCGGTGTACGGCGTCGTTCGTCGCGGGTTCGGCACACCCCCGCTCGCGCGGGGAACACTGGGCGGCCGACCTGCGCTGCTCCTTGGCGAGCGGCACACCCCCGCTCGCGCGGGGAACACATGCGGGGAACACATGCGGGGGAACCGGGGCTGCCCCAGCCACGCCGGCACACCCCCGCTCGCGCGGGGAACACAGCTAGGAGCCATGATGCAGCACCCGCATGCCCGGCACACCCCCGCTCGCGCGGGGAACACTCGCGTGGCATCTCCCACCCCGGCCCGAGGCGCGGCACACCCCCGCTCGCGCGGGGAACACACCTGGGAGTACCGCGTCACCGCTGGCGAGGACGGCACACCCCCGCTCGCGCGGGGAACACGGCGCGGCCCTGGTCGTGACCGTGGTCCTGGTCGGCACACCCCCGCTCGCGCGGGGAACACTAGACCACGGCGCCCCCGGAATCCTGACACCCCGGCACACCCCCGCTCGCGCGGGGAACACCAGCTGCTCGGCGGCGTCGAGGTAGCGGGTCGCGGCACACCCCCGCTCGCGCGGGGAACACATCCCGTGGGAGCGGCTGGAAGCACTGGCTGACGGCACACCCCCGCTCGCGTGGGGAACACATCCCGTGGGAGCGGCTGGAAGCACTGGCTGACGGCACACCCCCGCTCGCGTGGGGAACACGAATCCCATTTCCGGGAGTCCGTGTTGTGCGGCGGCACACCCCCGCTCGCGCGGGGAACACCCGCCCGCGTCGGCCACTCGGCTGCCTACCTGAGGCACACCCCCGCTCGCGCGGGGAACACCTCGCCCGAGCTCAACCCGCACCTCCTGAGCGCGGCTCACCCCCGCTCGCGCGGGGAACACTCCGCCGAATGTCGGCAAGGCGAAAAGCGGTGCGGCACACCCCCGCTCGCGCGGGGAACACTCGCGCTGGCTGAGGTCGCGGTCGCCGTCCGGCGGCACACCCCCGCTCGCGCGGGGAACACCGCCGCGCTGGCACCAACCCCGAAGCGCTCGCCGGCACACCCCCGCTCGCGCGGGGAACACACCTACCTCGGCGACCGCGCCCACGGCCCTCTCGGCACACCCCCGCTCGCGCGGGGAACACCCACCTACGTGGCCCGCATCGTCCACAAGATCCGGCACACCCCCGCTCGCGCGGGGAACACCATGGGGCTGCACCACTGCGGGCATCCGCTCGCGGCACACCCCCGCTCGCGCGGGGAACACTAGGCGTCCGGCGTCGCGGACGGAGACTCCAGCGGCACACCCCCGCTCGCGCGGGGAACACTAGGCCGCGACGAACGCGGTGATGGCGAGCTGCGGCACACCCCCGCTCGCGCGGGGAACACGCGCGGCGCGGCGCCCGCCGGGTCGCGGTCCGCGGCACACCCCCGCTCGCGCGGGGAACACAGTTCCCCTGGGTCAAGGTCGTTCGTAGGTACCGGCACACCCCCGCTCGCGCGGGGAACACTCGAACGGCGCCTCCGGGACTCCGGGGGCGCCGGGCACACCCCCGCTCGCGCGGGGAACACCGCCAGCGCGGCGGCGTGTTCTCCGCCAACAGCGGCACACCCCCGCTCGCGCGGGGAACACACCTGCGCCGACGGCGAGCAGGGCGCCCAGGTCGGCACACCCCCGCTCGCGCGGGGAACACCCGAACGGCGTGGCGCGGCGGGTGCGCAGCATCGGCACACCCCCGCTCGCGCGGGGAACACTTCGAAGAGGCCCTTGCCGACGCGCTGAACATCGGCACACCCCCGCTCGCGCGGGGAACACGCGGTGCCCGCGGAGCACCGGCCGCGTTTCCCCGGCACACCCCCGCTCGCGCGGGGAACACATCACTCCACACGACAGGTACCAATCAGGTACCGGCACACCCCCGCTCGCGCGGGGAACACGGGTTCACCGCCGGGGCGGACAAGTCGGGCGACGGCACACCCCCGCTCGCGCGGGGAACACAAGTGCCTGATCAGTCGCGAGGTCCTCTCCGGCGGCACACCCCCGCTCGCGCGGGGAACACCCTTCCTGAGCTGGGGTGTTAGTTGGGCTTTGCCAATTCGTTATTCACAGGATCGTGCTCTGTGTGCCGTGAGGGCCAGAGCGGGTGCCTGGGTGTCATGGTCGGCTCCTTCTGTTCTCTCCCTGGTCAGCGGGTTTTGTCAGTGGTGGCTGCTTGAGTGTCTTCGTAGTCGGATGTGGGAGCGAGACCAGTGGATGGTAGGGGCAAGGGCGTCTGAGTGTGTGAGATCGATTGTTGCTTGTGGGGCAAGGACAGCGGTCTGCCGGCTCCGTACTCGGTGGTGTGCCATCTGATCGACACGGCGGCCGTTGCTGGAGCCTTGTGGGATGTCTGGTTCGACGAGGCGGTCCGGGGGCGCCTTGCCGCTGAGATCAGACTTTCGGTGGCCGAGATGCGTGCGGCGGTCTGTTTCTGGGCCGGGCTGCACGATGTCGGGAAGATCAGCCCTTCCTTCCAGGTGAAGGTGAGGAGTCTGTTCGACCGGCTGCTGGCGTCGGGGCGCTACGGAGAGGCGGCCGCCGGTGAGAGTGGCATGCCGCTGCACCACAGTGAAGTGACTCACTGGGTGCTGGCCGAGTTGCTCGCGGACTTCGGTTATCCCCATTCCAACCGGGCACGGAAGAGCGTTGCTCATCAGATCGGGCAGCTCCTCGGCGGCCATCATGGTCGGTTCTGGGCGAAGTTGACAAACGAGGAACTCGTCGCACCGCGACTGCATCGGCTCGGGATGGGCAGCGGGGACGAGTGGAGGCAGCAGTGCCGAGCTCACGTCGAGGTCTTGCAGCGGCTGACTGGCGCCCGGTCTGCGCCTGAAGCACCAATCTCCTCCTCGGTGGCTGTGTTGTTGGCCGGGCTCGTGATCGTGGCCGATTGGCTGGCTAGTCAGGAGTCGTTCATCGTCCCGCGCATGCCGGCGCCAGGGCGGGCGGCGTCGTCGAAGGACCTTGAGGAGCATTGGTCCTCAGCGGTGCGTGAAGCTCCCGGGGTCGTGGAGCGGGCCGGGCTGGGACGTGCGCAATTCCAGGACATGCACTTCGGTGAAATGTTCGACTTCGCGCCCAACTCCTTGCAGAGCTCCCTGGTCGAGTATCTGCCCGGTCTGGTCGATGGCGCGGGCCTGCTGCTGGTGACCGCGCCTCCGGGGGACGGGAAGACGGAGGCCGCGTGGTGGTCGGCTTCGCTGATGGCTCGGCGCTGCGGGCTCGGCGGTGTGGGATTCGCGATGCCGACCATGGCAACTGTCGACGCGATGCACCGGCGAGTGGCCGGGTTCGCCGAACGCAGTCTTGCGGGGACGGCAGCTCTCACACGGGTGCACGGGATGTCCTGGCTCAGCTCCGACGCGGATGGCGAGGCGCCGATCGATGCGTCGCGCATTATCGCGACCGGTGAGGCTTCCCGATGGCTGCAGACCTCGCTCCGTGGGCTGCTCGCACCGCTGAGCGTGTTCACCATCGATCAAGCACTGACTGGCGTCCTCCCGGTCCGTTACAACGTCCTGCGGTTGCTCGGCCTGTCCGGAAAAGCCTTGGTCATTGATGAGGCGCATGCGTACGGCCCCTGGATGCACGAACTTCTGCTGGTCCTGCTGAAGTGGCTGGGCGCTCTGCGCGTGCCGGTCGTCGTGCTGTCGGCCACCCTCACCGGCGCCAGCGCGCGGTCGCTGGTCGATGCCTACCTCCAGGGAAGTTGTCCGAAGAAGGGCCGGGAGAGGGCGACGGCGCGGTGGGAGCCCTGCTATCCCGGCTGGGTTTACGCGGACGGGGCCAGCGGTGAGATCAGCGAACCGCGTGCCGTCGAGAGTGATCGCGCGAGGAGTCTGCGGCTGGTCCGGGAACCGGTGCGGACGGGTGTGCAGACGACGCACGCGGATCACCGCCTGGCGGTCATCAGGAAGCGACTGCGCGCGGTGGTCGACGGCGGCGGATGTGTGCTCGTCATCTGCACGACGGTTGCCGAGGCCCAGGAGACGTGGGAGTTCCTGGACACGTGGCTCGGCGAAGAACGGGAACGGGGAGCCGAGTCGTTGCCCGAGTTGCATCTGCTGCACGCGCGATTCCGAGCAGGCGACCGCGCGAAGAGAACAGCCGCGTGTGAGAGCGCCTTCGGCAAGGCCGGCCGGCGTCCGCGAAGCGCGATTCTGGTAGGGACACAGATTGTCGAACAGTCGTTCGATCTAGATTTCGATCTCATCATCACCGACTTGGCTCCTGTGGCGCTGTTGCTGCAGCGGTCCGGACGGTGCGTACGGCACCGTGACGACAGGGCAGGGGTTGATCCTCACGCTGACCGTCGGCCTCCGTGGATGCCGGCCGATCCCACGGTGGTGGTGTTGGACCCGGAGGATGCGAGCGGGAAGTGCGACCCCCCGGCAGCCTGGAGAGCCGTCTACCACGCTGATCTGCTGAACGCCACAAGCGCGCTGCTGCGCCAGTACGAGGGGCGGCCGGTCGCGGTGCCGGGAGATGTCCAGACCTTGGTGGACGCCGTCTACGACCACAGTTTCTCCGCGCTTCGTCTGTCCGCGGGGGCTGAGCAGGAGCGTCACGAGGCATGGCACGCGGAAAGGCTGGCTGAGGAGGCCGCCGACAAGCACCTCGCTGCCATGGTGCACATCAGACCTCCCTCCGACGTCGGAACTGACCTGCACCGTCTGAGTACGGCGTCGACCCCTGTCGGGCGGGAACTGGTGACGACTCGGCTGGGTGCCGATTCGGCCCGTGTGGTGTGCGTCTACGAGCAGGGGAGCGGCCACTGGACGCTCGACGAGGCCGGGAGCCTGGAGGTCCCCGGGTGGGGCGCGAAGAAGCGGCTGAACCGGGACATGGCGAAGCTTCTGGCGCGGTTCGTCATCCCTGTTCCGGGGCGCTGGGTCAGGGGCCGGCCGGAGCTGCACGACGCGGTTCCTGAGTCGTGGCGTGCAAACGCCAGCACGCGGGACTGGCTGCCGCTGGTCATGCGCCGTCAAGCGGACGAGTGGCTCGGGGAGCTGGCGCCCGGGCGCGTCCAGTATGGACCTAGTGGGCTTCGTGTCCTAAGCGGTTGATCCTTCCGGTATAGTGCGGATAGCTCGAACTCCCCCTGGGTCCGGGGGAGTTCGAGCCGCCCCGCTCGCGCGGGGATCTGCGGGCCGTGATCGAGCTGCTGAGCGGCTGATCGGGCTCACCCCCGCTGTCGCGGGGAGGTGTCCGCAGTTTAGTGAACTGGTCAAACGTCTCTGGAGGCAGTGTTGCCCTCGGCTGGATCGCCTGGTTTCGATCTCCTCGGGACCGGCTGGATCGATGTGGAGTGGGCCGATCCGGACCGGGAGCCATCTGCGGTCGGTATCCGGACCGCGCTTGTCCACGCCAACGAGATCGCGGGTCTGCGGATCGGACCGCCACCGGCGTTGTCCGCTCTCTACCGGGTGCTGTATGCGCTGACCGCCCGGGTCACGGGCTTGGACGATGCCCCGGAAGGCCCTGACGAGTGGTGCGACCGTCGGGAGGAGGTGCTGGAGAAGGGGATCGATCCCCGGAGTGTGGATGACTACTTCACGTCGGAAATCAGCGAACGTTTCGACCTTTTCGGCGAGTCGCCGTTCCTTCAGGATCCGCGGCTGCGTGAGGAGTGCCCCAAGACCGCTGGCGTGAACAAGCTGGTTCTCGGGCGTCCGGCGGGGAACAACCACGCCTGGTTCGGTCACCACCAGGACGCCAGTCCCCACCCTGTGCCCGCGGCCGAGGCCGCGCTTCACCTGCTGATCTGGCTCTACTACGGCCCCTCCGGAAGATGTTCCACACGCACGATCGGAAACACCACGAAGGCCGACGTCAGGGCCGGGCCGCTGCGTTCAACGCTCTCCTACCACCCCGAGGGTCCCACGCTGCTTCACACTCTGCTGGCCGGCCTCACCCCGCCCGGTGTCGAGGAGGACCCGCTTCATGACCTCTGCCCCTGGGAGAGGGAAACCGCGCCATCTGCGCTGGCAGAGCCGACCGCGTACAACGGGCCGTGTTCACGGCTGACCGGAGGCTGGCAGCACGCCCTGCTCCTGGTCCCGGACGCGACGGGACAGTACGTCACCGACGCCTACATCACCTGGGGACGCGCTATCCGGCGCCCGTCACCGATGACGCTTACGTGATCTGGCAGACGAGCCAGGCGGGGAACATCTACCCACGGTCGGCTGACTCCGGTCGCGCACTGTGGCGGGACCTCGATGCGTTGTTGCTGCCCAAGGCCAACGGTTCGGCCCAGCCGCGCCGTCCCCAGGTTCTCGGCGACGACATGCTGGAGTCGCCCGGTCTGACGCTGCGTGCTCTGGGATTCGAGCAGGACGGACAGACGCGTGACGTGCAGTACGTCTCTGCCAGTACCCCGTCGCTGCTGAGTCTCGTCGAAGCCAGGAAACTGGGCACGGCCCGCCGGATCGGTGACACGCGCGAGGCGGCCGAGCGCTATGGCCGCCGCGTGGAATACGCAGCCAAGCGTGCCTGGGCCGCGCTCACCGACGGCAAGGTCGAGGAATGCGTGTGGTCCAAGGACGCCGCAGCGCGTTACTGGCCGGCCGCCGGCACAGCGTTCTGGAACATCCTGAGCGAAGAGCGCTTCGACGAGGCACGGCAGACGTTCCTCCGGCTCGCCCACCAGGTGTTTGACAAGGTGACCGCCCGAGCACCCCTGACCTGCCGCGCCACGCAGGCCATCGAACAAGCCCGCCTCGAACTGTACGGAGGCGTGCGGGCCATTCCCCGGCGCACCGATTCCGGCCGGAACACGAACCAGGAGAGGCGCATGAACGCCCCAGCCGCTGACGCTGCGCAGGCCGAGACGGAGAACAAGCCCACCCTCCACGGGTTCGTCGCCCGGGTCCGCTGGTTGTGCAACAACGATCCGGGAGCACGGACGGCCCTGCGCAGCGGGCAGCGTCGTCCCGTCGACCAGTGCCCGCGCATGCACCGGTACATCGCCGACCTCATCCCGGAGGAGCACCGCGGTGGAGACGACTCGGAGCGGGCCTACTACGCCGTCGCCGCCATGATGGCCAGCCTGGACCCGGCGGCGCGCGAGGACGGACCGCCGCCGCCCCGCCCGGCAGCGGTGGAGCAGAACGAAACTTCCTCTCAGGCGAAGGACGGCGCCATGACCGCTGATCATTCCGGCGCCGGCGCGACGTTCCGGAACTTCGGCACGAACCTCGCTGAGGCAGTCGACCGTGATCCCCGGCGGGCACGCGGCATCGAGGACCGGCTGGACGCCCTGGCCAAGCAGAGCGTCGACGGTGTCCACCGGCACCTGCCCGCCCTCGTGGACCTGATCGCCGACCGGCCGCACGCCGTCGAGTGGCCCCAGCTCATCCGTGACCTGCGGGACTGGGGCAGCCGCCGCGACCGTGTCTGCCGCCGGTGGATGCAGTCCTATTACCGCGAACGGCAGCGGGCCGCCACCGAGGCGGCGGACCAGGCCGACACATAGCACGTACCGCGGGCCACCGGTGCTCGCAGGCAACACACGGACGACACGGCACGCGTCCGTCTCACCATTACCTTCGTCAAAGGAGACACCCCATGCGCATCCCTGGACGCTTCATCGAGGTCCATATCCTCCAGCCGGTGCCTTACGCCAACCTGAACCGCGACGACACCAACTCGGTGAAACTGGTCGACTTCGGTGGCGCGAGCAGGACACGTGTCAGCAGCCAGTCCTGGAAGCGGGCGGCCCGCCTCCGGCTCCAGGAGCGCATCGGGCAGCGTTCCCTGCGCACCCGCAGGCTCCCCGAGCTCATTCAGCGCCACCTGATCGAACACCGCTCCTGGCCTGCCGACTTGGCCACCCGGGCCGGCCGACACGTCATGGCGGGCAGCGGTGTGGGCGTGACCCCACCGAAGAAGGAGCCCGAGCGGAACCCCTGGACCTCGACCGCGATGGTCTATGTGCCGGACAGCGCCGTGGCTGAACTCGCCGACCTCGCCGAGGAGTACCGCGACGCGCTCCAGTCCGCGAAGGACACCAAGGAGATCAAGGCCAAGGACGCGATCATCCCCGGTGACCGGGTGAACGCCGTCCTGCGCTCCCGCAACGGCATCGTCAACCTCTTCGGCCGCATGCTCGCGCAGGTGGACGACGCCAAGGTCGACGGCGCGGTTCAGGTCGCCCACGCCTTCACCACGCACCGCACCGACGTGGAGATCGACTACTTCTCCGCCGTTGACGACGTCACCCACGGCTGGGAGGACACCACGGGCTCCGCGCACATGGGGCACGCCGAACACAGCGCCGGCACGTTCTACCGCTACGTCGTCCTGGACCTCGAAGACCTCCTGCACAACATCGGTGGCGACCTGGACAGCGCCGCCGAGCTGTCCCGCGAGTTCCTGGACGCCGCGTTGCTCTCCCTGCCCCAGGCAAAGAAGAACTCCACCGCTCCGCACACCGTCCCCGACTTCGCCCACGTCGTGGTCCGCCGTGACCGGCCGGTCTCCTACGCCAGCGCCTTCGAGCAGCCGGTCCGCGCCGACGCCCGACACGGTGGCCACATCGGCCCGTCCATCACCGGACTCGCCGAGTACGCCGCCGCCGTCGAGCGGCTCCTGGGCGCGGAAGACCGCGTCTTCCGGGCACACGCGGCCATCAACACCGTGGCATCGAAGGCACTGGGCGAGCAGGTCGACTCCTTCGGGCAACTCGTGAAGAAGGCCGTCGACCACGCCCTCGGAACCGATCCCGGGGAAACGGCGGCATGAGCACCTCCGACGAGAACGGGGTGCCGGGAATCCTCCTGCACCTGTCCGGACCACTCCAGTCCTGGGGCGAAATCTCGCGCTTCCCCGCCCAACGCGACACCGCCGCAGCACCCACCCGTTCCGGCCTCATCGGCCTGGTCGCCTCCGCCCTCGGCTACCGGCGTGACGACGCCCGCCTCGCGGAACTCAGCGCTCTGCGCTTCACCGTCCGAACCGACCGACCCGGCACGCTCCTGCGGGACCTGCACACGGTCGGCGGCGGCATGCCCCGCCACCTCACCGTGGCCACCGCCGAGGGAAAGCACCGCAGCGGAGACACCTCCACCCTGGTCTCCCACCGCTACTACCTCCAGGACGCCGCCTTCACCGCCGCCATCACCAGCGACAACACGGACCTGTTGCGACGCTGCGCCGCAGCTCTGCGTCGCCCCACCTGGCCGCCCTACCTGGGACGCCGCTCCTGCCCGCCGAGCGCACCCTTCTTCCTCGGCACCGCACGCGACAGCCTGCACCACCTGGTCAACCTGCCCCTGGCGCGCCGTCGTCAGGCCAAAGGCGCCGCGCGAACTGACACGGTGGCCGTCGACTACACAGCGGACGCCCCACTGGCCGCGCTTCTGCGCGCCGTCACCGAGGAAGCTCCCCAGCCGGACTGGCTCCCCGCGCCGCAGGACAGCGTCACCCAGGCTCACGACGACCCGCTGTCCTTCGCGTCCCTCGACCGCCGGTACCGAGCCAGACAGCGCCACCACACCACCGTTCACCTCCCCGCATCACGCTGCGCGGGACTCGGCACCGCATACCTCGAGCATCTGATCACCTACTTCGACTCCAACCCGCCTCAGGACCTCCCATGAGCACACCCTTGTGGATCACCCGGCTCGTGCCCGACGTGGACAACCCGGCCGCGCGTAAGGATCTCAGCAGCGCCGTGGCCCTCCACCACCGCGTGATGGCGCTCTTCCCCAAGGACCTCGGTGAACATCCGAGGCAACAGGCCCGGGTCCTGTTCCGTCTCGAAGAGATGTCCGGGCGAGAACCAACCGTCCTCATCCAAAGCGGACTCCCACCTTCCGCGGAGCGCCTCCCGCAGAACTACGGTGCCGCCCAGACGAAATCCCTCGTACCGCTCCTCGACGCGCTTCGCACCGGCGACCACATCCACTACCGGCTGATCGCCAACGCCACCCGAAAACTCGGCAAGAATACCCAGGACGGACGCCCGCTCCAGGTGAAGCCGCTCCACGGAGCCGAAGCCGACGCGTGGTGGGAACGTCAGGCCACCCGGGCCGGCCTCACCCTTCTCTCCGTCCGGAGCATGGCACTGGCCGACGCCGCCGGCACACGCGGTGGCGACAAGCACCGCATCACCCACGCCCGCACACGCTTCGACGGGATCGCCGCCGTCACCGACGCCGACGCACTCCGCACCGCCATCACCGACGGAATCGGCCGTGGCAAGTCCTACGGATGCGGGCTCCTGAGCGCCCTCCCGGCCCGGTGACTCCAGCACCCGGCAGCGGCCAGGCACGTCGCCGCCTGGCCAAACCGACAGCCGCCATGCTGCCCCGCGTCGGCGACAGCCTCTCGTTCCTCTACATCGACATCGCCCGCATCGTTCAGGACGACACGGGCGTCGATGCCGTCATCGACACCTCCGACGGCGAGCAACGCATCCCCTTGCCCACGGCAGCACTGAGCACCCTCCTGCTCGGTCCCGGCACATCCATCACGGCACGTGCCCTGACCACGCTCACGCGCCACCGCACCACCGTCATCTGCACCGGGGCAGGAGCGGTCCGCTGCTACAGCGCCACCGTGCCTGACGAACAACCCACCCGCTGGCTGGAGAGCCAGGCCCGAGCCTGGGGCGATCCCATCACCCGCGCGGAGGTCGCCCGCCGCATGTACCGGCGACGCTTCGGGGAAACCGCGCCTCCCGACGCGACCGTGGGCACACTTCGTGGCCTGGAAGGCACACGGATGAAAGCCCTGTACCGCACGCTCGCCAGACAACACGGTCTCAGCCCCTTCAAACGCTCCTACGACCCCGCGGACTGGGACAGCCAGGACCCGGTGAACAAGGCACTCTCGGCCGCGAACACCTGCCTCTACGGCATCGCGCATGCGGCCATCACCGCCATCGGGTGCACCCCGGGCCTCGGCTTCGTTCACACCGGGAAGTCCCACGCCTTCGTCTACGACATCGCCGACCTGTACAAAGCGAGACTCGCCCTTCCCTTGGCCTTCTCCCTTCATGCATCCACCGATCCAGAGGGCGACGCTCGCCGCTCCTTCCGTGAAGATCTCCGTCTTTTCCGGCTCCTGCCGCGCATCGTCGCCGACATCCAGAACCTTCTCGAGCCCGGAACAGGCCCCACAGACGACGACATCGAGGAAGCCACCGAAGAACTCACCCACCTATGGGACCCCGAACTCGGCAACATCCGCGGCGGGATCAACTACGGCGACAAGGACTGAACCATGGCCTCCATGACCGTCATCTCCACCACGGCCGTGCCCGACCATGTCAGGGGCGCACTGTCCCGCTGGATGCTGGAAACCATGCCCGGTCTCTACGTCGGGACCCTTTCCGCCAGGGTGCGCGACGAACTGTGGAAGGCCGTATCCGCCACTATCGCTGACGGCGCAGCGGTCCTGCTCCACCCCCAGGCGAACGAGCAGGGCTTCACCTTGGCCACCGCAGGCACCCGCCGCCGCACACCCATCGACTTCGATGGGCTGACTCTGGTCGCGATGAACCCCCGCGAATCACATAACGACATGGCAAAGCCCGCATGAAACCGCAGGTCAGTAAGTGTGCTCCCCGCGCAGGCGGGGGTGGACCGCCCATCAAGGTCTACCGCCTCGCCGAGGTGGCGTGCTCCCCGCGCAGGCGGGGGTGGACCGCCCACCCCAACACCCCTAGCCAGCCATCCGGTGTGCTCCCCGCGCAGGCGGGGGTGGACCGCGCCGAGGCCGAGGCCGGCCGGGGCGCCGCACGTGCTCCCCGCGCAGGCGGGGGTGGACCGCCACCCCGAGGGCTTGACCAGCCCCCGCGCGGGTGCTCCCCGCGCAGGCGGGGGTGGACCGCACTGAGCACTATTCGACTGGTGCAGACCTCGGTGCTCCCCGCGCAGGCGGGGGTGGACCGGTGCAGCAGCGGACGACGCTCGGTGCGGCGGCGTGCTCCCCGCGCAGGCGGGGGTGGACCGTGTCGGACGCCATGCAGCGGAACCACGCCCGCGGTGCTCCCCGCGCAGGCGGGGGTGGACCGTATGCGCGGATCAGGAAGAGCAACGGCAACGAGTGCTCCCCGCGCAGGCGGGGGTGGACCGCCGCCGTCCCCGATGGAAACCGTCAATGACATGTGCTCCCCGCGCAGGCGGGGGTGGACCGCGACGCGCGTACCAGAGGCATAGCCCGGTTCCGTGCTCCCCGCGCAGGCGGGGGTGGACCGGCTCGCGCGGGCCGGACGGACGGACGGACGGGGTGCTCCCCGCGCAGGCGGGGGTGGACCGCTGTACGGTAGCCGTGCAGGTTGAGGGAGAGGGTGCTCCCCGCGCAGGCGGGGGTGGACCGCCGCTCTCCCTGATGCGGGAACTGGTACGCATGTGCTCCCCGCGCAGGCGGGGGTGGACCGTTGACGCCCTCGGCGTAGCGGCCGTGCGCGGCGTGCTCCCCGCGCAGGCGGGGGTGGACCAGAGGACTTCCTTGGCCGCGTCGCGGTCGGTCATGTGCTCCCCGCGCAGGCGGGGGTGGACCGAGGCGGCCGATGGCCTGCCAGGTGGTGCCCTCGTGCTCCCCGCGCAGGCGGGGGTGGACCGCCCCGGGCCGTCCGCCCCGAGATCGGTCTACTGTGCTCCCCGCGCAGGCGGGGGTGGACCGCCGCCGCCGAGCGCCGGGCCGCCGAAGCCGCGGTGCTCCCCGCGCAGGCGGGGGTGGACCAGACGCGGCGATCGTCCAGATCCGCCCGACCGTGTGCTCCCCGCGCAGGCGGGGGTGGACCGGGCGAGCGGGCGGCGACGTCGGTGGGTCGGTGGTGCTCCCCGCGCAGGCGGGGGTGGACCGACGACCACGACCACGGCGTCGGTCACCGAGTCGTGCTCCCCGCGCAGGCGGGGGTGGACCGCTCGACGCGCAGCTCGCGGTCCTCCTGGCGACGTGCTCCCCGCGCAGGCGGGGGTGGACCGAGGCTCTTGCCGCCCGCTGTGGCGGCGCCCACGTGCTCCCCGCGCAGGCGGGGGTGGACCAACTGCTGGACCGCCCTCTACCCCGACGGCCACGTGCTCCCCGCGCAGGCGGGGGTGGACCGTCCCCCGTGATGAGATGCCACGGAGGACACTGGTGCTCCCCGCGCAGGCGGGGGTGGACCGCCGTCGCAGTCCCCGCAGGACCCGGCGGCGGTGTGCTCCCCGCGCAGGCGGGGGTGGACCGGAGCTGTTCCGCGCGGCCAAGCAATGGTCGCCGTGCTCCCCGCGCAGGCGGGGGTGGACCGACGTTTCTCCCGGCACACCGTCGGCGTCCGCGGTGCTCCCCGCGCAGGCGGGGGTGGACCGAACGCGAGCATGGGACGGCTCGGTCTCAGCGGGTGCTCCCCGCGCAGGCGGGGGTGGACCGCGATGCCGCGCCTCGGCATACAGCACGCCCGGGTGCTCCCCGCGCAGGCGGGGGTGGACCGATGGCGTCCAGGTCGTCGGCCGCTGACGCGCTGTGCTCCCCGCGCAGGCGGGGGTGGACCGGCGACGGGCTTGTCGTCGGTGTCGGGTGGCCCGTGCTCCCCGCGCAGGCGGGGGTGGACCGCAGCGCGCGATTAACGTCAACATCACCAAGAAGTGCTCCCCGCGCAGGCGGGGGTGGACCGCCGGGCGAGCTCGACGAGATCGAGCTCTTCTAGTGCTCCCCGCGCAGGCGGGGGTGGACCGTGAGGTCTCCAATGGACTGGGAACCTGCGGCGGTGCTCCCCGCGCAGGCGGGGGTGGACCGGACGGCGACCGCATTCCGTCTGTCCGCCAGATGTGCTCCCCGCGCAGGCGGGGGTGGACCGGGCGTGCTCCTGGTCCCCGTCGCCCTGGTCCTGTGCTCCCCGCGCAGGCGGGGGTGGACCGCGCCGGACGGACCGGGTTTCGTCATGACGAAAGTGCTCCCCGCGCAGGCGGGGGTGGACCGTGCCGGGTGAGCGGCTGGCGGTGCGGTGCGGGGTGCTCCCCGCGCAGGCGGGGGTGGACCTACTGCTCGCCCAGCGCCCCGCCGAGGAGCGCCGTGCTCCCCGCGCAGGCGGGGGTGGACCGCCGGAGCAGATGGCCGACGGGGTGGGATCGATGTGCTTCCCGCGCAGGCGGGGGTGGACCGCCGGTGGTGACGGTCATGACGGTGTCCTTCCGGTGCTCCCCGCGCAGGCGGGGGTGGACCGCGCTCCTGGATCTGCTCGTGGCCGTTCTCGGCGTGCTCCCCGCGCAGGCGGGGGTGGACCGGCGGCCACGTTCGTGTCGAGCGGGTTGCTCGTGTGCTCCCCGCGCAGGCGGGGGTGGACCGTTCCTGCACGCCCGGGGCGGGACCGCGACGACGTGCTCCCCGCGCAGGCGGGGGTGGACCGGCGCGGTGGGGCGTGCGACGCGTCGCACTGGTGTGCTCCCCGCGCAGGCGGGGGTGGACCGTCGATGAGCCTCCAGTGCTACGACTTCGCGAAGTGCTCCCCGCGCAGGCGGGGGTGGACCGGTACGCGGATATGACGCGGACTACTCGGGCCAGTGCTCCCCGCGCAGGCGGGGGTGGACCGGTACGCGCCGGCACCTACCAGGACCCCAAGCGGTGCTCCCCGCGCAGGCGGGGGTGGACCGAGGCGGCACGCCCAGCTCATGAGCGTTGCCAAGTGCTCCCCGCGCGGGCGGGGGTGGACCGTGGAACGGGATGATCGACTGGTTCAAGGGCCTGCGCTTCCCCGCGCGGGCGCCCGTAGTGGGTGTTGAGGACGTGGTTGAGGAGTGCCTCGTGGGCGCTGGGCAGGGGGCGGACGAGTGTGTGTATGTGAGGATTTTGTCGGTGGCGCTGGTTGCGTCATATGCGTTGAGGCGCGGTTGCTGCGGGTGACGATGCGCGTGGTGGTGCACTGAGGCATGCGGCGAACGGGCCGGGGGCAGGTGAGGACGAGGGTGTGCAGCAGGGCGGCGGTCAGTCCGCGTGCGGATGTGCCGGCGGTGGCGAGGACGGTGTCGAGCCAGGCGGGGTCGGCCTGGTGGAGTGCGGGGTCGGGGAGGGGGAGGGGGAGGGTGCGGATGGCGTGGAAGAGCGCGCGGTGGCCGGCGTTACCGAAGTGCTCCGGCCGCAGGTCGCGGATGTCGGCGCGCCGGTGCGGTTGGAGGAGGAGCGCGCCGAGGAGGGCTTGTTCGGCGTAGTGCGCGGGCCGGGTCGGGGGCAGGTCGGCGAGGCCGGTGTCGGGACCGGGCGGGGGTGTGGGGTGGGGCATCAGGCTGCGAGGGAGAAGTCGCCGGGCGTCACGGTCGTGTTGAGGTGTGGGGCCAGCAGGTGGGCGGCGAGCAGGGGTGGGACGGCGTTGCCGATCTGGGTGAAGCGCTGGCTCTGATTTCCCTGCCAGGGGTAGTCGGCGGGGAAGGTCTGCAGGACGCCGGCTTCGGCGGACGTGATGCGGATCGCCCCGCGGCCGGTCGGGTCGCTGGTGTGTTCGGGGATCCAGACGCATGCGTTCGAGCGGTGTCCGAAGAACAGGGTTCCGGCTGGTTCGTCGGCGCGCCGGGTGGTGGCGTGGGGTGGGTTGGTCCAGTGGCCGTGGTCGCGGGCGTCGGCGAGGGCTTTGCGGGAGCCGGAGGGGAAGGGTTCGGGGCCTCCGCCGGGTCCGCCGCCGGCGCAGAGTGTCGGCACGGGGCGCTGGGTTGCGCCCCATCCCAGGGCTTCGGCCATGGACACCCATCGGCGGCGGCCTGGGCCGAACAGGGACTCGGGTTCGGCGTCGCGGGCGTGAGTGGGCGGCGGCGGGGTCGCGGTGCGGGTGCGGGAGGCGAGGAGGATCGCGCGGCGCCGGGTCTGGGGCGCCCCGAAGTCCGCTGCGTTGAGGATGCCGGCCCAGACGGAGAAGCCCCAGGTCCGCAGGGTGGCCGCGTACTGCCGCCACAGGGCGAGGACGGCGGGGACTTCTTCCATGACGGCCCATTCCGGCTCGCCGACCGTGTTGAGGGCGTGCAGGTAGCGCATGGGTTCGGCGGCCAGCAGCGATCGCTGGTCGCGGCAGGCCGTCAGGAGCCGGGCGCGGGTGTCGCGGCCGGCGGCGAGGTCGGCGATCGCTTGGTGGACGAGCGGCTGGTCGACCAGGCCCAGGCGCCTTCCGGCCGTGGACCACGCCTGACAGGGCGGGCTGGCGATCAGCCCGCGGGTGCGGCCGAGGAAGGGCCGCACCGGGTAGACGGCCGCGTCCGTACGGACGGTCAGGTGGCCGGCGGCGGCGCGGGTCCGGCACGCCCACCGGTCCCACTCGATACCGATGTCCCGCCTGCCCAGGACCCGCAGGGCGTGCGACCAGCCGCCCGGCCCCGCGAACAGGTCCAGGATCAAAAAGCCAGTCCGAAGTCGTCCTGCTCCGCTGCCGCGCCACGGCAGGCCCACGGGGAGCAGCCGTCGGCCGAGAAGGCGAGCATGGCACTGGACTGGACGCTCGCGCCGAGAGAAAAGGCACGGAAAACAGGCTGTTCGGGCAAGAAGAGATCCAGAGGAAGAAGGGTGAGTTGTCGGAGGGCCGACCTGGTACTGGGCGCGCAGGTTCGGACCGGACGGGCACGGCTCGTCCGCTGAGGCAGGGGATTACTGCGCGCGTCCGGCGCGGGGCCGGAGCGCCGACGCTGCTGGAGTGAGCGCGGTGGTGTTCGCCGGAGCGGCACGGTGATGGTCGAGCGCCCTGCGGCCTTCTGTCGTGAGGGCGATGCTCTTGCCCTCGTACAGTGATGTGCGGTTGTCGACGCGGATGAGGGAGCGGGTTTCCAGGGCGCGGAGTGTGGCCTGGGTGATCCGGGTGCCGTCTGCTGTGGAGACGCGGGCGGTTCCCGGCCGGCCGGTTTCCCGCAGGCGTGCGCCGCCGCGGGCGATGGCGTTCAGCGCCGTGTACTGCGGCTCGGTCAGCCTGGCCGGCGGCGACAGGTCGGTTGCCCGGTGGGAGGCGGTCGTCGTGGCCGTCGTGCTGGTGGCCTGGTGAACGGCGGCGGCCGTGTATTGGATCGCAGTCGCGCACAGGGCGAGCTGGTCGGCGGCGTCGGCGAGATACCCGGCGACGGATGGTGCCGTCTTCTTGTGCCGGGCTACGCGGGCCGCGGTTTCGTCGCTGGCGGGGCCGTGCGGGGTGGCGTGGCAGGGGTTGTCGGCCAGGGCGGCGGCGAGGTCGGCGCCGGCCAGCGCGGCGGACACCGTGACGGAGGCGAGTGCGTCGAGGGTCTCTTGGCTGCCGGGGACGGTGGTGTAGGGGCTGGTGGCGAGGGTGCGCAGTTGGGCGAGGAGGCGTCCGGTCGCCTGTTGCACGTCCTGCAGCGGTGGGGAGATGACGTCGAGAGCGTCGGTTGCCGGGGTGATGGTGAGGTTGCGGACCCGGTAGCACAGGGCATCGAAGTCGACGGCGAGCTGCCGCAGGTCGCGGACGGGGTCGGTGAAGTCGTTCACGGGCGTCTGTTCCATGGGGCGTCAGGGGTGATGGTCAGGCTGCTTCCCGTGGCTGGTCGGGTGGGGGAGCGGTCTTGGCGATGGCTCGGGTGGTGATGTCCTGTGAGGCGGTGGTGGATGCGGTGGCCAGGGCGTCGGCGTCCGGTTCGAGGTACCAGGGGCGCAGAGTGAGCATGGCTGGGCGCATCCCGGTGGCGAAACACAGTGCGGTGCCTTTGGGCAGGGCACGGATGGCGTCGGCCGGCAGGATGCGTTCTTGCCGCGTCGAGATGCTGGTGGACTTCCCCGAGTCGGACTGGGACGTGGAGGTTGTCTCGACGTCGTGGTCGCCGATGAGCCTGCTGAGTTTGTCGGCGAAGTCGGGGTCGTCGATGCCGCTTCCGATGACCTTGACGGTGGCGGCGGACCACATGGCGTCCATCCCGGCGTCGCCCCAGACTTTCTGGCCCTGGCGGTAGGACTGCAGGATGGTGATCGGGATGATCCCGCGCGACCCCAGGTGCGAGTAGAGGTCGGGGAGGTCGGAAATCTTGCAGACGTTGGCGGCCTCGTCGAGGATCGCGAGCATGGGCGGGTCCAGGCGTCCGCCGGTGCGTTCGGCTTGGGTGGTCGCGGCGCGCATGACGGCGTCGGCGCAGGCCGCGATCAGGGCGGACGCTCCACCGCCGCCGTCCTTGGACAGCAGGTACAGGGTGTCGCGGGAGCTGACGAACGTCTCGGGCCGGAACTGGTCGGCGTCCGGCTGCGGGGTGACCCAGCGGGCGGTCTCCGCGTTCAGCAGGGCGGCCGCGTACTGCCGGGCCGTCTCGTAGATGCCGTCCCTGGTTTCGGGCGGACCCTCGACGGTGCCCTTGAGCTGGGCGGCCACCCCGGCGAAGTCGTGGTCGCGCAGGATGTCCAGCGGCGTGCGGTCACCGGGGAAGGCGAGCCAGCCCATCACATCGGTGATCGGCCGCCCGCCCAGCGCGGCGGCCAGGAAGAGCTGCGCGAGGATGTTCGAGCCGGCCTTGGACCAGAAGTCGCCCTGCTGCGACGCGTCCACCGACGCGGCCAGGAAGTGGCCGGCGAGCCGGTTCGCGCCCTCCAGCGTCGTGGCGCTCTCCAGCGGGTTCCACCACATGGTGCGCTCCGCGTGGGCGATCTGCTGCGGGTCCAGCGTCCAGGCCCGCCCCACTTCCGCCCGCGCCTGCAGAGTGGCGGTGTAGGCGTCGCCGGCGGCCTTGTTGGAGGTGAGCAGGACCGCGCCGGGTGCGTTGAGGATCGAGGGGATCGCCAGACTGGTCGTCTTCCCCGACCGCGGTGCCATGATCGCCACGGCGACGTCCTCGAATCCCATGCGCACCTCATGGCCCGTGCCCTGCAGATTGCCCAGCAGCACGCCGGTGTCCCGAGCGGCGATGTGCCGGACGTGGCTGAGGCTCGGCCGCAGCGACCGGGCCTTCGCGGTGACGGCCTTGCGCAGCAGCGGCTCGACGTCCATGGGCGTGGCCATGTCCGCCACCGGCCCGCGCCGGCTACGCCGCATCCGGTGCGCCCACCATGCGCATGCGCCGGCGCCGGCGGCCAGGGCGACGGCGGGGATGATCAGCGCGCCGATCAGCAGGGCGGTGGGTCCGGTGCGGGGCCACAGCTGTTCGCGGTGCAGGAGAGCGTCGGCCGGCAGATACGGCGCCCACGGGTCGGCGCCGGTGAGCCGGGCGGTGAGATTTCCGCCCAGCCAGGCGAGATGGGCCAGCGGGACGGCGACGGCCACGGTGGCGAGCAGGATCTTGAAGGCGATGTCGTAGCCGTCACCACCGCCGCGAGCGGACAGGGAAGGAGCCAAGAGGAAGAGCTTTCGGGCTGGTGTTCAGCGGGCCGGGCGTGCGTCCCGCCGGTCAGCGCCAACGGCTGCTGGCGGGGCGACGGGTTGGCCGGGCGGGGGGCGTGTTACGTGCCCAGGTGTCGGCGCGGGCCGTGGTGATCCGGTGCTGCTGCCACCCTCCGAGTTGCCGCGGAGTCAGGGGTACTGGTTCGGCGTGCAGGAGGGTGCTGGGCGGGAGGTGGTTGTGCGGGCGCAGTACGGGGTCCGGTGAGGTGAGTGCCACGGTGAACGCCGTCACGAGGTGGCTCGGTGTGGTGGGGGTGAGCACGGCTTCCCACGCGACGCCTTGGTCGCGTACGCCGGTCCACCAGATGGGCTGGCCGTGGGCGTCCTTGTGGTAGCGGAACCGCGCGGTCGCGTCCGGGCTGGTCGCGGTGTGCTGGGTGCGGTGCTCGATGCGCCAGCCGCCGTTGCGCAGGGGCGTCCAGGGATTGGCGGGGTGTGTGGCGTGGGGCCGGGTGAGGCCGTCGGTGAGCCCGGCGATGATCTCCACGGGGGTCTGCCGGCCGAAGGTCGCGTGCCACGCTTCCTGGCCGGCCGTCGGCCGGCCGGAGATCGTCCACCCGCCGGGGATGGCCTCCATGTCGTAGCCGACGCGGACGGTGCGGTCCGGGCTTTCCAGGGCGAGGCAGCCGGTCGTGGGGCCGTGCGGGCGGAGCGTCTTCCAGCCCGATGCCCGCAGGAAGGCGGTGACGTGGCCGAGGTCGCCCCCGCCTGCCAGGTGGCGGGGAGAGACCAGGTAGTGGAGCATCGTCTGCTGCTGATCGTGCTGTCCCCAGCCCGGCCAGTCCCGTTTCACCGGTGCCTCCGCACAATCAGGGGCGATGGCTCGGACGGTCGCTGGGATGGGGAGCCGGTCGCCGGGGTGCGGTTGGCGGCGGTGCGGAGAGCCTCGGCGTGGGGATCGAGGTCGAGGGTGGTGTCGTGCAGCTCGTTCGACGCTCGGCCCAGTGCGAGCCATACCTCGGCGGGCAGCGTTCCCCGTTCGGCGTGCGGGCGGACCCGGTGGGAACCGGTGGCCATGAGCGTGGCGACGCGCCCGAGGATGCCGTCGTCGGCGTCAAGGAGTGCGCTGATGATCCGTACGGCGTCAGCGGCCGGGGCAGTGATCAGGTGTTCGTTGAGCGCACTGAGGTCGTGGGCGATGGAGTCGGCGAGACGGACGCCGTCCCGGGAATCAGGCATGCTCCTCCAGCATGTCGGGATCGGAGGGTGACGTCAGCGGTGCCTCGCGGGCGGGAGCGCGGGACCGGCCGGACCATGCGGTGCTGGTACGGGGTTTGGTCGGCGTCGGGTTTCGGCGAGAGCGTCGTTGAGTGCGGTCCGGGAGAGGAGTGCCCGGTCGATGTGGGTGACGTGGCCGGCCGCGACGAGTCGCACACAGGCGCGCGCCAGGAGCTGCTCGACGTCCTGTTCGCCGAGTGCCGCAGGGACTTCGTGCCAGGTGTAGACGGGGCCGGACGTTGTCACGCCCTGTCGCTCGAATCCCAGTGTGTCGAGGAGGTCGAGGAGACTGGGCGGGGCGCCGGTCGGGGTCTCGACGCGGATGGTCCGGGAGAGCGGCACGCGGTAGATCTCCACGTCGGTTCCGTTGTCGTCAGCGCGGTTGCTCATGCGCGTTCACCGGTGCCGCAGTGCGGGGGAGGACGCGGTGCGCGCCGGCGCCGTCGGCTCGGGTGGCGCTGTTCGGATGGCGAGGCCGACGCCCAGTTCGGCCAGGCGGGTGGCGGCGTCCCGTACGGCGGCGGCCTGGCGCGCGCTGTCGGCGCCGGGGAGTACGAGTGTGCCGTCGCGGGGTTCGAAGCCGGAGCGGATGAGGGCCTCGGTGACGGCCGCCGGACGGGCGTGAACCCGCAGGTCCCGCCCCGTCCACGTCAACATGACCCGGTCGGTGTCCGTCTTCACCGCCATGGCCTCGCCGGCACGCCGTACCTTCGCGAGTGCTACGTCATAGCGGGGGAGCAGGTCCGAGGTGATGGATGCGGCGGCGAGGGCCGGGTCGTCCGCGCTGATGGCGATGCCGTCGGGTTCGCGGACACCGCGGAACGCTTCCGGCTGCACGCCGGCGGGGGCCATCGCGGCGGCCAGGAAGCCGCGGCCGTGCTCGATGAGGAACAGACGGCGCGGAACGTCGCCGTGGAGGACAGCGCAGTGCTCGACGCGGCGGCGGGCCAGGGCGTCGGCCATCAGGTCGAGGTCCCACACATCGTCGGTCAGTGTCGAGTCCCGATCGCCTGTCAGGTCGTGAGTGGTGGCTTGCCAGTCGCCGGGCAGTTCCTCGGCGAGGATCTCCGCGTAGGTGGTGAGATCGGTGACGGGTTCGGGCATGGTCTCCTCGGTGTCGGGATGAATGAACGGGTGCAGCGGCGCGTCAGCGGTCGGCGATGTGCACGAGCTGGTCGAGGGAAGTCCGGGCGTACCAGCCGGCATCGACGACGGCCTCACGTGCGGTCCTGGGACGGAGATGTTCCTGCAGCGCCCTGAGATGGATGAGGCAGTCGGCGCATCGGCGCCGCACGTGCACGAGGTAGCGCGGGTGCGCGGTGACGTAACTGTGCTGACCGCCGTCGGGATCACGCAGCCGCCAGCCGGCTTCGTCGGTGGGGGTGTGCCAGGACGGCGCGACCACCCGCATCGCATCCCCCCACAGCTTTCCCCGCGCCACGCCCCGGATGACGACGATCTGTTCGCCGGGCCGGAAGTGCTCGTGCGTGATGTCCCTGTGCGGCGTGAGCGGATCGGGAAGCACACGGCGCGTGGTCGGGATCTCAGGGAGAGGCAGTGGATCGATCACGGGATTTCCTGGTGGGAACCGGACAACGACGTGTTCAGGGTCCGGTGGTGCGCCGGTTTCCCCAACCGGTGTCTGTCGGGTAGGTGCCTGCCAGGACCGGAGATCACTGCCGCGACGTGGCTGCGGTGAGGAAGGCGTCTGCCCGCGAGGCCGCTTGTCCGGCCACTTGGTCGCTTCGCGTTCAGTGTCGGTGTGCGGTCCGGGAGGTGGGTTCCGCACGGGCAGGTGTCGCCTTGCCGCGTCCGGCTGAGGGAGTCCTGCGGGCGGGCGCCCACCGTGCCGGATCGTCGCTGAAGGGGGACAGGGGGTTGGTGTCCCAGGGGGCGAGGGCGTTGTAGCCCTCGGGGAGGTGGATGACGTGGATACCGGCCGGCCGCAGCAGGTAGGCCCACTCCAGTCCTTCCGTGTTCGCCTCGGTGGTGGTCATGCGCTGCGGTGGTGTCCCGTCCGGTGTGTGGAGGACGAGGTGCTGGCTCGGGTGGGGGCTGTCGATCAGCCGTGTCCTGACCTCTTCGGGGGCGCCGTCCAGGAGATCGGTGCCCAGTGCCTCCCACCCGACGGCGACTTCGTCGATCAGGTACCGGGACATGGCGTCGAGGTCGTTGTTCCACCGGTGGTTGTAGGCGGTGAGCAGGAGCGGGAGCTGATGGCTGGGGTAGCCATCGAAATGGCAGTAAATGCCAGTGAACCCGTTGTTTCCGTTGGGGCGGGCGATGACGGATCGTGTGGACAGAGCAGGGCCTCCTGGGGCGGGGTGTCAGCGGCGGCGGGTGACGGGAGCCGCTGTGCGGGGAACGGGCGGGGGCTTCGTGGCGGCTTCGGCCGGCGCCTGATCGTGGGGGCGCTGCGGGGTGGCCGTGCCGAGTGAGCGGAGACGGCGGACGGGTTCTTGGAGGTCGTTGCCGAAGTCGCGGAGAGCGGCTGCCGCGTCCTGGAACTCGTAGTGCAGGTCGAAGCCGTCGTCCGCCTCCAGCCCTCTGGCGTGCTCGGCCGCGGCCTCGAAGAAGTCGGCGAGACGTTCGAGCAGTCCGGTCTCCGGGTGGATGACGAGGCGGATCAGGTCGGCGGCTCGTACGGTGTCGGTCGTGGCGTTGAGTGCGTCGGTGAGGTCGGGCACGCGCTCGTGCGGGGCTTCGTGGCCAACGGGAAGATTCATGGGCCTGCTGCCGGTCGATGGGGCACGGAGGGCTCAGTGCATGCGGGTGTCGGTGTCGAAGTATTCGGCTTCGGTGGGGTGGAGGAGGTGCTGGACGATGAAGGAGCGTCCGGCGACTTTCCACAGGCCGCGGCCCCGGTTGAGGTGGGCGATGGCGTCGGTCTCGACTGTGGTGAGGCCGAGGAGGTCGGCCGCGGCGTGGAGCTGGTCGGTCTCCTGGCGGTAGATGATGCGGGTGGAGCAGTCGGCGAGCAGTCCTTCGGCGAGTGCTCGGGGCGCTGTTCCGGCGTCGCCGGCCGTCAGCAGGTCGGAGAGGCGGTGGATGATCGCGAGGTTGGCGATGCCGAGTCCGCGGGCGAGTTTCCACTGGGCCTGCATGTGGTGCAGGAGGCTGGTGTGTCGCATCAGCCGCCATGCCTCGTCGTAGATGATCCAGCGCCGGCCGCCGTCCGGATCGGCCAGGGCGGCTTCCATCCACGCTGAAGCGCAGGTCATGGCCAGCACGAGGGCAGTGTCGTCGCCGGTGTTGCCGAGGCGGGAGAGATCGATGGTCAGCATCGGGGCGTCCGGGTCGAACCGGAGGTTGGAGGGCGCGTCGAACATGCCGGCCAGGTCTCCCTGGACGAGGCGGCGCAGTCCGTGCGCGACGTCCCGTGCCGCGTTCGTGAGCTGTCGGGAGGCGTGCTCGTCGTCGGGGTCGAGCCGTCGGCTGGTGAGGACGAGCGCGACGTCGCCCAGGAGCGGAGGACGTCCGGCGCGTGCGGCGTCGGCGACGGCGGTGTCGAGGGCGACGTAGAGGGCCGTGTGCTCCATGGGCAGCAACTCCCGGGACAGGACGGTGCGGGCCAGGGAGGTGAGCAGCAGCAGGCGGCGGCTGCGGACTTCATCGGCCCAGTCGGCTTCCGGGACGCCGGCGGGGCGCGGGGCGGTGTCCAGCGGGTTGAGCCGTCCCGGCTGGCCGGGGCCGAGTGCGATGGTGGTACCGCCCAGAGCGGCGGCCACGGGCGTCCATTCGGCCTTCGGATCGCAGGGGACGTAGACGCGGTGGCCGAAGGCGCTGCTGCGCAGGGCGAGGCTTTTGGCGAGCGCGGATTTGCCCTGGCCGATGACGCCGGCGAGCAGCACGTTGGGGTTCGTGAAGCCGTCGATGGTGCCGTAGAGGCGGAAGGGGTCGAAGCAGAAGCTCGCCTCGGCGTGGACGTCGCGCCCGATGTAGGTGCCTTCGCCGCCCAGGCCGCCTTCGGCGAGGAACGGGTAGGCGCCGGCGGCGATGGCGGTGGTGAGGTGGTGGTCGGGCAGCCGCAGTGTGCCGGCGCGGGCGGAGTCGGGGCCACGGCGTCCGCCGGGCGGGTGGACCGGCGGGGGCAGGGCAAGCGCCGTGCCCGTCGTGGTTGTGTCGGCGGCCCGGGAGCGGGCGGTGGCCTGGGCGAGGAGGCGGCGTGTCGCCGCGCGGGCCGTCCTGCCGTCGCCGCGGGGGACGAACAGCGGGGCGGCGGTGCGGGAACGGTGGGTCACCGGGGCGGTCCTTCGCGGGTCAGGTCCGAGGGAGTGGTGTGGCGGCGGACGGCGTGGCTGGCCGAGAGATGGCGGCGGCAGATGGTCAGTAGGGGCGGGCCGTCGGCGGGTGCGGGGAGGTGATGGAAAGCGGCGTGGATGCCGGTGGCCGCTTCCCACAGCCGGTTGCGGGCTTCAGCGACGGACCGGCCGGCTGCGGGGTGCTGGGGCCGGACGGTGTTCGTGAGGTGGTCGAGCAGCCGCAGCAGTTCGACGAGGTGGGCGTGGAGTTGGTCGAGATGGTCGCGGGTGGCCGGATCGGTGCCTCGCCGGGTGAGTGCCCGGGTGTGGTGGCGGATGCCCGCGGTGGCGGCCCGCAGATAGAGATCGGCATCGTCCGGATGGGCGGAGGCGACGGGAGTCCTCCTTTCTGCCGGGACATGGTGGTTCACGCGGCGGTGCGGGCCAGGGGCAGCGCGGCCAGGAGGAACGCCTCGGCCTGCTGGTAGGAGAAGCGCCGCAGGTCGATCTGAGCGGCGACGGCGGCGGTTTCGATCTGGGTGCAGGCGGCGTCCAGCGCTGTGTCGTCAGGTGCCGAGATGGTCAGCAGGCCGGTCAGCCCGACGGAGGCGTGCCCCGCGATGAGCTGCCGTTCGCGGCTGATCACGTCCTGGTACTCGACGTCGTCGGCCTCGGCGGCGACCTGTCCGCGGCGGGCGCGTTCGGCGGCGTCCGCCAGGATGCCGGCCTTCGTGCGGCGGATGTCGCGCAGGGCACGGTCGAGATCCTGCGGGGTGTGGATGAGGGACAGGCAGCGCCGCACGCCGCCGGTGAACAGCAACCCGTGCAGGAACGAGGCGCCGGTCTCGGTGCGGGGCCAGTTCTCCACCCAGTAGGTGACGTGCCGCGCGGTGTCGGTGGCGAGCCGGTCGTGCTCCTCGATCTGCACGACGGGTCCGGCGGCGGCCGGATCGGCTTCCGTGCGGCCGGAAGGGGACCACTGCTGGAGCGCCGTACGGGCGGTGGGGTCGTAGGCGCTGCGGATGACGCCGGCGACCTGCGGGGCGGTCAGCCAGCCGGTCACCGTCAGTCCGGCGTTCCGGACGGCCTGGGTGACGCCGGCGGTGGTCTGGGACAGCACGGTGAACGCGCCGCCCAGGCCGCCGCCGGCCTGGCCGATGAGCCGCCGGGCCGCCTTGAGGTCCAGGGCGACCGCGAGATACGTCTCGTGAGGAGCGGCGGCCGGTCCGGCCGCGGCGACCAGTTCGCCGTAGATGTCGGCGGCCGGGCCGGTGTGGTGCCCATGGCGCCTCCAGTGGCGGGCGACCGCGTCACCGGTCGAGTCGGGGACGGTGCGCTCCAGCACCTGGATGGCGGCGATGTGCTCCGTGCGCGCCAGGCTCGCGAGCACGCGTCCCCACCCGGCCACGTGCTGGTGCTGCGTGGCGGGATCGAGCAGGACGTAGGCGCGGGAGGTGACCCGGGCGATGGCGACGAGGACGCGCCGGTGCGGGTCGTACACGGCGGCGGCCTGGTCACCGGGGCCGGAGGGGCTGAGGACCTGGAGGGAGGCGGCGCTGCCGGGCAGGTGCAGCAGCCCTTCGCGGCGGGGCCGGGTGACGGGGCGTGCCAGCCACCGGGTCTGTCCCGTTCGGCGCCGCAGGGCATAGCGGGCGATGACGGGGAGCCAGTCGATCAGCGGGCGTCCCGAGCGGCGGACGGTGACCAGCGTGGCGACCGCTGCCCAGACGGGGCCGAGGGCGACGGCGCTGAGGAGGCCGGCGGACAGCAGGGTCAGCAGCAGGAGCGCCAACGCTGATGCGGCGAGGACGAGTTGGGGGAGGGAGAGGCCGTAGAGGACTCCGCGTCTGGGTCGGTGCGGGAAGACGACGGTGGGAGGGGCGAGCTGTTCGGGCAAGGGAGAACGGTTCCGGGCGAGGACGGGCGGGGCGGCACGCGGACGGGTCCGTCATGGCGTGCCGCCCCCTGGAAGGTGCCGGGTCAGGTGCCGTCGGGCGGGGGCCCGGCAGGTCCGATGGGACCGGGGCTGGATGGACCCGGGGCCGGCTGCGGACGGGACGCGGCGCCCGGGGAAGGCGCCGGGGCGCTCCCGCGGGGGCCGGTGGGCTCGCGGGAGGAGGGCGTTACTTCCGGCCGGCGGCGCCCGGAGTTCCGGCCGGGTAGCGTGCCGGCTCCCTGATCGACGTCGGGCGGCATCGCGGCCTTCGTCATGCCGACCGCAGCTCCTTCGCCGCTGACATGTGCGGTGGCGGCGGGAGAACGGGGGAAGGTCCCGGTCGGAGAGTCCGGCCCTTGGGGTGCGGTGCCGGAGGCGGCAGCCGCACCGCCGACGCCGCTGGCGGCCAGGGCGGCAGCGCGCCGGCCGACATGGGAGGCGTGCTGGCGGGCGACCTGTGCGCCGGAACCGCCGGCGCGGTGGATGTCCTCGCCGCTGGTGCCCTCGGAGGCCCAGTGGACGAACCGGAAGGTCGCGTACGGGCACAGCAGCACGAGCGCCATGATCACGGTGCCGGCCAGGACGTCGGCGAGGGCGCCGATTCCGCCCTCGGCTACGCTGCTGCCGATCGCGCTGATGCCCAGGACGAAGATGACCGTCATCAGCAGTTTCGAGACCACGAGGGTCGCGGTGGCCTCGATCCAGCCCCGGCGCCATCGGCGGGCAACTTCCCAGCCGCCGCCGGCTCCGGCGAAGACGGCCAGGGTGACCAGGACGAGGATCCCGACCTTGCGGACCATCATCACGCACCAGAACAGTGCGGCGCCCAGGGCGGCTGCCAGGGCGGCGAAGACCGCGACCAGCCAGCCCAGGTCGGTGAGTCCGGTGATCTGCCCCACCGACACGACGCGGCGTACGGCGTCGGAGACCGACTGCCCGGATGCGGTGAACAGCCCGTCGCTGAGGGCGTCGGTGACGTCCAGGGCGACGGTGGTCAGTGCGATGGCGGCGAAGGAGAACAGGACGCCGGTCACCGTGCCGGTGAACGCCTGGGCGAGGGCCTGGCCGTCGCGCCGGAGCGCCGCGCGGGTCAGCTGGGCGCAGAAGGTCGCGACGATCAGGACGAGGCCGATCGGCAGGAGCATCTGGTAGTTGTCGATGAACCACTGGGCGCCGAGATCGACATGGGTGGTGGCGTCGACCGCGTCGGCGGCCAGATCGGCGGCCGCGGCGGCGAGTTCGCCGGCGCTGTCGGCCATCCACTCGCCGATGGCCTTGCCGGGATCGGCGGCGAATGCGGCGGCGTCGCCGACCGCGTCGGCGGCCCCGCCGATCGTGTCGACCATGTCACATGCCGAGCCGACGAGAGGAAGATCGCAAAAACCCACGCGCTTCCTTTCTATGTGTGGGTCCGGTCAGGACATGACGGTGGGGGAGACGGCGACCAGGGCGCAGTCGTGCGACGGGCGGCACTGGACGGCCAGGGTGATGGCACGTTCCTCCGAGCCCGCGGCTTCCGTCCCCCCGTCCGGATCGGTCCAGGCGATGCTCTGGGTTCCGTTGACGGTGACGGCGTAGATGTACGCCTCGGTGATGCCGGCGGGGTGTTCCGCGAGTGCCTGCTGGAACGCGGCGGGGAAGTGACCCTCGGGCTCGCGGGCAGCGGTGTGCTGGTCGGAGTCGGCCATGCGGGACCACAGCACGGCGTCAGGCACCTGACCGGCCACGGAAGACCAGTCGGCGTAGCGTTCTTCGCCGGTCATCCACTGTGCCAGGGCGGCGAGGTGCTGCGCCCGGGTCGTCGTGCGGGTGTCGTAGGACCACAGTGCGGTAGCTGCCGCCTCCGCGAAGGCGATGGGCTCGTCGATGTGCGGAGGGCGCGGAAGGCCCTCGGCGGTCGAGGGTGCGGACGGCGACGGAGTGGCCTGCTGGGCCGGTGAAGGGCCGCCGTCCGCCTCGTCATGGCCACCGTCGCCGGTGCGTGCGGTCAGGAACGCGGCGCCGGCGGTCAGGGCGAGCAGTGCGGCGAGCGCGAGCGCGAGCAGCACGACGCGCCGGTTGATCCGCGTGCTGGCGAGGGGGTTGCGCATCAGTGGACCTCCGTGCCGAGTGCGGAAAAGAAGGCGACGATGCCGTTGGCGGCGCCGAGACCGAGCGCGGCGCCGGCGGCTACGACGGCGCCCTTCTTGCCGTTGGCCTCGGCCTGATGGCCGCCGGTGTGGTGGCCCCAGGCCCACACACTCAGGGAGACGGCGAGGGCACCCACGACGGCGAGGATGCAGAACAGGTTGATGCTGTTGACGACCTCGCGCAGGACGGAAAGCCCCGGCAGGCCGCCTTCGGCGGGCGTAACGCCCGGGTCGTACGCGAGGGTGGAAAGGGGAGCGGGGATGGCAACTCCTTGCGGGCCAGGGCCATGTCGTCGGCCTGGCGGGAGAGCGGGATGGGAGAAGAGGGTGCTGTCAGACGACGTGGCGCACGACGAGGACGTCCCAGTCCTCCAGCGGCGTGATCCGTACGGGTTTGCCGGTGCGCGGTGCCTCGATGACGAGTCCCGCGCCGATGGCCATGCCGACGTGTTCGGGCCGTTCGGCGGTGCCTCGGCTGAAGACCAGGTCGCCGGGAGCGATGTCGTCGGGGGAGACGGCCTCGCCTTCCGTCACCTGGGTGTAGGTGGTGCGGGTGAGCGATACGCCCGCGTGGGCGTACGCCTGTTGCACCAGGGAGCTGCAGTCGCAGCGGGCCATGGGGTCGGGGCCGTGCGGGTCGGTGCACGTGCCGCCCCACTGGTAGGGGGTGCCGAGCTGCCCCATCGCCCAGACGATCGCCGTTCGTGCCGCCGGACCGGCGCTTGCGGGGATCGCGTACCCCTCGGGCACGGTCCCTTCGGGGATGGTGTCCCAGTCGGTGCTGTCGCTGTCGGGGCATGCGGCGCCGTCGGACTCCACGGCGGTCTCCGCCAGGACTTCCTGCAGGGCGGTGGCGAGGTCTTCCCACTGGGCGTAGGCGTCCGGATAGGCGGATCGCTGTACGGCCTGAGCGGCCTGCGCGACGGTGAGCTGCTGCCAGCCGTCCACCTGCACCAGCGCCTCGTAGAAACGGGTGCTTGCCGAGGCGGGTTCGAGGATCTCCTCAGCCGTTCCCCAGCCCTGGGAGGGGCGTTGCTGGAAGAGGCCGAGCGAGTCCCGGTCTCCGTAGGGGAGGTTGAGGAGCCCGGACTCCTGCATGGCGGTGGCCAGCGCGATGACCTGCCCACGGGCGGGGATGTCCAGCAGCCGGCCGGTGGAGACGATGACCGAGGCGTTGGCGACCTGCTCGTCCGGCTGGTCCAGCTCGGAGAGCTCCTCGGCGATCGACGCGGCGTCGAGGGCGTCCTGGCAGGCCGTGGGCGACGCGGAGACCGCCGCGTGGCCGGCGAAGGCCACGAGTGCCGTCCCGGTGATGAGAAACGGGGAAAGAACGAGCACCGCCGTTCCGATGAGGACGCCCTTCACGCTGTCCCGTCACCGGGCGGCGGCAAGAATGCGGGAGCGATGGAAGGTGTCACGGTAATCCTCGGAATGAGATCGGCGGCGTCTGTGGCTTCGGCACAGACGCCCGGTGCGTACTGGTGCAATCCCCGGAGCACGGGGCGCCGAGTGGTGCAAGCACCGTAAGGACGGTTCACCGGTTGCCGAAATCAGCCGGATGAAGCGAAGCGCGGCCCGACGGCCGATGAGGCCCGACCGGGGATCCGGCCGTAAGGTGACCGTTCCCTTTCTCGTCACCGTTCCCGAAGCAGGCAGTCTTCCGGGCGGGAGGGGAGGGAATCGCCTTACTCTTTCCCGAAACCCGCGAGGTGTCTTTGTCTTTTTCTCTCCATCATGGTGACGCGCTGAACGTGCTTTCCGGGCTGCCCGACGCTTGCGTGGACAGCGTCATCACCGATCCGCCCTACAATTCCGGCGGCCGCACGGCGATGGAACGCACGTCTCGCAGCGCACGACAGAAGTACAGCAGCGCCGAAGCCAAGCACCGGCTGCCGGACTTCACCGGCGAGAACATGGACCAGCGCTCCTACGGCTTCTGGCTGACCCAGATCATGACGGAAGCCCACCGTCTCACCCGGGACGGCGGGACAGCGCTGCTGTTCAGCGACTGGCGGCAGCTTCCCGTCACAACGGACGCGATCCAGGCAGCCGGCTGGCTGTGGCGCGGGATCCTCGCCTGGCACAAGCCCACGAGCCGACCGCAGAAAGGCCGGTTCACGCAGAACTGCGAATTCATCGTGTGGGCCAGCAAGGGCGCCATCGACGGGGACCGCAACCCGGTCTACCTGCCCGGCCTCTACAGCGCGTCCCAGCCGTCCGGAAAGGCGCGCTGTCACATCACCCAGAAGCCGGTTCCGGTCATGCGTGAGCTGGTGAAGATCGCGCCGCCCGGAGGGACAGTGCTCGACTTCTGTGCCGGCAGCGGCTCCACCGGTGTCGCCGCCCTGCTCGAGGGGCGTGACTTCATCGGCGTGGAAAAAACAACGCATTACCACGAGATCGCCGCTCGGCGGCTCGACGAGACGCTCCAGCAGACCGGAGATCCCGGGGACTTCGAGTTGACGAGCTGACAACTCGCATTGTCGTGGCCGCATAGCAGAGGCGGCCCGGTTGGCGAAATCGGGTCCCGTGAAGACCCTGGGCAGCGGACGATCCCTTCCTGGAATGGAGGAATTCCCTTGCCCGAACCGACCCAAGCCGAAAGCGGAACGGCGCGGCCCGTACGCATTCCCGAGGCTGACCTGGAGACGATCGAGGCCAGCGTGCGCAAGCTGCTGGACCGGTCGGCCGAGCAGGCACGCCGGCTCGACGCGCTCGCCGAGGAGAACCCGGTCCCGTTCGGAGCCGTGGGCAGGCGCCTTCCGTCCGCCCCGGTGCCGGCCGCCCCGCCGGAGCCGCGTCCGATCCTCGAGCTGGACGGCCCGGAACTCGACGACGAGATCGACGCCCTGACGGGCTGGGTGGACGGGTTCCTGATGCCCACCCACGGCGCCGAGGTCACCACCGCGTCACCCTGGTGCCGGCGATGGCAGGAACACCAGGACGTTCTCGCCTGGCTGCACGCCCTGTGGCTGGCCTACCAGCAGCACGCCGAACCCGAAGCCGGACCGGCCGGGATGCTCGTGTGGCACCGCGACTTCCTCACGCACACCATGGCGGTGATCCGGGCGCCCGGCGGGCCGCTGTCCGCCTGCATGACGGACCCGGACCGGCCGGCACACCGCCTCCTGCCCCGGCCCCAGCCCTCGACGCGCACAACGGACAGCGGCACCGACGAGGAAGACGGGGACACCCGGTGACCGGCAGCGAGCTGTTCGCCCTGTCATTCGACCCTCGTGCCCTCTCCGACCTGCTCCAGGCCCCCGGAGACATCCGCGACCTCGCCCTCGCCCAGATCCAGGACGCGGTCAGGGCACAACTCGTCGGCCGCCGTCTCCACGACGACCTGACCGGGTACCGGAAGCTCTACGTGGACTCCCGCAACGCCTGGCGCACGGTCTACACCCAGCGGCCGGCGCCCCGGGGCTCCGCCCGCAGGGTCGAAATCCACGTGGTCGCCTTGCGGCCGCGCGCCGGATACGACATCTACCGCACCGTCCGCGAGCGTCTCGGCCTGGCGCACCCGCCCGTCGGCCCACGCCCCACGGCAGCCCGCACGCGCTCCCCACAGCGTGCCGCTCGGACCGGAACCGAGTCGCGTATTCAGCTTCCCGCTCCACCCGCACGCCAGAAAGGCCCCCTTCCGTGAAGTCACCGATCGTCCTGATCTGGCCGGAGCCCGGCCAGCGCGTCGTCCTCGTCGCCGAAACGACGCACGCGACGCCCCGCTGCTCCTGCACTCAGGCCGGGCGAACCGATTCTCCGGAGCCCATGTCGCTCCTGGACGCGTGCCTCACCGCGTTCTCGACCGCGGGCGATCCTGCCGCCATGGCCTCGGCCGATCTGGTGGCCGGTCTGCGGCACCTGCCCGGAACCGCCGAGGGGCGCTGGCTCTACCGGGACCTCACCCAGCAGCGCCTCGCTCACCTGCTGGCCCCCTACCGCATCCACACCAGGGACACCCGGCTGGGCAACGGACGCCGCCTGAAGGCGTACCACCGTGCGGATCTCGCTGCCCTGGGCAGGCGATGACGGGATCTTCCGGAGGGCGGGCGCCCGGTGCGGTGGAGACGGCGCTGGACGCACAGATTGCCGAGGCGGCCGGCTGCACGGCCGGCGAATTCCTACGGCTGCTGGAGCGCGGACTGCTGGACGGTCCGCGCCTGCGCCTGGCGAATGCCTACCGCCAACTCCTCGAAGCCGAGAAGACGGTCACGTATCAGCTGGCACTCGTGCATCGCCTGACGTCCACGGGGCCTGTCGACCGTTTCCTGCTCACGCGGGTCGACCGTGCTGTCGGGCATCTGCGCGACGCGGCGCGTGACCGGGACGTCCGGCAGGAAACGACGGTCGCGGCCCTGGCACGGCTCGGAACGGTCCCGGAGCGCGGCCCGCGCCCGCCGGGTGAACTGTCGGCCAGGGATACGGCCGCCCTGATATGCATCAGCCGCGGCCAGGGAACCACACTGAGGGAGAACGCCCTCACCCACCGGCTCACCGTCACGACCACGACAGGAGAGTCCCTCTCGCCGGCGCAGGTGCACGACCTGCGAAAGGCGGGGCTGGTACACCTGAACACCTCGCGGACGCTCCTCGCCGGACAGTCGGTCACCCTGACCGCCGCCGGCCGCCACGCCCTGCTGGCAGCCCTCCAGCCGCCGCGCCCGACGAACGCGGCCCCCCGACCTTCTCCAGGGACCTGGCCCCTCACCGACCGCCCCATCAGCGCAAGTCCCGGGCCGGGACGCATCGGGAAGCGGAGATGACCGACTCTCTCGCACTGTCCGACCGGCTTCGTCTGGACGGCTATGAACCGGCACGCGGGGAAGCACCGGGCGAATGGGAATCCCAAAGTTTCGACCTGGACGTTCTGGCCCAACATCACACGGCGGATGACGCACACAGCTACTTTCTCCTGCACGACACTTCCGCCACCTGGGGCTATCCCGGAATGCCGCAGATCGCCGCTCTCCACCTGACGCGGGACCCGGCGAGCATGACATTCTGCTCCGACTTCGTCCGGCTCCCCCTCCCGGCGATGGCCCAGTCATGGCTCATCGCCCGGGGATGCCCGGCCGATGCGATCCAGCTCGGCGAACAGGTCGGCACGAGCGCCGCGGACGATGTGACCCGAGCACTCGAAACCCGGCTGACCTCGGACGGCGATCGGTTCGCGCTGCTCCACAGTTACACCGAAGACTCCGAGCCCGTGCGGATCGCCGCGCTCCTGCGAGCCGTCGACGGGAGCCGCCCACCCTTCCGGATCCTGCTGGAGACGACCGACCTGCAGGCAGGCACCCACACCCTGCGCGAGGCCCCGTTCGCCACCTACGAGGCAGCTACCCAATGGTGGGAGAAATACTGGGAGGGCGAGGTGACCACTCTCCCTGATCCCGCACAGACCACGTCTCTCACCCTTCGGCCGAGCGAATACCCACCGGGCTGCTCCGCCCCGCCCGGACCGAGCCGTCGATAGCAGCGACTTAAGTCGCACGGCCGGTTAGCGAAATCGGCACCGATGCAGACGATGGTCCCGTAATTCCCCCGTTCTGCCGTCGCTGCCATCTCCGTGTTCCGCGACCAAAGACCTGGATCCGAGGCTGCGCCTTGCCCGTCACCCACGAGAAACCCTCCGTCGAGGCCGTCGTCGAGCGGATCGAAGCCCTCTGGGGCCGGCCGATCGCCGAGCTGCGCGCCGAGGCCGAGCAGCGTCCGGAGTCCATGCTCGCCGCGCTCGTCGAAGGACACGACGCCCTGCACCTGGCGGACAGGGCCATCGACCAGCAGCGTCAGCGACTCCACGAACTCACCTCCCCACAGCGGACGTTCGACGGTGCCGACACGGGCCACATCCTCGACTGCTCCCGCCGCATCGCCGACTTCACCGCGATCCGAGACACCCACATCCAGGTCCTCACCGCCGTCCTCCGTGGCCTGCGCCGCGTACCGGAACCCACCGCTCCTGCCCCGACCCGCCCCGCCTCGCCGACCCGCTCGGCCGCCCCAAGCCGCTGACCCCGAGGAACAACCACGTGGCCATGAACGACCCCGACCTTCGCAGAGTCACCGAGACCGTCGCCATGCTCAACGCACGGTGGACCGTGTGGACGCTGATGACCCTCGCCCCCGGCCCTCTGCGCTACACCGAGATCAAGACACGACTGCCGTGGCTCGCAGACGGCCAACTGCACCCACGCCTGAACAAGCTGGCCGCCTCCGGCCTCGTCGAACGCGTCGAACACCGCTCCCATCACGTCACCTACGGCCTCACCCAGCGCGGTGCCGACCTCCGCCCCGCTCTGTCCATACTCGCGAAGTGGGGGAGCGAGCACCTCGAAAAGCCCCTCGCCCCCGACGACGCCGGAGCGCTGCGCCCCCGGCCCGTCCCCGCCGCCGAGGAAGCCGAGGACACCCTCGCGCTCATCTCCGGCCGGTACGCCACCCCGATCCTGTGGACGCTCAAAGCCCGGGGCGCCACCAGCGGCCCGGCCGTCACCGCGGCCGTGGTGACGGCCGGGCGCACCACCACGGCCTACCCACAGTTGCGGCAACTCGAGGCCGACGGACTCGTCGAAGAGGCGGACGACGGCCGTTTCCGCCTCACGGCTACCGGGCACGCATTGGCCCCCGTCTACCAGGGCCTGTCCACCTGGGCCGCCGGCCGCCCGGTCGGCAGCCGACCGGATCATCCTGTCTGGCCGAGCCATCAGCCGCCCGCCGTACCGCGCGTCCGTACCGGACTGACCGTCACCCCCTCCGCCGTAGCACCGACCGTCCCCGCCTGGCGGCCCGGGGATCTCTTCTCCCACCGGCCCGTTCCACCTCCGGCCCGCGCCGCCGTCTCCACGACTGGACCGCGTCGATGAAGTACGACCTGGACGGGGACGTCTACGTCTCCCCCCGCCACCTCGCCGGCACGACTGGAATAGGAGACCCGGCGCTCACCCCCCTCACCGATGCCGGTTTCCACCTCACCCACGACGAACTCGGCAACGCCTACTGCTCATCACCCGACCACCGCGTCCGCCTCGGCTTCCTCCCCGAAGGAGCCGACGACGGGCTGTGGCGTATCACGGCCGCCGCCGAGCCGTTCGACGTCCCGGCGTGGGCCGTCAGTTTCAACGACGCCTGCCCCACCGAATTCGTCACGGCGTTCACCACAGCGCTGGCCCAGGCATACACCGACGGACCTCATGCCTACCTCGCGCCGTGCCACCTGGATATGTCACCCCCCATCCGACCGCTGCTGGAGCAGCAGTGGAGCTACGGAAGCGACGACGTGACGCTCGTCTCCCTGCATTCCCCCGACCGTCTGGCCAGCCTCCAGTACAAGCGATGGCCGTCGAACCGTACGGCCGAGCTGACAACCCTCGATACCAGATGGCTGCTCCAAGGCGGACCGACAGGCAGCCGGTGGTACGCGAGCGCATCCTCCGCCACACCCGTCGAACTCGTCACCGCCATCACCACGTCCGTGGCGGATCCGGTCCCCCTCCTGCGTTGGAAGGAATTCCTCGCCCGCCCACTGAAGGCCGTCGCGCAGCTGACCCCGGTGCAGCCGACTCCGACGCCCCTCGACATCGCGCGCTCCACCCGCGGAGCCACGCCGCCCAGCATCACTCGCTGGAGCACCGCGACACCTCCTCGCCAACCGTCCACAGCACCCAGACGCTGACGGACACGAGTGCCCGAAAAGGGCGCGGTCGACAGAATCGCCATTCTGTCGACCACGCCCTTTTCCCATGCACGCAGGCAGTGGGAGTAGTTCGCTTCGGGCAGACGGGAACGATCTGGCCGAAAGCCGCAGCGCATGTCAACCTCGACCTTCCCTGCCGCAAACCGAGAAGGAGAGGTACCGCCCTTGCCGAACGAAACCACAGCGAAAGACGGCGTCCCACGGCGAAGGCGCTGGAGCCTCGACCCCGGCGACCCGGCGCTCGTCACCGACCAGTTCGCCGCCGACGACTTCGCCCTCGTGGTCGATGACCGGGCGGACACCCACATCAGCAGCCGGGACGGCAGGTGCTACCTCGGCTGGTTCCCGGCCGGCCGTTGCGGCAGCGGGGAGGGCTGGGTGCTCGCGGTGACCGGTACCGCCTCCCAGCCCGGGTGGAAGGTCACCTTCGCCCCCTCGACCCCCGCCGAAGTCGTCGCCGCGGCGGTCGCCGCCACCCTGAACGCCCCCCACCCCGAGAGGGAAGGCAGCAGTGACTGAGATGACCGCGGGAGACCTCGCTGCCCAGCTCTCCGTCCTTCCCCCGGACACGCCGGTACGCCTGGCGCTCAACCCCTTTTTCCCCATGGCCCACCGCATCGGCGCACTCGTCGCGAGCCATGACGAACACGGCCGGGCCATCGCCTTCGTCGCCCAGTACCCCGACGACGAATCGGACACCCACCTCCCACCCGACGTGGCGGAACGGCTGATGTGGCACCCGCCCACTCCCACACCACCGCGCTGATGAACCCGCCGGCGCAACCGGATCCCGGCGTACGGCCATGAGCACCTGGAGGCGACCTGGACACACACTCGACTCCTGACCCGCCCCCCGAGCGCCCCGCGACCCCGGTCTACTGGGTGACTCCCCGTCACCTCGCCGGAGATGACGGGACGCTCGCCACCACGGTGGGCGAACACCTGGCCGACAACGGCTGGACCATGTGGCCCACCGCCCACGCCACCCTCCTGTACCTCAGCCCCGACGGCCTCACATCCGCAGAGTGGGTAAAGGCCGGCTACCCGATCGAAATCGGCGCCCTTCCCGTGGCCTGGCAGATCTCCGCCCGCAGCCACACGCATACGGCTGCGACCGAATGGAGCGCCTACTTCACCGAGGGAATGCCCTTCGAGGCACTGATCGGATTCCTCGACGCCCTCCAGCCCAACGGGCCGAGCGAGGGCAGCGCCGGAGACGAGACAGTTCTCACCGCCCTCACTCGGCTCGGCTGGGAACGCGATATCGACTACCCGGACGCTGCTTCACCCCCCGGACTGACAGCCACCGTCTCCCTCGAATCGGAGCCGCCGCTGATCCGTGCATCCGACCCGCGCGAGACACGCAGAGGCTGGCAGGCATGGGCGGAACCAGCTATCGGAGCCTCCTACCTCTGGTGCGCCTGCTTCTCCGCCGGCTCACCCCCAGACCTCGTGGCCGCCTTCGCGACATCCCTCGCTTCACCCGAGCCCGTCCCTCGGCGCACCCTGCCGAGGAGCGCACAGGGCCATCTCCGAATCGTCCACCGCACATGAGATGGATCGATCGCCCAATAGCACTCGGTGCCAGCCGTGAGCGGCGCCGCCGTCCACATGCGGTGTATGTCGTGTGCAGGTGCGTAGGCGTCGACGCGAGGGTGTGGTCCACTCCGAGTGACACGGCGAGTGACACGGCCTACCGAACGTCCGAGGTGGAGTGGATGCGGTCCACCTCCGGCAGAGGCGAATGAAATGGGCGAGAGTATGCCGAAATGATCATTCGTATGCAGAGGGGCGCTGGTCGGTGCATACGTGCGGTGAAAAGCCAAAGCGCCTTTATGTCTGTATAGCCCTGTCTGAGGGTTATCCCCCATTAGTAGATTGCCCGCTGTCGACTTCTTGGTGTCGAGCGGGTGGACTCTTGTTGAAATCCCAGCCCCAGCATTCCCTGTTGATGTTGAGAGGGGGAACCATGGCGTGGTTGTTTTTCCTGTGCCGTGTGGGGGGATCGTGCGTCGTTTTCGTTCGCTTGTTGTGACGGTCGCTACGCTCATGGTCGTCACAGCGGCTTCGGATCCGGCCGCAGCCGCCGCCCGCCAGTTGCGGGCCTCTTCGTCGCAGCAGGCAGGTGAGTTGCCTGTCCAGGAGTGGTCGGACGCGGCGGGGCGTGGTCACTCTGTCGGAGCGGAGGAGACGACGGCGGACACTGAACCGGACGGCACCGATCCCGGGCGTGCGTCCGACGAGCTTCCGCTGGCACCGAGCGAGTCAACTGTCGAGGATCTGGGGGAAACTGAGCCGTCGGTCGCCGTCCCCGACCCCGAGGTAGTGGAGACCGAGCCGACGGAGCCGGCCTCCGGTTTCAGCGAGGAAACCAGCGTCGAGCTGCCTGCCGAACGTGACGAGCAGTCCCGCACCTATCTCAACGCGGACGGCACCTACACCACCCGGTACTACAACGAACCGGTCAACTTCGCTCTTGGCGACGGTAGTTGGAAGCCCATAGACACCGCGCTGACGCGCACCGCCGAGACCGCGAGCAGTTGGACGACCGAGGCTACCGACGCCGGAATCGCCTTCGCCGCGGAGGCCGACGACGCTCCACTCGTGCGGATGGACCTGGACGCGGAATACAGCGTGGCCTATTCCCTGGCCGGCGCTGCGGCGAGCGTCGGCGAGGTCGACGAGTCCGTCATCACCTACCGTGACGTCTTCACGGAGGCCTCCGTGGAGTTCATTGGCGGTAATGACACGGTGAAGGAAACGCTGGTTCTCGGCTCTCCAGCGGCGCCGAGACAGTGGCACTTCCCTCTGGAACTCGTGGGGCTCACGGCAGCCCTGGACGAACACGGGGGAGTCACCTTCGCCGACGCCGAGGGGATCGTTCGGGCATACGCGCCCACCGGGTGGATGGAGGACGCCGACGTCGGGGAGAACTCAGGACAGGGTGCTATCTCCGCGGGGGTCAGCTACAGCCTTAGTCGGGATGACCAGGACCGCCAGGTTCTGACCGTCACCCTGGACGACGAGTGGCTCGACGCGCCGGAACGGGTCTACCCCGTCCGTGTGGACCCCTCCGTGACTCGTGTCGAGGCTTCCTCCTCCACCTACGTCCAGCGGCCCTACAACACGAACTTCTCCACCGACACGGTTCTCAAGACCGGCACGTACGACGGAGGGGCGCACGCCGCGGCCTCCTTCCTCCGCTTCTCGGGTGTCGAGTCGAGTCTCCGCAACGCCTGGGTCCTGGACGCCAGGCTGGCCCTGTACAACACCTGGTCGTACTCATGCACGGCCCGTCCTGTCACGGTGCGGCCGATCACCGAGAACTGGTCGGCCGGCACACTGGAGGACTATCCCGGCCCTTCCACCGGGGCCGCCCTGGCCACTGACCGCTTCGCGCACGGCTGGCGAGCCGACGGGTATTCCTCGTGGGCCTGCGCACCGGCGTGGGAGACGATTTCGCTGGGCAGCAGCGGCCGCCGCCTGGTCGACGACTGGACGCACGGGCGCAAGAACAACTACGGCCTTGCGATCACTGCGTCCACCACCGACTCACTCGGCTGGAAGCAGTTCGGTTCGACGCGCTACCCCAATGGCGCCCCGAGCCTCGACGTGACCTGGATCGCCTACGGAGCGACCTACCGTGCCGGACAACTGACGGCCGCGGTGACCTCGGCCGGCGAAGGCGTCCAGAAGATCACCGTCACCAACCAAGGGCGGGAGACCTGGCCGGCGAACGGCAAATACACGCTGCGCTACGACCTCTACGACGAGGACGGTACGAAGCTCACTTCCCCCGCACTCCAGCGCGGCGCCGTCATGCCCGAGGACGTATCACCAGGCGAGACCGTCACCCTCGACGCCCGGATCGCTCCACTCGACCCAGGCACCTACACGCTCGACTGGACTATGGCCGTGAACGCGACACGTTTCACGGATCTGGGAGTCCCCGGCACCGCGGTACGGATAGAGGCCGTCAATATTCCCCCGCGCCTCACATCGGCCGCACCGGGCAGCGGCGTCGTGCTCGACACCCTGACACCCACCCTGTGGGCGGAAGGCACCGACCGCGATCACTACCCGAACGCACGCGTGCAGTACAGCTTCGAGGTCTGCGAGGTCGACGGCGAGAACGTCCGCAAGAACTGCCGCACCGGCAGCCGTTCCACCGCCCAGCAGTGGGCCGTACCCAGCGGCTGGCTGTCCTGGAACAAGACTTACGCCTGGTATGCCTACGTCAATGACGGTGAGAGCACCTCGCTGCGCCCGAATCCCTCGCTTTTCACGACTCAGGTTCCCCAGCCATCGGTGACCGGGCACCTCGGTGGCGAGGACGGTCACGAGTTCAGTGGCACGAGCGGCAACTATGCGACGTCCGCGACGGATGCCGCGGTGTCGACGGTAGGCCCCGAGCTTTCGGTGACCCGGACGTACAACTCGCTCGACTTCCGCACCGATACGGCGTTCGGCCCCGGCTGGACGACGCGTTGGGACATGAGAGCGCGCACCGAGGCAGACGGCAGTGTTCTCATCACGCTCCCTGAAGGGAGCCGAGTGCGCTTCGGGCGCAATGCCAACGGCACCTACACCGGTCCCGCGGGTGGCAGCGGGACACTCACACCCGTCTCGGGAGGTGGCTGGGTCCTGCGGGACACCTCGGGCGCGACCTACACCTTCGCCGCCGGGGGCACGTTGAGCACCGTCACCGACAGCGCCGGAAGACAGCAGAACCTCACCTACGACGGTGATCAACTGGCCACCGTCCAGGACATGACGTCGGGTCGGACACTGACTTTCGACTGGCAGGACGGAAGAGTGTCCACGGTGTCCACGAACGCCGTCGCTCCGGACGAACCGGGTCTCACCTGGTCGTACACCTACACGGACGGCCAGCTCACGCGAGTGTGCCCGCCGAGCGGCGAAGAGGAGTGCACCGAGTACACCTACGAGGACGGCTCCCTGTACCGCAGCGCCGTGCTCGACCGGAACCCAGTGGCCTACTGGCGGCTGGACGAGAGCGGCGGAGGCACGGCCGCAAGTACGGCGCCCTCACGAACCGGCTTCAACGATGCCGACTACTACAGCATCGGCTACAGCGCTGAAGGGGCTCTGACCGGCACCTCCGACACGGCGGCCACTTTCAACGGCACCGACTCCGTCGTCCGCCTGCCGCACGACACGATCCGCAACACCACCTTCCTCAGCGTCGAACTGTGGTTCAGGACCACCTCCCCGGGCGTCCTCGTCGGTTTCCAGAGCGACCGTCTGGAGGACGGCAAACCCACATCGTGGAGCCCGCCGCTGACGGTCGACACGAACGGAAAGCTCAGGGGCTACTTCTTCACCGGCGACCGCGGGAACATCACCCCGATCACGAGCAGCGCCAGCGTGACCGACGGCGCCTGGCACCACGCCGTGCTCACCGGCGAAGGCACCTCCCAGACCCTCTATCTCGACGGCGACGAGGTCGGTTCACTCGCCGGACCGATCGACCACCTGGACATGTCCTTCACCTACCTGGGCGCCGGCTACTCATCGTCCGGGTTCGACGGCGCGGCCTCCGGTGTCCGCCGATTCTCCGGCGAGTTGGACGAAGTCGCGGTGTACCACCGCCCTCTGGACGCGACGACCGTCGCCGAGCACTACGCCTTGCGCAACGCCACCGGCCGCATCACAAACGTCACCCTCCCCACCGGCCGCACGCACGCGCACAACGTCTACGACGACATCAGCGGCCGCATCACGGAACACACCGATGAGGACGGCGGCACCTGGCAGATCTCCGCCCCCACCTACAGCGGAGGCTCGGCCGTCTACGCCGACACCGTCCGGGGCCTGGCGCCGTCCGGTTACTGGCGCCTGAACGAACGCAGCGGCGCCGTCGCGGCCAGCGCCCTCGGCGAGAACCTGCCCGGTGAGTATCTCGGTGACGTCCGTCTGGGCGGCCCGGGACCGTTCGCGGACGGCGACACCGTCGCCCCCTACTTCACCGGCGCGCGGGACAGCGCGGTCGAGGTGCCGCGGGAAGCGTGGGGTACCTCGGGAGAACAGACAGTCGAACTGTGGTTCCGCACCAGCGAATCCGGCGTGATCGTCGGCATGCAGAACACACCGATGACCGAGACACCGACCGGATGGTGGCCGGTTCTCCTCGTCGATGGCAACGGGAAGCTCCGCGGACGTCTGCGGCCCGGTGAGGACGCGACCCTCACCTCTCAGCGGCGTGTGGACGATGACCAGTGGCATCACGTCCTGCTGTCCGCGTCCGCCACCGGGCAGAACATGCGGGTGGACGGCACCCTGGTCGGCACGAGCACGGACGGCACCGACACCAGGGGCATGAACTACACCTACATCGGCGGTGGCTACTCCTCGGGAAGCTGGGACGATAAGCCCAACGGCTACCGCCCCTTCACGGGCCAGATCGCGGAAGTCGCCTTTTACGACCACGCACGTCTCGAACTCCCCGAAGCCCTGACCGCCTACCGCGCAGGCATGGGACAGATTTCGGGCAGCGGCGCCGCCTACCGCGGTGCCGTCACGGGGGACGGCCCCGTCGCCTACTGGCGCATGGATGACACGGACAACATCGTCACCGACGAGACGGGAGAGCACCCCGGGACACCGACCGGACAGCTCACCGTGGGCATCAGCAGCATCTTCGCCAACGGGGACGGCGTGTCCACGTACTTGAATGGCGAAGCCATCGCCATCCCAGGGAACCTGCTGACAGGCACTTCCGACGTCACCGCGGAGATGTGGTTCCTCGCACGTGGCCCCGGCGTTCTCTACGGGCTGCAGAGCGCACCTTTGGGCGAGACACCCGCGACGTACCGCCCCGTACTGAATATCGACGAGGCAGGGAAGCTCCGAGGACAGTGGTACGTCCTGGGCGGCAGCACGACGCCCATCACGTCCAGCCAATCCGTGCTGGACGGCAAGTGGCACTACGCCGTCCTCACGGGATCGGGCACCACACAGAAGCTGTACCTCGATGGTGCGGTCGTCGGGACGCTGAACGGCACGGTCACCGGCCAGGGCCAGTCCTACGGCTATCTCGGCGCGGGCGCGGCGAACGACAGCTGGATGGGTGTGCCGGAAGGCACCTACTACTTCAACGGCCATCTCGATGAAGTCGCCCTCTACCGGCACGCCCTGACAGAGGGCGATGTAGCAGCGCACTACGCCGCCCGGAGCCGGCACGCTGCCTCCGCGCTCGGCGCGACCGTCACCGTGACGGACCCCCTGGGGCACACCACCAGCACCACATACGACGCACTGCGCGGCCATCGGAAGGTCGCATCCACCGACGCCGCTGGCGGAGTCACCACCTACGCGTACGACACAGGCGGCTTCCTGCACACCGTGACCGATCCAGCGGGGAACGTCACCATCACCGGCCACGACGCTCGCGGCAACACGGTCTCCAACACCACTTGCCGCGGCCCTCACAACTGCCAGACGTCCTACACGGACCACTACCTCAACGCCGGCGATCCGCTGGATCCGAGGAACGACCGCCCCACCGCCACGGCGGACGCCCGTTCCACCGGGCCGGCCGATCCCGCCTACCGCACGACCATGTCCTACTCGGCCCAAGGCCTCCCCACCGAGACGGTTCTTCCCGACGGCCGCACTACTCGCCGCACGTACACGACGGGAACCGAACCGGCGTTCGGTGGCGGAACAACCCCGGCAGGGCTTCTCGCGACCGACGAGCAGGCCGACGGAACGATCACCCGCTACGCCTACTACGCCAACGGCGACACCGCACGGACCACTCACCCTTCCGGCCTGGTCACCGAGTACACCTACGACGGTCTGGGCCGCGTCCTCACCGAGACCGAGATATCCGACAGCGAGCCGGACGGCGTCACCCTCACCCTGACCTACGACGAACTCTCCCGCGTGGTCACCGAGACCGACACCGGCAGCGAGAACGCGGTGACAGATGAACTGCACACCGCGGAAGTCACCCGCACCTTCGACGCGGACGGCAACCAGCTCACCGAGACGATCGCCGACATCACCGGTGACGACCCACCGCGCTCCACTTCCTACCGCTACGACGATCACGGGCGTCTCGACCGCACCATCGACGCGGAAGGCAACACGTCTTACACCGTCTACGACGAGATGGGCCGAGTGGTGGAGAACACCGATCCGGCCGGCACCGTGATCCGCTACACCTACACCCCCCTCGGCCAGCACGCGACGTCGGTTCTCGAGGACTGGACCGGCGACCCGACCGGCGAAGTCCGCGACCTGACTCTCGAGTCCCACGCCTATGACCCCGCCGGCCGCCTGGCCGCCTCCACCGACGCGATGGGCGCGACGACCGCCTACACGTACTACGGCGACGGCCTGGTCGCCACCGTCACGGCCCAGGACGTCGACGGGCGGGACATCGTCATCGAGGACAACACCTACGACCGGGCTGGCCATCTGCTGCAGCGCGTGAGCAACGGCGGGCTCACCACGGTCAGCTTCGAGGTGGACACCACAGGACGGACGATCGCCAGCGTCCTCGACCCCGACGACCTCAACCGGCGAACCACCTACACCTACGACGACGCCGACCGTCTGCTGGAAGAGCGGCGGCACGGGCCGACCGAGGAAGAGTTCCTCGCCACCGCATACACCTACGACTCCCTCGGCAACCCGCTCACCGAAACGGTGAGCGACGCCGACGGCGAGAGCGTGACCCAGCACACGTACGACCAGCGAGGCCTGCTCACCTCCACCACCACCCCACGAGGAAACACGACCGACTTCGCATACGACGCCCTCGGCCGCCTCACCACTGCCGTCGGCCCCGAGGCCGACGGCACACGCCCTCGCACGGTCACCGGTTACAACACCTTCGGCGACATCACGCACACCAGGGACCCGCTCAACGGCGTCAGCCGCACCGCCTACGACGACCTGGGGCGCCCCACCTCCGTCACCCGGCCGGATTACACGCCTCCCGGCGGCGGCACCATCACGGCCACCGAAACGATCGCCTACGACTCCCTCGGCCGCGTCGCCTCCACATCCGACGCCCTCGGCCGAACCTCCACCTACACGTACGACCAACTCGGCCACCTGATCCGCCGCACGGACCCGGATCCGGGCACCGAGCAACTGCCCTCGCTGCTGTTCACACCTACCGAGACCGAGCCGATCCTCCCCGTCCCCACCGTCACCACCTACAGCTGGACACCGACCGGCCTGCAACTGTCGATGACCGACCCGACCGGTGCCCGTACCGAGGCCACCTACGATGCCCTCGGACGGCAGCTGACCCAGACCGTCATCGAGCGGTACCCCACGACCGCCAACCTGACCACCACCTACACCTGGGACGACGCCGGCAATCAGATCACCTCCCGCACCCCTGCCGGCCGCACCGCCACCGCCACGTACAACGCCGCAGGGGAAGTCCTCACCGTCGCCGACGGACTCGGACACACCACCCAGTACGGCTACGACACGTACGGGCGCCAGACAGACGTCACCGACGCGACAGGCCACCACAGCCGTACGCACTTCAACCACCTGAACCTGGCCGTCACGACGGAGGACTACGGCACCGGCGACACCGTGCTGCGGGCCATCCGGGCCGAATACGACGCCGACGGCAACACGACCGCCACTACTTCGGCGACCGGTACCCGCACCCTCAACACCTACGACGCCCTCGGCCGCCTCACCCAGCGCACCGTCCCGGTCGACGAGGACACCTCGATCACGACCGGCTACGGCTACGACGCCGCAGGCAACCGCACCACCATGACCGACGGCCGGGGCAACACCACCCGATACACCTACACCCCGTGGGGACAGCCGGAGTCCACCATCGAACCGGCGACCGACACCCACCCCGAGGCCGCCGACCGCACGTGGACCACGATCTACGACGCTTCCGGTCAGGCAGTCACCGAGCTGCTCCCGGGCGGAGTCGAACGCCACCGCACCCACGATGCCCTCGGCCGGATGACCCGAGAGACCGGCAGCGGAGCCGAAGCCCCGACCACCGACCGAGTCTTCACCTACGACCTGGCCGGCCGCATGACCGGACAGGCTACGGGCGACCTCACGGGCGGCAACACCTACACCTACAACGACCGCGGCCAACTCCTCACAGCGAACGGCCCCGGCGGCACCTCGGCATACGAGTACAACGCCGACGGCCAAATGACCAAACGCACCGACGCCGCCGGCGCGACGGTCTTCGCCTACGACTCGGTCGGCCGACTCGACTGGGCAGGCGAGGACCTGTATGCCCTGCGGGCCGACTACTACTGGGACGACGCAGGTCGACTCCTCAGCCAGACCTGGATAACCCCCCAGGACGATGCGACCAGGTCAGCCAACTGGGAGATCCACGCCACCCGCCACTACACCTACGACGACCTCGGCCGCCTCACCGGTGACGAACTGGTGAGGGGAAGCGACGACAGCCGTATCACCGCGACCACCTACGACTACGACCTCGACGACCGCCTGACCACCCGGACGACCGACGGAATCACCGACACCTACGGCTACGACGACGCCGGCCGCCTCTCCAGCTGGACCAGAGGTGACACCACCACCGACTACGGATGGGACGCCTCAGGCAACCGCACCTCCGCCGGCGACACCACAGCCGTCTACGACGAACGCAACCGCCTCCTGACAGACGGCGACACCACCTACACCTACACGCCCCGAGGCACTCTTGCCTCCACAGGCGAACGCACCATCACCTCCGACGCGTTCGAGCGCCGCATCACCGACGGCGAGACGACCTACCGCTACGACTCACTGGACCGTGTCACCCAGCACAACGACACATCGTTCACCTATGACGGCGGCTCCAACAACCTGGTCTCCGACGGCACGGCCCTCTACCGGCGCGACCCCGGCGGCGCGCTCCTGGAAGCGGACGGCCAGCCCCTGGTGACCGACCAGCACAGCGACGTCACCGCCATCCTCACCGACAACGGCGCCACACTCAGCGGCACACGCAGCTACGACCCATTCGGCCAGCCTCTCACCGAAGACGGAACACTCCCCGCCCTCGGCTACCAATCCGGCTGGACGGACCCCGACAGCGGCGACGTCAACATGGCGGCCCGCTGGTACCAGCCCGGAACCGGCAGCTTCGCATCCCGCGACACCTGGCTCGTCGAAACCAACCGCTACGCCTACATCGCAGGCTCCCCCCTCAACGGCACGGACCCGACCGGCCACTGCGTCGATGGGTGTGTTATCGAAGTTGCTGTCGCGTTGCTCGGGGCGGCAGCAATTGCCAGCATCGCGGGCTATGTTAGCCAACAGGCTGCCTCGATCGACTGGACGGGTTGGTTGAGCGTGTCTTCCCCATCGTCGTTCTACGATTCGCTAACGGACCTTGTGAGAGATCAAAAGGCCGCAAGGAGCGAGGCAGCGAAGGCCCATTTGGAGGCCGCCAGGAGCGCTCGCGCGCGTGCATCCGAGCTGGAATTCCTACGGAGGGCAGCGCAAAACATCGGTCGCGGCATCAGTACGGCTCGCCCATCGACTGGCTCTGCCGGGTCCTACAGCGGCTACAGCGGCTACAGCGGCGGAGGCGGAATACACAGCGGTTCGTACGCCGGATACGCATCCGCACCTGTCATCACGCCACCCCCGCCCCCACCACCGCAGAACCCGAATCGCGGCCCCAACCCCACCCCCGCCCCCGCCCTCCCGCCAGCCCAACCGCACTGGAACGCAGACGCCGGACGCTGGGAACTTTCCCAGGGGTGGGCCATGTCTATGGGCCGGCAGGCGGTCCTCGATCTCATCGAGGCTAACCGATACGTGCCTGGTGAAGATGAGGATGGTCTTCCTGAGGCGTTCCCCGACGAGTCCAGGGAGCCTGGCGGTGAAAATGGCAATAGTGAAAAATGTGATGACGCGGGCGAGAATGCTCGAGGGAATATTGTATATCTCCCGAGGGAGCGTTTCCGCCCCGGACCGGATGGTTGTCGGGCCACCGGAATAATAGGGATCTTTGACGAGCCGGAGGACATGGAGGGTGGGACCCCAACGGCGTGGAATAATAACTGTGCGATGGGGATGGTGACGCCGTCAGATTATTGGCAGCTCCCCAAGGGGGCTAGGGCTCGGGGGCATCTTGCCGGGTGCCAGTTCGGCGGCTCGGGGACGGACCTGCGTAATCTCGTACCGCTGCATATGAAAGCGAATGCTCCAGCGATGAGTACCATCGAAAACCGTATCGCTGAGCAGGTTATCGCTGGGCAGGATGTGCGCTATATTGTGACTCCCGTCTACGATCCAACGGCCGCTTCAGGGGTACCTGCTTATGTGCATTTGCAGGCTTACGGGAATCGAGGTATGGCCGTCGATTGTTACGTGCATAACGTGGCGCAAAAGGAGTCTCCGATTTGCCTGAATCGGACTTATGTGAGGTGATGGGATATGGATATTGCCACAGTGCTTGGCGATAGGCGCCGGTGCGGGGGTGTCCCTGATGTGAACTGGCGTGAGATTGAGGAGTGGGTTGGCGAGGAGCTGCCCAGTGACTATAAGGCGCTGGTGGAGGGTTATGGCGATGGAGTGATAGCTGGTCACTTGTATGTCTGGCGTTCCGAGCCGGCCAAGTCATTGCTGGACCTCATGAGGGGGGAGAGAGGTGATCTCCATCAGGAGTTTGAATCGGTGGCTAGGCTGCCGGAAAGGGTGACCGCGGTCTGGGATCGGATGGTACCTTGGGGTTACCATGATTGGGACGGTGATACGTGTGTCCTGTTGCCGCCAGTGAGCCCGGACGGAGAGTGGGCGGTCGCTGTCGCCTTTAGGCAGTGTCCCGGATTTCTGGTCTTCGAAGGGGGAGTCGTGGATTTCCTTGCTCAGCCGCTCGTTCACGGGAGGTGGCCGCGAGGATGGCCGACGAATTGGCCTGCCTGGTTGCCCGCTGACGACCCTCGTCTTTCTGGCCCGCCTCAGTGATCCGGTACGGTCTTCATCGCCGCTGCAGCGAATAGAGGAATGGGAACGATGTCTGCAGCGGCCGGAGGCGGTAGCTGAACGTCGGACCGGGTTGACCTCCCGACCGGCAAAGTTCTTGTCGGTCTCGGCCGCCGGTCCGGCGGGAACGGGTTATCGCCTTCGAGTCGCGCGGTACGACTTTGGCTTACAACGGCTGACACAATGAGATGTATCGGGAAAGGGACGGCACCAAAGCTCCTGCCCGGTCGCCCAGGCATCGGCAATTACTCCCAGACGCAGTGCCGTTGATGGCGGTCAGGTCGCCCTCGCCGCCTCATGTGAAGGACAGCAACACGGCTGCCCGCTGGCGGAGTGGTTCGGCGAGTGGGAGGTTGTCGCCGTGGGTGGTGCCTTCGAGGAGTTCGGTGATGACGGCAAGTTCCGCGAAGCGGCCGGCGGGTGTGTTCAGTACGTCCGCGAACTCGCTGCGGATGCGCCGGGTGACGGAGGGGACGAGGAGGCTGTAGCTGTGGAGGGTGGCGGCGTCGTAGCCGGTGGGTGCGCGGCCCCATCCTTCCCAGTCGAGAATGACGAGTTGGGGTGCGCAGAGATTCGCCCAGTTCAGGTCGCCGTGGGCGGTGCTCCAGGACGGGGCTCGGGTGTCGACTGAGGGACCGAGGAATTTCGGCATGGCCCAGTCGAGGTACTGCTGGTCGGTGGTGTGGCGGTCGGTCGGGATCGTGGCGATGGTGCCGAGGGCGGTACGCAGGGATGTTCAGCACGACGTGCGGAGGTCGGGGTCCGTCGTCAGGATCGGGGAGGTCGCGACAGGGTGTTCGTCGACGTAGTCGTAGAGCTCGGCGCGGTAGCGCCACGGTGGCTCGTTCCAGTCGTGGATCGTGCGCAGGCGGGGGTGGGGCACGGTCTCGGGGATGGTGTTGTGGGCGTCGCGTGAGCCGTTCCAGAAGGTGGAGTCGCGCTGGTTGAGGGGTGTGGCGGCGAGGCGGAGCCAAGCCTGGCCGTCGGGGGTGGTGACGGGGTGGCCGAGGGTGCGGCCGTGCCAGCCCCATGCCTCACGCCCGCCCGGATGGAGCCGTGCGTCAAGGGCGGTGCGGGCTCGATGGTGGGCGGACCGCATCCGGGCGACGACTTGGGGGGCGTCGGGTTCGGGGTGCATTACGGCTCCGGGCGTTCGTCGGGCGTGGTGATCAGAGTGGTGCGGGCGGCCCGTGCGAGTACGGCCTGGGTGGCGGCGGGCAGGCCGAGGCGGTTCCAGTGGAAGATCACGTGGCTGGCGAGCGTGTCGCGCAGTCCGCGTTCGAGGGCGCCGTCACGGGCGGCGTCGGCCAGGCGCCTGCCGGTGGTGGCGAAGGCTTCGGACCATTCGGCTGCGAAGGCGAGTGGGTTGTCGGTCGAGAAGAGGGTGCCGGTGGGCGAGGTGTCCAGGCTGATGAGCCGTCGCAGGCCGGGACCCATGGCGTTCAGCTGGTCCGGCGAGGGTTCGCCGGACAGGGGGCGTTCGCGCACGACGCGGTGCCAGACGTCGGCCTGCTCGCCGGTGTCCTGGCGGTCGCCGCGGAACAGGGTCGTGCACAGCAGCACGGACAACTCCCGTCGGCCGACGGTGGGTTTTTTGATGCCTCCTGGCGTGTGCCGCAGGTAGTCAAGGATTCCGCGGCTGTCGGCGTGGAAGAGGGCGTGCGCGAACTCCATGCTCACCGGCCCGCCGAAGGTGATCTCTTCGGGTTCGTAGAGCGATTCCCACCAGCGTTCGACGGCGCCGTCGGCGGTCATGGTGTCCAGCACAGTGCCGACGGCGGCCGTCATCTCGCCTCTGGTGGCCTTCGGGCCGGGGCGGCACCGCAGTCTCCAGCAGGGGTGCTTGCGCAGGAACCACCACTCGGTGATTGTCCCGGCTTCCTGGGCTTGCCGCAGCTGCGGGCCAAGGCGGACGGCGGCGGCCTGTTCGGCACTGTTCCAGTCGGTGAACTGGATCCGGACCTGATACCAGTCGCAGAGGCCGCTGGCCCTCGCGTAGAGGGCCGCGCGTCCGGCGGCCTTGTATACCTCGACGGCCTCGGCGAGGTGGGCAGGCTCCATGGCGGTCTGAGCGGCGGCCGTGTCCAGCGGCGTTCCCGCGAGGACGGCTAGGACGAGAGCTTCTGCGGTGCGGGGGTTCGGGAGCATGCGTGGGCCTCTTCTCGTCGTTCCGGACGGGACCTGCGGCGATGGCGGGCGCGCTCAGCCGGACAGCAGGCAGGCGTCCCAGCCGGAGACGGTGACGCCGTTGCTCTGGTCGGTCAGCAGGGAGAGTTCCCGTCCGGCCTCGCCGTCGAGGAATCCGTCATCGGTGGCCGGCGGCTGTTCCAGGAGCAGGGTGCGCAGGCCGGGTAGGTGCGCGTCGAAGCCAGTCAGGATGGCGTCGCGGGCGACGCGGTGGGTCGTGTGGAGCAGGCCGGCGGCGCCGTGGCAGATCCCGGCCTCGCGGATGCGGCCGAGCTGATCTGGATCGGACAGGCAGGCGAGCAGGGCGCGTTCGGCGAGGCGCTGCCGCTCGGTGTCGCCGAGGGCGAGAGCGGCGAGTTGCTGGGCGCGGGCGAGGCCGGGGGTGCCGTAGCACCAGCTCGGCCGCAGCGGACCGGACTGTGTCACCGTGCCGGTGCCGTACTCGGCCAGGGTGATCCACTGCGGCCACCAGGGGCTGGTCTCGGTGCCCTGCCGCCAGCGGTCCAGAAGGCCGCAGATCCGTTTCATCGCCGCGATCTGGCCCTCCACGACCACTCCCGCCCGCGTACTGATGGCCAGAAGGGACAGAACCCCGGTGACGCCGTGTGCCATGCCCAGGTTCCCGTGCCCGCCGGGGAACTCCGCGGTGCGATGGCCGGAGGGGCCGAGCTCTGTCCACCATCCTGGGAGTTGGTCCGCATCACCGTCGAGGGGAAGCGTGAGTCGCACCAGGTAGGTGAGGACTTCGCGCACGATGGGGGCGGCCCTCTCGCGGCTGAGCAGGTAGGAACCCAGCCCGGTGAGCCCGTAGAAGAGGTCGAACTCGCCGACGCGGGGGCGTATCCGGCGGTCGATGCGCTCATGCGCTGCTTGGATGCGCTGCCGGGTGAGCTGGGTGATCCGGGAGTCGAGGGTGTGCAGGGCACCGGTATAGCGGCCGGTGCCCCGGGCCGCGGAGTGCAGGGCGAAGGCGATGGCCGGGGCGCCGACGTACAGTGAGGCGCTCCCGCCGGCAATGAGGTGCTTGGCGCAGGACGCGAGGTGGGTGTGCACGTCGGCCCAGGGGGTGAGGCCGTGGTGGGCGCGCTCGATGTGCGCCAGCGCGGTGCCGGCGGTGCCGTGGGCGAGCGACTGGGCGTGCAGTGCGCGGGCGGCGGGGTCGTGGCCGGGGGCGGAGTGGTCCGGGCCGGTGGCCGTGGCGGGGTTCACTCGGGGGCTCCTTGATTTCGGGCAGTGTGGGCCAGGGCGGCGGAGCGGGCCAGCCGTGAGCAGACGTCCTCGCCGGCCGGGTCGATCCCGGCCTTCCGCAGGTGGTTCAGGTGCATCAGGGACGGCAGTACCGTCTCCGGCGCCGTCGTTCTGCCCGCCTCCAGGGCTGAGCGGTAGTGCCGCAGGGCCTGGCGGCGCACAGCCCAGGCGGCGGTGAGTGCTTCACCGCCGGGCAGGGCGCGTACGGAGGCGAAGTTGTCGGACGGGTCGGCCAGGCGCATCGCTTCTCGGTGCACCGGGCGGATCGGGTGCGCGGCGCTCGGGTCGATGTGGTCGATCAGCCAGCGCATTGCGGTCGGGGTGTCGCCGGTGAAGGAGACGGCGAGGTCGACGAGACCGGCGGTGGCCACGGCGTGCGGGTCGGCCCCGCTGTCGGCCACGCATGCCAGGTGAGCGCGGGCGGCGGTGGAGTCGGCGGCGAATACCGTCTCGGCCGCCGCCATGGCCGCCCCGGTGCCGTAGCGGCCGGTCTCGGGGTAGTAGGTGTCCCACTGAATGCGGCCGAGCAGCCCGTGGCGCCGCAGTTCGGCTGCCCAGGCGCCGGCCTTGGCCGCCATCTCGCCGAACGCGTCGGGGTGCGGGAGGCGCAAGCGTAGCCGCAGGTGGTCGTGAGGGTCGCGGTAGCGCACGTACCACCACTGGGGCATCTCCTCGAAGACGTCGAGGAGGCGGGGCAGGTGGCGGGTGAGGATGTCTGGGATGCGGTCGGGGTGTGAGTAGAGCTTGAGATAGGCCCACCGGGTCGTGCCGGGCAACTGTCCGTGATCCCGGCCGACGACCGCCCCGCCTCCCGCTGTCTGCCGGGGTGCGGCGGGCGGGGCCGTTGAAGCGAGCGCGAGGGTGATCTCGTGGGGGCGACCGTCGATCCACCCCCAGGCCGCCTCGTCGGCCGCCTCGCGCAGGACGGCGTGTCCGGCGCGGTCCAGTTCGGCGCGCAACAGCATCGCATCAGCAGGCTGTCCCAGGTCCAGCCGCAGGCGCTGGTCGTCGTCCCCGAGGTGCACGGTGGCGGGAACAGTGAGGCGATACCGCCAGGCGTTCAACCGATCGCCCCAAGGCGCGAACCCGGTGCCGGACGCGGGGAGTTCGGCGGCGGTGAGGCGCCAGGTGGCCAGGCTGAGTACGGAGCGGCCGTGACGGATGCGAGGCAGGAAGGGCAGGCGAGCGGCGGCGCCCCAGGCGAACGGGCCGAAGGCCGCGGCGCGGGCCCGGGGCAGTTCGACCAGCAGCCGGGCCAGCGGGTGGGTGAAGGTGCCCAGGTCCACCGCGTTGAGCGCGAACGGCTCGATCACCCGGCCACTCGAGAGCTGGAGAAGACGGAAGCCGGTGGCGTCAGCGGTGACCGCCAGGTCGTCCAACTTCAGCGTGGCGCCCGGGTGGTGCTCGGCAATGGATATGACGTCGGGTTCCAGGGCAGGGGCACGGCCGACGTTGTCCGTACGGATGTGCAGCGCAGGACTGGAGACCTGTGCCCGGATGGCGCCGACGGTCAGGGTCGGCAGACCGGTGTACGCGGCGGTCATGCGGTTACGGTCGGCGTCGTCGAGGAGGTCGAGGAAGCGGCCCGCGGTGGCCCCGGCGGCCGGGCCGATGCCGCCCGCGTGGAGAGTGAAGTCGCCGTCCTCGATGGCCTGGCGGGTGGGGGCCTGGAGGTGGAAGCGCAGGTCGATGTGCGGCAACGGGACGCCGGCGGTGACGTCTTGCAGGCCGGCGAGCATCGCGTCGGTGAGGCGGACCTCGTGGACGCCGTCGAGGGCGGCGTGCTGGGCGAGCGCGAGGAGTTGTTCGTCGCGGGCGCTCAGGGCCGGGGCGGGCCGGGCATGGCGGGAGCCGCGGTATCCGGCTGGGAAGTCCAGGCCGGTATCGGCGTCGGTGAGCTGACAGACCGGGATCAGGGCGCCGGGCCCGTAGGTGTCCAGGAACCGGGCGTGGTAGTCCTGCCAGGATGCCGAGCCGGACGGGAACGGCGTCAGGCGGGCCAGCACGCTCGCGGCCTTGGCCGCCTCGTGGGCCACCGATCGGGGCAGGGCCAGTGCGGCATCCAGCCGCAGGTCGACGGACAGGGGCCCCCGGCGGCCGGGGCGAGAGCGGTCATCGCCCCGGCCGCCGAGATACGCAGACGTCGTTGCTGGGCTGCGGGAGCTGCATCGTGGCGGTTCAGCATCGCCCGGATGTCCTTGAGCGCGTCTCGGAGGGGCCGCGCAGCGTCGACATGAACAGCGCCTGCCGATTCCAGTACGGCGACGACGTGGCCCAGGGGGTCGGTGGTGGTCATCGGCGGACGCAGGGCGGTGAGCAGGACGCGGCGGGCCACCAGTTCGGCCAGCAGGGCGTCGACGGCCCCGGTGGAGGCGGAGGGGTATTCCGCTGCGACTTCGGCGGCCAGATCGCCGATCGTGACGGGCACGGCGGCGGCCATGACCATCTGCACGGCACGGGTGTGCCGCACGCTCACCTCGCCAGGACCTCGGTCGCTGTCGCGGTCAGGCCGCTGGCACGGAACGACCAGGCGGCCGTCGCGTACGAAGCAGGTGGGGTCCGCGACGACCGGAAGGCGCCGGAGCAGTTCGGGGATTGTCTCCAGGCGGTCGATGACGTCCGCGAGCCACACGGAGTCCACGCGTGCGGTGGACCGGTGCACGTCTGCCCAGTCGAGGGCGAGTGTGTCGGCGATGCGGGCGGGTGCGATGCCGGCGAACAAGCCGAAGGGGGTGGAGCGGTGCCGGAACCGCAGTACGTAGCGGGCCAGCGCAGCGGCGGCCCGCCGCACCTGCTTGGACCGGTGCACCTGCCCGGCACGGATTTCCTCGAGGCGGTGGGCGAGCGCGGGGCTGGCCAGCTCGACCGCTTCGGCGACCGCATCGTTGGCCCACACCTGCGTGATCCACTCCCGCCACCGTCCAGTGTCCGCCTCCGCGTCGCCGGTCGGCTCGGGCCGGGGTGGGATGGCCAGCCCGCTCGGGTAAGCGGCGGCCCGTAGCAGGGCCGCATCCACGTACCGGTACATCCGTAGGTGCCCCTCCCCCTTGTGTGACGTGATCGGCCCGGTGCCGGACCCCATGGGACGGGGGCGCGGCACCGGGCCTGGGGTCACGCTGATCAGTCGGTGATGCAGCCGGCGCAGGCGCTCTCGCTGGTGCTGCCGCAGTTGTCGCTGGTCTTGTTCATCAGCTCCGCGATGACCGAGCCCTTCTCTGCGAAGGTCACGTCCAAGTCGAAGTCGCTGTCGGTAGTGCTCAGTCCAACGGTGTCCACTGTCCCCTCCAGGGATTCGTGATGGATGTGCACCTGCACCTGACCTGCCAGGACGTCAGTCTCGCGCGGGCCAGGAGATCGTGAAGCGGAAGGCGGTCCGCTCCAGCACCGCCCCGGTGGGCAACTGCTGGTCACCGGTACCGGCCGGGAAGGCCCTCAGCTCGGGCTTGTGGCCACGGTGGTCGCAGTCCCACGTACGGATCTGAGCGACCAGCGTCTCGGCGGTCTTGGCGGCCTCGGGGCCATGGCCGACAGCACCGAACTCGAACACCTGCCGCTCGGGCGTGGTCGGGCGCATCGTCAGATAGGCGAAGGACCCCGAAGCGCGGTCGAGGAGCGTCGCCACCCCGCGGCGGGACCACGAGGCAACTACGCCGCGGTCACGGGCCTCGCGGTTCGCGGCCAGCAACGCGAACTCGGGCAGTGCGGAGACCAGCCAGAGCTCCAGGTCGTCGTACGGCAGTCCCAGCCCGAGCGTCACCGAGGACCATGCCTCGGTGCGCGGTCCGGCCAGGGCCTTGCGCATCGCCCCGGCATCGACCTGTCCCTCATCCAGGCGCAGGCCGACCTCTTCGTCCGCACCGTCGTGCAGCACGACCAGACGCTCGTCGCGGGCACCGGCTCCTCGCATGGGCACAAACCCGCAGACCTCGAAGTCCCGCGCAACCAGCTCGGTGTCCTCGCGCTGGAATGCGACCGACCAGGTCAGGCCCCGCAGCCGAAGCGGCACCACGATCCGCCCATGCGCGGCGAGCTGATCTACCCAGGCCGGGGCGAGATCGGCCGCCTCGACGGTGACCACGATCCGGTCGTACGGGGCGTGGACTGGTTCGCCGTCGGCGCCATCGACGACAAGCGCGTGCACCCGGCTGTATCCGGCGGCGGGCAGCAGCTTCTTGGCGCGGTCGATGACGTCGGCGTCGATGTCGATCGTGGTGACCTCGCCGTCCTCGCCGACCAGCTCGGCAATCAGGGCGGCGTTGTAGCCGCCGCTGCCGATCTCCAGCACCCGCATGCCGGGGCGGATGTAGGCCTGTTCCAGCATGAACGCCTGGATGCGGGCGGCGCTGACGGAGCTGAGGGACACCCCGTTCTCGTCCCGCTTGGTGACCAGGGCGTGTTCGGCGGCGTACGCCTTCTCCAGCGTCTCCTCGGGCATGAACAGGTGCCGTCCGACGCCGCGGACCGCCCGCTCGACGGCGTCGGTGCGGATCGCGCCCAGGTTGCGCAGCTCGGCGATCATCTCCTCGCGCAGGGCATCGATGCGGGCAGGGTCGGGGGTCTGAGTCGTCATCGGGCTGAGTGTAGTCACGCGGCTACTCCTTGGCGGTGCGTCGTGTGGGGGTGGCCTGTCCGGGGCGAGCCGGTCTGTTGCGGCGGCACGGTGCCGCGACGCAGGATCTGGCTGACCGGGGTGATGCTGGTTGGATCGGACAGGGACTTGACGGCGGTCTCCAGCCGCACGGCGTCGGCATCCAGGTGCTTCACAGCGGCCGAGGTGAGGGGCTGGGCGAGGTTGTGTTGGAGGAGGGCTTCGTGCCGGTGAACGGCGACCTCGGCGGCCAGCGTTTCCAGCGAGCTGGTCTCCTTGCGTCGCGTGATCTGCCGGGGCGGGATACCGAAGGTCTTCCACACCACCACCTGACCGGTGGAGGTGGCGAACTCGATGCGGAACGGAACTGCGCAGGACGCGGATCAGGCGCAGATCCTCCCCTGGCACGGCAGCCGACCCGGGACTGCTTGCCGACCGGGGTGACGGTCAGCTCCCAGCCAGGGCGAGGACGTCAAGCAGCTGGTCCCGTCGGTCGCTGCCACACCCACGACCGTCACGACCATGCGGACTACCGGCGGGGAAGTCATCGAGAAACTCCTCGGGCGAATCGCTGAAGGCCAGCCGAGGCCTGCTCCCTCCCCAAGCCCGGAGAGTGCAGGCGCCAGCATCACCACGGTGACGGGAATCGCTCCGCACCGCTATGCCATTCCGTGGCCACTTAGTGGTCACTTCGGCTGCGATGAGACGTCAACGAGCGGTCACTATGTGCCGCTTTGCGACGTTTCCTTTGGCCGTAGCCATTCGATCTTCCGGTGCAAGTGGCGAAGAAGTGGCCACGGTTCCGTGACCGGTGCCACGGGGTTTCCGTCATGGTGGAAGCGAGATTCCGGCCACGCCGCAGGGCGTATCGAGCGCGAGGAGACGAGGGTGCCCCCGACAACTGCCGGACCGGTGCAGGACCGGAGCTTCGGAGAACTCTGGATCCATCGCGTCCGTCGTCTTTGGCTGCCCAGCTCCAGGAGAACTTCGGCTGCCTGAACGGTCCGGCGCTCAGCGTTGACGAGCTGGGTTCGCTCGCCGAGACCATCAACCGGATCCGCGGGTTCCCGCGGATTCTTAGGCCAACGTGCGACCGGGCGCTTGCCCCTTGCAAGTCCGTGAGCCCTTGGGTCGGGCTCTACGGAGAAGCAGTCGACTGAGGCGTTGCGGGCCGCAGGTGGAGCGAGCGGGCCGTCTCCCACCGGTAGGCCCTGCCCTGGCGGCGCAGTTCAACGAGGTCCACTGACCTGATCACGAGAGCGACCGGGGGCAGCGAGCGAAGTCGTGAGACCGCGTCGACGACGGAAGCTGCCGGCCGTTGCCGGTTGTTGTAGGCGACGCCCAGGTGGGGCCGGAACGCACTCGTCGCCCGGCCGCCGGGGACGCGAGCCTGCTGGCCGGCGGTGCTGAGGGCGGCGTGGAGGTGGATGAGTGGTCGCCAGGGGAGAGGCTGAACCGGACGGCGCCTCGTGAGCCGGTGAGGGGGTGGGCGAGCAGCTCGAACTCGCTGACGGGCATCTTCTCGGCCATGTTGAGCAGGTGCTCGACCTGTGCCTGCGATACGCGGTCGATGTCGCCGACACGCAGCATGGTCACGTGGAGCCCGTCGGCGGGGACTGGGTCCATACCCAGGTGCTGGAGTGCCTCCTGGCAGTGCTCCGCCCGGCGCGACAGTTCGATGGCGTTCGAGAAGGTCAGCATCCAGTAGTACGTGCGTCGCCTATCCGACCATCCAGGTCGATCCCAGTGGTTGCTCATGCGCTCGACCGCCTGGAAGGAACGCCAGTCGTGCTCGACAATCACCCCTGGGTCGTCGAGGTCGGCCGGTGGTGCGCTGGGGAAGGCCCCCGAATCGACGTCCAGCTCGGGCGTCACGTAGCTCCTCAAGGTCGGTCGGGTGCGACCTGTGCGTGCGAGCCGATGGTGGCCATCCCGATTTGCTGTGACCGCCAGGTGCGCAGTTCCTCGGCATAGTCCCCCACATCGGGCTCGTCGTGCCACTGCTCGGCACTCTCGTAGAGCTCGGCGGCCCTTTCCCAGACCGACTTGATGGGTGGGGTGGCGCCGGCTCTCAGCGCACGGCGGCCCAAAGCCATGGCGTGCTCGATCTCGGGGGAGCGCTGCTTGAGCAGGGCGGACGCCACGTCCAGGCTGACTAGGGCGCGGCTCCACTCGGAGTGTGATTGCTCGACCAGGTCCTCGATCTGTTCGGCGTGGGTCAAGACCTCGGCCGTGTCTCCGAGCGAGAGGCGGGTGGTGACGGCGTTGGCGAGTGTTCTGGCCATGGAGTACGGCTCGAAGCTGATGCACGAGGTCAGTCCATCCGGGAGCGAGTGCCGGTCGGACAATTCGAGTGCCTGTCCGACGGTTTGCTCGGCCCCACTGCGGTCGCAGAGGCGGGCCAGGGCGCGGGAGCGGCCGTTGACGAGCAGCCTGATCGTCTGAGCATTGTCGGGCGCCAGCGCGATCCCGGCCGCTGCGGCGTCATCGGCCTCCAGGTAGCGCTTGTGGTAGTACAAGCCAAGCGAGCGGGTGCCGCACGCCCACATCTCCATGGAGACCTCACCCACCTCGCGGGCCAACTTCTCCGCTTCTGTGCAGTACGCATCGACCACGTCAAATCGAGCGCCGGCGTTGACGGCCATGTAGCCAAGAAGTCCCGCTGCTTGAGAGGCGAGCCGGAACAGCTCTGCCCGCACGCGCGGGGGCTGCTGGCCGGCGAGCACGCCGTGCAGCATCTCCCGGACGACCCGAGCCTCGCCCGCGAGATGCTGAGGTCCGAGAAGCTCGTAGCGGGCCACGATGCCGGCGATCGCCTGGGTCACCATCGTGAGAAGAGAAGTGTCGGCGTTGGCCGTGGTCAATCTGTGTGTCTGCGCGACGATGGTGAGGGGATCATCGAAGCCGGGAAGCATCGGCGAGAGGCCGGCAGTACCGGTGCTCACGGTCGCGGACACCCTGGAACCCGAATCGACGTGCTGGAACAGCCGTTGTACTACCTCAGCCAGCACTAGGTCGACGCCGAATCGGGAGCCGCGCTCGTCGACCTTGCCCAAGTCCACCCCTCCCGCGCCCGCCGGCTCCTGGCCGAAGCGACCGGCCTGCTGGCTCCCCTGGCTGAGCAGGCGCCCCGCGGCGGGTACCTGCGCTCCGCCGTCCTGCACGGAACCCACCTTGCTCGAGCCCATCTCCTGGCCCGCGACGCGAACGCTGCCACCGCCACTCTCACGCACCTGGCCGGCCACATCCCCCACCTGGCAGTCCATCCGCTGCCGGCAACTCGTGGAGCACCTCGGCCGCCACGCTGGCAGGCGGCTGCGCGGGCCCGACCGAGCCGATGCGTTGGAAGCGGTGAGCGCGGCACTATCAGGGGCATGACCCAGCCCTCGCCCGTCACCCGGCCAGCCGCCCTTCCCCCGGCAGCGCTGGTCGTCGTTCCATACGACCATCCCGAGGCTCGCCGCCTCACCCGCGCGTTGCACGTTGAGCAGCGCGCGTCGTACGGCTTCGCCGACAGCCCCGACGACACCCCGTCCAGCGAGTTCGCCCCGCCGGCCGGGGAGTTCGTCATCGCCCAACCCGGCCCGACGGCCCAGGCCATCGCCTGCGGCGGGTGGCACACCCTCAGCCCCGGCACTGCCGAGATCAAGCGGATGTACGTCCACCCGGACGCCCGGGGACAGGCACTGGGCCGACAGGTGCTCACCCACCTGGAAGCCAGTGCCGCCCGCGCCGGCGCTACCCGCGTCATGCTGGAGACCGGCCGCGAGAACCGCGCCGCGCTCGCCCTCTACAAGAGCTTCGGCTACCGCCCAATCGCCCCCTACGTGCCCGGACGGAACGAGGACATCAACCGCGCCCTGGCCAAGCCGCTGCCCTGGCACGCTCTGCGCTCCCCGACAGCGGCGGGCGGCACTCTCGATGCTTCGACTTCTGGCTCGACCGAGGCCACGGGGCGCGCGCCGACACGCTGAAATCGCTGGCGTCCGAGTGCCGGCAGCCGGAGACTCTTCTTCGTGTCTGATGCTCACACCATCGTCGGCGGCTATGTCCTGGCTCGTGCGGTGCCGCGTAACCAATGGCAGGAGCAGCAGCTGATACCGGCGGAGTTCCTCACCGTAAGCCGGTGCCTGGACGATACGCCGCGACCGGAGTTCTACAGCTGGTTCCTGACGCCTGAGGACGCCGGGTGGGTGGGGGCCGCACTGGACCCGAGGCCGCGGCTGCTGACGGTTGGCCTGCGCCCCGCCGACGCCCAAGCACTGCTGGAGGTGGAGTCGGCCGACTCCACCCCGACTGACGCCACCACCGACTTCGGTCCTTTTCAGTTGCTGGCCACCGCGGCGCCCATGCCGGGGGATGCTCGGCTGCTGGGGTTCGAAGTCGTCGGCCTGGGGTGGGCGCTGTCGGAGTTCCACTCCTGGCTGTGCCACAGCTACGAGCGGGAGGTCTGGGAGACCTTGGGGATTCGTCCGAACGCCGTCGGGTTATTGGACACCTACGAGCAGGCGAGCGCGATCGTCACCTGGATGGAGGACCAGCCTCCCGATAAGGCTCCGGAGCCGATGTTCTGGACCGCCGTGACCATCGCGGAGCTGCCTCTGCCCGGAAGAGGCAGTGCGGAGGGTTGACGAACTGCCGTCGACGGCCACGGGAGGTCACCGCGAACTGCGCGGCTCTGGGCGGTAGAAGGTGGCGCAGCTGCGGTCACGCAGGAGCGCCTCTGGGCTCGGCGGGGCCAGGTAGACCATGCTGATGCTCCGGTGCTGACACCGGGTCACCGCCCACAGGACCAGCTCCCCACTCTCTCGATCGAGGCCGGTCTCCTCCAGCAGCTCCCGTGCGGCGTGGCTGCGGACCTCAGCCTCGTCAAGGCCCTGCCCCGGCCCCGGCGGCTCCAAGGACCCACCGGGGAGCTGCCAGCGGCCCGGGGCGGCCGTGGCGGAAGACATCCGCGCCACCAGCACGCGTCCGTCGACCGTCGGCTGAACGATGTTCACGAACATCGACGGCAGCCAGGACGTGCAGCCCGGGACCCGACGCAGCACGTAGTGCCGGTAGGTGACCCGTGCCCAGGACACCAGGAGGTCGGCCGGCCCTTCCCACTCGATACCCGCGCAGGCCACCACCGGACCATCGAACAGGTGCGGATTGGCCAGGACCGCCTTGTCCCACAGCAGGTCTCTGGCCGCCTCGTGCTCTGTCGTGAGCTGCGGAGCGGGTACCTCCTGGAGGCGGAGCCCGCGGACGTCCCACAACTCGAAATTGACAGAGGGTAGTGTCTCGGTCACGGAATCATCGTAGGGTGATCTGCGGAGTGCCTCGATCGCCCGCCAGTAGCGAAGCCGCCTCGATGTCTCGGTGCTGGCGGTGCTACCGGAAGCGCGCGATGTACGCAGTGAGATGCTGCTGCTCGAAGTGCCGTAGGTCCCAGCCCGTGGTCAGGACTTCGTCGAGGGCCGTCCAGACGTACGCCACGGCGTGCCGGCCGCTGGCCAGCCTGAGGGGATGGAGCGCGTAGTGCGCGTCCTCGAAGTCGTCCAGCGTCCGCCACTCGGGCGGCGTGAGGTCGGTCAACACGAGACCGGAGGCCGCCCCGCCGCCGGGGACGAGTCCCGGGTAGACCCGGTCGGCGAGACGGGCTACCCGCCAACCCGGTGCACTGTCGTGGACGCCGCATGGTGTTCGGCGTATCAGTCCCTGCAGCACGGGGGCGCAGCGCAGCGTGCCGTAGACGAACAACGCCGTCGGTGCCTCATCGAGTGACCCCACACGGTCCCTCCGGATTGGAGGTTCAGGCACGGGGACGTCCCTTCTGCGTGACGGTGCCATCGATCGGGCGGGGGCGCCAGCGCGAGCGTGACGCTGGCGCCGCCTGCACGAAGGGCTGCACAGGGTGGGTGGACCAAGCCGATGCCGCCCGGCCCGAGCCCGTTACTCAGACTGCCCCGGCGGGCCGCTGCTGAGAATCTCCCGCACAAGCTCGTCGGTGAACCCGGGGCGTTCGGTCAAGCTGTCGATGAGGTCGGCCAACAGCCACAGAACGAAGCCGTGGATCAGACTCTCCTTCGGCGGGATCGGCCCGTACTGATCCCGCCAGGCCACCGCGTCCATCCCCATGGCTGCGGCCATCAGCACGCCGGTGACCATCGGCACCTGCCCCGGGTCCGCCATGCGGAAGCTCGGCAACCTGCGGATCACCGCCGGGATCAGGTCGCTCAGTGGATCAAGACGGTCCTCCTCGGGAACGCTGGCCTGCTCGTTGACCACGTAGCCGGTCAACGCACCTATCAGCAGGATCGTCGCCCGCGCCACCTCCTCCCGGCCGCACGTCTCCATCGCGGCCCGGACACGCTGCTGCGCCTGATCGCGTTCCTGCGCCGGGGTGCGCTTCTTGAGGAATCGGTAGGAGTCCCAGGCGGCCTGTAGGGCCTCTTCTGCAACGATGCCGTTACTGGTCATGCGCCGACGGTAGTCGGTCCGATGCCTTCGGATTCTCCTGGGCGATTGTTTCAGCCGCCCAGGGCCCAACGTCAAAGAAGCCCAACGTCCCGGGGCTTGCTTGCCTCGGGCTTGTTCTGTCGGCGTCCCAGCCGGGGAGGATTGGCTCGTCCGTACATGCTTCATTCTCTGTGGGGACCGGAAGTCATGGCTGGGACATACCGCTACCGATCTCGGACGCCAGGCGGCAGGGGATGCCTGGCCGTCGATCTGTGCGCCGAGGCGCATCTGCCTCCCGCCCCTATCGACCGCGGTGTCCGGGTCTACCGGTCTGTGTGGCTGGTTGTGGCGGACGGCACATACTGGCGCGGCCTGGCTCGGAGCAGGTGTACTCTCCGGGGCGGCGTTGATGCAGCGGTGCCCCTCGGGTGTCCTAGGCGGTGTCTTCAAAAGATCTTGCATGGTGGATCATGGTTGGGTGATACGTCGCCATGAACTGTCGGATGCCGAGTGGGAGTTCGTCCGGCCGCTGTTGCCCGTGTCGGTGCGGGGTAGGAAGCGGTCGGACGACCGTACGGTGCTCAACGGGATCGTGTGGAAGTTCCGCACCGGGACCGCTTGGCGTGACGTGCCCGAGCGGTACGGTCCGTGGGCCACATTGCACACCCGGTTCCGCCGGTGGGCACTGGACGGCACGTTCGAGCGGATGCTCCGAGCCGCCCAGGCCCGGGCGGATGCAGCCGGGGACATCGACTGGCTCGTGTCGGTCGACTCCACCGTCGTCCGTGCCCACCAGCACGCCGCCGGGGCGCGAAAAGGGGGCTCCGCGACCCCGCGCTCGGACGCTCCAGAGGTGGCCTGACCAGCAAGATCCACCTGGCGTGCGATGCTGTGGGGCGTCCGCTCGCCTTCACCGTCACTGGCGGGAACACCAACGACTGCACCCAGTTCACGACCGTGATGGAGGCGATACGGGTGCCTCGCCTCGGCCCCGGACGGCCACGGAACCGGCCCGACCACATCCTGGGCGACAAGGGCTACACCTCCAGGGCCATCCGCGACTGGCTCAGGCAGCGGAGCATCGGCCACACCATCCCGGAACGGGCCGACCAGATCCGCAACCGGCTCCGGCGCGGCAGCCGCGGCGGACGACCGCCGGCCTTCGACAAACGGCTCTACAAGCAGCGCAACGAAGTCGAACGCTGTTTCAACCGCTTGAAGCAATGGCGAGGCATCGCCACCCGCTACGACAAGACCATCGAGTCCTACCAAGCAGCCGTCACCCTCGCCTCGCTCCTGATGTGGGCCTGACATTTGAAGACAACCCCTAGTCGAGGTGCACGAGCTGTCCTACCCGCCGGCGGACTATCGATCGGAAGCCGCCGCTCTGGCGATGGACGGCTGGCTGAGATGGCGATTCGATCTCCCTCCCAGCATGGCGAGAGTCGAATTCTCCGACCGGGGAATGGCGTTCAACTGGGGCGACGGTTGAGGGAACGCCCACGCGGTCACGCTCGACTGATGAAGGAAGACCTAAGGCAGCTCGTTCCGCGGGCCCCCGGGTTGGCCTTTGCCTGTTCGACGTAGGCGGTCAACACGTCGGTAGCCTCGCTCGCGGGCATCGTGTGCTCCCACCTCGGCGTCTCCGGGTGACCGGGGCACTCGAACGCACACCGCATCCCCCCGTCGGGCAGCAGGTCGAGGAACATGACCAACGGAGCGCACTCACAGCCATCATGACGCTCGGTCGCCCGCAGTTGAGCGGCGATGGCCTGCTGACGATACCGCTTCGGTAGGACACTGCCCTCGCGGCAGCCACGGCACCGCAGCAGGTGCGCGAGAGCTCCTTCCCGGCAGAGGAAGCGGATGCTGTGCCCTTCGTCGGTGTTGCATACCGCGCACACCGGCCCTCGAATGAAGCCGTGATCGTGGCAATGGTCCCAGCCGGCGGCGCGGCGAGGTTCCGGGCACAGGCTGCAGAGGAACGTGTCGGCCCGGGAGGTTGAATGGAGGCTTGAGTACAGCACCCCCTGGAGGTGGCCGCGGTACTCCTCGAGCTGCCCCGAGTTTTGTAGAGTCCGATCTTGATGGTTCAGGCGGACTGTTGGACTTGTTCCTGGCTCTGCCAGAAGGCTTGCTCGTATTCGGCGGGCGGTACGTAGTCGAGTGCGGAGTGGAGGCGTTCTTCGTTGTACCACGTGATCCACTGGAGGATCGCCCGCTCTACCTGGTCGACGTCCTTCCAGGGGCCTTGCATCTCGATGAGCTCGGCCTTGAAGGTGCCGTTCAGGGCCTCGGCCATCGCGTTGTCATATGAGTCCGCGACCGAGCCGACCGACGCTGAGGCGCCGATGTCGGACAGCCGGTCGGTGTACCGAATTGATACGTATTGTGACCCGCGGTCGCTGTGATGAATGAGGCCGGAGTCCTTCTTGATTCTCCGTCTCCACAGCGCCATCTCCATTGCGTCCAAAGGGAGTTCGGTCCGCATGTGGTTCGCGACCTGCCAGCCGACGATCATCCGTGAGTACACGTCCAGGACGAATGCCACGTATGCCCAGCCGGGCCAGGTGCGGACATACGTCATGTCCGCCACCCAGAGCTGGTCGGGCCGCAAGGCGGTGAAGTCGCGGTCGACCAGGTCCGGCGGGCGGGGTGCCGACGGCTCGGGGATGGCGGTACGCCGCCGCCGGCCACGGATGACGCCCTCGATACCGAGCTCGGCCATCAGCCGCTCGACGGTGCAGCGGGCCACCTCGTGGCCCTTGCGCTGAAGGACACGGGTGATCCGGCGGGCGCCATAGGTGCCGCTCGAGTCCGCGTGGACCTGCTCGATCAGCGACATCATCTGCTCGTCGCGGAGCCGGCGAGCCGACTTCGGCCGCTTCTTGCGAGCGAAGTACGCCGACGGCGACAGCTGGAGCACCCGGCAGACGGGATCGACCCCGAGACCTCTGTCACGCAGGTGGTCTATCACCTGCTCGGCCTCGTCCGGGGACGGTCGATCTCCTGGGCAAAAAACACCGAGGCGGCTTTCAGGATCTCGTTCGCCCGCCTCAACTCGGCTACCTCTTTGTGGAGTTGTTTGAGCTCGTCCTGCTCGGCGGTGGTCAGCCGGTCGGCGCGCTCGCCGCGGTCGGCCTCCGCCTGGCGGACCCAGCCGCGCAGGGCCTCCTTGTGGATGCCTAGATCCTTTGCGACGTGCGCGATGGGGCGGCCGGTGGCGCGGACCTCACGGATCGCGCGCTCACGGAGCTCATCGGGGTATTTACGGGGTGCTGGCATGGTGCTGGTGAATCTCCTTCGCCAGGGTCGTAACCCTGGCATCAGGGACTCCACCAAATTCAGAGCAGCTCAGTCGTCGGCCTGGGTTGCGTTGAGCTGGCGCATGGCGAAGTCGTCGAGGATGAGGACGTCGGGACGTACCAGTTCGCGGATCCGTTTCTCCCAGGTGCGGTCCGCGTGGCCGCCTGCGAGGTCCGCCAGGATGCGGCTGGTCTTGGCGAACCGGACCTGGGCGCCTTGACGGACGGCCAGATGCCCGAGGGCCTGGGCGATATGCGTCTTCCCCACCCCGACCGGGCCGAACAGAATCACGGACTCGCCGGCGTGCAGCCAACGCAGGGCGCCCAGGTCACGGATCTGGGCCGCCGCGTGGGTCTTGACGAGTTCGCCGTGTGCTGGTCGCCGCGGCCTGCCCGGCAGTCCGGGTTGCAAGCCGTCCAGAACTCGATCCATGCCGATCGGACCGGTCATAAGCTTTCATACCATGACGACTGTTGACGACATGGACTACGAGTTCCGCACTGCCCGGCCTGAAGACACCGAGGCCATCAAGGCACTCGACGGATCCTTCACCACCCACACCGTCTTCCAGGTGGCCATCACCGAGAATGGGTTCGCCCTCCAGGAAATCCCGGTGGACCCGCCCATCCACAAGGTCTTCCCAGCCGAGAACACCGACGACGCCGATTCGCCCGTGGCCGAGGGGGATCCGAACAGCCGCACCTTCGTCGCCGTCGACACCGACGGCAGTCTGGCAGGCTTCGCCACTGTCTCCTACGCTTCGTGGAACCGACGGCTGGCCATCGAGGACATCGAAATCGCTCCGGCACATCGGGGCCAAGGCGTCGGCCGCGCCCTGATCGGCCACGCCGTCAAGTTCGCCCGTGAGTCTGGTGCCGGGCACATCTGGCTGGAAGTCACCAACATCAACGCCCCGGCGATCCACGCCTACCACCGAATGGGATTCACCTTCTGCGGCCTGGACACGACGCTCTACGACGGCACACCCTCATCGGGCGAACAAGCCCTCTACATGGGCATGCCCTGCCCTTAAGAAGCCAGCCGGCGGCTGACAGCGGAGGCCGATACGTCGCCCGGCGCGACCGTCATCCCCCTGGGGAAACGTGACCGTGAGGGTGGGGAATTATCTGATGCCCAACCCACTTCAGGTGGGGAATTCCATGACCGTCGACACCCTCCTGCGTTGGAAGGAATTCCTCGCCCGCCCACTGAAGGCCGTCGCACAGCTGACCCCGGTACGGCCGACTCCAACGCCCCTGGATGTCGCACGGTCCACCCGTGCAGCTCCGCAGCCCAGCATCACCCGCTGGAGCACCGCCACAGCTCCTCACCCACCCTCCACAGCGTCCAAGCGCTGAGGGGAACAAGCGTCTGTAAAGGGCGTGGCCGGCAGAATCGCCATTCTGCCGACCACGCCCATTTCCATGTTCACAACCGGGTTGCCGAGGCCCGGCGCGCACGCGCTCAGGGGCAGTTCGCTTCCGGCAGACGGAAACGACCTGGCAGACAGCCGGAGTACATGTCAACCTCGACCTTCCTGCACGAAAGCCAAGAAGGAGAGGCACCGCACTTGTCGTCAGGAACCACCACGAAAGTCGACACTCTGGGCCGGAGACACTGGAGCATCGACCCCGGCGACCCGGCGCTCGTCACCGACCAGTTCACCTCCGAGGACTTCGCGCTCGTTGTCGATGACCGGGCGGACACGCACATCAGCAGCCGGTACGGCAGGTGCTACCTCGGCTGGTTCCCGGCCGGCCGCTGCGGCGGTGGCGAAGGCTGGGTGCTCGCGGTGACCGGCACCGCTTCCCAGCCCGGATGGAAGGCCACGTTCGCACCCTCCACCCCTGCCGAGATCGTCGCCGCCGCGGTCGCCGCCGCCCTGAACACTTCCCGCCCTCGAGAAGGGCAACCGCAGTGACTGAGACGACCGTGGGCGACCTCACCGCCCAGCTCTCTCCCCTTCCCCCGGACGCACCGGTACGCCTGGCGCTGAACCCCTTCTTCCCCATGGCCCACCGCATCGGCGCACTCGTCGCGAGCCATGACGAACACGGTCGTGCGACCGTCTTCATCGCTCAGCACCCCGACGACGACTCGGACACCTACCTCCCACCTGACGTGGCAATACAGCTGATGTGGCACCCGCCCACTTCGGCACCGCCGCGCTGATGAAGCCCGCCGGCGCAACCGCACCCCGGCGCACCGTCGTGAGCACTTGTAGACGACCTGGACACACACTCGACTCCTGACCCGCATCCCGAGCATCCCGCGACCCCGGTGTACTGGGTGACACCCCGCTACCTCGCCGGAGACGACGGGGTACTCGCCACCACGGTGGGAGAACACTTGACCGGCGAGGGCTGGACCATGTGGCCCACCGCCCACGCCACCCTCCTGTACCTCAGCCCCGACGGACTCAAGTCGGCGGAATGGGTAAAGGCCGGCTATCCGATAGAGCTCGGTGGGTTGCCCGTGGCCTGGAATGTAACGACTCGCCGCCGACCGAACAGCGCCTTGACTGAGTGGGCGGCTTCCTTCACGGAAGGCGTGCCGCCGGAGGTACTGATCGAGTTCCTGACCGCACTTGACGACCCGCATCGCCGCGACGACTACGCAGACTCTGAGGCAGTGCTCGGCGCGCTCACGCGGCACGGATGGTTGCGCGACGCGGACTACCCGGACGCCGCCTCGCCGCCTGGTCTTACCGCCACTGTTTCCCTCGAACCGGAGCCGCCGCTCATCCGGGATTCGGATCCGCGCAAGCCACAGAGGTGCTGGCAGGCATGGGCCGATCCTTCCTTTGACACTCCCTACTTGTGGTGTGCCTCCTTCACGGCGGGCACGCCTCACGGTCTGGTGGCCGTCTTCGCGACCTCGCTGACCACACCCGAACCGGTACCCCGCCACGTGCTGCCGTCGGTCGCAGAGAGCCACCTTCGGATCGTGGGACGCACCGTGGAGGGTTAGACCAGTGGTCCGCTGACGAAGACGAATCGCCCGAGTTCATCGAGAGAGCGGTGAGGCCACGGCAGTACCGGCTTGTGGCGAGCTCTTGGGAGCCAGCCGTCGAGGGTGATGTTGGCGTCCCGGTCCGGTGACGTTCGGGGCCGACTGACAATCTCACCTTCCTGGTTCCTGGTCGGAGAGGTGGACGCCGAGGAGGCCGATGGCGGCGAGGGCTGCGGTGATCGTGGTGGTGACGAGTTGGACTTCCAGGGGGTAGGTGATGGCGGGGTCGAGCTGAGTCCAGGCGAGGGAGGCCACGATTCCTGCCGTCATGCCGGTCCCTGCCACGACTCCGTAACCGATGAGGAATTCCTGTCCGTTGAGGGTGCGGATACGGCGGCGGGTGAGGCCGAGTGAGGTCAGCAGGCGGGCTCCGCGTCTGCCGTCCGCCGAGCGGTCGATCAGCCCGGTCGCCAGCACGAGGAACACCAGGGTGCTGAAGAGGGTGATGCCGCCGAGGATCCAGGGCACGAGGTCCGATTCCTGGAGCTGGTGGTCGGCTTCGGACAGGACGGTGAGGGCGCCGGGCTGGGCGAGTGCGGCGCTGCGGAGCGTGGACTCGGTCCCGGGGCGCCGGGGTGTGAGGACCAGGAGGGTGTCATCGGCGGTCAGAGCGGTGAGGTCTGGTGGGACGAGGGTGACGGAGACCTCGGCTGTTCCGGCGACCAGCAGACCGAGGCGCCGTTCGGCGGCCGTGTCGAGTCCGTCGCTCGTACACACGGGGCGTTCCAGGAGGCGGTCGAGGTCGGCGCAGGAGGCGCCGATGCGCGCGGCGGTCCGGTTTCCGGGACCTGGTTCGACGGTCAGGGGCGCGGCGGTGGCGTCCGGCAGGTCGTGCAGCAGGGTGTCGAAGTCCGTGTGGCTGAGGGCACCGCGCAACTCGAAGGCTTGGACGGTGGGGTCGGCCGGCGGTGGTGGGTCGATGGCTCGGACGGCCGTGATCCAGGCGGCGATGACCGGTGTGATGACGAGGAGGGCGGCGATGCCGTAGAGCGGGCGGACGGCGGAACGGGGGTCGTACTGGAGGCGCCGGCCGGCCAGGACCCGGCCCGGAGAGGCTGGGTTCTTGGCGAGGCGGTCCCCGGCCCGACGGGCTATCAGGGGGAGGGCAAGGGGAATTCCGGCTGCCAGCAGAACGACGCCGGCGAGGGTGGCGGTGGCTGCCCATCTGCCGTCGCGGAGTGCGGCCGCGGCGAGGAGAGCCGTACCGGCGAGGGCCAGGCCGGCGCGCAGTCCGCTCAGCCGGGGGCGTCCGGCGCGGGGCCGGGGCGCGGTGGCGTGGCGGTCGTCCCGGTGGCGGCGTTCGGTGAGCACCGAGAGGGCGGCGAAGACCATGGCGAGGAAGGCGATGACCGCGGTGGTGGACCACACGGGCGGTACGAGGTCTCCGCCGGTGATGGGGCGGTCCACCACCGGGATGCGCGTGATGTGGGGCGCCAGCAGGTGCCAGGCCAGGGTGCCGAGGGCCAGGCCGGGGAGGAAGATCGCTGCGGCTTCCAGGACCACGAGGGTGCGCCGCCGTCGGGTGGGGACGCCCAAGGCGTGCAGGAGGGCCAGCCGGTGCGCGCGCAGGGGGGCCGAGACGGCCGTGCCGGCCGCGGCCAGCAGGAGCAGGGGCAGGCCGACGAAGCCGGCCAGGGCCAGGGACATCGCAGGGATATCCAGTTCGGTGTCGTCGCCGATCGTGGGGCCGGGGCCGCCGAAGCCCGTCGCGTCGACCGCGTACTCGCCCAGGAAGCCGCCGGCGGGAATGCGGCGGTAGGCCAGCAGCTCACCGGGGTGCAGCACGCCCTCACCGGTGAGGACGTGCGGATCGGGGAAGCGTTCCGCCAGGTCCGGGTGGTCCTCGGCCAGCTCCGCAAGACCGGGTGAGACGACCCAGCCGCCGGGCTCGGGCCACGAAACCATCCCCGGAGGCAGGGCTGCCGGGTCATCCGTGTCGACGGGGTCGAGCCACACCACCGGGTACTGGGTGAGCCCCCACGTGTCGTCCCGGCGATCCACCCGAACAGCCACGTCCTCGCCCGGCGGGGCGAATCGAACGGTCCGGTCCTCGAAACGCCCGCTCTCCTCCGTCAGCGCGTGTAGCACACCGGCCGTGAACAGGGCGGTCATCGCCGTCACGAGGGCCACCGTGCCCAGCAGGATGACGCGCAGCCGCTGCTGGGGATGCCGTGCGCGGGCGAGGCGCAGCGCGAGTCGGGCGGTCGTGCGCCAGGGCTTCACCGGGACCGCCCCGCTGTGTCGGGACGCGGAACGAGGAGCCCGTCGCGCAGCAACAGTGTCCGGTCCATGGCGGCAGCCACCTCCGGGTCGTGAGTCGCCACCAGCAGCGCGGCCCGGTTCTCCCGGCAGACGTCCACCAGCAGGCCGGTGATACGGCGGGCGTTGGCCTCGTCCAGCGCCCCGGTCGGCTCGTCGGCGAGGACCAGTCGAGGACCGCACACCAGCGCCCGGGCGATGGCGGCACGCTGTGCTTCGCCGCCGGACAGTTCCTCCGGGGCACGCTGCTCGTAGCCGGCGAGGCCCACCAGGTCCAGCAGCCGCGTGGCGCGTTCGGTGGCGTCGGGGTGGCTGGCGAAGGCGGCGGGCAGGGCGATGTTCTCCAGGACGCTGAGTTCGGGCATCAGTTCACCGAACTGGAAGACCATGCCGATGCGGGACATCCGCACCGCCGCCGACCGGTCCGGCGGGGCGTCGCTGACCCGCTCACCACAGATGTCGACCGTGCCGCTGTCGGGACGCACGAGGCCGGCCAGGGTGTTGAGCACGGTCGTCTTTCCCGAACCGGAAGGACCCATCAGCGCGACGCACTCACCGGCGGCCAGCCGGAGGTCCAGGCCGTCCGCGATCCGCCGCCCCGGCACCTCGACGACCACCGACTCGGCCAGCACCACCCACTCACCGGCCCCCGCATCACGATCCCCCGGTAACACTCGGCGGTCCCCTGCCTGCGCTGCTCGTCTTCCCATCCACCCGCCCCTTTTCTCCGTGGCCTGCCCGGCCCGCCGTCACGCATTGGCGTGGGCGGGCCGGCACTGCGCCGGTGTCTCAGTAACGCTGCCAGTTCCCGCAGGTGTCCGGCCAGAGGTCCGGCGTCTCACAGGTCTGGTGGCCTGAGATGGTCCGTCCGCCCGAACCTTCATGAGCGCACAGGCCATTGTCGCCGTCGTCGTCGCGAACGCTGTCCTGGTCCCCGTTGGTCAGTTCATAGACCCCCTTCACCCCAGTACTGTCCGATTCGTTATCGCAGGTGCGTATGCGCGAGCGGGACTCGTAGTCATTCGTGTGGTCCTCACCGTTGTAGCTGTAGATGGCGTTCGCTGCCGTCGGGGCGGCAAAGAAAAGCGTGAGAAGCGTGGCGCCAGCGATCGCTACCTGCCTCTTGCGCATGATGAGACCCTTTCAGCGTGGCCCTACTGCGAGCCGGGTACGCAGAGCATGTCTGACGTCACGTTAAGCGTCAACGGCGCACCTTATTCACCTTCAAGCGTGCTTCTATTCACCGAGCGGCAGTCGGTGCGTGGTGAAGGTGGCGCAAGCCTCAAAATGCTGGATGACCGAGGGAAGGGCGGAGGCAGGTAGCGGAGTACCCTTTGCTCGGCTGCGGTGCTGTGGTCGTGCAAGGCGAGAAGGTGCGACGTGCCAATGCAGTGAAGCGTGGGGCCATGGAGCGGCTCGTCAGCCACTTTCCGCGCACAGCTTAGCTCGTGTTCCAGGGGTGCTCCCCCCGCCATGTAGTGCGATCTGTTCCTGGATCGCTGCACACCATAAAGACGCTGAACTGTGGGAGGCTGTCGCCCATTTTTCGAAACTCTATTTCGGGAGAAAGGTAGACGCAGGCGTCATGCGGGTTTGCAGCGAACGTCGACCGGGGCAGCTCGGAGCGCCCTCTGAGTCGAGTCTTGTCGCCTCGCTAGGCGCGTCGACGTCACCCCCTCAGCGAGGGGCAATCTTCGCTGGAGCGGCTGCCCAATACTCTCGGACGAGTAATGCGTGAATCGCTGGACAATGATCAGGAGGGGCTTGCACTCGCGGTTTCTTTACATTATCCGCATCGCCCTTCGAGGCGCACGCGAAACCACCGATTGGAAAACTGCCACGCCGAGACTCCTTGCCGCGCCCTCCGGCCGTTGGCCCAATCGGGCGAGTGCTCGACTCGTTGGCAGCAGCGGGGCCACCGTCCGGCCGCGTTCGCCATGCCTATGGCCTATAGGAACGGCGCCTTGTGCCCAGCTGGGGCGCGCGTTCCCAGCGGCGGGCGCGGAAGAACTAGTAGATCCCGGGCGGGTTCACGGGCCGCTCCCGCATGCGCACGGTATGGAACAGCTCTACATCGGCCAGGGTGAATACGAGCCCCGCCTTCTCTACGCCTCTCTCGAGAGGCAGGCGGCCGTGGTCGCCGCCTCACAGCAGCCCGCGAGCATGTGCCGGATCCCGGCATACACTGATTCCGGGTGCCGAAGGCCCAAGCACCTGGCTTTTGCGTTCCGTATAGAGCGCCTCCACCGCAGCGTGGCCTGCAGCCGCCACCGGTCCCTTCCTCCCAATATGAGTTACAGCCGTCGGCGTGGAGCGAATGGCTCCTGCCGACGGTTGGTGAAGTCAGAACGGGCGTGTCCCTGCGGTTAGTCCGGGTGGCCTGGAGGTCACCAGCCGATGGTCAGACGGGTCTCGGGGCGGGTGACGCGGGCGCCTGGGGCGAGGCGGTCGTCGGGGGTGCCGGCGGGATAGGCGGTGACAACCGGCTGTGCGGGGCGCTCCCGGCTCCAGCGGTACAGAAGGTCGTTCACCTGGCCGGTGATCTTGCCGGTGTCCGGGCCGTGGGTGATGATGCCCAGCTCGTGGGTGTCGTCGTCGACGGCGCGGACGGTGAGGTACGAGAGAGTGCCGCCTTGGTAGAGGCCGGCGCCGGACCACCGGCGGGCGGGGGAGGCCAGTCCGAGTTCGCGGGCGGCGTCGGAAACGGAAAGCTTGCCGAAGCTGAGGCCGCTGGGGACGGTGGCGAGCCAGAGGTCGAGGTGGGCAGCCATCTCGTCGTGGCGGACCTGGATGCCGGTCCAGTGCCGGTGTGCGGGGTGCGTGAGAGCCTTGGAGAGGGAGGCTTCGTCGGGCAGATCGTCGGCGTCGACCTTGAGGATGATCTCGTCGGCGAGCCGGACGTGGATCTCGCCCATCTCGGTGGCTCCTCGCATGGGCACGAACCCGCACGTAGCAGCGTTCGTGCTGACCATCGTGGCGTTGTCGGTGCGGTCGAAGGCGAGCGAGCGGGTCAGGCCGCTGCCGTGCAGGCGCAGCGGGACGACGAGGCGCCCGTCGGCGGCGAGTTGCTGCCACCAGGCGGCGGGGATGTCCCAGGCACCGGCGGTGACGATGATCCTGCTGTAGGGGGCGCCGTCCGGGTCGCCAAGGGCACCGTCGCGGCACAGCACCTTGACCTGCGGGTATCCGGCCTTGGCGAGGTGGGCGCGGGCGCCTTCCGCGAGGTCGAGGTCGAGTTCGATGGTGGTCACCGTGCCGTCCGGACCGACCAGTTCGCTGAGCAAGGCGGCGTTGATGCCGGTGGCTGCGCCGATCTCCAGCACTGTGTGCCCTGCGGTGGCTCGGAGCTGCTCGAGCATGATCGCCACGATGTTGGGGCTGGAGGCGGAGGAGACGGCGGTCCCGTCGGCCGCGCGCTTGGTCACCACCTGCTTGGGCGCATACGCCGTCGCCAGGTCGACGCCAGGCAGGAAGAGGTGGCGGGGCACGGAATGAAAGGCGTTCTTGACGGCCGGGGTGCGGAAGGTTCCGAGGCTGTCGATCTTGGCGACGAGGGTCTTGCGGAGCGCTTGTGGGTCGGTGGTGATGGGGGTGGCGTCCATGGTCACTGGCCTGACTGTAGTGGTCTGGTCGGAGGTGTTCGGGGCGCTTCGTGGTACCGGGGTGCGGTGGAAGACGACGCGGCTGGCGGAGGCGGCGAGAAGGGCCTGTTCGGTGGCGGAGACGCCGAGGCGGTTGAAGGCGAACAGGACGTGGTCGGTGAGGATCGCCCGTAGGCCGCGGGTGAGGTGACCATGCTGGGCGACCAGGGCGAGGGACCGGCCGGCGTCCTCGAACGCGGCTGCCCAGGCGGGGAGGTGGGTGAGCGGGCTGTCGAGGTTGTCGTTCCGGGCGGTGACGAGCATCTGTACTGCGGTGAGAGTCGCCGGGGACGGCTCGGGGCTGTCGGTGGTGGTGCGGTGCTCGGCGAGCGCGGCCCAGATGTCGCCATGTTCGTAGAAGTCCTGGCCTGCAGCGTTCATCAGCCGGGTGGCGAGCCGCACGCCGAGTTCGCGGCGCAGGTCGTGTCCGTCCTGGGCGGCGGCGAGATGGGCGAGGATGTGGCGGCTGTCGGTGTGGAACAGCGTGTGGGCGATGTCCATCGCGTCCCGGCCGCCGAAGCGGCGGGCTTCGGGCTCGTAGACGAGGCGGGCGTGCTCCCGGACCGTGGGGTGGTCGGCAAGCCGCGCGAGGACGGCGTCCGCGTGCTGTTCGCGCCCTGGTGCGGGCAGGGAACGGAGCCGCCAGGTTTCGCGCTTTCGGATGAACCACCAAGCGGTGAGGATCCCGTCGCCTTCGGCCGCGCTCAGCAGTGGGTGGAGGTGTTCGACCGCCGTTTGCTCGGCGGTCCGCCAGGAGTCGTAGCGGAGGTTGATCTGACGCCAGTCGGCGGACGGCTGGGTGGCCATCACGGTCCTTCGGTTCGCGGGCGGAAGGGGTTCAGGCGAGGAGGAGGCAGGCTGGCCAGCGGCTCGGTGTGCCGGTGGCGATGGTGTGCAGGGTGAGGGCGATGCCCGCATTTCCTTCGACGAGGCCGGGGAGGCCCTCGGGCACGGTGTCGAATGCATGCTCAAGCAGGGGCTGGACCAGCGTCGGGAGCAGGTTCACGAGGGTGTCGGTGGCCGCGTCGGCGGCTGCGTGCCAGGTGGTGGCGACCAGTCCAGCCAAGCCGTGGCACAGGGCTGGGTCGGTGAGGCGGGAAAGCTGGACGGGATCGTTGACGCACCGCACGAGAGCCACTTCGGCCGCCTGCTGGCGGGCGGTGTCGCCGGTGGCGAGGGCGGCGAGCTGCTGAGCGCGGGCCAGGCCCGGGGTGCCGTAGCACCAGGACGGCCGAAGCGGACCCTGTTGACCGGGACGGCCGGTGGCCAGTTCACCGAACGTGATCCGCTCGGGCCACCACCACCCCGCCGTCCCGTCCTGCCGCCAGGCATCGAGCCAGCGGCAGATGCGCGCGATGGCTTCGCGGTGTCCGTCGACGCGCACGCCGGCCAGCAGCGCCAGGGAGAGGGCGGCGACGATGCCGGAACAGCCATGAGCCATACCGAAGTCGGCATGTCCGTCGGCGTAGGCCGGGTCGTGCTCGTTGGCAGGGATGTCGCCGGTCCACCAGCCCGGCGCGGCACTGCCGACTGGATCTGCCGCGTCGACCGGCTCGGTCAGCCGGACCAGGTAGTCCAGCACTTGAGTAAGGAGGTCACCGTCCGGAGCACCGTGAAGCAGGTATGCGCTCAGTCCGGCGAGTCCGCGGGTCAGATCGAACTCGTACGGTGAGGGACGCAGGCGGGCGTCGATGCGGGTGTGGGCGGCTTGGAGGCGGGTCCGGATGAGCTTCTGGACGGCGGTGTCGAGTTCGGCCACGGCGCCCGCGTACTGGCCGGGTGCGGCCAGATGCAGGGCGAAGGCGATCGAGGGAGCACCGAACCACAGGCCCGCGCCCGGGCCGGCGGTGAGTTCGTCGCGGGTGGCGCGTGACAACCATGCGTGCACCGGCCCGACGCCTCCGCGCCCGAGCTGGGCACGCAGGCCATGCAGGACAGCGACGCCGGCGGCCCCCTTGGACAGTGACTGGTCGCGCCACCGTGGACTGTCGGGGCGGTAGTCGTCGCCGTAGTCCACTGACGGGGGCACGGCCAGAGCGGCAGCGAGTTTGTCCGCGAGGGCTGTTGCGGCCTCGCGGAGGCCGGGGTCCTCCAGCGCGGTCATCGATCGCCCCTCGCGATGGTCGTGCTCCCGGTGCTCCGGCGGGTCTGCGACAGGGCGACGGCCCGCGCCAGCTTGTACGTGACCGCTTCGGCCTCGGCGTCGATCCCTGCAGCGCGGTTGTGGTGCATGTGGAGCAGCGAGCCGAGCACGGATCCCGGGGTGAGCCGGTGAGCGGTGAACTCGAGGCGGTTGGTGTAGCGGGAGGCCGCCGCCCTGCGGGCCGCCCAAGCGGCGGCGAGATCCGCACCGCCCGGCAGCACGGGCAGCGTCTTCTCTTCGGCGAGGCGGAGTGTCTGGCGGCGTAGCTCGCGGTCTTGCGCGGTCGTGGTCGCCGCGTACTGGGGGTGGTCGAGCAGCCAGTGCAACCCCGCTGACCGGTTGCCCGTCACCGCACCGGTGAGATCGACCATGCTCGCCGCGGTCAGCGCCTGCGGGTGCACGTCCCGGTTCGCGGTGAGGAAGGCGAGCTGGGCGAGGACGGCTGCGGAGTCGGCTGCGAACAGCTCTTCGGCGGCGGCCAAGGCGGCCCCGGTGCCGTACCGCCCTGTCTCCGGCAGGTAGGAGTCGAAGACGATCTCACCGCTCAAGCCGCGCTGCCGGAGGCGTTCTGCCCAGGCTGCAAGGTACCCGGCGGCGCGGGCACCGTCCGGATCGTGCAGCCGGATTCTCAGGTGATCGATGGGCTGGCGGTAGCGGGCGAACCACCACCGAGGCGGGCTCGCCCACCGTTGCAGCAGCTCGGGCAAGTGCGCGCTGAGGATCTCGTCGTGCACCGCAGCGGGCGCGCAGAGCTTGGCGAACACCACCCCTGGCCCGGTGCCAGGGCCGGTGACGGGCGCGGGCCGGGCACTGGTCAGGAACGCCGGGGCAACGTCGGCGGAGGCGGTCGCCGCGAGTGGCACGACAAGCTCGTGGGCCCGTCCCTGGCACCATCCGTACGCGGTGGCGAGCGGCGCTTCGGCCACGGTGAGCGGGCCGTCGGCGGCCTTCAGATGGTCGCGGAGGACGGCCCGGTCCATGGCTTCGCCCAGGTCGAGCCGCAGCTGACGGTCCGCGGAGCCGACCGCGACGCCGGCGGGCAGGCGACGCTGTTCACGCAGCCTGTCCAGAGCCTTCTCCCAGGCAGCCATGGGCACGTCGGGGCCGGGGAGTTCTGCCGGATCGAGGCGCCACTGCGCGGGGGCCAGGATGCTGCGGCCATAGCGCACGCGGGGCCGAAACGGCAGGCAAGCGGCCATCCCCCAGTCGAACGCGGTGACCCCCGGGTGGGGCGAACGTGGGGTCTCGAACAGCAGCCGAGCCAGCGGCGGCATGGTGTGCCGGGCTCCTGCGTGCGGCAGGGCGGGTTCGATCACCTGTCTCCGGGAGCGTGAGACGACGTACAGTCGCTCCGCATCCGCGGCGATGGCCAGGTCCGACAGCGGTAGTTGGCTGTCGTGATCCGTGCGGTGTTCGGCGAGCGGGATCAGGCGCTCGTACACAGCAGGGACACGCAGAACGTTCTCGGTGCGTGGATGCCGGGGTGGGAAGGACAGCTGAGCGGCCACGGCGCCTTTCACACTGGTAGGCAGCGTGGTGTACAGAGTGGTCGTCTTCTGACGGTCGCCAGCGTCAAGCAGGTCGAGGAAGCGGCCGGAGTTGGCCGCGATTCGGCCGAACCCGCACACGCCCAGTGTGAAGTCGCCTGCGTCCACCGCCTCCGGAGTCTCGGCCCGCAGGTCGGCCCACAGCTCCGCCGCCGTCACCGGCCGCCGCGCTTCACGGCCGGGAGAGAGGGAATCGAGCAGCCCGGCGTCCAGTGCGATCTCCTCGACGCCATCAATGGCGGCCTGTTGGGCGAGCGCGAGCAGGACCTCGTCCCGCGGTGAGGCAGCCGGACCGCCGGGCTGTTCGGCGAAGTGCCGGGGGAACCCGAGACCGGATACAGAGTCGGTCAGCTCCGTCACCGGTACCGGGACGCCGGGGCCGTAGCGGGTGAGGAAGTCGCGGTGGTATGTACGCCACGAGGTGCTCGACGCCGGCTGCGGACTGAGACGGATGAGCGCCTCGGCCGCGCGGGCGGCCTCGTCGGCCACCGCCTGCGGCAGCACCAGGTTGGCGCCGAGCAGCAGGTCCACGGCCAGTGTCGGCTCGGCCCTGCCGGTCACCCGTCGCATCCGGTGGACAAGCACACGCCGATCCCACTTGGTCTCCCAGTCGCCGTCGCGGCCGATGCGGCCCATCGCGGCGTGGATGAGCTGCAACTCACCGACCAGGGTCTTGGTCTGTGGCAGGTCACCCACGCCCGCTTGGTGCAACTGGTTGAGCAGATGAGCCAGGGCGTCGCCGGTGGTGGCCGGGGCACGCAGGCTGGAGATCAGCACACCGACGTCCACCAGCTGTCCCACCACCTGCTCCAGCGCGGAGCGAACTGCGCCGGGATGCTCGGCGGCCACCTTGTCGACCAGGTCGGCGGTGCGGATCGGGGAGAGGGCCGTGTGCCGGATCGTCTCCATCACCGGGATCAGCCGCACCGACTTCTCCACCTCCTCGCCCGCCCTGTGCGAGCGGACGCTCTGATGCGGCTGCCAGGTCACGACGAGGCGTCCGCCGCGGGCGACGGCGAGCGTGTTGATCTGTACCGGTAGTCGGGCGAGAAGCTCGGGCACGGCTTCCAGGCGGGCGGTGACGGCGGCCAGCCAGACCGCGTCCGCCCGGGTCCGGAGCCGGTGGTTCTCGTTCCACTGCCAGGCCGTGTGCGGGCCGAAGGACGCGCCGGCCACTCCGGCAAAGGTGCCGAAGGGGGTGGCCCGGCCGCGCAGCCGCAGGCAGTAGCGGGCCAAGGCCCGGGCCATGCGACGGGCCGCGACGGTCTCGGTGGGCCGCCCGGCGAGGACCTGCTCGATCCGGTCCGCCAGAACAGGACTGGCGAGGGCCACAGCCTCGGCCAGGGTTCGGTTCGACCATGCCGCCGCGAGCCACATCCGCCATGGTCCGGCGCCGGTATCGTCGCCGGGCCAGGGCGGCAGGTGCATGTGCGGGGCGTGCGTGCTCGCGCGCAGTACGGCCGCCGGGACGGGTCGGTAGTACGGAGTGCGTCCGCTGCTCGCGGTCACTTATTGTGCCTCCCCAGACGGCCGGGTTCGTGGACTGTTGGCGCGGGGCGGCGGCGCCGGGTGCTTCCGTCACCGCCACCCCGTGGTTCGGGTCAGGAGAGTCAGCAGTCGCCGTTCTTGAGCGTGTCGCAGCCGTCGTCGGTGCTGGACAGCAGGGCCGCCGCGACGGGGCCGGCGGTGACGATGCTGATGCTCAGATCGAGGTCGACCTCGGTGGTGGCCGGAACGGCCGCCTCGGTCTGGTGGGTCTGGACGTTCATGGCGAGTCCTCCTGCTCATGGGGGTGGTTACTCATGTCGGTGATGCCAATGGCGTGCAGTCGGCGGCGTGCTGACGCCGAACGTGCCTTGCGGGACACGCGGCCACGGACGCGGGATCGGCCAAGTCCATCGCCTTGTGTGCTGAGACGAGCACACACCGCCAGGGCACGGGGGACAATGACGTGACCCGATCCAGTACCGATCCCAAGCAGGAGAGGCCGCCTGATGCCCGAACAACTGCGCGATGACATGCGGGAGGCGCGCAGGGCATCCGGCATGGTGTGGGCGAGATTCGCCCGTGAAGCGGGCTTTGGCGAGGCGTACCTGCGCAATGTGGAGAACGGCAACCGGTCCGTGACCGCAGGGGTTGCCGCCGCCTACGACAGGGTGTTACGCACCGGCGGCACCTTCGCGGCGGCGCTGCACGGCTCCGGCGCGCCGGGTGCCACAGACATGCCGTGGGACCAGCCCGGGAGCCTGACCGTTCTCACCGATCTGCTGAAGGGGAGCAGTGTGGATCGCCGAGGGTTCCTGTCTGCCGGAGCGGTGCTCTCCGGCTCGGCGAGGAGCTGGTCCAAGGCCCTGGAGACGATCGGGCCGACCAGGACGTTCTCTGCCGTCCTCCACGGCCCCGCTCTCCTGGCTCATGTGGACGACCGTCTTGATCACCTACGGCATCTTGACGACGAACTCGGCAGTGGCGAGGTGTACCAACTGGCCCGCAGCGAACTGTCCCTCATCGTCCGCCTGATCACGTCGCGTCGGTACGACGGTCCGACCGTGGACCGCTTGCATGCGATGGCCTCCGAAGCTGCTCGACAGGTCGCGTGGGCTGCCTTGGACCAGGGCCGCCCTGGCGTTGCCCAGCGTTACTTCGACGGAGCACTGCGCGCCTCCGCAGATGCCGGCGATCCCGTCAGCGGCGCCTACGGACTGTCCTTCGCCGCCATCCAGTGCTACTCCACCCCCGGACAGGCGGGCAGAGCGGTATCGCTCCTTCAGACGGCACAACAGCAGGTGAAACGGTTAGCGACTCCACGCATGCACGCCATGCTGGCCGCCCGCACCGCCCGCGCGCTGTCGATGACCGGCGCGAAGAAGGAGTGCGCCCACCAGCTCGACCTTGCCCGCGCTGCACTGGACAAGGGGACCCATGACGACGATCCGAAGACCCTGTATTGGGTGGACTACGGCGAGATCGAGATGATCGCCGGTTCAGCAGCCCTGTACCTCGGGGACCCAGCGGAAGCGGTACGCCGTTTCGAGGCCGCCATGAAAGCCTCGTACCCGGGCGATGAGGAGTACCCGCGCAGTAACGCGATCTACCTGGCCCGTGCCGCCGAAGCGCACCTTGCCATGCGCGACCTGGACGCCACAGTCGCCAAAGCACGCCACGCAGCCCGCTGCGTCGGCTCGGTGGACTCCGCTCGTTCAGCCTCCGAGCTGAAGCGACTCCGCGAGAAGCTGGCCCCGCATACCTCGCACACGGGCGTGCGCGAGTTTCTACAGGTCGGGTAGTTCGAGCACGTCACGGAGACGCTTGGCCGCCACTTGCTCGTCCAGTGCCAGCAACGGCGTGATGCCGAGCCGGTGGGCGGCAGCAAGATTCTCTTCGCTGTCGTCGACGAGCAGACACCGCTCGGCCGGGACGCCGAGCTTGCCGAGCACCAGACGGAAGATGGCCGGGTCGGGCTTGCGCACACCGTGCTCCGCAGAGAGCACGACCTCGTCGAAAGCGCCCTGCAAGTCGAACCCCGCATACGGGTCGTAGGGCTCCCGCCCGAGGCTGTTGGACAACACCGCGGTCCTGATCCCGGCAGCCCGTATCTGCCGCGCCACTTTGAGCATCTGGTGGGCCGGAAAGGCATCGTGGAGATAGCGGGCCATCAGGTTGTCGGGCCCGATCCCGATCAGGGCCGCGAACCCGGCATTCCAGTCGGTCTGCGTGATCTGGCCGAGCTCCAGCTTCCGGAACAGTTCCTGGCCTCGTGGGTCGGCCCAGGCACGAAGAAAGGTCCCCCGGGCGAGTCTCTCCCGGTCCTCGAAGTAGGAGATCACCTCGACCATGTTGAAGGTCAGGACCCCGAAGAAGTCGAAGATCACGCCCTCATACGCGGGCTTCGCGGATGTCGCCATCCCCAAAGCCTACGGTCCGTAGGGAAGTCGCGGCATCGCCCGTTCCTGTCGGCGCGGAGCAGGCGCGAGGGGGAAGTCCGCGACGACCTCCCATGTGTAGTAGCCGCGCTGGGGATGTTGACGCTGGTTGACGAGGTGGACTCGGTCGATGGTGATATCGACGCGTTCGGGGCGGAGTGCCCGGAGTTCGCGGTTCAGGGTGTGATCGTCGAAGTCGTGCCGGGCGTAGGCCAGGGTGCTGTGCGCCCAGAACTTCCGTTCGGTCGGCCGTAGCTTCACTCCGGGAACGGCGGCAGCCGCGTAGCGGGCGCGTCGGTTCAGAAGCGTCATGCCGTCTTCGGGATAGATGGCGGTGGTGATGGCGGTGATGCCTGGCCATACGGGGCCGCACTGTATGCGGAAGGGGCGGATGTCGCGGAAGGCTGCACGGGCTGCGGTGGTGAGCTGTTGTAGTTGGTCGGGGATGAGGGGGTGGTGGATGCCCTGCACGGTGGCGTGGAGCCATGGTTCTGGTATCGGGGCCAGGTGTGGGGCGTATCGAGTGAGGAGCTGGTGGTGCGCGCGGGCGTAGGCGCGGTATCGGGGGTGTTCGTTGAGCAGGATGAGGAAGTGTGGGAACGGGCCGGACTTCCACAGCCGTTCCTTGGTGAAGTAGTTGTGCAAGGTGATCTCGGAATGCGGGGGCCAGGGATTCGAAGTAGGTGAGGGGGCGTTCGTGGTGGCAGGTCGGGGCGGGTCAGCGCGTTGTGCGGCTGGTCTTGTCGTTCTGCTGCTGGCGAGTAGCCGGGCGTCCGGTCTCCGGGGAGACGGCGGGTCGGTGGCGGTTCAGCCGGCCGGTGGTGGGGAGGGCGGCTGTGCGTCGTAGCCGCCATGTCAGGACGTCGCTGATGGAGTCGGCGGTGTCGAGTTCGCGGTGTGCGGCTACTGCGGCGAGGAGTGTGGTGGGAGGGTGGCCGGCGGCTTCGGCGTCGTTGAGGGTCGCCGCGAGTGCGGGCCAGCCGGGTTCGGTGAGGATCCGTTCGGCCAGTTCGGGGATGGCTTCGTGCACGGTGGCGGCTTGTCTGCGTTGCTCGTGCCGGGGGAGGAGCCGTCCGCGGTGCTGCAGGGCGTTCAAGGGGGCGGAGGCTGCGGTGCGGTAGGCGGTGCGTAGGTGGTTGGCGGCCTGGCGGGCGGCGTCGGCTTGCTGGGCGTGGTGCCGTCTGGCGTGCCAGTGCGCTGCGGCGGTGATCAGGAAGAAGAGCATGTCGATGGCCATGGCTGTGGTGGCGCCGTCTTCGCCGCGGCCGAGGGCGGGGCCGCCGTGGACGAGGTCGCGGGCGGCCTGGCGAAGGGCGCGGTCGTGGCCGTGTTCGGCGCGTACGTGGGATCGGGAGGCGCGTTCGTAGGCGAAGGCGGCTTCGCGTAGTGCCTGTCGGGTGTTCGCGGCGGCCGTTGCGGCGAGTGCGTCGAGGACTTCACCGGCGGCGGTGATGTGCGTGGCGACCTCGCCGTCGTTCCCGCGGTCGATGATCAGGAGGGCTTCCCACGTGGCTGTGGCGGCCTGGTGCCGTGCCCGGGCGGCTCGGCTTGTCGGAATGCCGGAACTGCGCGCCGGCCGTGCTTCTCCCGTTGTTTCTGCCGGTGCGGTGGATGAGAAGCGCTTCCGGACGCGGGGGAGGGACAGGTCGGGGGCGAGGGCGGAGCCGGGGAAGAAGACGGGTTCACCGTGCTTGTTCCGGTCGTCCGGGAGGGCGACCTTGTAGCCGAGGAGGTCGCCGGAGGGGCGATGCGTGTGCGGATCAGGAGGCCGGCGGCGGCCAGGCGGTCGAAGAACTCCTGCTCGCTCCCTGTGCCGGCCAGGGCGCGCCGTACCGTTTCGCGGAGTTCTTCGCGGGCGGTCCGTTCGCGGCCCTGGCGTTCGGCTTTGTGGCGTTCGGCGCTTGTGGGGCGCTTGGCGGCGGTGCCGTCACCGGGGAGGAGCCGTCGTAGGCCGAGTTCGGTCTCCAGGAGGCGCGCGGCGGCTTGGACGCGGGCGGCGTCGCGGTGGAGGCGTGGTTTGCGGCCGTCTTCGCGGGCGAGGGTGGCGACGATGTGGATGTGATCGGTGGCGTGGCGGACGGCTGCCCAGCGGCAGCCGGGTTCGCCGTTCCCGGGGTCGATGCCGGCGGCGGCCACCATGCGGTGGGCGATGTCGCTCCATTCGTCGTCGGACAGGACGCGGTCGCCGGGGGCGTTGCGCACGGAGAGGTGCCACACGTGTCGGGGCGGCCGGCGGTCCGGGGAGAGGGCGACGACGGGCTGGTCGAGGAGACGCTGCAGTTGGACGAGGGTGGCTTGCCGATCCCGGCCGGGATCGGGGGCGTGGCCGTCGAAGGAGGCCACCAGGTGCGGGTCGGTGTGTTCCTCGTGCGTTCCCGGTCCGTAGAGGTAGTGGAGCAGGCCGATGGTGCGCTTCCCGCGCTGATGGACTCGAGGGATCATGCGGGCCGTGCGTTCCTTCAGTTCCGGTCGAGCAGGCGGTCCGTGGCGTCCTGGATGCGTGCCACGGCCCGGTGGACGGCGGCGAGCACGACGTCCAGCTCCTTGGGCGTCGCGCCCGAGTTGATGGCGCGGGCCACCTGGTTGAGGTTGTTCCCGACCTGGCCGAGGTGCCGGCGCGCCGCGAACAGCTCGGCGACCAGCTCGCGTCGGCCGGCGAGGCTGGCGGCTGTCCGGTCGAGGTCGCGGGCGGCGCTGAGAGCGGAACGGGCGAGGAAGCCGGAGAGGGTCAGGCCCGCGGCCTCGGCCCCGGCGGTGATGCGGGCGAGTTCACCGGCGCTCAGGCGGGTGGTACGGACGTACGGGCGCTGCCGGTGCCGGTATGCCCGGCGCCGGGCGCGGTGCACGGCGCCGGGGCTGCTCGGCGGGACGTCTCCCGTCGCTCCCTGCTGCGGCCTGCCCTCGGCCGCGGCTTCTTCCTCCGGCGTCCCCCGGCGCCGGATGCCCGCCGTCCCCGGGGCGGTGCTTCCTTTGGACACTCCGCCCGCAGCGGAGTATCCAAAGGGATAACTTGCTCGCCCGGCAACGGAGTTGGGCGTCGCGACCGGATCCGGGTCGGGAGGCCGTGTCGGTCCGGTCATCGGGTGATCCGCGTACGCCGGTGCTGCTGGATGGCGGCCGTCAGACCGAGCAGTCCGGCGTCCTCCAGGAGGTGGACGGGAGAGTGCTGGGTGGCCTGTACGAGCCATGGGCCGGCCGGGGTCCGGACGGCGGCGTGCAGCAGTCCGTGACGGACGAGGACGTCCGCCCACGCGTCGGCTTGCGCCGGATCGTTCAGCAGCGGTCCGGGTTCGATGATGGCCTCCTCCGGTCGGGCCGGGCGGTCGCGTCGCCCGGCGTGTGGCGCTTCAGCCGCATTCACGGCAGCGCCGCAAGTGGTGGTTGAGGGCCTGGGCCATGCGATGCCGTGCCCCGCGAGCGATGTTCGCGCTGGCCGCGGCGGCGGGGCTGTGCCGGCGTTCGGCATGGTCGTTCAGGTACTGGATGTCGCGCATGTATCCGGCCCGGATGGCCTCGAAGCGACGGCAGGTCTTCACCTGCTGCTCCCTTCCGGGGAGGTGGGTCGGTGCTCGCGCAGGCGTTCCAGGACGGGGGCGAGGTGCTCGTTCCGTCTGCCGGGCAGGCCGTGGGTGCGCAGGATCTCCCGGAGCTGGTCGCGGTTGAGGGTCTCGTTGCCGTCCCGTTCAAGCACGGCGGGGACGTGGGGACGGACGCGTTCGACCAGTTGCTCGGTGGTCAGGGGACGGGCGGTACGGGTCCGGTCCCGGGCGTTCTTCGGTCGCCCGCGCGGGGGAGCGGGACGGTGACGATCCCGCCCCGGGGGGCGTTCGACCTCCGGGTCCGCCTCCCTGTTGCCGCACTGGGCCGGTGATGTGCCGGCAGGGCGGAGTTCTGAACCCCGCTGACCTGCGGTCCCCTGCGGCGAGTCCCACGCGGCCGTCCCCGTCCCGCTACGGGTCCCCGTTCCGGCCCCGGTCTCTGTCCCGGCCGGTCGGGGACGGGGGACGTGTTCCTTTCGCGGGACGGTGCGACGGGACTGGCGTTCGGGGACGGTATGGGGACCGTCCCCGGTGGGAGGTTCCCAGGGGACGGGGAGTTCCATGGTGGCGAGTGCGAGGGCGTGCCGCCGGTCGGCGAGGGTACGCAGCAGCCGATCGCGTTGCTCGGGGTCGGTGGACACGCCGGAGCGCGCGAGGGCCGAGGCGAGTCGGCCGGCGACTCTCCGCCCCCGCCTCGACGTGCGCCAACGGGGTGAGTGCTCGGCGAGGCGGGTGGCGAGGGCGACCGCTCGGGCGGTGGCGCGGTCCCGGGCGATCTGCTCGGCATCCCGGCCGCGTTCGACACCGAGGCGGGCGAGCATCCGCTCGCGGACTTCCCGCCCGAGCGTGGCCAGCAGGCTGCCGGATTCCGCGTCGGGTCGGCGGATCCGCAGCTCGATTCCCATGGCCTGGTGCCACAGGGTGGCCGCCATGATCGGGCCGATGACGGCTCGCACTGTCCCGCCGACCGGCCCCGACTCGGCGTAGGCGGGGATGATCTGGACCGTGGTGATCAGCCACACCAGGGCACCGGGAAGCCCCGTCGATCCCCGGGTGGAAAGGTGCTGGCGGGCCAGCAGCGCGCACGCGAACAGGGCGAGTTCGGCAGTGGCGAACATGGCGGCCCGCTCGGCGACTCTGGCCATCTGCAGCCGGTCGGCTGCGAAGTTCCACGAGGTGTCGGCGCTGTAGGCGGTGCAGCAGATCGCGGCCAGGGCCGCGACCCGCACCGCCGGCGAGCTTTGGTTCGAGGCGCTCGCGCGGGAACGGCGTCGGCGGTGGGCCACCATCACCACCGCGGCCAGCAGCCCGGCGCAGGCCAGGCCGGTGATGAACAGGAAGCCGGGGGATACGGCGGACAGTTCGTCGGGGGTCATGCAGCCCTTCCGAAGACGCCGGCCGTCGCGGGGGCGGTCTCGCTGCGGACCTGCCCGTCTTCGTTCGTGTCGAACAGACCCCAGTAGCGGTCGCGGTCGTCCACGGTGTGGGCGGCGTTCCGCATCAGGTCCTTGGCCCAGTCGAGGTCGAGCCGGAGGGTGTAGGCGAGGCGCTCGGCGCTCCAGCCGCGGACGTAGGCGTGGAGTACGACGGTCTCGCGCTCGGCCTGGCTGAGGTGGACGTCCCGGCCCATGAACGTCGCGCGGATCCGCCGGTAGTCCATCCGCTGGGCGACGCCGTTGTGCCACGGGCGGCGCTCCGTCTCGGTCAGCCCGCCCCAGATGCCGTGGCGGAGGTCGTTGTCGAGCGCGTAGTCCAGGCACGCCTGCCGTACGGGGCAGCGTCCGCAGGTGGCCTTGGCTTCGGTGATCTGCGCGTGGGCGCGGGGGGTGGGGAAGAACAGCTCGTCGGCGTCGGCCGGGTCCATGCCGTGGCACAGGCCACGGGGCTGCCAGCTGTGATCCGCGATGCCGCGCAAGGTGGTCGGCGGTGCGGCATTGGTCGTGAGGTAGCGCATCGAGGTCTCCAGGGGGAGCCGCGCCGCACGGCGGGCAGGCGCAGGCTGAACTGGGCGCAGGTGAAGGGGGCCGCGCCACGAAGCAGAGAGGGTGGGGCAGGGGTCAGTGGCGCTGGAAGCGGCGGTCCGGTCCGGTCAACCGGATCGGCGTGCACATGCCGGACAGTCGGCTGAGGACCCGGTCGCCGACCGCATCGCGCAGCACGGGCTGGGACGCGGGGACGTCGGCGGAGCGCACGGGCGGCAGGTTCGTGGTGAAGAGGGTCGGCAGACGGTGCTGGCAGCGCCAGTTGACCAGCCGGAAGAGGATCTCCTCGGTCCACGCGGTGCCGCGTGCCGCACCCAGGTCGTCGAGCAGGAGCAGCGGCACGCGAACCGTTCGGCGCAGCAGGAACTCCGGGTCGGTGCCGGGGCGCGGGCGCAGTTCGGCGAACAGGTCGGCGACTGTGGTGGCCTGCCAGCGCACGCCGCACCCGGCAGCGGTCAGCGCACGGATCGCTCCGTAGGCGGTGTGCGTCTTGCCGGTCCCGGTGCCGCCCCACAGCAGGAGGCTCGGTCCGTGGCCGATCTGCCGGCGTCCGCGTGCGCCGTAATGCGGGTGCAGTCCTCCGGTGTGCGGGGGCACCGCGGCGTCGGCGACCGCCCGCACCCACGCTTTGACCTGCGGATGCTCGGGAAGCGCCTGGCGATAGACGAACGGGATGCGTTCTTGCGCGGCGACGAGCGCCGGCTCGGGCTCGGTGGGCTCGATGACGGCGGCTGTCCCGTCGATCCCCCGCTTCGCCAGCGCGGCGGCCAGCCGGGTGCGGAGCCGTTCCGACACCGCTGGCGAAGGACCGGCATGACGCACGGGGGTCACAGCTCACCTCCGAAGCTCTTCGGCTCCGACGCCGGATCGAGGTAGGGCCGGTACGCACCGGCTCCGGCCCATGATGTCGAGGACGCGGTGGAGCGCGGCGCCGATGGCGCGTTGACAACCTCGTTCACCAGGCTCGGCAGGACGCTCGGATGCAACCCCTTGGCCCGAAGCCGCTCCAGCGCCGTGCGGATGTCGTCGGGGGAGAACCCCTCACCCAGCAGCGTCCTGATCTTCCGCCCGAGGTGCCCGAGGACATCCTCCGGCGGCCGACGCACGCAGCTCGCCGCGTACTCGCCCACCAGGCTCCTGGCGGAGATCGATCCCTGCCCGGCGACGGGCGGGGGCGCCTCGCGCCCCGAAGGAACAGATCCAGGATCCACGATCCTAGATCCAGAACCCGACTCCTCCTGTCCTCCTCCCGGAGCACTCCCGGAGTCCTCCGGGAGTGGGGGCTGACCTGCACTCTTGCCGCGTCCGGCCGACGGACGGCGAGGTCCGGTCGCCACCGGAACGTCACAGACGTCCACGGGCGGTCCGGAAGGCTCCGCACCTCCGCTCGCTGCGGGTTCGCCCCTCGCCGGAGCCGTCCCGGAGCCCTCCCGGAGGAGTCCGGGAACTGGTACGGAGGAGGACGGGGAGCGCGGTGAGCGCTCCGTGGCACGGCAGTTCGCGGACTGACACTGCCCGCACCGGTGGCCCCCCGGATGCACGGGGCAACTCGGCGCGCGCGAGGCCGTCGGCTTGCTGATCTTCTGGTGCCGGTCCCACGTCACCACGTGGAGCCAGCCACGCCCGTCGCACCCGGTGTAGCGGCAGATGAGCCCGGCAGCGGCCAGTTCCTCCAGATCCTGGGCGACGTGCGCGGCGGTGTGTTCGGGACGCAGTGCCCACAGGCGCCCCGCGATCACCGCGGGCATGTCGCGGAACCGTCCAGCGTCGTCCGCCTGCGTCAGCAGGCCGTAAAAGGTGCGCTCGGCGGTGATGCTCACCGAAGCCAGATCCTCCGATTCGAAGGCCTCCGGCTTGATGGTCCGTATCCGGGCCATTCAGACATCACCTCGGCGACGAGACCGGGGCTCGGCGGCATGTATCCGGCGTCCGTGAGGATCGGACGGAGGGCCGGCTGTCACGCTGGCCACGGTGGTCGACGCCTTGCACGAGGTGGTCGACATGCGACACTCTCCTCTGTAGTACGGCCGCGCCGGTACGCCCTCGGCAGGGTCGGCGCGGTCTTCGTGGATGGGGCTTCAGCCCTGGCTGGGGCCGGAGTCCCACATGGCGTTCGGCGTCTGGGAGTGGCTGCTCCCAGGCGCCGGCGCGTGCTGTACGGCTACCGCCGTTCGCTGCGCTCCTTCGGCTCGGCCGAGCGGTCGGCCCGGCGGGCGACACCGAACATAAGACGCTGCCCGTCCGAAGATCCAGACCTGGCTCAAAGGCTCCGCACAAGTCCCCACGGCGGCAGTGTCATCGCATCAGCAGTCCGGTCGGCGACCTCGCCCACGGATTCCGACGGAACGCATCTGGTGGATTGGCCGTGAACTCATCGAACTCCCTGACCTGCGGCTTTGACCGGTCCATCCATACTGGTTGACCGAAGTTCGATCACCATAGACCGGCGAAGAGCCGCCCTGTCAACTGGTGTGGATGGGCAACTTGCTGCCGGGCGTGTATCGTCCCTCGTGAGTTGATGGCGAAGTGGCGTGCAGGGAAGGTGGGCCGTTGATGGATGGAGGCGTGCCGACCGAGCTGCGGACCCTCGCGCAGAAGATCGACTATCTCTTCGAGACTGTGCACCCCAAGCACCGTGGGCCGTACACGCACGAGGAAGTGGCCACGGGTATCAGGGAACGCGGCGGCCCCACCATCTCCGCCAGCTACATCTGGCTCCTGCGCAAAGGCCAGAAGGACAACCCGACCATGAAGCACCTGCAGGCGCTCGGGGACTTCTTCGGCGTCCCACCCGCGTACTTCTTCGACTCGGAAAGCTCGCGGCGCATCGCCGAGGAGCTGGCGACGCTCGCCGCCATGCGGGACAGCCAGGTCCGGTCCGTCGCCCTGCGGGCACAGGGCCTCTCCCCGGAGACGCTGCGCACCATCCAGGGGTTCATCGAACGCGCACGGACCCTCGAAGGGCTCCCGGACGAAGATCCACCGGAAGGGCGGCCGGAAGACAGCGGTGCGACGTAGGCCACACTCCGCCTGTGACCTGCCCGTGTGCGAGTGGGCCGACGCGGACGTACCTCTGACCCAACTCGGTTCTCTCCCGCTCTCCTTGCGGTTGCAATGCTGACCGTCAATCCGAAGCGGGAACACGCAGGGTGATCCAGGGGGCGCTTATTGCGGACCTTCCCGAGAGATTTCTCGTGTCGTAAGGTGCCTGGACCCCCACCGGAAGACGGCGCGTGAAGAACGCGTACCGCATAAGCACCATTGCGGAGTGAGCCAGTTGAACCTGCGCAATCGACGCGACCGCCCGCGAGGCGAGCAGCGCGTCAGGGATTCTTTCGAAAGACTCCTCCCCTCGATCGATATCCCTGAGCCTTTCGATATGCAGGTTTTCTGCGACCGTATAGCCGCACGACGTGGCCGTCCGCTCCACCTGCACAGCGTGCCCGGTATAACGGGCGCAGACGCTCTGTGCGGAGTGTGGATCGCCACGGAAACCAGCGACCACGTTTTCCATGAGGCGGCCACAAGCCCGCTCCACCGCGACCACATCGTTCTGCACGAGATCAGTCACATGCTTCTCGGGCACAGCTCGATCATCGACGGCGCTGGCGCCGGGAACGCGCAACTCTTCCCGGACATCGACCCGGCCACAGTGACCAGCCTCCTCAACCGGGTCAGCTACACGAACAGCGACGAGCAAGCCGCCGAACGCCTCGCCGGCCTCATCGCGGCCAAGATCGAGAACGCCGCGGCGAAGAAAGACGGCCCTGGCCGAGATCTCCAGCGCATCGACGATGCCCTCAGCGACTCATGACCTTGTCGATCGGCGCCACGGCGCTCCTGTGGGCAGTGACACTGTGGCGAGCCCTGTCCGCCCGGGAATCCACTGCGAAACGAGCCCTGTGGGTCGCCTTTCTCATGCTCGCCTGTGCCATGACCATCCGCCCCACTGATATCGCCACCACGCTGGACGATCGGCTCGACATCCCGAACCTGTCATTCCTCATCAAGCACCTGTGCGCAATCTCCGCGGCAGCCGCCCTGGCCTCCTTCGTGCGGGAGATGGCCGACCCCGAACCGCGGACACGCGGCCGGGTATGGTGGCGCACCGGCGTCACCATGGGTTCGGCGCTCGCCCTGATCGCGCTGTTCTTCGCCACCCCGCAGCACGGCGAGGCCGAGGACCTCGTCACGGACTACGCCGACGACTGGCGTATCGCCCTCTACGGCCTGATATGGACCGGATACCTGGGGATCGCGCTCTGCGGCGCGACGCGTCTGTGCTGGCGATACAGGAAGGTGCCCCGGAGGACATTCCTCGGACGTGGACTGCGTTATGCCGGTGTCGGAACAGTTTTCGGCATCATCTACTGCGCGTTCGACATCACCTCCATAACGCTACGCTACTTCGAGCTCGACCCGGTCATCGCTGACCCCGAAGAACGCATCAGTGGGGCGCTCCTGATCGCCTCGCTCTTCTTCGTTCTCCTGGGAAGCACGTTTCCCGCCTTCGCGCGGCTTGTTCGATGGGCGAGGGATTATAGAGATCTTCTCCGTCTTTACTCCTTGTGGAGAGAACTTACAGACGCTGTTCCTACGGTGAGGCTGGAGACACCACGTGGCCGACTCGTTGAAACGATCTCATTGTCGAAAGCTCGCAGTCGTCTCTACCGCCGCGCCATCGAGCTGCGCGACGCTATCCTCGTACTCGGAGCGCACGCGCCCGGGCCGCTGCGCCAGGAAGCGCACGTCCATGCGGAGTCATGCGGCCTCAGCGGCGAAGAGGCCCGTGCCGTGACAGACGCTTGCTGGATCCGAGTGGCAAGAGCGTCGAAGCTGCGGGGGGACCCGCCCTGCGATGCATCCGACCGGATTTCCTCGCTCACGGGCGGGGGCGGAGACCTCTCCAGTGAAATCCGGACGCTCAGGAATCTTGCCGCCGCATACGACGATCACCACACCCATGCGTTCGCGGAAAACTACCGCACCAGCCTGCTGAAGGAGACGGCAGAGTGAGCGAGAACCGTACTGCCCGTCTCGTGACGGACACGCTCTCACCGGTATACCTCGTCGCTCTGGTACTGCTGGTCATCGGCTGGCATGCCGATCAAAACCTCAGCGGCACCGGATGGGGACTGTTCGCGGCACTCTTCTGCGCCGGGCTTCCCTATACCTTCATACTGCTGGGAATACGCAGAGGGAAATGGACCGACCGGCACGTGCGCATACGCCGGCAGCGCACGATTCCGCTGCTCGCAGCGATGCTTTCCGTCCTCGTCGGCATCGCCTTCCTGGTTTTTCTCGGAGCGCCGAAGGAACTGCTCGCCCTCGTCACGGCGATGCTGACCGGCCTCGTGCTGACCCTCCTGGTCACCACATGCTGGAAGGTCTCCATCCACACGGCCGTGGCCGGCGGCGTAGCCGTTGTCCTGACGATCGCCCTCGGCCCCTGGGCGGCCCTCTCCGTGTTCGGCGTCGCCCTCGTCGGCTGGTCCCGCATAACCCTGCGCGACCACACACCCGCCCAGGTCGTCGCCGGCGCCGCGCTCGGCGCCCTGGCGGCCGCCCTGGTCTTCACGACCATGCGCTGAGGCGCTGGCCACGAACTGCCCCGGGCGCACGGATCATCCACCACATCTGGCGTCCTCGCGGCCGGCCGGCCGTGGGGCGGCGTCGGTCGGAGATGAGGCATGGACAGATGCGAGTAGTCGCCCCCCTCGCGGGCGGAACTACTCGCAACTGTCAGTACGGTCGATGACCGGGGTGCCTGTCAGAGCAATCCCTCGGCAAGGCCGGTCTTGAATGCGTGCCATTCGTCGGCGGTGTAGCGCAGCGCTTCGCGTTCCGGGTTCTTGGAATCACGGATGGCGATTCCGCCTCCCGGGAGATCGGTAATCTCCACGCACTGTTCAGGCCCGTTGCTGAGCGGTGATTTGCGCCATGTGGCACTGCTCAGGTCGATGGCGTACAGATCATCCTTCGTGTTCGGGTTCACGGCCCGGTCCTTTCCATGATTTTCAGAATCCTCGCGCGGGAATCGTCGACAGAGAGTGCTGCGGCAACGACCCGTTCAAAAGCGGCCTCGAACACTTTGACGTCGTCAGTGCCCTCGACGAAATTCCCGCCCCTGATGTTCTCGATGTTGATGATGGTGGGGGATGGGTGCGGGAAGCGCACGACCTCGAACAGCCCCAACATGCCCGGGTGTGGGCTGGCTGCGACTGGCATTATCTGGATGGTCACGTTCGGCAAGGTGGCCATGTCGAGCAGGTGGCGGAGCTGGTCTCGCATCAGCGTCGGCTGAGAAGCGAAGCGCTGGTGCAGGCTGGCTTCGTGGATGACCGCCCATAGCCTGAGAGGGCCGCCCTGTCTGGCCGTGAGGATGGCCTGGCGGGCCTTGCGTACTTCCGCGAGAGCTGCAACCTCCTCCGGCGTTCGCGTTGCCGACATCGCTGCGATGATCTCACGGGCATATGCGCCGGTCTGCAGCAGACCGGGGATCAGCCCGGGGGAGTAGATGTGGATGCTCTCCGCGTCGGTCTCCAGCGTGATGTAGTCCCGGTAGCTGAGATCCACCACAGCGCCGTATGCCTGCCACCAGCCCTGGTGGCCCGCGTCCTTGGCCAGTCCTTCGAGGGCTGACACGACGTCCGGGTCATCCACGCCGTACTGCTTCAGCAGCGGACCGACATCCTGCCAGCGCAGCCGAGCCTTGGCGTTCTCAATCCGGGAGAGCTTGGACTCGTCCCACCCCATCGCCCTGGCCGCCACCTCGAGGCTCTTGCCTGCTGCGTTCCTGTGCTTGCGAAGCGCGTCGCCGAGGCGGCGTCTGCGGAGAGTCGGGACAGCCCGAACATTCGGCATGGTGACAGTTCACACCCTCTCGGTGTCTGTGAGAAGTCGCAGGTGCATGTTGACGCCCTTGCGGTGCACAAGTCCCTGGTCTGGTGCGCCAACTGTGGCGAATATAACCGACAAGGTTGCGAGCTGGAATGCCGAGCATGCATCGTCGATTGCGTGAACGCACCTCAAGGTCACACGACTGTGAGGCATGCGTTCGGCCGATCCCCAACGGCAACAAGCGGTCGCCATGCCCACGCCCTCGCGGACTCCGGTTGCTGACCGACGAGGGCGTGCCGGCAGTTCAGGAGGTGTCATGACGGTCCCGGTGCAGATCGCCGAGCGGCATGTTTTCGCTTGGGATCTGCTGGCTGCTTTTCGGCAGGTGGAGACGTGGCGGCGGACGGTGTCGTTGGTGTTGGGGGACTGGGACGCGTCGCCGGATGCGATTGAGGTGGCGCGCCTGGGGGTCTCGGAGTTGCTGACGAACGTGGCGCGGCACGCGGGTGATCCGTGGTGCCGGTTGCGGGTGGCGCGGCGTGACGGCCAGGTCGGGGTTGCGGTGCGGGATCGGTCGCCGGTGTTGCCGGTTGTGCGGGAGCCGGACTGGGACTCGGACTGCGGGCGTGGGTTGTGGCTGTTGCGGGAGATGTGTCAGGACTTCGGGTGCCGGCCGGTCGCGCGGGGTGGGAAGACGGTGTGGTTCGTCGTGCCGCTCGTCCCCGAGGCCGCTGAGGCGGTGGTGTGATGCCGGCCGGTGTGGTGGTGGGGCGGGTGCTGGCGGTCGGGTTGGTCGCCGCGGTCGGTCTGTTCGTCGCGTGGGTGGGCCTCTTCCTCTGGCTCGTGCGGGTCCTCGCCGAGGAGGAGGACCGGTGACCGGCACGGGCACCGTGGAGGGGATGGGCGTCTCGTGGGTGATTGGGGCGTGCTGGTTCTACTGCGGTGAGACGAGGCTCGTGCTGTGTGTGGGCACGGTCATGACGTCTCCGCCAACCCGGCAGGCTCCTCTCTACGCCTGCGGTCCGTGTCTGAACGTGCTGGAGGGGGCCGTGGAGGACTACACCGAGGCCGCAGCGCACCTGCCGGTCGATGAGCAGGGTGCCGAGGTGCGGCTGTACGCGTCGCCGGAGGCGGGCCGGCCGCGGGGAGTTCGGTATCGGGCGGGTGGGCTGCACCGCCGGCCGCGCACCGGGCTGGGGCGGCAGTGGTGGGGGTTGATCACCGGCCTGACGAAGCCTCGTCCGTCGGCGGCCGAGATACCCCCGTCTCCCGGTGGTGGAGCCGTGCCGGCCACCGCCGGGGGACGGGCCAGCGGGGAGTGCGGCTGATGCGCCCCGTCGTGTGCGGCCGCGAGGTCCGGCTCCCGATGTACCTGGCCATCGCCCTCGGCGCAGGGAGCAGGATCGTCCGGTGCGCGCTCGCGGACCATCCGCCCGGCCGCCAGCACGCCGGCTACGCGGCCGAGTGGCCGGCATCGCCCGACCAGGCGGTGTGGGTGATCTGGTCCGAGCTGGACCTCGACCTGCGGTGGGAACCACTGCGCGACTGCCCGCCGCGCCCCGGTGCGGGCGAGGAGTGCTGCGTGCTCTACGAGGGCCACCCGCCGCCGTGCTCCTGGGCGATGTTCGACCCGCAGCACGCCGTGGACTCCTTCCTCGCCTCCCTGCCCCCGACGACATGACGTGTACCGGAGTGAGTGTGATGGTCAACAGCCCTGTGGCCGGGAGTGCGGCCCGGCGTGCTGCCGTCGAGGCATCGCGGGCCGAGGTGGTCACCGCCTACCTGGCGGGTGAAAGTTTTCATTCGCTGTGCATCCGGTGGGGTGTGTCCAACACCTGGCTGACCAAGCAGTTCGACGCGTGGGGGATCATCCGCCGCACTCAGGCCGAGGCGTTCGCCCTCGCCAGGAACGGGGGACCGGCCGGCGCCGCCGCGATGGCGGGGCGGACACGGGACGCGACGGAACTGGAGGAGCGGGTTCGGCGGGCCGTCGCCGTGGCCTGGCCGGGCGGCCAGGTGCGGGTGTCCTCGCCCCTCGGGTCCCTGGGCGCTCATGTGCGGCGGGTCATGGTGTCGGGGGACGGTGAGTGGTACGCAAAGGTCGCCCGGGGAACGGACGACGCCGGCGTTCGACGGGAAGCGGCCTGCCTGCGTTGGCTCTCTCCGCTCGAACCCCGGGTGCCGTCCGCCTGCCTCGTCGACGATGTGCTGTTCACCCGGGCGGTGACCGGACCCTCCCTGGCCTCCCGCCTGACGGCCGAGCCGGAGCGGACAGTCGAACTGCTCGCCGTCACGCTGGCCGAAGCCGGCCTGCTGGCACGCATGTGCGGTCACCTCCCGCTCCCGCTGGACATCACGCGCATCCAGACCGGCACCGGCCTGCACACCGACTTCCTGACCCGCTTCGCCACACGGCCTTCGGACACCGCGACCGGCCCGTCCTGCGGGCTGCTCGACCAACTGCACCGTGCGGTCGAGCCGCTGATCGGTGGCTACCGGCCTCCGGCGAGACGAGAACTCAGCCACGGCTCCCTGTGCGTGGAGCACGTGCGCTGGCCCGCCCCGAACACGCCCACACTGCTGTCCCCGAGGCTGCGCATGGCTCCCATCGACGATGATCTTGCCCAGCTCCTCTCCCGGACCCTGCTGACCGCCGCGGTCATGGACCCGATCGACATGAGACGCTCACGCATCCTGCACGGCGTCGACGCCGTCATCAACGACCGCGAGCGCCAGGTCCGCGGCCAGGGGGCGACCCGCCGCTGGGCCGGCCACCTGCTCGTGCGCTGCCTGATGGACATGGCCTGCCACACCGCCGCCTGCTTCAGTGCCCCACGCCCGTACTCCCCACACGTCAGGCGGATCATCGACCACGCTCTGCCGCTCATCGCCTTCTTCGCCCGCTCGACCCGGATGGCGCGGGACGACGGCCGCGCGTGGACACGCATGCTCGAACACGTCGGGGCGGTGTATCTGTGACCAGACGAGACCCGTCCTCGCGGCGCGGCCGTACGGTGGTCCGTACGGCGGCCGTCCTGGCGGCCGGCATCGCCATCGGAGCGACCGCCCGCCCCGCGTCCGCCACCACGCGCGCCACGGCCCGCCGCGTCCTCGCCGTCCTGGACCGCTCCTGGTGGTGGTTCTCCCACGAACTGCACATCGCCCTGGACGACGACACCGCAGAACCCATGCCCGACCCCGCGCTCCACGAAGCCGACGACACAGCACTCGGCCTCGCAGTCCTGTCGGTCCTGGACGACGCAGCCGCACGCAAGGAACAACCCGAAGAAGCGTGAGGCCCGTTTTTGCAGGCGGCCACTGTGAGGGCTGAAAACCGCTCGTTCGCAGACGCTGAGCGAACTCGAGGTGCCGGAGGGGTTTCAGCTCCTCGCGTTCGGCTGTCGTGAGCCGGTCATCGCGGTCCCCGGTGTCCGCCTCGGCCTTGCGGACCCAGCCCCGCAGGGCCTCCTAGTGAACCCCGAGATCCTTCGCGACGTGCGCGATCGGCCGCCCGGTCACCCGGTCACCCGGACCTCACGGACCGCACGCTCACGGAACTCATCGGGATACTTGCGTGGTGCCGGCACTGCGGTGGTTCTCCTTACGCCCCGGCGTCATAGCCAGGCTTCAAGGTCTCCACCGAATTCAGAACAGCTCATCGCGCAGTTGGGCGAGGTCGCCCTCGACGCCGAGGGGGCCGTGGTCGGGGCGCAGTGACCATAACAGGCTGGCGATGACTGCGGCCTGGTCGCGAAACCGGCCGCGGTCATCGGCCTGCGTGAGCAGCCCGAAGAAGGTCCGTTCGGCGGCCACCGCCGCAGCTCTCGGAGTCGCGCCGCAGAACTACTCGGGGATGGCCCCGCGCGTCATTGCGGAGCAAGCGGCGCAACATAGCCGACGATCGCCGCTTGGCCAAACCGGCGATTCTCCGGATCATTGATGTGTCCCTGGCAGTCACGTCTTTCCCTTCGAGTTTCCGACCCTTTGCCTGAGTGAGGGAACTATCCCGCCGATCCATATTCGAATGCGCGCCAAGCGTGACTGCCCTGCTCCCAGCAGAAGGTACTGAATGCCCACCGCTTGGTCCTCCGTTCCCCCTGTCGCTGCTCCGCTGTCGCAAGCTGTCTTTTTCTTGAACGTCAAAGGAGCTGCCGAATACCTCGGCCTGTCCCCGCACACCCTCTACGTCTGGCGCCACCGGCGCCAGGGTCCACCCAGCTTCCGGATGGGCCCCCGCGGGCGCGTCATGTACCGGCGGAGCGCCCTCGACGCCTGGGTCCGTGAACAGGAGCGGTCCGACTCCCGCTCCAATTCCGAGCTGAGTCCTCTCAGCACACCCCCGCAGCAGCGCCCCGACCGCGACCACCGCAGCGTCTGACGCACCGCCTCATCGCACCTGCCCGCTCAACCAAACGCTCCCGAGGAGGAGACGGCCCTGGCCGGCTACATAGAAGACCGTTGGGTCAAGAAGAAGAAGGACCCCGTCACCGGCAAGCGCGAGCGGACCGCGCGCTACGGTTCCGGGAAGCGGTACAAGGTCGCCGGCATCCCCGGCGTCCGGGACCGTTCGTTCGCGACGCTGGAGGATGCCAAGGCGTGGCTGCGCCGGGCGGCCACCGACGAGGAGCGCGGCGAGCTCGTCGACCCGCGCGACGGATCGATCACCCTGGCCGACTACATCGCGCAGCACTGGGCGCCGGGGCGGGTGGGCGCCCCGAAGACCCAGGACAACCAGGAGCGGCGAGCACGCCTCCATATCGTCCCGCACCTGGGTCATCTGCCGCTCAGGAGCATTACGGCGGCCGATCTGCGTGCCTACATCGCGAGGCTGGACGGTGTCGTCGTCTCGGTCGACTACCGCCGTGGCATCTTGTCCGAGCTGTCCTCCATCCTGGAGGCGGCCGTGGACGACAAGCGACTCACCGCCAACCCCATGCGCGCGAAGTCCGTGCGGTGGCCGCGGGCCGAGAAGGAGCGCCGCGAGGCATGGCCGCTGGAGACCGCGCTGCGCGTCCGCGACGTCATCAGTCCGCGTAGCCGGATCGCCGTCGTGCTCGGGCTCGGCTGCGGGCTCCGGCAGGGCGAGGTGTTCGGGCTCAGCCCCGAGGACATCGACTACGGACGCGGCGTGCTCCGTGTCCGACGCCAGGTCCAGGCGATCAAGGGAAGGCTGTACTTCACCCTGCCCAAGGGCAAGAAGACCCGCGTTGTCGACATGCCTCCCATGGTGGCCGAAGAGCTTGAGCGCCACATCGAGGCGTTCCCGCCGGGGGAAGCCGAGTTGCCGTGGGGGAAGCCGGAGGCCGCGCAACGGAGAAAGCACTCCCTGCTGCTCACCACCCGCTACGGCAACGCCATCGCGGTGAACACATGGAACACCTACACCTGGAAGCCCGCGCTGGCCAAGGCCGGTGTCATCCAGCCCCAGGCCGAGGGGGCGAAGCAGTGGCAGTGGGAGGCTTCCCCGCAGGACGGCTTCCACGTGCTGCGGCACACCTTCGCCTCGATCATGCTGGAGGCGGGGGAGTCCGTGGTGACCGTGGCCCGCTGGCTGGGGCACTCTTCACCGGCGATCACCCTCGGTTACTATGCACACTTCATGCCAGAGGCCGGGAGCAAGGGTCGCACGGCCATCAACGGACTGCTGGGGAGAGGGGAGAGCAGCATGCCGAACCAAACTCCCCAGATTCTCCCCACGGCTGATCCCGGAAGACCCCACTCCAGAAACTGTCCGGGAGGCGGTCGTGGAATGTAAGGCCGGGGAGTCGGATAGCCTGGCGAAATGCTGACTGAGGTCGCCGCCACCCGCTATGTCACGCCGTTGCGGGAGGGCGGGTCGCTGCCCGGGATCGTCGAGGCCGATGATCTGGGGACCTACGTCATGAAGTTCACCGGCGCGGGGCAGGGGCGGAAGTCGCTGGTCGCCGAGGTCGTCTGCGGCGGGCTCGCCCGGCGGCTCGGGCTGCGTGTGCCCGATCTGGTCCGGATCTGGCTCGATCCGGTCATCGGGCTCGCCGAACCGGACCAGGAGGTGCAGGCGCTGCTCAAGTCCAGCGGCGGTCTGAACCTCGGGATGGACTACCTCCCCGGCTCGCTCGGGTTCGATCCCCTCGCCTACGAGGTCGGCCCCGCCGAGGCCGGCCGGGTCCTGTGGTTCGACGCCCTCACCGCGAACGTCGACCGGTCCTGGCGCAACCCGAACCTCCTCGTCTGGCACGGCGACCTCTGGCTGATCGACCACGGCGCCGCCCTCATCTGGCACCACAACTGGCCCTCCGCGGACGCCTCGGCCGCCCGGCCGTACGACGCGTCCGACCACGTCCTGGCCCCGTTCCGTCCGGACCTGGCCGGCGCCGTCGCCGACCTCGCGCCGCGCGTCACCCCGGACCTGGTCGCCGACGCCCTGGCCGACGTGCCCGACGCCTGGCTCGCCGACGAGCCCGGCTTCGACGCGCCCGACGACGTGCGCGCCGCGTACGTCCGCGTCCTCACCGCCCGCGCGGCCGGCATCCACGAACGGATCACCATCGGCCCGCCCACGCCCGACCGCCCCTCCCGGGCGCCTGGCTGGCTCACGGGGCGCCTCGACCCGACCCGCGGGGGCACGAAGTGAGCGCGGCGCACGACGTCTTCGAGTACGCCGTGCTGCGCGTGGTGCCGCGCGTCGAGCGCGGCGAGTTCATCAACGCCGGCGTGCTCCTGTACTGCAGGGGCCGCGCCTTCCTCGCCGCGCGGACCCACCTCGCCGAGGAACGGCTGCGGGCGCTCGACCCCGCGGCCGACGTCACCGGTGTCCGCGCCGCGCTGCACGCCGCCGAGTCCGTGTGCCGGGGCGGCGCACCGGCCGGGGCGGCGGCGGGGGACGAGATCGGGCGGCGCTTCCGCTGGCTCGTCGCGCCGCGCAGCACGGTCGTCCAGCCGGGTCCCGTCCACACCGGCCTGACGGACGATCCGGCCGCATCCCTCGACCGGCTCCTGCACGTCCTGGTGCGCTGATCCCACGGCGGCGTCGCCGGCCACGTTGACACGTGGCTGCCCGGCTTTTAGCGTCACCCGTGGTTACCCGCGGGTAGACGCGGGGCGGAGGAGGGGCACCCATGGCGGAGCGTACCGGCACTCACCCCGGCGGCGGCGAGGCAGGGGCGGGGCGGCCCCGTGTCGCCCTGGTCACCGGCGCGGCCCGGGGCATCGGCGCGGCGACCGCTGTCCGGCTGGCGGCCGAGGGGCGCGCGGTCGCCGTCCTGGACCTGGCCGAGGACGCCTGCGCACGGACCGCCGACCGCATCCGCGCCGCCGGCGGCACCGCGCTGGCCCTCGGCGCGGACGTCACCGACCCGGCGGCCGTCACCGCCGCCGTGGACCGCGTGGCGGCGGAGCTCGGGCCGCCCGTCGTGCTCGTCAACAACGCCGGCGTCATCCGCGACAACCTGCTGTTCCGCATGAGCGAGGACGACTGGGACACCGTCATCGCCGTGCACCTGCGGGGCGCGTTCCTCATGGCACGGGCCTGCCAGAAGCACATGGTGGACGCGGGCTTCGGGCGCATCGTCAGCCTCTCCTCCAGCTCCGCCCTCGGCAACCGCGGCCAGGCCAACTACGCGGCGGCCAAGGCCGGTCTCCAGGGCTTCACGAAGACCCTCGCCGTCGAGCTGGGGAGATTCGGCATCACCGCGAACGCCGTCGCGCCCGGCTTCATCGAGACGGACATGACGGCCGCGACCGCGGCACGGGTCGGGATGGACTTCGAGGACTTCAAGACGGCGGCCGCCGCTTCGATCCCGGTCGGGCGCGTGGGGCGGCCGGAGGACGTCGCGGGCGCCGTCGCGTACCTCACCGGTGACGACGCCGGTTTCGTGTCGGGACAGGTCCTGTACGTGGCGGGCGGTCCTCTCGACTGATCCCCGCCGGGCGTGCGCAGGACCGTGCGCCGGACGCGGTGTCAGTGGGGACCGGTACGTTGGGACCGTCAACGGAACACGGCCCGCGGGCCAGGGCGAAGGTGGATGCACGGTGGGTACAGAGGTGGTTTCGGGCGTGGTGCCGCAGGCGGTTCCCGGAGCGGCGGGCGCGGGGGCGCCGCCGCTGCCCGAGTCCTGGCGGGCGGCCGTGGGCGGCGAGTTGGAGCAGCCCTACTTCAAGGAGCTGACCGCGTTCGTCGAGGAGGAGCGGGCGCGCGGGCCGGTCTTCCCGCCGCGCGACGAGGTCCTCGCCGCCCTGCACGCCACCCCGTTCGACCGGGTCAAGGTGCTGGTCCTCGGCCAGGACCCGTACCACGGCGAGGGTCAGGGGCACGGCCTGTGCTTCTCCGTGCGCCCCGGCGTCCGTACGCCCCCGTCGCTGCGCAACATCTACAAGGAGATGCAGGCCGATCTGGGGCACCCGGTCCCCGACAACGGATACCTCATGCCGTGGGCGCAGCAGGGCGTCCTCCTGCTCAACGCGGTCCTCACCGTGCGCTCCGGCGAGCCCAACTCCCACAAGAACAAGGGCTGGGAGCGTTTCACCGACGCCGTGATCCGCGCCGTCGCCGCGCGCCCCGAGCCGGCCGTGTTCGTCCTGTGGGGCGCCTACGCGCAGAAGAAGCTGAAGCTCATCGACACCGAGCGGCACGCGGTCGTGGCCGGGGCGCACCCCTCGCCGCTGTCGGCGAAGAAGTTCTTCGGGTCGCGGCCCTTCAGCCAGATCGACGGCGCGCTCGCCGCCCAGGGGCACGAGCCGATCGACTGGCGCATCCCCGACATCGGGCGCTGACCCCGCAGTTCCCCGCCCGGGCCGCCGCCGACCGGCCCGGGCGCCGGACGGTCACCGGGGCGGCCCCCCACGGCGCGCGGTACCGCGCGTATGCTTCCGCACCACGGCCGCGCTCCCGCGCCCACCCCGGAGGATGACGTGTTGAAGGTCGGCGTGATCGGGCTCGGCGACATCGCCCACAAGGCCTATCTGCCCGTGCTCACCACCCAGCCCGGCGTCGAACCGCTCCTGCACACCCGCACCCCGGCCACCCTGGAGCGCGCGGCCCGCGTCCACCGGGTGCCAGCCCACGCCTGCCACCCCACACTCGACGGGCTCATCGCCGCGCGGCCCGACGCGGCGTTCGTGCACGCGCCCACCGACACGCACGCGGAGATCGTGACGCGGCTGCTCACCGCCGGCATCCCCACGTACGTCGACAAGCCGCTCGCCCCGCGTCTCGCGGACGCACGGCGCCTCGCCGACCTCGCGGACGCCCGCGAGACCAGCCTCGCCGTCGGCTTCAACCGCCGTCACGCCCCGGCCTACACGCACTGCCTCGACCATCCCCGGGACCTCATCGTCCTGCAGAAGCACCGGCGCGGTCTCCCGGAGGACCCCCGGCGCATGGTCTACGACGACTTCATCCACGTCGTGGACACGCTGCGCTTCCTCGCCCCCGGGACCGTCGAGGACGTGACCATCAGCACGCGCGTCCGTGACGGGCTGCTGCACCACGCCGTGCTCCAGCTCGCCGGTGACGGCTTCACCGCGATCGGCGCCATGAACCACCTGTCCGGCTCGGCCGAGGAGGTCCTGGAGGTCTCCGGCGCGGACGCCAAGCGGGAGGTCCGCGACCTCGCGGAGATCACCGACCACAAGGGGCAGCCCAGCGTCCGGCGGCGCGGCGACTGGGTGCCGGTCGCCCGGCAGCGCGGCATCGAGCAGGCCGTGACCGTGTTCCTCGACGCCGTCCGCACCGGCCGCACCCTCGACGCGCAGGACGCCCTGCGCACCCACGAGCTGTGCGAGCGGGTCGTCCTCGCCGCGGAGGACGCCGGCCGGTAGGGCGGACCGGGCGGACGTTAGCCCTCGGTCTCCGAGGTCACGTGGTCGCCCGTGCCGATGTCGCCGCCCGCGTCGGGGTCGACGGCGCCCACGGTGATCAGCACCAGCAGCAGGGCGCCCACGGCGATCCGGTACCACACGAACGGCATGAAGCTGCGCGTCGAGATGAACTTCATGAACCACGCGATGATCGCGTACCCGACGACGAAGGCGATCACCGTCGCGAAGATCGTCGGTCCCCACGAGACGTGGGACCCCTCCTCGCCGATCGACGCCAGCTCGTATCCGCCGGACGCCACGACCGCCGGGATGGCCAGCAGGAACGCGTACCGCGCCGCCGCGTCGCGCCGGTAGCCGAGGAACAGGCCGCCGGTGATCGTCGCCCCCGAGCGCGAGACGCCAGGCACCAGCGCCAGCGCCTGGCACAGCCCGTAGACGAGTCCGTCCCGCACGCTGAGCTGGTCGAGGGTCTTGCGCTCGCGCGCCGCCCGGTGCCGTCCGCCGGTCGCGTCCCGCATGGCCATGCGGTCGGCGACGGCGAGGATCACGCCGAGCACGATCAGGTTCGTCGCGATGAGCCGCAGGTCGCGGAAGGGTCCCTCGATCGCGTCCTGCAGCGTGAGGCCGAGGACGCCGATCGGGACCGACCCGATGATGACGAGCCACCCCATCCGCGCGTCGGGGTCGGAGCGCAGCGAACGGTCGGTGAGCGAACGGAACCACGCGGAGATGATCCGCCCGATGTCCTTGCGGAAGTAGATGATCACCGCCGCCTCGGTACCGATCTGGGTCACGGCGGTGAACGCCGCCCCCGGATCCTTCCAGTCGAACGCGACGGCCGTCAGCCGCAGGTGGGCACTGGACGAGATCGGCAGGAACTCCGTCAGCCCCTGGACGAGCCCGAGAATCAACGATTCGAACCAAGACATGGACTCTGCGGCATCCCGGGGGAGGTCGGCTACGGGGAGGGGGTCGAGCGAGATCACTCTAAGCCAGACGGTGGGGTGCCTCGCACCACGGGCCGGTCCACCGGGCGTCCGGGCGGCGGCACGGCGCGCGTGGAGAATGGGACGGTGTCCGAGCCCCCGCACGTGCCGCCGCCCGAGCCCGTCCCCGTCGTCCGGGAGGTGGACCTGGGCACCGCCCGGCTGCTGCCCGACCTCGACCGGCCGCGCGCCTGGCTGCTCACGGTCGACGGTGCCCCGCAGTCGTATGTCGATCTGGACGATCCGCTGCACCTGGAGTTCGAGTACGTCCGCCGCCTCGCCCATGTCCTGGACACGGCCGCCCCGCCGGGCCTGCCTCTCGACCTGCTGCACCTCGGCGGCGGCGGTCTCACGCTGCCCCGGTACGCCGCGGCGACCCGCCCCGGGTCACGCCAGCACGTCGTCGAGGCCGACGGCGCCCTCGCCGCCCTCGTCACCGGCCACCTGCCGCTGCCGCCCGGCAGCGGGGTCACCGTGACGACGGCGGACGCGCGTGACGCCGTGGCAGCGGCGGCCCCCGCCAGCGCCGACCTGGTGATCGCCGACGTGTTCGGCGGCGCCCGCGTCCCCGCCCACCTCACCACGCTCGGGTACGTACGCGCCGCCGCCCGTGTCCTGCGCCCCGGCGGCTGCTACGCGGCGAATATCGCGGACGGCGCCCCGTTCACCTTCCTGCGGCCCCAGCTCGCGACGCTCCGCGCCGTCTTCCCCGAGGTGTGCCTGATCGCCGAGCCCGCCGTGCTGCGCGGCCGCCGGTTCGGCAACGCGGTCGTCGTCGCGTCCCGGCATCCCCTGCCGCCGGCCGGCCTCGCCCGCCGGGCCGCCGCCGACGCGTTCCCCGCCCGCGTCGTCCACGGCGCGGCGCTCGCCGGGCTGGCCGGGGACGCGCGGCCCGTCACCGACGACACGGCCGTGCCGTCCCCCCGGCCGCCGGCCGGAGCCTTCGGCACGCCCCGGGCGTGATCCGGCGCTCAGCCCTGCTCCTCCTCGACCGGGTAGGGCCGCAGGCTGTGCAGCATGCGGTCGATCGTGGCGTCGTCGAGTTCGTCCGGCACACCGGCGTCCGCGACGACGACCCAGGTGGCGAGGTTGCTGTCCAGGTCGAGGTAGGAGAACGCCACGACCTTGCCGTCCGTCACGCCGCACGGCTCGGGGTTGTCCGGGTCCTCGGGGACGCCGGTGACGGTGGCCCGCACCACATGGCCGCTGATGCCGTGGTCGCTCTCGAACGGTTCGGCCTCCGAGACGTCGAGGGTGCCCAGCTCCCGCTGGTCGTAGGCGGCGCGCGCCCAGTTCACGGCCTCGTTGTGCGCGGCCTCGGCCGTGCCGGTCGCGCCCTGGCCGCCCTTGCTCCCTGCCATCGCGCGTTCGCTGGCGCCGCCGGCCTCATCGCACCAGCCTTCCTTGTAGATCGCGACGGCGGCCATGGCGACGAGCGGATCGCCCGCCTCCTCGGCGCCGGGCCGGTCGTCCTCGTAGCCGACGTAGACGCCCTCGCGGCCGATGGTCCAGTCGTCGGGCGGCACATCGAAGGCGTTGTGCCGGTTCTCGCTCGTCTGGACCTGCCAGTCCGGCGCGACGACCGGGTCGGGGATCCGGAGGATGCCCCGGCGCGGGTCGTCCGGGCCGTCCGGGGAGTAGGTCTCCCCGTCGGTGCCGGGGGTCTCCCCGGGGGACGGCGTGCCGCCGGCGGAGGGGGTGCCGCCCCCGCCGTCCCGCAGCACGATGACGCCCCCGACGACGGCGGCGGACAGGACGGCCACGCCCGTCACGATGCCGAGTGCCACCCGTCCGATGCCGCCCTCCCGGCCGCCGCCGTCCCCGCCGTCGTCACCGCCGCCCGCCGGGCCGAGACCGGGCACGGGCGGTCCGGGGGGCGCGGCCGGCGGGTACGCGGACGTCCCGCCGTACGGGGTCGCGGGCGTTTCGGCGGAGGGCGGCCCCTCGTACGGGTTGGGCTGCCGGTAGCCGGGCTGCTGGTACGGGTTGGGCCACGAGGGGACGGGCCCGCCCCCCGCTGGCTGCTCTCCAGGCCTCATGCAGGCGACCTTAAGCGGGCGGTCCCGCCCGGAGCCCGCCGGCGCCCGCATTGCTACCGGTTCGCGACGAACCGCGCCCTTCCCCGTGTTATTACCCGCTGGTAATGTGCGGGTATGGCGGATTCGACGCGGCCCGGCCCGGGTGAACTCCTGACGTCCCTGGTCCCGATGGTGCGGACCCTCGGCCTCGTGTACGAGGAGACCGGCCCCGAACGCGCGGTCCTGCGGCTGCCCGACCTCCCCGAGTACCGCAACCACCTCGGCGGTCCGCACGCCGGTGCCATGTTCACCCTGGCCGAGTCCGCGAGCGGCGCGGTCGTGCTCGCAGCGTTCGGGGACCGGATGGACCGCGCCGTGCCCCTGCCGGTGCACGCCGAGATCTCCTTCCTGAAGGTCGCCAAGGGGCCGGTCACCGCGACCGCCGAGCTGGGCCGCCCGGCCGCCGAGGTGACGGCCGAGCTGGACGCGGGCCGGCGGCCCGAGTTCCCCGTGACGGTGGCCATCCGGCGCGCGGACGGCGCCGTGACCGGCGAGATGACCGTGCGCTGGACCCTGCGTCCCCACGGCTGAGCCGCCGGGGACGCCGCCGCTCAGCCGGCGGCCAGCAGCAGCGTCCCGGCCATCGCGAGACCGGCCCCGGCCGTCTGCACCGGCCGGAGCCGTTCCGCCAGGACACCGCGTGCCGCGAGCGCGGTGATGACGGGGTAGAGGGAGGCGAGGACCGCGGCCACGGTCACCGGCCCGATGCGCGCCGCCAGGGCGTACGTCGCGTTCGCCGCGACGTCGGACAGTCCGACGAACGCGAGCGCGGGCAGCGCGGCCGTGACGACCCGTGCGCCGCCGGGGGGCAGCACGGGTCCGCCGCGCCGCGCGCCGGCGAGCAGGGCGGCGCCGCCCGCGACGACGTTGCAGGCACGCTGGACGAACAGGGCGAGGATCAGGCCGGTCGTCGTGGTCGACGCCTCCGCGATCAGGGCGAGGACCGCACCGAAACCGAGGGCGGCGACCAGCGTGTACGACATGGTGCGCCGCTGGATCGTGCCACCGCCCCGCCCGGGACCCGCGGCCAGCACCACGCCGGCGAACGCGACGAGGATGCCCGCGTACTGCACCCACCCGGGCCGTTCGCCCGCGAGCAGGGCGACGCCGACCGGCACCGCCACCGCCGTGGCCGCGAGGGGTGACACGACCCCCATCGGACCGAGGGCCAGCGCCCGGTAGAAGCTGAGCATGGCCACCGGGCCGATGAGCCCGGCCGCCACCGCGAACCACAGCCGCGGCCCGGCCTCCGTCCAGGCGCCGGTGACCGCCACCAGGGCGCCGAGCACCGCCATGGCGAGGGCCTGGGAGACCACGACCACGGTCAGGGCGGGCATGCGCCGGGTGAGGAGACCGCCGCCGAAGTCGGCCAGTCCCCACATGAGGCTGGTGGCCAGAGCCAGGACGACCATCGTGTCTCCTCGTTCAGTACAGTCGGGAAGGGTGCCGGGGGCGGCCGGACGGCGGACAGTCCACTGGAGTGAACCGCATAGGTCAAAATATTAATCCCGCTCCTCCCCGACCCGTCCGACAAGAAGGTGCCGTGTGACCGATCTCGACGAGCTGACCCAGTCGCTGGCCCGGAACCTCAAGCGGCTGCGCCTGGAGCGCGGACTCACCCTGGACGCCCTCGCGGCCCGCGCCGGCATCAGCCGCGGCATGATCGTCCAGATCGAGCAGGCCAGGACCAACCCGAGCGTCGGGACGGTCGTGAAGATCGGCGACGCGCTCGGTGTGAGCATCCCGACGCTGCTCGACTTCGACCAGGCGCCCGCCGTCCGCTTCTTCCCGCCGGAGGCGGCCGTGCGGCTGTGGTCCACCGAGGCGGGCAGTCACAGTCTCCTGCTGGCCGGCACCGAGGCCCCCGGGCCGCTGGAGCTGTGGCACTGGCGGTTCATGCCGGGGGAGGGCAGCGACTCCGACCCCCACCCGGTCGGCACCACCGAACTGCTGCACGTCACCACCGGTGTGATCACCCTCACGCTCGACGGGGCCGACCACACCGTGCCGGCCGGCACCTCCGCCGCGTTCGAGTCGCACGTCCCCCACGGCTACCGCAACGACGGAGCCGAGCCGGCGGAGATGACGATGGCCGTCTCCGTCCCCGGCATCAGCCGCTGACCCGGCGCCCCGCGGGGCTGCTACCGTGCCGCGCATGCGTGCTCCGATCGGCCGGTTCGACACCGTGGCCACCGCACCCGCGTCCCTCGGCCTGCTGCCCCCGCCGGTGGCCGGCGCGATCCGCTCCTGGAGCGGGCCGGCCGGTGCGGAGGAGATCGTCTTCGTCGACACGGAGCCCGACGTCGCCGACACCGCCGCCTTCGTGGCCGCCTACGGGGACGAACTCGCCGCGTACTCGGCCAACTGCGTCATCGTGACCGGCAAGCGGGCCGGCAGTGAACGGCTCGCCGCCTGCCTGGTGCCCTCGGCCGCCCGGCTCGACGTGAACGGCACGGTCCGCCGGCTGCTCGACGCCCGCAAGGCGTCGTTCGCGCCCCATGACGTCGCCGTGGGGGAGACGGGCATGGAGTACGGCGGCATCACCCCCGTGGGCCTCCCCCCGGAGTGGCCGCTGTTCGTGGACGCGGCGCTGATCGACCTGGACTGGGTCCTCCTCGGCAGCGGCCGTCGCCGCGGCAAGCTGATCCTGCCGGGCAAGGCGCTGACGCAGATCCCGGGCGCGCGGGTGATCGAGGGCCTGGCGCGCTGAGTCCGGCGCGGCCCGCCGTGGTTGGCTGGGACCCCCGGGCGGTCCCGGACGGAGGGCGGCCCCAGCACGGAAGGCTGCACCTCATGCGGATCGACCTCGCCGGCAGGACCGCGCTCGTCACCGGTTCCACGCAGGGCATCGGCCTCGCGATCGCCACCGCCCTCGCCCGCTCCGGCGCCCGGGTCGCGGTCAACGGCCGGACGCCGGACCGGGTCGAGGCCGCCGTGGCCCGCCTGCGCGCCGCGGCCCCCGACGCCCCCGAGCCCGTGGCAGCCGCCGCCGACGTGGCGACGGCCGAGGGCGCCGACCGGCTCCTCGGCCTCCTGCCCGAGACCGACATCCTCGTCAACAACCTCGGGATCTTCGGCACGCGGCCGGCCCTGGAGATCACGGACGACGACTGGCGGCGCTACTTCGAGGTGAACGTCCTCGCCGCCGTCCGGCTCACCCGCGCCTACCTGCCCGGCATGATGCGGCGGGGCACCGGCCGGGTCCAGTACATCGCGAGCGACTCCGCCGTCGTCGTCCCCGCCGAGATGATCCACTACGGGATGACGAAGACGGCGCTGCTCGCCGTGAGCCGCGGCTTCGCCAAGGAGGCCGCGGGCAGCGGCGTCACGGTCAACTGCGTCCTGGCCGGCCCGACGCACACCGGCGGTGTCGAGGACTTCGTGTACCAGTTGGTGGACCGCGACCTGCCGTGGGAGGAGGCGCAGCGGGCGTTCATGCGCGAGCACCGGCCGCAGTCCCTGCTGCAGCGGCTGATCGAGCCCGAGGAGATCGCGCACATGGTCGTCTACCTCGCCTCCGGCTTCGCCTCGGCCACGACGGGCGGCGCACTGCGGGTGGACGGCGGTTACGTGGACTCGATCCTGCCCTGACGCGCCCGCGGTCACCGGGTCATGTCCCGGTGACATGGCGCGGACAGTTTCGCTACGCACGCACGATTGCCTGCCGTCCGTCCCACGGCTACCGTCGATTGACGGTTGGTCATGTGAAGATCGTCACAACACGGGGGGTGTTGGCGATGGTTCGTGCGTCTGATTGGTCTCCGGTGGGAATGGAGTCGGATCCGACTCCGGGGAATCCGGACGAGGTCCGGACGCTGGCGGACGAGTTGCAGACGTTCGCGGACGACGTGGGCGAGGCGCTGGGGAAGATCCGGGGGCTTGCCGGGGACAGCGCCGTCCAGGACTGGTCGGGGTTGTCGGCCGATGCGTTCCGGGACGAGTTCGACGGTGTCCCGGAGAATCTGACCAAGCTCCAGGACAGCTACGACCTATGTGCGCAGGCGCTGCAGACGTATTGGCCGAAGCTGGAGACCGCGCAGGGGGACGCGGATCGTGCGCTGGAGCGGGCGATCGCCGCGCAGGCGGATCTCACGGCCGCGCAGAACGCCCTGGGTGATGCGCAGGATTGGGTGTCGCGCGCCGGGGACGAGGCCGACCGTCTGGAGCGCGAGGGCGAGGGTGCGCAGCCGCCGGACGACTCGGAGGTCCGTGCCGCGACGCGTGACCGGCAGGCGGCGCAGCAGGCGCAGGAGTCGGCTCAGGGGCGGGTGGACGACGCGCAGGGCCGCCTCGACGCCGCCCGCCAGTTGGCCGAGCAGGCGCGGGAGATGCGGGAGGACGCCGCCCGCGAAGCGGCGCGTGACATCGACGAGGCGTCCGACGCCGGTATCCAGAACCGCAAGTGGTGGGAAGACGCGATCCACTGGGTGACCGAGAACTGGGACACGATCGTCGATGTCTGCAAGGTCATCGTCGCCGTCCTGGGTATCGTCGTGATGATCATCGGCGGCCCCCTCGCGTGGGTCGTCCTCGCCGCCGCCCTCGTCGTCCTCGCCGACACCCTCATCAAATACGCGAACGGCGAAGCGTCCCTGTGGGACGTCGGCTTCGCGCTTCTCGACTGTATTCCCGGGATGAAGGGCCTCACCACCCTCGGCGGCCTCGCCAAGGGACTCCGTGGCCTCGCGTCCACGGGGCTCCGAGGCATCTCTGCCGGTCTGCGCGGCCTGGGGCAGTCGATACGCGGCCTGGGGCGCAACATCAGGGGCCTGGTCACGCGCACCGACCCCATCGACATGGCCACGGGCGAGATGGTCATGTCCGCCACCGACGTGGAACTGCCCGGCACCCTGCCGGTCGTCATCGAACGGCACCACCGCACCACCGTGACGACCGGCCGGTGCTTCGGCCCGTCATGGGCGTCGACCCTCGACCAGCGGCTCCGCCTGGAGGAACACGGCGTACAGCTCATCGCCGAGGACGGCATGGTCCTCCACTACCCGAGGCCGCTGCCCGGCGAGCCGGTGATGCCCGTCGAGGGACCGCGGTGGAGCCTGACCTGGGACGGCGAGCCCGGATCCGAACTGTCGGTGCACCAGCGCGAGTCACGCCGGACCCTGTGCTTCCGGCCGGTACCGGGCCGCCCCGTGGACGAGCTGCCGCTGACCGCCGTGCACGACCCGGACGGCAACCGGTTCACCATCTCCCACGACGCGGCGGGCGACCCCACCGACATCGTCCACGACGGCGGGTACCACATCGGCGTCACCACGGCGGGCCATCGCGTCACCGAACTCCGCCTGCTGAGCCACCCCGACCGCCCGGTGCTCGCGCGCTACGGCTACGACGCGAACGGCGACCTCACCGAGGACTACGGCGCGTCCCGCACACCGCTGCGGCTGCGTTACGACGCACGCCACCGCATCACCGGCTGGGAGGACCGCAACGGCACCTGGTACCGGTACGTCTACGACGACGCCGACCGCTGCGTGGCGACCGAGGGGGCCGACGGGGTCCTCGACAGCCGGATGACGTACGACACGGAAGCCGGCCGCACCGTGCTCACCGACTCGCTCGGGCACACCAGCGTCTTCGAGTTCGACGACTGCTACCGGCTGGTGACCGAGACCGACCCCCTGGGCCACCGCACGCTGCGGACCTGGGACCGCTACGACCGGCTCCTCGGCATCACCGATCCGCTCGGCCGCACCACCCGGTACACCTACGACGCCGAGGGCAATCCGACGAGCGTCACCCGGCCCGACGGCGAGCGCACGACGCTCGCGTACGACGGCGGACGGCTGCCGGTCACGATCGTCCAGCCCGGCGGCGTCCGCTGGCGTCACACCTACGACGCGCGGGAGCACCTGACCTCGTCCACGGACCCCCTCGGCGCCACCACGACGTACCGGTACGGCCCGCTCGGCGCACTCCGGGAGATCGAGGACCCCCTGGGGTTCACGCGCACCCTGGCCGGCGACAGCGCCGGCCGGACCACCGCCACCGTCGACGCCCTCGGCGGGACGACGGCACTCACGCGGGACGAGTACGGCCGGATCACCGCGATGACCGACGCCCTGGGCGGGACGACGACGATGACGTGGACCCCCGAGGGCGGCTGGCCTCCCGCACCCTGCCCGATGGCTCGACCGACCTCTTCACCTACGACGCCGAGAACAACCTCGTCGAACACCGCTCTCCCACCGGCGCGGTCACCCGCTGCACGTACACGCACTTCGCCCAGCAGGCGTCCAGGACCCTGCCGGACGGCAGCAGGCTGGACTTCCGCCACGACACCGAACTCCGCCTGGTCTCGGTCCGGAACTCGGCAGGGCTCACCTGGACCTATTCCTACGACGCCGCCGGGCGCCCGGTGGCCGAGACGGACTTCAACGGCCGTACGGTCGAGTACCGGTACGACGCCGCCGGGCAGTTGACCGAACGCGTCGGCGCCGACGGCAGGTCGGTGCACTATGTGCGGGACGCCCTCGGCAAGCTCGTCGAGCAGCGCGCGGGCGGGTCGGTGACCACCTACGCGTACGCGCCGACCGGTCTGCTGGAGCGGGCGGCCAACGAGGCCGCCGACATCCGTTACGAGCGGGACGCCCTGGGCCGGGTCCTGGCGGAGACGTGCAACGGGCGCCCGCTGGCGTTCACCTACGACCCGAAGGGGCGCAGGACGAGCCGGGTGACGCCGGCCGGGGTGCGCAGCGCGTGGTCGTACGACGCGAACAGCCAGCCGGTCGTCGCGGACATCGCCGGGCACCGCATGGCCTTCGCGCACGACGCGGCGGGCCGTGAGGTGGAACGCCGGCTGGGCGGTGCGGCGGTCCTCACGCACGAGTGGGACGCCAACCACCGGCTGCTGGCCCAGGCCCTCTCCGTACGGGGCGACACGACCGGGACGGTGCAGCGCCGCGGCTACACCTACGACGCGGGCAGCCGTGTCACCGCCGTGTCGGAACCGGTCTCCGGTACCCGGCGGTTCGGCCTCGACGCCCATGGCCGGGTCACCACGGTGTCCGCCGCCGACTGGTCCGAGACGTACGCGTACGACGAGCACGGCAACCTGAGCCGGGCGACCTACCCGTCGGCCGGTGGCGCGGACCAGAGGGCGGCCGTGGTCGAGGACGAGCTGACGCACGCGGGGACCCGCGTCCTCGGGCGCCGGGGCACGCGCTACGAGCACGACGCCTCCGGCCGGGTCGTGCGCAGGATCCGCAAGCTGCTGTCCGGCGGCTCCCGCGTCTGGCGTTACGTCTGGGACGCCCGCGACCGTCTCAGCGAGGTGGTCACCCCGGACGGGAGCCGCTGGCGGTACGCGTACGACCCGTTCGGACGCCGGGTCGCCAAGGAACGGCTGACGGCGGACGGTGCCGTCGCGGAGCGCACGGACTTCACCTGGGACGGGATGCGGCTGGTCGAGGAGACGCACGCGCGCTCCGACGCGCCGGAACGGACGTCGAGGACCTGGGATTTCCGCGCCGGCACCCACACACCCATCGCCCAGACGGTGCGCACCGTCGACCCCGGCATGTCCCAGCGGGAGGTCGACGAGCGGTTCCACGCCATCGTCACGGACCTGGTCGGCAGCCCCGCCGAACTCGTCGGCGAGGACGGGACGATCGCCTGGCGGCGCCGGGCCACCCTGTGGGGCCTTCCGCTCGACGCGCCGCCGGCCGGGGGTCCGGACTGCCCGCTGCGCTTCCCCGGCCAGTACTTCGACGCCGAGACCGGCCTCCACTACAACGTCGAGCGGTACTACGAGCCGGAGACCGCCGGCTACCTCACCCCCGATCCGCTGGGCCTGGAGCCCGCCCCCAACAACTACCGCTATGTCGACAACCCGTTGACCTGGGCGGACCCGCTCGGCCTCGCACCCTGCCTGGTGGGGACGCGGGTCGACTACAACCGGGACCCGCTCTCCTCCGCCGCCTTCCAGGCACGCTTCGACGCGCACGGCAGGTGGACGTTCTCCGCCGACCGCAACGTCGCCGTGGCACGGGTCGAGGGGCACGACGACCTGATCATCGGGTTCAGCCAGGGCGGCGGGTACCACTCCGAGCACCACATCCTCGACCAACTGCAGGAACTCGGCATCAGCCCCGACCGGATCACCCATCTGTACAGCGAGCGGCAGATCTGCCCCGACATCTGCCAGCCCATGCTGAGCAACGTGCCGCTGCGGGACGACCTCCAGGTGACGTACTCCGTCCCCTGGTTCACCAATCAGACGGGCGACGGGCGGTTCCTGAACGGCCAGAGCCAGATGCTCCTCAACCAGATGATCAGGGACAACGGCGGTGTCGCGTTCGACCGCAGTTGATAGCATCCCCGCATGGCCGAGCCCGTCGACAACGAGACACTGCGGCGCATGGAGCGCCTCGCCCAGCGGGTCAGGGACCAGTTGGCGGAGGCGGGGCTGCCGGTGACCGCGGATCTCGACATGCGGTTCGCGGTCGGCGCCGAGGTGCGGATCGACCCCGCGCCGGACGACATCGGCGGTGTGTACGTCGGCTGGCGGTCGCACCCGGCCCTCTCTGCGCGGATCCGCGAGGTGATGCTGTCGGGCGACGTCACCGACCCGGTGGTGCGGCGGGCCGGTGAGGTGAGCCGGGCCATGCTGGAGGCGATCGGGCGCATCCTCGCGGCCGGTGGGTTCACCGTCGGGCCGTCGCGGAACGACATGTCGCCGCAGACGCTGCACGTGACCGGCGCTCCGGACCGGGCCGCCTGACCGTCAGACGCCGAGGTACGCCAGCACGGCCAGGACGCGGCGGTGTCCGCCGTCGGCGGGCGGCAGCCCGAGCTTGGCGAAGATGTTGCCGATGTGCTTGTGCACCGCGTTGTCCGTGACGACGAGCGACCTGCCGATCTCGGCGTTCCCGAACCCGCGGGCCATCAGGGCCAGTACCTCCTTCTCCCGCGCCGTCAGGCGGTCGAGACCGCTGTGCCCCGGGCCGGCCATCAACTGGGCGACGACGTCCGGGTCGAGGACCGTGCCGCCCCGGGCGACCCGCCGCAGGTCGTCGACGAACTGCCCGACGCGGCTCACCCGGTCCTTCAGCAGGTAGCCGACGCCGCCGGCACGCTCCGACAGCAGCTCCCGCGCGTACACCTTCTCGACGTACTGCGACAGCACAAGGACCGGCAGGCCCGGGTGGGCCTTGCGGACGCGCAGCGCCGCCCGCACGCCCTCGTCGCGGAAGGACGGCGGCAGGCGGACGTCGGCGATCACCGCGTCGGGACCGTGCCGGTCCACCGCCGCCACGAGGGCGGGGCCGTCCGTGACGGTGGCGACGACCTCGATGCCCTTGCTGCCCAGCAGGAGTTCGAGGCCGGCCGACAGCAGGACGTTGTCCTCGGCGATCACGACCCGCACGGCAGCTCCACGGTGATGGCGGTCGGGCCGCCGGGCGGGCTGGTGACGTCCACCGTGCCGTCGAGGGCCGCGGCGCGCCGGCGTATGCCGATGACGCCCGTGCCCCGGCTCTCGTCCACACCGCCCGCGCCGTCGTCGGTGACCTCGATCCGCAGCCGTGGCCCCCGCCGGGTCAGGCGCACCCGGACGCGGGAGGCGCCGCTGTGCTTGGCGGCGTTGGTGACGGTCTCGGCGACCGTGAAGTACGCGGCGGCCTCGACCGACGCCGGGAGCTGCCCGAGACCGGCGGCCGTCAGCTCGGTGGGGACGGGCGTCTGCGCGGCGAGCGCCGAAAGCGCCCCCTCCAGGCCGCGGTCGGCGAGGATCGGCGGGTACATGGTGCGGATGACCTGCCGCAGTTCGGTCATGGCCTCCTCCGCGCCCTCGTGGGCCTCGCGCAGCAGCCGCGCCATGGCGCCCGATTCGTCGTCGAGCGCGTCCCGGGCGATGCCGAGGCGCATGGCGATGGCCACCAGCCGGGCCTGGGTGCCGTCGTGCAGGTCGCGCTCGATGCGCCGCAGTTCGGCACCGTGCGCGTCCAGGACGCCCGCGCGGCTCTCCGTCAGCTCGCCGACGCGCGCGGCGAGACGTTCCTCGGCGGACGGCCGCAGCACCGCGAGCACGGCGCGCGCCTGGCGGTCGGCGAGCGCCGGGACGGCCAAGTACGCGAGCGCGGCGCACAGTCCGGCCTGCACGCAGTAGAGGGGGAACGCCGCCTCCCAGCCGTGCACCGGCACTCCGAGCACCGAGGGGCCACCCCCGTCGGGGAGCAGCGGCGACAGCAGCGCCATGACCAGGCTGCCGACCGCCCCGGGCACGGCCAGGACGCCGAGCAGGCCGGCCGGCAGCCCGGTCGCGATGTGCAGGGCGACCCACCGAAGGTCGCGGCGGACGGCACGGTCCTCGCGCAGCCACCGCCACTGCGCGCGCACGCCGTGGGGGAGCGCCGGACGGCGCGGCGGTACGGGCGTGCCGAGGTGCGCGGCGGCCCGCTGCCGGTTCCACTCCGCCCAGTGCCCGAGCGCGACGGCCGCGCGGGGGAACAGCACGAGACCCGCGCCGCCCACGGCGGTGGTGAGCGCCGCGACGACGAGCAGCGGCAGCACCAGCAGGTCGGCGAGCGCCGTCACGAGGCAGAGGAGGAGACGGAGGGTGCCGCGCGCGACCCGCGGCCATCGTTCACGCATGCGGCTCAGTCTGCTGGAGGAGCGGGCGGCGGCGCACTACAGGGGCCCCCACCATCCGGGGACGCTCACCGGGCCGCGGTGACGGCGGCGCGCAGCGTCTCCCCGGTCGTGTCGATGGCACGGGCGAGGGCGGCGGGATCGGGGTCAAGGCCGGTGAGGACGCGGTCGACGGACCTGAGCCCGGCGCGGTCGAGCAGCGTCTTCTCGTTGGTGACCCAGATGCCGCGCGCGGCCAGCACGGCGTGCGCCGCCTGGCAGGCGGCGGTCGCGACGGCCCCGGCGCAGTCGGCCAGCCGGCCCTGCGGGGCGTGCGCGGCGCGCGCGTACGCGAGGGTCAGCTCCGCGTCGTTCCACCAGCGGCCGGGGGCGCTCGCGCGCAGCGCCCCGGGGTAGTCGGGCCGGGGGAGGTCCCCCGACAGGACGCGGCCGAGGGCGAGTTCGGCGACGGGCAGGTAGCTGGGGATGCCCGCCAGGTGGAACATCAGCCGCTCCACGTGGAAGCGGCCCGCCCGTGCCTCGGCCCACCGGTGCTCCACGTCGCCGAGGTCGCGGTAGTGCACGTCGATCCGGCGGCCGTCCACCGTCAGCCACGCGCCGCCGTTGAACACGCCGCCGCCCCAGCCGCCGATCTCCGACACCTCGCCGGGCCAGCCGAGGGCGCGCAGCGCGGCCGGGGAGAACCCGTCGCGGTAGTGGACCGCGAAGTCCCAGTCACTGTCCGGCCGTTCGGTGCCGGTGGCGCGGGAGCCGCCGAGCACGACGGCGACCACGCCCGGCAGGCCGGCGAGGCGTTCGGTGACGTGCGCGAGGAAGGCGTCGTCGTCGTGCGGCGCGTCGGGGGTCGGTGCGTCTGCCGGCGGGTGCATGACGGCGAGCCTACCGACCGGCGCCGGGCGGCGGCTGTGCCCGCCGCCCGGCGCCGCGGCGTCACGCCGTCGTGCAGGCGGCGCCGTTGAGGGCGAACGAGGCCGGCGCTCCCGCGTTGCCCGTGTGCGTGGCCTGGTAGCCGATGCTGACGCTGCCGCCCGGCGGGATGGCCGCGTTCCAGGACGCGTTGGCCGCGGTGACCGTGCCGCCGCTCCCGCCGTAGACCGCGTTCCAGCCGGACGCGATGGACTGGCCCGCGGGCAGCGCGAAGGTGAGGGACCAGCCGTTCACCGGTGCCGTGCCGGTGTTGGTGACGGTCAGGGAGACGGTGAGGCCGGTGTTCCACGCGTTCGTCGTGGCGGTCACCCGGCAGGCGCCCGGCTCACCGGTCGGCGGATCGTCGTCGTCACCATCGCCGTCCCCGTCCCCGTCGCCCGCCTGGTCGAGTCCGAAGAACGTGATCACCCGGGCCGCCATGCCGGACGTCGGCAGCGAGTGCCCCGTGCCCTGCACGCTGATCGCCTCGACCGGCGCCCGCTCACCGGCCGCCCCGTACCGGGTCCGCGTCCAGTTGGCCTGCGGCTGGTCCGTGTACGCCGGGGTCTGCGAGACGCCCAGCACGTTGGTCCACTGCTTGATCTCCTCGCCGAAGTTCGGGTAGCGGAGTGTCGTGTCCGTGGTGCCGTGCCACAGCTGCATGCGCGGCCTCGCGCCGGTGTACCCGGGGTACGCCGCACGCACCATGTCGCCCCACTCCTGCGGCGTGTGGCTGACCGTTCCGTTCGCGCAGGCGCTGTTCCACCCGGAGCCGTCCGTCGTCGCGAAGCAGCCGAACGGCACGCCCATGAACGCCGCGCCCGCCGCGAAGACGTCCGGATAGTCCCCGAGCAGCACGTTCGTCATCATGGCGCCCGACGACGCGCCCGTCACGAAGACCCGATCCGGATCCGTCGCGTACGTCCGCTGCACATAGTCCACCATCGACCGGATGCCGACCGGGTCGCTGCCCCCGTCACGCCGCAGCGCCTGCGGCGACGACACGTCGAAGCACTGGCCGCTGCGTGTCGCGGACGGGTAGATCACGATGAAGCCGTACCGGTCGGCGAGCGACGCGAACTCCGTGCCCGAGTAGAACGCGGGACCCGACCCCGTGCAGTAGTGCACCGCCACCAGCACGGCGGGCCGCTGCTGCACGCTGTCCGGCACGTAGAGGTGCATCCGCAGCCCGCTCGGGTTGTTCCCGAACGACGTCACCTCCGTCAGCGACGCCGCCGCTGCGGGCGGTGCCGACACCAGCAGGGCCGCGAGCATGGGCAGTACCGCGGCGAACAGCGCCGCCACCCATGCGCGGACCCGTTTCCCGGCTCTGTTGGACATGTCCCTGTCCTTCCTAGACTCCCGAACGTGAAGGGTTTGCTGCTGCGCCTTACGTCCCTCGACGCCGACGCCGCCGCGGCGGTGCGGGTGATCGCCCACTTCCAGGCGCTGCTCGGCGGCCGTCTCGACGCCGCGACGCTGCTGCGTTCGACCGCCGCGCTGGCGGAGTGCCCCGCCGGGTACGAGCCGGCCGACGGCCCGCCCCTGCGGTTCGGCCCGGACGGCGTCGAACGCGCCGGCCCGCCCGGGGTCGTCTCCGGCGCCGCGGGGCTCCGCCCGGCCGGCCGGGTCTGGCTGGAGCGGCCGGGCGCGCCCGGACCGTTCGACGACCTGGTGCTCGAATGGCTCGCCATCGCCGCCGGCACCCTGGGCGGCCCGTCCCCGGTGGCCGATCCGGCGCTCGTCGAACTCGCCCTGTCGGCCCGCGAGTCCGACGCCGACCGGTCCCGCGCCCTGCGGCTGCTCGGCCTCGCGCCCGAACGCCCCCTGCGGGCCGTCGTGGTGACCGACCCGGCCCGGGACCCCGACATGACGGCCCTCGCCCTCCTCGGCCGGGGCCGGGCACCGGGGCACCTGCGCGTGGCGCGCGTCGGCGGCCTCGGCGTGGCGCTGCTCCAGGGCCGCGAGGACGCGGGATCGCCCGCAGCCGCCCTGCGGGAGGCCGTCCGGGGCGGCGCCCGCGTCGGCATCGGCGGCCCCGCGCCGGCGCTCGGCGCGCGCGTCGCCTGGGAACAGGCGTGCGTGGCGCTGCGGTTCACCGCAGGCGGTACGACGGCGGGGGACGCCGTCACGGACCACGGCGACCTCGGGCCGCTCGCCCTGCTCGCCGACGTCCCGGCGGCACGGCTCCGCGAGGACCCGGACACACGCGCGCTGGACGCCCTGGCGGCCCGGGAGGGCGGCGACCTGAACATCGCCGCGCTGGCCGCCTTCTGCCGCACCGGGTCGCTGCGCCAGGCGGCGGCGGAACTCCATCTGCACCACAGCTCGGTCGCGGCGCGGCTGGCGCGGGTGGAGGCGGCGCTCGGCCGCAGGCTGCACGATCCGGGGGACCGCTTCCGCGCGCACCTGGCGCTGTACGCGTGGCGGCTGGCGTCGGCCGAACGGTGAGCGGGCGCGCGGGACGGGCGCGCGCCCGGTCCGCCACCGGGCGCCGGTGCCGGTGCAACGGCCGGGTGTCGGGGGCGGGGTGCGGGGCGGACTCGGCGCGCGCGGCTGCCCGTGGGACGGCCGCGTGGCGGGGCGTCGGCCTGTGAGGACCGCTGCTCCGAGCGCGGTTGCGTACCAGCGCCGGCCGCGCGGCGGGTGGGGCGTCGTGCCGCCGTGCCGGGCACCGCGTACGGCCCGGTCACCGGCCCAGTGCACGCCGCAGCACTGTCACCGCCTCCGCCGTCGCACGCTGGACGACCGCCGCGTGCCTGACGAGCGACGCCCCGTGGAACGTCCCGGGGAACAGGTGCAGTTCGACCGCCACGCCCGCCGTCAGCAGGGCCCGCGCGTAGTCGATCCCCTCGTCCCGCAGCGCGTCGAACTCCATCACCGCCACGTACGCCGGCGGCAGACCGGCCAGCTCCCCGGTCCTGGCACGGGACGGCGCGGCGAGCGCGGGAACCCCGGCCGTGCCCCGCACGCCCGCGCCCAGGTAGGCGTTCCAGCCGATCAGCGCGCTCGGCCGGTTCCAGACCGGCGTGTCGTCGAACCTGCGGGCGCTCGGCGTCGTCAGCCGGTCGTCGAGCGCCGGGCTGTCGAGGTACTGGAACCGCAGCGCGGGGCCGCCGCCGTCCCGCGCCAGCATCGCCGTCGCCGTCGCGAGACAGGCGCCGGCGCTGTCCCCGGCGACCGCCATCCGGTCGGCGTCGATCCCGAACCGGCCGGCGTGCTCCGCGACGAAGCACAGCCCCGCGTAGCAGTCGTCCAGGCCCGCGGGGAACGGGTGCTCGGGAGCCAGCCGGTACTCGGGCGAGACGACCACGGCGGGCAGTTCGCGGCACAGCCGCAGGTTCGCCTCGTGGTCCGCGTCCGGCGAGCCGAGGACGAAACCGCCGCCGTGCACCCGGTACACCGCCGGCAGCGGCCCGCCGTGCCCCTCGGGCCGGTACGTCCGCAGCCGTACGCCGTCGTCCGTCGTCACGTCCGACACCGCGACGCCCGCGGTGTCGGTCACGGCGACCTGCGCGGCCAGTTCGGCGGCCTGGGCCGCCCGGGCCGCAGCCAGGTCCGAGATGTCGACCTCCGCCATCATCGCGAGGGCGGCGGCCAGTTCGGGATCGAACGCGTAACGCATGCGCACACCGTCGCAGGCGCGGCGCACGCCGTCACCCGACAGGCGTCGGACGCTCACGGCCGCCCGGCCCGACGGATGTCCCGCCCGCGCGGCTGTCGGGCCGGGGCGCGGCTCCCCCCGACGGCCGTCGGATGCCCGGCGCACGGCGCCCGTGCCACCGTGGTCGCGGCCGGCCGCGCGGCCACGGCCCACCCCGCCCACCGTCATGACCCGTACCCGGGAGCCGTGTTGAGACAGTCATCGAGCCGACGGACGACGTCCCTCACCCGCCGCGCGTTCGGAGCGGCCGCGGCCGGGCTGACCGGTGCCGCGGTGGCCGGTGCCGCCGCGACCCCCGCCGCGGCCGCCCCCTCCGCCGGGCGCGGCGGGCGGGGCACCGTCTGGATCGGCACCTGGTCCACCGCGCCCACGACCGTGCCGGCGGGCGATCACACGGACCTGGCGGACCGGACGGTCCGCCAGGTCGTGCACACCAGCATCGGCGGCGACCGCCTGCGGGTCCGGCTGTCCAACGAGTTCGGCGACGCGCCGCTCGTCGTCGGCGAGGCCCGTGTCGCCCTCCAGGCGGCGTCGGGCGAGGGGACGGACACCGAACGCGGCAGCGACCGGACGCTCACGTTCGGGGGCTCCCGGAGCGCCGTGGTCCCGGCCGGCGCGCCCTACCTCAGCGACCCGGTGGACCTGCGGGTGGCGGGCGGCGCGAACCTCGTCGTCAGCCTCCATCTGCGAGGTCCCGTGCCCCGGCCCACGGTGAACGCGTTCGCGGCCGAGGTCAACCACATCGCGGACGGCAACGCCACGGGCGCGACCCACGTGACGGACGCCGTCACCACCGACCGCTGGTGGTTCCTCACCGGCGTCCAGGTGGCCCGCGGCGCCGGCGACCGGGCGTCCGCCGTCGTCGCGCTCGGCGACTCGATCACCGCGACCACCGGCCTGTCGACCGACCACCGCTGGACCGATCTGCTCGCCGAGCGGCTGCGCGCGGCACGGCACCTGCCGGACATCGGCGTCCTCAACGCCGGCATCAGCGGCAACCGGCTGCGCCACGGCCCGAACCCGCCCGCAGGCTCACCCGCGCAGGAGTACGCGGCGTTCTTCGGCGAGGCCGGGCTCACCCGGTTCGACCGCGACGTGGCGGCCCAGCCGGGCGCCGCCTACGTCGTCGTGCTCCTCGGCGTCAACGACATCGGCCAGCCGGGGACGCCCAACGCCCCCGCGTTCGAGCGCGTCACGGCGGGGGAGGTCATCGACGGGCTGCGGCAGGTGGCCGACCGCGCGCGGCAGCGCGGCCTCACCGTCATCGGCGGCACCATCGGCCCGTTCCGCGACACCACGCTCGGCTTCCACACGCCGGAGAACGAGGCCGCCCGCCTCGCCGTCAACCGCTGGATCCGCACCGGCGGCGCCTACGACGCGGTCGCCGACTTCGACGCCGCGGTGCGCGATCCGGCGCGGCCCGACCGGCTGCTGCCCGCCTACGACAGCGGCGACCACCTGCACCTCAACGACACGGGCAACCGGGCCATGGCCGACGCGGTCGACCTGCGCGTCTTCCGCTGAACGGCGCGCGGCCCGGCCCGTTCCCCCGGGACGGGGGAACGGGCCGGGCCGCGCGGGGGGAGACGGATCCGGCGTCAGTGCACGGCCGTCGGCGGGAGCGGGGTCTCCCGCTCCTGGCCGGCACTCCCGGCCGACTCCTCGGCGAGCCGCTCGATGCCGCTCTGGGTCTTCAGCGCCTTCTCCTTGATCAGGCAGACCGCGATCAGCGCCACGAACGCGATCGGCGCGCCCACGAGGAACACCTCACCGGTCGCCACACCGTACGCGTGCTCCACGACGCCCCGGATCTCCTCCGGCAGCGCGCTCATGTCGGGGATGGCGTGGCTGCCCGAGCCGCCGTCCGCCGGCATGCCGGGCACCTTCTCCATCTCGGAGGCCACACGGTTGCCCAGCACGGCGCCCAGCGCGCTGGTGCCGATGGTGCCGCCCAGGCTGCGGAAGAACGACACGACCGAGGTGGCGGCGCCGAGCGACGCGGCGGGGACGTCGTTCTGGGCCGCGAGGACGAGGTTCTGCATCAGCATGCCGACGCCGGCGCCCATCAGCAGCATGAACAGCGAGAGCGTCCAGAACGGGGTCGTCTCGTCGATGGTGCCGAGCAGGGCGAGACCGGCCGTCATGAGGACGCCGCCGATCACGAGGAAGATCTTCCACCGGCCGCGGGCGCTGACGATCTGGCCGACGACGGTGGAGGACACCATGAGGCCGAGGATCATCGGCAGACCCATCAGCCCGGCCTCGGTCGGCGTGTGGCCCAGGGATATCTGGAAGTACTGCGAGAGGAAGACCGTGCCGCCGAACATGGCGACACCGACCAGCATGCTCGCCACCACGCTCAGCGTCACGGTGCGGTTGCGGAAGATGTCGAGCGGCACGACCGGCTCGTCCACCCTCGACTCGACCCACACGGCGAGGACCAGCAGGATCACGGCCGCGCCCACGAGCATCGCGGTCTCGGGGGACACCCACGCGAACTCGTGGTCCACGAAGGAGATCCACAGCAGCAGCGAGCTGATGCCCGCCACGATGAGCAGTGCGCCGACGTAGTCGATCTTCACCTCGCGGCGGGTGACCGGCAGCCGCAGGGTCCGCTGGAGCAGGACGATCGCGAGCAGCGCGAACGGCACGCCGATGAAGAAGCACCACCGCCAGCCGAGCCAGTCGGTGTCCACCAGGACGCCGCCGATCAGCGGCCCGGCGACCGTGCCGACGGCGAACACCGCGCCGAAGACGCCGGAGTAGCGGCCGAGCTGGCGCGGCGGGATCATCGCGGCCATGACGACCTGGGCGAGCGCGGTCAGACCGCCGGCGCCGATGCCCTGGGCGACGCGGCTCGCGATCAGCATCGGCACGCCCGTCGAGAAGCCCGCGACGAGCGAGCCGACGACGAACAGCGACAGGGAGAGCTGGATGAGCAGCTTCTTGTCGTAGAGGTCGGAGAGTTTGCCCCACAGCGGGACGGTCACCGTCATGGCCAGCAGTTCGGCGGTGACGACCCAGGTGTAGGCGGAGTTGGAGCCGTTGAGGTCCGCGAGGATGCGCGGCAGGGCGTTCGCCACCACGGTGGAGGCGAGGATGGCCACGAACATGCCGGCCATCAGGCCGGACATGGCCTCCAGCACCTGGCGGTGCGACATCGGGGCTGCGGCCTCGTCGGCCGGTGGGGGCGGAGCTGGGGCGGTCATCGGGTGTGTCCTCGTTCTCGGGTGTGTCGGAGGTCTGCGGGGTCGGTGGGTCCCCGGGGCGCGCGGCGGCCCCGGGGTGGGCGGTGCGCCCGGGTCAGCGGGCGAGGCCGGCCGCGAGGTGGTCGAACGCCTCGCGGTAGAGGTCCTGGAAGACGGCGCTGCGGTCGGCGGTCCAGGTCTCCACGGCGGACCGGACGGCCGCCACCGCGGCGTGCACGGCCAGCCGGGGGAGCAGCGCGGTCGGCGGGTGGCCGTCGCGCGCGGCGACCGCCTCGACGAGGTCGGCCTCCTCCGCGCACCGGGCCGCCAGGAACCGCGACATCAGGGCGGGATCCCGGCCGAACACGGACGTCTGGAGCTGCCAGCGCTCGTGGTCCTTCTCGATGTGCGCGAGCTGCCGGCCGATCGCGTCCCTGAGCACCCCGAGGGCGCCGAGTCCGGCGGGCGCCTCGCGGATGGCCGCCAGCGTCCGTTCGTGGGCGCCGGGGTCGGGCCGGACGAGGGCGTCCTCGAGGGTGGGGAAGTAGTTGAAGAAGGTACGGACGGATACGCCGGCGGTGGCCGTGACGGCCTCCACGGTGACGCCCGCCAGGCCGTGCTCCGCCGCCACGCGCAACGCCGCGTCCGCGAGGGCCTCGCGCGTGGCGCGCTTCTTGCGCTCGCGCAGCCCGAGGGGCGGTGGATCAGGGGGCATGAGGATGGATGCTATGCAACTTTTCCTATGACTGCAAAATCATTATTGCGACGCTCTGGAGGGAGAGGCGACACCCCGCGCGCAGGGCGTCAACTCCTCTTGTCAGCCACGGTGTTCAACCCCCACTCGAAATGGCTCAGATCTGCCCCGGCCCTCCCGGTCACGGGGAAACGGAGCTACCGTGGACGGTACGGCCGCGTCGATCCGCGCGCCTTCGCGGCCGTCCAACGACCGGTTCCCCGGCCGCCCCGTCCGAGGGCGGCCGGGCGTCCCGTCGTCACCCGCCGGCGTCGCGCGAAGACGTCACACGGCCGTGTCACCGGCCAGCCGGGCGCGCGCGGCGGGCGCCGGCGTCTGCCGCCTCGGCTCGAACACACAGAACTCATTGCCCTCGGGATCGGCCAGAACGTCCCACTCCGTCCCCTCGCCCCGCCGCCTGACCAGTGTCGCCCCGAGCGCGATCAGCGCCTCCGGGTCACCCGTCACATCGAGGTGCATGCGGTTCTTCACCGTCTTCGGCTCGGCCACCGGGTTGAACCAGATCAGGGGTCCGAACCCCGCCGGGTCCTGGATCGGGACCGGCCAGGAGCGCGGCCGGTCCGCCGCGCCCGCCGCCGGCGGGACCCGCTCGTACCCCATCGCGGCGCACCACCAGTCCGCGAGCGCCTGGTGATCGGTGGCGTCCAGCGCCAGGTCCTTGAAGCGTGCCGGGAAACGTGCCGGCTGAACTCCTGCTGACATGCCCCGAGCTTAGGGTCACTCCGGCGCATCCCGCCCGTCCCGCAACGCCGGGCACGGCATCCGATCCGGCGCCGCGAGCCTGCGGCAGGACCCGCCGCACAGCCCCCGGGACGGCCACCCCGCGCGGGGCTCAGTCGGCGACCGCGGCCTGCGCCGTCACCCGCTCCGCCCGCAGCCGCACCAGCAGCTCCCCCGGCACGCCGTTGCGCGCGCCGTACTCCTCGGCCTGGTCGGGACCCATGTAGCGCTCGGCGATCCGCGTCGCCCACAGCAGCAGCTCCGGCAGGTCCTCACTCAGTGTGACCGGCCCCGTGACCGTGACGAACGCGTACGGCGCCCGTTCGTCGTCCACGCACAGCGCGGCGCGTCCGTCGCGCGCCAGATTGCGGCCCTTCACGGTGTCCCGGCCGGTCGTCAGGACGATGTCGTCGCCGTCCAGCACGAACCACACCGGGGCGACATGCGGCGCGCCGCCCGCCCGTACCGTCGCCAGCTTGCCCGTCCGCGTCCCCGACGCCAGGAACGACCGCCACTCACTGTCCGTCATCGCACGTACCATGCGGCCATCCTCCGTCATTCCCCGGGACCCGGCCAGCGGGCGGGCAGCCCGTGCGGGCGGGCCGACGCGAGCAGCCGCTCCGGCCCGGCGCCCGAGCGCGCCGCGAGCCAGAAGCCCGCGCGGCCCGCGACCTCGCGCGGCTCGAACGACAGGTACGCGAACCCCGCCTCGTCCGTCGCCGCGGCGGCGAGCCGCGCCAGCTCGTCCGTCACGCCCGCCCACTCGTCCGCCGGCACGTACTGCCGCATCACCGAGTGCCACACGACCGTCAGCGTCCCCGGTTCGAGGTCCACCGACGACAGGAACTCCGCGGCCCCGGCCCCCTCCACCGTCGCCGGGACCTTGGCCGCTATGCGCAGCGCGCCCTCCAGGCGGCGTACGCGCTCCGCCTGGTCGGGCCACAGGTAGGCGCGCAGCGCGAGCGACCCGTCGGCCGACAGCGGGTCGATCGGGGAGGGGTCGCAGCCGCGCCGCTCGACGATCCGCAGCGCCTGGTGCCGCTCCGCCCCGGCGCGCAGCCAGTCGGGGACCTCGCCGTCCCACGCGTCGGTCAGCCGCACGGCCGAGTCCACCGGACCCCAGGCGAAGTCGCCCGAGACGTAGCGGAACTGCTCGGCCCGCAGGTTCAGGCCCGCGCTCGACCCCAGCTCGAACAGCCGTACCGGACGCTGGGCGGCCGGCACGGTGTACAGCAGCCCGGCCAGCAGCAGATTCGCCCGGCCGACCTCGTTCGTCTGCGGCGGGCGGCTCAGCCAGTCGGCGATCCACCGCGGGTGCTCCGCCACGGCGTCGCGCAGCGCGGGCCAGCCCGCGTCCGGCGCCTCCGGATCGAGGACGCCGCCCGCGCTCGGGTAGTGCTCCGCCAGCGCCGGGGCACGTCCGGTGAGGGCCAGGGCGTGCGCCCCGGCCATGAGCCGCAGCGGCAGGGCGTCGTCCTCGGGGCCGTCCTCGCGGCCCGTGACGGCGTCGGCGCACGGGCCACCCTCGCGGATGTCCTGCGCCACCCGCCGCAGCAGCGCCGCGTACAGCGGCGAGCCGAGGTGGGCACAGGCTTCGGCCTGCCGGCTGAAGACCTGGGCAACCTGTTCACGGGCCATCGGTACTCCTCACTGCGGATGCCCAAGATCATGGGTCCGCGAGCGGCGGAACGGAAGACCCGCCCGGTGAATATGCCCCGAAGGAAACCCGGGCGTGCCCGTGTTGCCGCGCTCCGTGGCTGACCGGCCCGCACACGGCCGCGACCGTCGCACACGAGCCCGCCGGGCCGCCCGTCCGTACGATGGGCTCCCATGAGCGCACCCCGCATCGTCGTGTACTCCCGCACCACCGGGTTCCGCCACGACTCCATCCCCGCCGGCGTCGCCGCGTTCCGCGAACTGGCGGCCGAGCGCGACATCGCCGTCACGGCCACGGAGGACGTCGACACTTTCACCGCCGCCCTGCCCGGCAGCCGTGCCGTCGTGTTCCTCTCGACCAGCGGCGAGGTCCTCACCGACGGCGCGCGGGACGCCCTGCGCGCCCACCTCGCCCGGGGCGGCGGCTTCGTCGGCGTGCACGGCGCGTCGACCACCGAGTACGACTGGTCCTGGTACGGCGAGAACGTCGTCGGCGCCGTCTTCGACGGCCACCCGCCGCTCCAGGACGGCACGGTGATCGTCGAGGACCGCGACCACCCCGCCACGGCGCACCTCGACGAGCGCTGGCGGGTCACCGACGAGTGGTACGACTTCACGAGCAACCCGCGCGGTCCGGGCGTCCGGGTCCTCGCGCGCGCGGACGAGACGACGTACAGCGGTGGGAAGATGGGCGCCGACCACCCGCTGGTGTGGTGTCACGAACGCGCCGGGGGCCGCTCGTTCTACACGGCGCTCGGCCACCGGGCGGAGTCTTACGGGGACCGGGTCTTCCGCCGCCACCTGCTGGGCGGCCTCCTGTGGGCGGCCCGCCTGTCCGAGGAGGCGTGACGGCACGGCCCGCCCTGCCATCATGGGCGGTATGACCACTCTCGTACGGGTCCGCGGGGACATCACCGAGCAGCACACGGACGCGATCGTGAACGCCGCGAACTCGTCGCTGCTCGGCGGCGGCGGGGTGGACGGCGCGATCCACCGCCGGGGCGGCCCCGAGATCCTGGCGGAGTGCCGGGCCCTGCGGGCCTCCCGGCTGGGCCGCGGCCTCCCGGCGGGCCGGGCCGTCGCCACGACCGCCGGGCGCCTGCCCGCCCGCTGGGTCATCCACACCGTCGGGCCGGTCCACTCCGCCACCGAGGACCGATCGGAACTCCTCGCGTCCTGCTATCGCGCGTCGCTGCGCGTCGCCGACGAACTCGGGGCGCGGACGGTCGCCTTCCCCGCCGTCTCCGCCGGCGTCTACCGCTGGCCGCTCGACGACGCCGCGCGCATCGCCGTGGAGACGGTGCGCGCGGCACGGACCCGGGTCGAGGAGGTCAGATTCGTGCTCTTCGGCGAGGCGGCCGACGCGGCGTTCGCCGCACGCCTCGGCTAGGGAGTCAGCACGCTTCCGAACCCGCTGCCCTGGGCGTCGAGGCCGACGTCGTCACCGCAGACGGCGGACGCGCCGTCGGCGGTGAGGCGCCCGTCACCGCCGGCGTCGGCGGTCCACACGCATCCCACGCCGTCCTGGCCCGGCGCGCCGACGGTCAGTTCGGCCCGGCCGTCGCCGTCGCGGTCGGCCAGCCGCACGGTGCGGCCGAAACCCGCCCCCGCCTGCACGGCCTGCCCGCCGCCGAACTGCCCCGCGTCGAACGTCTGGGCGCCGGTGCCGGTCGGGCCGCCGCCCGTGCTGTAGAACACGACGACCACGCCGGCGTCCGACTGCCCGCCGACGGTCCTGCCGGGGACGCCCACAGCCACGTCCGCGTATCCGTCGCCGTTGACGTCACCCGTGCTGACGGAGGCGCCGAACGCGTCCCCGTACTCGGCCTGCAGGCCGGCACTGCCCTCGTGCAGGCGGTAGGAGTTGGCCGCCGAAGGACCGCTCGACCAGCCCTTGAGGACGGTGATGTGGCCACCGACCGGCCACTGCGCGAGGCCGTCGTACGAGTTGCCGAGAACCAGGTCGCCGTAGCCGTCCAGGTTGGTGTCGGCGATGGCGGCCGATGTGCCCTGCGCCCGGTCGCCGCTGTTGAGGAACGTGCGGACCATCTGTCCGTCCACCCAGTTGTCCAGCCAGACCCGTCCGCCGGGCGAGTTGTCGGTGGGGCCGGGCAGCAGGACGCGTTCGGCCCAGGTCTCGTGGTCCACGGTGCCGGTGGCGCCCGGGACGCCGGGGGAGTCCTCCGTCAGGACCGACTCGGGCACTCCGTCGCGGGTGAACGGACCGTCGAGGAACGCGGAGGAGCAGGCACCGCCGACGCTGAGGTCCTGCGCGCCGGCGTTGGTCATCTCGTCGGCGAGCAGAGTCAGGCCCCACTGGCAGCTCTCGCCGGGGACTCCCACGGGGGGCACGGCGGTGCCCGCCACGAGGCCGTCCGGGCTTCCCCACATGATGGTCACGCTGCCGGTCTCCGGAGCGTCGCCGACTGTCTCGTACGGTGCTCCCACGGCCAGGTCCGTGTATCCGTCACCGTCCAGATCACCGGCGGCGACGCTGTGGCCGAAGGCGTTGCCGGCCGCCGCGGTGCCGGGGACACCGGGGCTGTCCTGCGTGAGCAGTTGGTGCCGTGTGCCGTCCGTGCCCGGGGCCGAACCGTAGAGGACGGTGACGGCGCCGGCGCCGGCCTTCCCCGCCACGCCGGCATCGGGTGCGGCGACGACCAGGTCGCCGTAGCCGTCGCCGTCGAAGTCGTCCGGGACCGGGATGACGGGGAGCGGGGTCCCGGGATCGGGTTCGGCGTGGGCGGGACCGGCGGCGAGAGGGAGGAACCCCAGGGAGAGGACGGTCGCGAGGGCGATCCGTCGGCGAGCGGCGTGCGGCACTGTGCACATCTCCACTTCGTGAAGCAATCATGGAGCCTTCGTGGGCGCCCTCACCCTAGGCCCGCCAATCCCGCCTGGCCAGAGGGGAATTGACCGCCCGTCCGAAGTCCGCGGTGCTGGGCGTGCGGACGGGGGAGTTCAGAGCCCCGGGGGGATCATGTCGACGGCCCGCAGTCCGGCGGCGAGCGGCAGGTCGTTTCCGGTCCCGGGGTTCTGTGCCAGGACGTCGAGCGCCGTGTCCGCCAGCTTGATCGCGTGCTCGTCCCCGTGGTCCGCCGCGCGTTCGAAGAGTCCGTCCGCCGTGATCCGCGCCGCGTCCGCCGGAGCCGGACGCTCCTCCGCCGGGGCGTAGGCGGCGACGATCCCCGCGCTCGCCGTCCAGGCCGCGGCCGTGCTCGCCGCCCACATCTCCCGCGGCAGGGCGGGCAACACCCGCAGGACGGCGTTCGGAGCGGTCGCCGCGTGCACCAGCATCACCGGGTTCCCGTGGGCGTGGGTCGCGTAGTGGCCGACGGCCGCGCCGACCAGCTCCCGCAGCCGCTCGCGGGCCCGCTCGGCGCCGCCGTCGCCGTCGGGCCAGGCGGGCAGGGCCGTGATCTGGCCGAGCCGGTGGTTCACGCCGCCCGAGGGATCGGGGACGCGCCGCACCACGCGCAGCGCCGCGTCCGCCGGGACCGGTGAGGGGAGCGGCGCGACGGCCGACGGCAGGACGCGGTGGCGTGCCGCCCAGTACCCGAGCGCGTGCGCCAGCTCCGCGACACGCGGCGCCGTCTCCCCGCCGTCGAGCAGCCCGCGCACCGCGTGCCCGACCCGGATCACCCCGTGCGTGGCGCTCGCGGTGATCCCCGGCAGCAGCCGCGGCCACCAGACGGCGAGCACCTCGCGCCACGGCGCCTCCTCGAGCTGCTCGGCGAAGTGGACGGACCAGTCCGTGAGATGGCGGGGATCACCCAGCGCCGTACGCCAGTTGTCGGCCGTCACCCGCCCGTACCGTCCCGGCCGGTCCTCCAGCCGGGGGCGGTACGCGTCCAGCCAGCGGTGCACGCGCGCGGCCTGCCCGTGCCGCACCAGTGCCTCCACCGCCATCGGTGCGTGGTTGCTCAGCCAGCCCTCGAACTCGGGGCCGGTCCGGTGCAGTCGCTCCCACGCCTCGTCCAGCGTGCCCGTCGTGTCGCCCGGCGGCGTTCCCTCGGTCGTCATGCCGCCAACCTAGGCACGGCGCGGCGGGACCGGAACGGCCGCGCGGCGCAGGCTTCGGGGCCTTTGGACGTACGTCGCGTGCCGCCCGCCCCGCCATGGCGACTACGACCGGGGACCCGGGCCGGGCGCCGGGGCCGTATGGCCGCGGGACCGGTCATTTTCGTCCCGTGATGGCGAAAAGACGGACGCGTGCGAGGAATTGCTCCTCGGTATTCTCTCCTGTTCCGCAGTGGTCCGCCGTGCCGCCTCCGGTATTCCTCGCGCTCCCGGTGATGCGCTCTTGCCGTGGCGGCGGTGATGTCCTGACGGTGCGTACGACCAGGCGTTTCGTGAGCCTCCCGGCCAATTCGCGGCATCCGTCGCGGCATTGTCCGAATGCCCCCGGCGCACTCTTGTCGATGATATGACCACTGTTTCCGCTGCTTTGGAGCGCGTGCGGCCGGGACAGGATGCAGGGCGAGATTCCGCCGCTCCCGAGGAGGCCCCGTGCTGCAGGTCGAGCGCCTCCTCGCCGATTGCGCCGACGACGCGCGCGCCGGGTCCTTCGGCGCCCTCCCCTCCCGGCCGACGGCGCCGGCTACGCGGCGGCGCGCCGGGCCTTCCTCGCCGCGGGGCTCGCGGCACTGCGCGAGCATCTGCCCGACGCGGGCTGGGTGCAGCTCAACCTGACGCCCGACGCGTCCGGTCCGGCCGGGCTCCACAGGCGGCTCGCCGCGGCCGCGGGGGAGACGCTGGGCAGCGGGCTGGCGCGCGACTTCTTCTTCATGCACAAGCCACCCGGGGTCCGCGCGCGGTTCCGCGCCGCGGAGCCGTCGCTGGCCGGCGACCTGCGCACCGTCCTCCTGCGCCACCTGACCCCCGATCAGGGGGCCGCGGCCGGTCAGCGGCCCGTCGCCACCGTGTACGAACCCGAGACGTACCTCTTCGGCGGACCCCGCTCGATGCCCCATGTGCACACCCTGTTCACCGCCGACTCCCTGGCCTGGCTCGACCTCCACACGGGCGCGGCCGGCGGGCAGCCGCCCGCGGCCTGGCGCGTCTCGCTGACGCTGCTGCGGACCGTGTTCGACCGGCTGGGCATCGACGGCTGGGAGCACCGCGGCGTGTGGCAGGCCGTGCGGGACGAGACGGGCCGCCGCCTGCCCGGCGGACTGCACGACACCGCCCTGCGGCGCGTGGCCGACGGCATCCGCGCCCACTGGGCCGAGGGCGCCGAGGCCCAGCTCGCCGCGCTCCCCGAAGCCTGGCGGAACGTCCTCGGGCCGCGGCTCGACGGCGTGGCACGGGCGGCGGAGCAGTGGCGCACCCGCTACTTCGCGTCGGGCGAGGCCACCGTCGGTCCGCGCCGTGCCGCCGCCCACCACGTGATCTTCCACTGGAACCGCGGCCTGGTCTCCACAGCACGGCAGTGCCTGCTCACCGAGGCACTCGCCGCCGACGGCCACGAGGGGACGGAGTGACCATGGGACACGCGCGGACCGGGGGGACGGCGCTCGGGGGGACGGCGCTGCTGCGGATCGCCGGGATGCCCTGCGACGCTTGGACGGCCGGCGCCGCGCCCCGCCTCTTCGACGCCGTCGCCGACCACGCCGCCGACACCGAACGGCTCGCCGCGCACGCCCGCGCGCTGGCCGACCGCCTCGGCGCCGAGGTCGTCACGCACCCGGCGCTGCCGGCGGCGGACCGCGGAGCCGTCCTCGCCCTCCGCCGGCGACTGCACTCGGGCGCCGCGCCGCGCCCGGCGGACTGCCGTCTGCTGCGGCACTCGCCCGCCGTGCCCCCGACCTCGCGGACCGGGCCGACGCCCTGCTGCGGCTGACCGCCGAGGCGGACGAGACCCTGGCCCGCCTCGGGCGCGAGGTCACGGCCGAGCAGGAACGCCTCGCCGTGCTCGCCTGGCGCACCGTGTCGTCGAGCCCCGTGATGCTCGCCTTCCTCGACAGCACGGCCCCCGGGCTCGCCGCCGAGGTCGAACGCCGCCTGGCGGCCGGGCAGTCCTGGTCCGACAAGCAGTTGCGCAAGCGCGCCGCGTACCTGTGGCGCCTCCTGGGCCGCGCCGCCGCCAAGACGACGCCCCGCGGCTGGGCCGGGCAGATCGCGGCGCTCCCGGTCGGCCCCGGGCACGACGGCGACGGGCGGCTCCTGCCCGACGGCACCGCCCTCGGCGCCCTCGCCGCCGTGGCCGTGGAGAACGTGCACCGTGTCCGCGCCCGGCAGACCGCCGCCGACCCGTGCGCCGCCGACCCGGAGACCCTGATCGCTCCCGTCCCTCTGCGCTTCACCGAGCCGGGCGCGTCCGGCCCGGGACACGTGCGCTGCTACGTCACCGATCCGGCCACGCCGGAGCGGCTCCGGCAGATCGTGCTGCGCCGCACCCGCGCCCTGGACACCGTCCTGACCCTCCTCGCGGACGGGCCGCGCCCGCTCGCCGAACTGGAGAAGGACATGCTGGGCGCGCTCGCCCCGGACGGCCCCCCGGCGGCGGCCCGCGTCGACGCACTGCACGGATTCCTGCGGCACCTCATCACCCGTGGTGTCCTGCAGATCTGTCAGGCACCCCGGAATCACTACGGCTCCTGGGTCCCCGAGGGCGACATCACGGCCTCCGGTGCCCTGCCGCAGCCACCGGGGGGAGCGGGACAGGGCGGCTGGTTCCTCGACGCGTACCGTCGCCTCGCCCCCGCCGCCGCGGTGTCCGCGCACGCCGCCGACCGTGTGGCGCGCGGCCTGCGGATCGCGGCGCGTATCGCCGCCCTGCGGGATGCGGACAACCCGCCGGACACGGCGCGCCACGAACGGCCGGAACTGGCCGCGCTCACCGACCACCCCCGTCCCCTCGCCGAGATCCTGGCCGAGGCGCTGTCCCGGGGCACCCGGCCGCCCGCCGCACGCCGCTACGCGGGCTGGTCCCCGGCCCGCGACCCGGACGGCGGCTACGCCCGCCTGCTGGACCACCTGGACGCCGCCGCCCGTTCCGGCGCCACGGGCGTCGACATCGACGACGCGCTGCTGGACAGCCTGGGCGCCCCCGCTGCCGATGACCACCTGCCGCGCTGGCCCCTCGACTGCCTGCTGCGCCCGCTCGCCCCACCGGACGGCAGCGGACCCGTGGCCGTGCTGGAGACCGCGTCGCCCGCCGGAGTGATCGACGCCCGGTTCGCCGACGGTCTCCGCGCGCTCCACGGCGGCTACGGCAACAGCGACGCCCACCGCGCATTCCTGGCCGCCGTCGAGGCCCGCACGGGCGTCCGGTTCGTCGACCTCCTCGTGCCCCCGCTCACCGAGCGCGCGGCCAACGCCGTGCGCCGCCCGCCGACCACCGGGTGGTGGACCGGCGACCCGGACCCCACGCCGTACTACGGACGGACCGCCGGCGACATGCAGTACCTCCCGCTGGACCGCATCACCCTGCGCCGCAGCCATGGACAGGTCATCGCCGAGGCGGACGGCCGCCGCATCGTCCCGGTGTACTGCGCCAGCCGGTCCCCCCTGCCGCCCTACGACACACTGGTCCGCATCCTGCTCGCAGCGGGCCACCGGGCGGCGTCGTACGTGATCCGGCTCGACTCCCTGGACGCCGCGTTCCCCGGGCGGCCCCGGCTGCCGCGTCTCACCGCGGGCGGTGACCTCGTCATCGCCCCCGCCACTTGGCGGATCGACGTGGAACGCCTGTGGCGGCGGGACGACGATCCGCTCACCAAGGTCCGCACGCTCGCCCCGCTGCGCCGCGCCGCCGGCCTGCCGCGCCACGCGTTCGTGCGCACGGCCCCCGGCGGGAAGCCCGTACCGGTGGACCTCGCGTCCCTGACCGCCGTCCACATCATCGACCGGCTGCGCGCCGGACAGCCGGGCCGTGAACTCCTCGTCGAGGAGATGCTGCCAGCCCCCGGCGAACTGCCGCTGCGCGACCCGCTGCACGGGGGCGCGGCCGTCGCCGCGCAGCTCGTGCTCCGTCTCCCGCACGACCGTGACGCCGCGTCGGCCGCCGCCGACGTCCCGGTGGGCGGCGACCCGAGAAACGTCCCCGGCCCGCCCGCGCGGCGGCCCGCCGGGGCGATCAACACCCGCTGAGAGAAAGGCACGTCCCATGCCGAACAACGACATCACCGAACTCGACACCCTCATCTCCGAACTGGACGAGCGGATCACCGAGAGCGAGCTGCCCGAGGCCAACGGCGGCGGCAGCGTCCTGTGCACGATCATCGTCTGCAACAGCGTTCTCTGCGCCTGACCCGCTCCAGGAGCCGCCCGCCACGCGCGGGCGGCTCCGCCCCCGGCCACCACACGAGGGAACGCGATGGCGCACGAGACGGCCGTACCGGCCACCGACCGCGACCACATCCACCGCCTCGCCGTCCGATACCTGGAAGCCCAGGCCGCCGCCCCCGGCGCGGCCGCGCACCCCGGCGACCCCGGCATCCCCGTCCTCGCGCACCTGACCGGCGACGACCGCGCCACACCCGCGGCCGTCGCCGCCTGGGCGCGCACGGCAGGCCGCGGCCCCGCCCACCCCGCCCTGCACGACGGGGGACTCGCGGGCACCCTCGTCGGTCTGCGCCTCGGCGCGCACACCCACCCCGCCCTGCGCACGGCCGCCGACCGGCTCGCCGCCCATTTCGGCGGACGCCTCCCCGCGTACCGCACACGCGACGTCGCCTTCCCCGACTACGACCTGATCTCCGGACCGGCCGGCACCCTGCTCGCCCTGTGCGCCATCGACCCCGCCCCCGAACTGCTGCGCCCACTCACCTCCCACCTGACCCTCCTGTGCGACGACCCGGAACTGCCCCGGCTGCGCACCGGGCAGTACGAGCGGCACCCGTATCTCTCATGGGTGCACGGCCGCGTCAACACGGGGATGGGCCACGGTGTCGCCGGCGTCGTCACCGCGCTGACGGCGGTCCTGCGCCGCACCGGTCCCGACGGGGCCGTCGCTGCCGCGCTCGCCCGCGCCACCCGCTGGCTGGCCGACCGGGCGTACACCGACGACCGCGGCATCCGCACCTGGCCGGCCGCCGGCACCGACCACCCGCCGGAGACCACCGCCCAGCCGCGCCAGGCGTGGTGCTACGGCGCCCCCGGCGTCGCCTGGGCACTGTGGGACGCGGCCGACGCCCTCGGCGACACGGCGGCCGCCGACCGTGCCGCCGCGGACTTCACCGCCCTCGCCGAGCGGTACGACACGTCGTTCCACCTGTTCGGGGACACCCCGGGCGACCGTCTCGGACTGTGCCACGGCGCAGCGGGCGTCCTGGCCGTCGCCGACGCCTTCGACCGCCACGCCCGCCTGCCGGCCGCCGCCGGCCTGAAGGCGCGCCTCATCCGTCACCTGACGGACGGTATCCCCGCAGAGCCGCCCACCGACTGGCCCGCCGACCTGCTGAACGGCTCACCCGGCGCACTCGCCGCCCTGCTCACCGCCACCAGCACGACGGCCCCCCGCACCTGGCTGCACTGCCTCGGACTGCGCTGAACCACGGGGGCGCCGCCCTCACGCGCTGACGAGGACGACCTCCAGGGTGCGGGGGCCGTGCACGCCCTCCACGCGGTCGAGTTCGATGTCGCTCGTCGCCGACGGACCCGAGATCCAGGTCTGCGGACGGCCGGGGACCAGCCGGGGCAGCGCGTGCGGCACCGAGTCCACCACCTGGTCCGGCACCCGCACGACGCACACGTGGTGGTCGGGGACGAGCGTGATCCGGCGGCGCCCCTGGTCGGGCGATCCGTCGAGGACGATCGTGCCCGTCTCGGCGATCGCCACCGCGCACCCCGTCACCACGCTGTCCACCGCGTCCAGGTCGGCCGGCGTCAGCTCCGCCGTGTCCTGGACGCGCCGCACGCCCTGCGGTGTCCGCGCCAGCCACTGCGCGGGCAGCGCGGGCGGCACCACGACGGAACCGCTGCCCCGCCGCGTCAGCAGACGGCCGATCAGCTCCGGGAGGCCGGCCGCGTCCGTCCGGTGGACGAGGGCGCGGTAGTCCGCCAGGTTCTCGGCGAGGGTCTCCACCGCGTCGGCGGGGGAGTGGGTGCGCAGATACTCGCGCACGACCGGTACGTCCCCGGGGTTCTCGTCGCGCGGCACGTCGGCGAGTGCCCTGCGTACCCGGCCGAGGACCGTCTCCCTGCTTCTCACCGCTCGCCTCCCGCCTTCCGCGCGGCCGGGCGCGCCCCGCCGCCCCTCTCCCGCAGCCACCAGTCGCGGAACGATTCCGCCGGCACCGCCGGGACGTCCCGCGTCGCCGTCCAGGCGCGCCCCGGTCCCGGCAGCCGCCGCGGGACGAGCCGGCGGCCCCGTCCGGCGAGCCGCTGCCCTGCCCGCAGCACCCCGGGGTGGTCGAGGGCCCACCGCGCCGCCCGCATGGCCGCGCGCTCCGCAGCGTGCCCCTTCGCCGGCGCGATCCGCGTCCGCGTGCCCCGGACCGTCACCTCACCGCCCTGCACCACGCGCTCCCGCAGGTGCACCAGCACTTCCGGGATGTCGATCGCCACGGGGCACACCTCGTAGCACGCGCCGCACAGCGACGACGCGTAGGGGAGGGACGCGTCGAGTTCGCTCGTCACCCCGCGGAGCTGGGGCGTGAGGATCGCACCGATCGGCCCCGGGTACGCGGACCCGTAGGCGTGGCCGCCGGCGCGCTCGTACACCGGGCACACGTTCAGACAGGCCGAGCAGCGGATGCAGCGCAGCGCCTGACGCCCGACGGTGTCGGCCAGGGTGTCCGAGCGTCCGTTGTCCAGCAGCACGAGATGGAAGTCGCGCGGCCCGTCCCCGTCGGTCGTCCCCGTCCACATCGAGGTGTACGGGTTCATCCGCTCGGCCGTCGACGAGCGAGGCAGCAGTTGGAGGAAGACCTCCAGGTCCGCCCAGGTCGGCACGACCTTCTCGATGCCGACCACCGAGATCAGCGTCTCGGGCAGGGTCAGGCACATCCGGCCGTTGCCCTCGGACTCCACGACCACCAGCGTGCCGGTCTCGGCGACCATGAAGTTGGCGCCCGAGATCCCGACCTTCGCCCGCAGGAACTTCTCCCGCAGGTGCAGCCGCGCCGCCTCGGCGAGGACCGCGGGCTCCGCCGTGAGGCCGTCGGGCGCGGGCCGGCCCCAGTCCGCCATCCGCTCGCTGAAGATGTCGCGGATCTCGTCCCGGTTGCGGTGGATCGCGGGCACCAGGATGTGCGAGGGCAGGTCGTCCCCGAGCTGCACGATCAGCTCGGCGAGGTCCGTCTCGTAGGCGCGGATGCCCTCGGCCTCCAGGGCGGCGTTCAGACCGATCTCCTGGGTGGCCATCGACTTGACCTTCACGACCTCGCGCTCGCCGGTCGCGCGCACGAGCGAGGTCACGATGCGGTTGGCCTCCCGCGCGTCCGCCGCCCAGTGGACCGTGCCGCCGGCGGCCGTCACCGCGGCCTCGACCTGCTCCAGGTAGTGGTCCAGGTGCCGCAGGGTCCGGTCCTTGATCGCCGCGCCCGCCGCCCGCAGCCGGCCCCAGTCGGACAGCTCGCGCACCGCGCGCGCCCGCTTGTCGCGGATCGTGCGGGTGGCGTGCGTGAGGTTGGAGCGCAGCCGCGCGTTCCTCGTCGACACGTCGGCCGCGCGCGGGAACGCCGGCATGCCCAGGTACGTTCCGCCGCTCACAGGGGCGCCTCCTTCGTGCTGGCCAGGATCTCGGCGATGTGCACGGGCCGCACCGGCGCGCCGAGCCGCGCGAGCGTGCCGCCGATGTGCATCTGGCACGAGTTGTCCACGGTGCAGACCGCCGACGCGCCCGTGCCCATGATGTTGCGGGCCTTGTCCGCGCCCATGGCGGCCGACACCGCCTCGTTCTTCACGGCGAACGTCCCGCCGAAGCCGCAGCACTCGGCGGCGCCCGGCAGCTCGCGCAGCTCCAGGCCCTCGACCGCCTCCAGCAACCGCCGCGGGCGGTCGCCGAGCCCCAGCATGCGCAGCCCGTGGCACGTCGGGTGGTACGTGACGCTGTGCGGGTAGTACGCCCCCACGTCGGTCACGCCCAGCACGTCCACCAGGAACTCGGTCAGTTCCAGCGTCCGCGGCACCACGGACTCCGCCACCCGCGTGAGCGCGCCGCCGCGCCCCTCCGCCTCGGCCTTCGCGCCGATGCGCGGGTAGTTGTCCCGCACCATCGCCGTGCAGGAGCCCGACGGCGTCACGATGTAGTCGTAGCCCTCGAACGCCCGGCCGAAGCGGCGGACGAGCGGCTCGGTCTCGTGCCGGTACCCGGTGTTGAACTGCGCCTGACCGCAGCAGCTCTGCGCCGGCGGGAAGTCCACCGTCACCCCGAGCCGCTCCAGCAGCGTGACCACGGCCCGGCCCGTACGGGGGTACAGCGTGTCGTTGACGCAGGTGACGAACAGTGCGACGCGCATTCTCAGTCCTTCCCACCGGTGGCGATCCTGGCCGCCGCCCGGTCCCACGCCGCGCGGTCACCCGACGGCTCATGCTGCCGCAGCGGCAGTCCCGCGCGCAGCAGCGCCCGCAGATCGGCGAGCCCGCCGTGCGCCTCGCCCGCGGCGCGCGCCTGCACCAGGACGTTGCCGAGCGCCGCCGCCTCGGCCGGTCCGGCCACCACCGGCAGGCCGCACGCGTCGGCCGTGAGCCGGCACAGCAGCTCATTGTGCGCGCCACCGCCCACGATGTGCACCGTGTCCACGTCCTTGCCGGACAGCCGCTGCGCGTCCTCCACGGCCGCGCGGTGCGCGAGCGCCAGGGAGTCGAGGACACAGCGCACCGTCTCCGCGCGGTCGCGCGGCACCGGCTGCCCCGTACGGCGGCATGCGTCGGCGATCCGCTCGGGCATCCGGCCCGGGGGGATGAACGCGGGGTCGCCCGCGTCCACCACGGAGCGCAGGGGCTCGGCCCGAGCCGCCGCTTCGAGCAGCGGCGCCAGGCCCGCGGGGCCGTCGGCGACCGACCAGTCGCGCAGGCACTCCTGGAGCAGCCACAGGCCCATGATGTTGCGCAGGTAGCGGACGGTGCCGTCGACGCCCAGCTCGTTCGTGAAGTTGGCCCGGCGGCTCTCCTCGGTCAGGACCGGGGCGTCCAGTTCCACGCCGGCCAGCGACCAGGTGCCCGTCGCGATGTACGCGAACCGGTCGCCGGCGGCCGGGACGCCCGCGACGGCCGACGCCGTGTCGTGCGAGCCGACCGCCGTCACGGGGACGCGGCCGGTGAGCCCCGCCTCCGCGAGGACGCCCGGCAGCAGGTCGCCCGCCGCGTCGCCCGGCACGCGCAGCGGCGGGAACAGGCCGAGGTCGATGCCGAGGGCGCGCGCCACCGTGCCGGACCAGTCGCGGGTGCGCGGGTCGATGAGCTGGGTCGTCGAGGCGTTGGTCAGTTCCGTGCCCGCCTCGCCGGTCAGCCAGTACGCGATCAGATCGGGTATGAGCAGCAGACGGTCGGCAATGGTCAAAAGTGGGCTGTTCCGGGCGGCGACCAGTTGGTACACCGTGTTGAACGGCAGGTGCTGGAGGCCCGTCGCCGCGTACAGCTCTTCCGGTGGGACGACGGCGGCCACCCGCTCCGCCGCGCCGGCCGTCCTCGTGTCCCGGTAGTGCACCGGGTTGCCGAGCAGCGCGCCCGAGGCGTCCAGCAGGCCGTAGTCCACGGCCCAGGAGTCCACGCCGACGCCCGCCAGTTCCCCGGACGCGGCACGCCCGGCCTCCCGCAGGCCGTCGAGCACGCCGCGGTGGAGCGCCAGGACGTCCCAGTGCAGTGTCCCGCCCACCCGGACCGGCCGGTTCGGGAAGCGGTGCGCCTCCCGCAGCGTCACCGTGCCGTCCCGTACCGCGCCGAGCATCACCCGCCCACTGGACGCCCCCAGGTCGACCGCGGCGAACGGGCGGCCGGGGGATCGGGAAACAGCGGCGGACGAGGACACTTCTCACCTCGGATCAGTCATGAACAGTCGACAAAGAACGCCGGCGGGCGGGCGGCGAGCCGGTGGCGGCGGGCCGCACCCGGCCCGCCGCCTCCGGTTCAGCGCAGGAACGCCGCCGCCACCCCGGCGTCGACCGGGATGTGCAGCCCGGTCGTGTGGCTCAGCTCGCCACCGGTCAACGCGAACACCGCGTTCGCCACGTGCTCCGGCAGCACCTCGCGCTTCAGCAGCGTCCGCTGCGCGTAGAACTCGCCGAGCTTCTCCTCCGGCACCCCGTACACGGCCGCCCGCTTGGCGCCCCAGCCGCCCGCGAAGATCCCGGAACCGCGCACCACGCCGTCGGGGTTCACCCCGTTCACCCGGATGCCGTGCTCGCCCAGCTCCGCCGCGAGCAGCCGCACCTGGTGCGCCTGGTCGGCCTTCGTGGCGCCGTACGCGATGTTGTTCGGACCCGCGAAGACACCGTTCTTGGAGGCGATGTACACGATGTCGCCGCCGATGCCCTGCTCGGTCATCACGCGCGCCGCCTCGCGCGACACGAGGAACGACCCGCGCGCCATGATGCCGTGCTGCAGGTCCCAGTCGCGCGCCGTCGTCTCCAGCAGCGGCTTCGAGATCGAGATCCCCGCGTTGTTCACCACGAGGTCCACGCCGCCGAACGCCAGCACCGCGGCCTCGAACGCCGCCGCGATCTGCTCCTCCGACGTCACGTCCACCGTCACCGGCACCGCCCGGTCCGGGCCGCCCAGCTCCTTCGCGACCGTCGCCGCGGCCTCGCCGTTCAGGTCAGCGACCACCACGCACGCGCCCTCGGCCGCCAGCCGGTGCGCGATCGCCCGCCCGATGCCCGAACCGCCGCCCGTCACCAGCGCCACCCGCGTCGCCAGGGGCTTCGGCGCGGGCATCCGCCGCAGCTTCGCCTCCTCCAGCTCCCAGTACTCGATGCGGAACTTCTCGGACTCCTCGATCGGCGCGTACGACGAGACCGCCTCGGCCCCGCGCATCACGTTGATGGCGTTCACGTAGAACTCGCCCGCCACCCGCGCCGTCTGCTTGTCCTTGCCGAACGAGAACATGCCCACGCCCGGCACCAGCACGATCGCCGGGTCCGCGCCCCGCATCGCCGGCGACCCCGGCTCCGCGTGCCGCTCGTAGTAGGCCCGGTACTCCGCCCGGTACTCCTCGTGCAGCTCCTTCAGCCGCGCCACCGCCTCGCCGAGCGGCGCGGACGCGGGCAGGTCCAGGACCAGCGGCCTGACCTTCGTGCGCAGGAAGTGGTCAGGACACGAGGTGCCCAGCAGCGCCAGCCGCCCGTGCTCCTCGCGCGCGAGGAAGTCGAGCACCACGTCCGCGTCCGTGAAGTGCCCCACCTGCGGCCGGTCCACCGACGCAAGACCCCGCACCACCGGCGCCAGCGCCGCCGCGCGCGCCCGCCGCTGCGGCTCCGGCAGCGCCTCGTACCCCTCGCGCACCGGGCCGAACGGCTCCGGCCTGCCGCGCTCGGCGAGGAACGCCTCCGCCGCCTCGATGATGAACAGCGAGTTCGCCTCGCACTCGTCGCTGGTCGCGCCCCACGCCGTGATGCCGTGACCGCCCAGCACGCACCCGATCGCCTCCGGGTGCGCCCGGCGCACCTCCGCGATGTCCAGACCGAGCTGGAACCCGGGCCGCCGCCACGGCACCCACACGACACGCTCGCCGAAGCACTCGCGGGTCAGCGCCTCACCGTCCTTCGCGCACGCCAGCGCGATCCCCGAGTCCGGGTGCAGGTGGTCCACGTGCGCCGCCTCGACGAGACCGTGCATCGCCGTGTCGATCGACGGCGCCGCACCCCCCTTGCCGTGCAGGCAGTAGTCGAACGCCGCGACCATCTCGTCCTCGCGCTCGACCCCCGGGTACACGCCCCGCAGCGCCCGCAGCCGGTCGACGCGCAGCGCCGCGAGACCGCCGGCCGTGAGCGTCCCGAGGTCGCCGCCCGAGCCCTTCACCCACATCAGCTCGACGTCGTCACCCGTCACCGGGTCCGTCGCCGTGCCCTTCGCGGACGTGTTCCCGCCCGCGTAGTTCGTGTTCCGCGGATCGGCGCCCAGCCGGTGCGAACGCGCCAGCAGCGCCTCGACCGCCCCGTGCGGGACCGCGCCCGCGCTCTCCTCCACCGCCACGCTCACGCACCCCATCCGGCCTGCTGCCCGCCGACCCGCTCGGCGACGATCCTCTCCGCCCACCCGCTGCGCGCGTACGCGGCCACCGGGTCCGGGTCGAGCCCCTGCTCGGCCCGCACCTCCGCGAGCAGCGGCCGGACGTCCGAGTTGTACGCGTCCATGAACACCGCGTTCGCGCCCAGGACATCGCCCGCCTGCTGCGCTGCGACCAGCGCCTCGCGGTCGACCAGCAGCGCCTTCGCCGTCGCCTCCTGGACGTTCATCACCGACCGGATGATCGCGGGGATCTTCGGCTCGATGTTGTGGCACTGGTCCAGCATGAACGCCACGTCCGGCGAGAACCCGCCGCCCCGCACCACCTCGTACATGATGCGGAAGAGCTGGAACGGGTCGGCCGCGCCCGCCATCAGGTCGTCGTCCGCGTAGAAGCGCGAGTTGAAGTCGAACCCGCCGAGCTTCCCCTCGCGCAGCAGCAGCGCCACGATGAACTCGATGTTCGTCCCCGGCGCGTGGTGGCCCGTGTCCACCACGACCTGCGCCTTCGGGCCGAGCTTCAGGCAGTGCGCGTAGGACGTCCCCCAGTCCGGGACGTCCGTCGTGTAGAACGCCGGCTCGAACAGCTTGTACTCCAGCAGCATCCGCTGGTCGCCGCCCAGCCGCTCGTACACTGCGGCGAGCGCCTCGGCGAGCCGGTCCTGACGGTCCCTGATGTCGTCCTGGCCCGGGTAGTTCGTGCCGTCGGAGAACCACAGCTTGAGATCGCGCGACCCGGTGGCGTCCATGACGTCGACGCACTCCATCAGGTGCCCGAGCGCCTTGCGGCGGACCGCGGGGTCGGGGCTGCAGACGCTGCCGAGGACGTAGTCGTTCTCCTGGAAGACGTTCGCGTTGATCGTGCCGATGCGCAGTCCGAGACCGCGCGCGTGCTCGGCGAGCGCGGCGTAGTCCTCCACCTTGTCCCACGGGATGTGCAGCGCGACGGTCGGCGCCGCACCCGTGAAGCGATGGACCTGGGCCGCGTCGTCCAGTTTCTCCTGCGGTGTGCGCGGCACTCCCTGCTGCGCGAACACCTTGAAGCGGGTGCCGGAGTTGCCGTAGGCCCACGAGGGGGTCTCGATGGCCTGGGTGGTCAGGGCCGCCTTGACGGCGGATGGAGCGGTCATGCGATCAGGGCTCCCGGATGGTCATCGCCGGACGAATCTCTAATGAATCGTTTCACCAAGGGTGACGCTAGGAGGGCGCGGGACGGCTGTCAAGGGAGCTGCGGCAGGCCGGGACGGCCCGCCGAGCTTGACGCCCCGACCTCGCCTGACTAGCTTGCGTCCGTCCGGATGAAACCTTTCAGAGAGGTGGTCGGCCGTGCAGCGGGTGTGTTTTCTGCTGAAGGTCCGCCAGGACCGCGTCGACGAGTACCGCGCGCGCCACGCCGACGTGTGGCAGGAGATGCGCGACGCCCTGTCCGCCACCGGCTGGCACAACTATTCACTGTTCCTGCGCGAGGACGGCCTCCTCGTCGGCTACCTGGAGACCGAGGACTTCGACGCCGCCCGGGCCGCGATGGAGGCCACCGACGTGAACGCCAGGTGGCAGGCGCAGATGGCCCCGTACTTCGAGGCGCTGGACGGCACCCGTCCGGACGAGGCCATGACACCGCTCACCGAGGTCTTCCACCTGGCGTGACCCTCCGTCGGCATCCGGTGTCTACGATGTGCGGGCGGTGAGTGGCGTGTAACGGACGAGGAGCGGGGCACAGCACATGGCGCACACGGTGGGGATCAAGGAAGTCGCCCGGCAGGCGGGAGTGTCGGTCGGCACCGTCTCCAACGTGATCAACCGCCCCCACATGGTCGCGGACGAGACCCGGGAGCGCGTCCAGGCCGCCATCACCGAACTGGGGTACGTCCGCAGCGAGTCGGCGCGGCAGCTCCGCGCCGGGCAGAGCCGCATCATCGCGCTGCTCGTCCTCGACATGGGCAACCCGTTCTTCGTCGACGTCGCCACCGGCGCCGAACGTGTCGCGCGCGCCGCCAAACTCGGCGTGATGACGTGCAACAGCGCGCAGAGCCCGTCCGAGGAGTCCGACTACCTCGGTCTCTTCGCGGAGCAGCGCGTCCGCGGCGTCCTCGTCACACCCGCCGACATGACCGGGCACAACCTGGCCGACTTCCGCCGCCACAACATCCCCTTCGTCCTGGTCGACCGCGTCCTGCCGAGCGCCGAGGGCTGCTCCGTCTCGGTGGACGACGTGCGCGGCGGCACCCTCGCGGTCCGCCACCTCATCGACCGCGGGCACACGGACGTGGCGTACATCAGCGGCCCGATGTCCCTCCAGCAGTGCCAGGACCGCATGGAGGGCGCGGCGCGGGCGCTCACGGACGCGGGGTTCGCCGCCTCCGCGCTGCACCACATCGAGGCGGCGCGCCTCGACGTCGCGTCGGGGCGCGAGGCGGGGGCGCGGCTGCTGGCCATGGCCGACCGCCCGTCGGCCGTCTTCTGCGCGAACGACCTGCTGGCCCTCGGCGTCCTGCAGGCGCTGTTCGCGGCGGGCGTGCGGGTGCCGGACGAGATGGCCCTCGTGGGGTACGACGACATCGAGTTCGCGGCGGCGGCGGCCGTCCCCCTCACCTCGGTGCGGCAGCCGGCGGTCCGCATGGGCCGGCAGGCCGCCGAACTGCTGCTGGAGGAGACGGGCGAGGGCGCCGCGGCCCACCGGCACCAGCGCATCGTCCTCGACCCGGAACTCGTCGTCCGCGAGTCGAGCCGGGCCGCCCGCCGCTGACACCCGGCGCTGCGTACGGTGGGGGCATGAGCGACGCCTTCCGCACCACGGTCCTCCGCGTCACCACCGGCTCGCACGAGACGGTCACCGACCTGACGCGCGACTGCGCCTCCTTCCTCACCGAAGCGGCCGGGGGAGGGGACGGCCTGTTCAACGTCTTCGTGCCCCACGCGACGGCCGGGGTGGCCATCCTGGAGACGGGGGCGGGCAGCGACGACGACCTGCTGGCGATCCTGCGCGACCTGCTGCCCGCCGACGACCGGTGGCGCCACCGCCACGGCAGCCCGGGCCACGGCCGCGACCACGTCCTGCCGGCGATCGTCCCGCCCCACGCAACGGTCCCGGTGATCGGCGGCCGCCTGCAACTGGGCACATGGCAGTCGATCTGCCTGATCGACACGAACGGCGACAACACGGAACGCCAGGTACGCCTCTCCTTCCTCGGCTGATCGAGCCGATTCCGATTGTCTTTGGTGTGGCCGCCGAATCCTCTCGTGCTCCGGCGAAACGGGAGGGAGCTGCGCGGTACCGCCATGGACGAGATCGAACGACCGTGCGACGGCTGCAGTAGTTCCTGCTCGGAGTACGCCGGCTGTCGCGGGTCAAAGCCGCCACGACCTACGGCAGCGGGAGGACGTGCTGACGACTGCCGCAGCTGTAGGCGGTCGCATCATCGACTGGGCGGACAACTGGGAGGTGTCCGGCTCCGCCGAGACCCGATGACCCGTCCGAAATCCGGTCCGTGGTTCCGCGATGAGCGGGGGAAGTACGACGGGCTGGTGACGGCAGCGGTTGAGCGGCTCGACCGCGACGTGGTCGACTGCCTGAACACCGGCTACACGGTGTACGGCGAGGGGAAACTCCTCGTCGTCGACAGGCACGAAGGCGTCTGGAACTGCGTCTGCGGACCTCCACGGCGAGCTGCATGAGGCGCTGACCGAGCGCTTCCGTGGTTCTTGGCAGGGAAATGGTTGCCGTCCGCGGTGCGCGAGCCAGTGCTGCGGGCTGTGCAGTGTGTTCCATCAGCCGAGAACGCTCATGGGCGGATGGTGCGAGCGACCCGCTGGGCTGGACGGTTAGGCACGGGTCCGGACGGGCGACCCCAGTCGAGGACGTGGATACCGGTGCTCTGGATGAGTTCTGCGTCCACATGCAGGAGCTGGACAGGGGAGTGGCCGTGGCGTCCGAGCCATGCGAGACGGCGTCGCTGCTCCGCAGCGCTCAGCTCATGCCAATGATCGTGATGGACGCCGGGTGGCTGGCCGGGATTCTCTCGGACCCAGACGCGTACGAAATGTGTCTCGTGCGGCGCGGTGCGCAGGGTGATCAGTGCCCATGCGGTGTCGTACGTCAGCGTGGGTCCGTGTTGAGACATGAGACGGCGGGTGCGCAGTTGTCGTAAGGGCGTTAAAAGCCATCGTCTGGTGAGCAGATTCATGTTGGGACACTTCCTGGTTCGGGTGGGGTCTGCCACCGGGTAGCGGCTGTCTTCAAATCCTTTTGGCCGACGACGCCGAGACTGTGGACGAAAGCTTGGAGGAAGAGCTGGCGCTGCTCTGGCGTGTGCAGTTCGGTGACGAGCCGGTCGGTGAAGCGTCGGATGTCGCCGCGGATGTCGTCGTCATTGGGTTCGCGAGGCACGGGAAGCCCTTGGAGTGCCTCCGCGAGTGATGTCAGACTGGAGAACCGGTCGGGGAAACGAGCCGTCCACCACACGCGGCGCAAGTCCGAGTCGGCCAGCACCCGCTGTAGGTGAGACAGGCGGGCCAGCTCCTCTTCCTGAGCCAGATCGACTGCCTGTCGTCGGCGGGCATGTTCTTCGGCCAGGGCGGTGTCGTTCCGGGCGGGGGCGCCCAGACGGACCTCGCCGAACACCTCCAGCCCGGGGAGAGGACGGCTCCAGCGCATCAGGATCGTGTTGGTCGCGTCCTGGGCCGCTGCCCGATCAAGAATGGAATGCTGGCTCAGGACGCGAGCTGCCTGGCGGCGTAGGTAATCGCGCGCGGGGACTGCAGGATCGCGATGCTCGGGAGGTTCACTGTGTGTCCACCGCCATGCTCCTGTGATGCGAACCGTGAAATGCACGCCGGTGATGCGGCTGGCCATCCGCTCGCCCTCGAGGGCGAGCGGATGGGTGACGCCAGTGCGCACCGCGTGGGACGTATGCCATGCGCTTTTCCGGCGCCCTGACAGAAATCTCACGTCGACGAGGGGGAGCCGTTGTAGTGCGGGACCGGGGCCGTACCGGGTACGTCAGCTCCGGGCACCTGCGCGGAGATCAACATGTCCACCAGCTTCAAGCGCCGGGCCCGCCCCAGGTCGGAGCTGCCGGAGGAGCCCACCAGAAGTACGGCGGCCCCGGCCTGGCCGATATGTCCGCGCAACACCGTCGCGGCCATGGGGAGTACCTGCTCGTCCGTCAGTTTGGAAGAGTCCAGCCAAGCGGCCAGCCGATTGTGAGCTGCGTCAGTGGTGGAGGGTTCCCGTAGCGCCGCACGCCAACCCCGGGCGAACAGGTGAGGGCTCTGGGGGGCTACCTCGTCGTCAACGCTTTCTTGCGTTTCGGGCAGTGGGAGGAGCGTGTCGCTGGAGATGTCGGTCAGGGCCAAGAAAGTGCTTGCTCCGGCTCTGCGGATCGTGGTGTCGGTGGACTCCGCCCAATTGACGATCTCCGACAGCAGCAGGACGCGCTGATCCGGCGTACTGGCCAGGGTGCGTACCGCCTCCGCCACCGCCTCGCGCGCCGCTGCGTTGTCCCTCGAGGCCAGCAGGCGGAGCCGGGTCAGGGCGATGCGGGGGTACAGCTGACCCAGCCGACCCGAGCAAATCTCAGCGACTGCCCTGGTCAGCTCTTCGCTAGTGGACTTCTGCTGTGCCCAGTCGTACAGCTGCTTGCGGACGCCGACACCTGTGACCGGGTGGAGTGCCATGGTCTCGACGATCCCGAGCGCCAGCTGCCGGTGCGCTGTCCGGCCCTTCTCGATCCATGCGATCGCCACGGACAGGACCGTGGAACCCCCGGGCAGCAGAGCGAGCCGGACCAGGCAGTCGGCGATGCGTCGTAGATGGCCCACAGCGATCCCGTGGGGCCGACTGATGTCGGAGGCCCATTCCAGCAGTACAGGTCGCAGTTGCGGCCTCTGTCGCCATACGTACTTCAGGAGGGCTTCGGACATTCCGTGCCGGTCGGAATCCAGGGAGATTGTTTCGCCGTCCACTTGACGGGCATGGATGGCCTTGAGGCGCATTTCGAGATCGCGGCCGGCCAGCGGCCCACCGGGCGGAAGTTTGCCGCCGACCTTCGTAAAGAGCTGGTCCGCTGCAGCGAGCACGATGTCCGCCGGTACCTTCTCTAGTAGGGCACTGCTCACCAAAAGCGCTCGCTCGCGGAGGTCGTCCTGTGCCGAGTGCTTCTCGAACCAGCCTTTCAAATGGTCGTGCCAGTCGGTGAATTCCTCCTTGACGGTAGCTTCGCCGTCCACATTGGCCTGTGCGATGAGCCGAGCCAGGCGCGCGGCGTCACCGGGAGGCGCTGCCGGAGCGAGCAAGTCGCTCAGCGGAGCCCTGTTCAGCCAGTCGATCCTGTCGGCCGACAGGTGGTGCAGATGGGCTCGGGCGACCTCTCGCGACGGCGGACGGATCATGTGTACCGCGGGTGTGGTGGTGAGTGGCCCGGGCTTCCAGCTGCCAGGGTCGGTGAGGATGATCAAGAAGGACTCGGAGACTTCAGCGGCCTTCTGATAGTCGGCCAGTCCGGCGTAGAAGTCCTCCGGCAGGGCTCGGAATCCGGTCAGGTCCAGGACGAAACCGTAGCCCTGGGTGTGGGGAAGCTGTTCCGTGCGCGGCCGGTCCCAGTCCAGTACCAGCCAGCGAATCCGCTCTCGCGGCACATCCGCCTCGCGGAGGACACGCAGAGCGGCGGTACGCCTCCCAGTGCCGGCCTCCCCGCAGAGCACAAGTGAGTTGCTCCGCGCGCGTGGGCCGCGGAGCAGGCTGGCGGCGCGTTCCACTTGACCAGTGGCCTGAGAACCCTGGGGGTCGACGAAAGCGCGTTCCACAAGGTCCAGCTCGTGAGCGTCCACGCCGATGCCGCGCAGATACTCCCAACCTCGCACATACTGGTGGTGGTGCTCCTCGTAGTCGCCAGCGACTTGTGTCAGTCGAGCGTGGCCGGAAGCCTCCGCCTGCTGGTGCGGTACCACCCCGGTGCCCGTCATGACGGCTCCGAACCCGAGTTGTAATTGCCAGCGACCTGGATCAGTTGTGACTTACCGCTGGCCTTGGCCTTTTGCCGCACGTCGGGCCGCGACGTGTTGGCTTTCGTGCTCTCTGCCGTACGCCGGGGTGCCCGGTGCTCCTCGTCGGGCGGTGCGGTCCCGTTCGGAGTGAGGTGAGGGCTGATTGCCGCCGGCACCAGTCCGGGGACGAAGAGCCAGCATGTCTCCTCGAAGTCAGGCTTGTTGTTGACGCGGGCCGTGGCCCGGTGGAAGTGGTGCTCCCTGAGGGTCTGAGTGCGTTGCGCCAGCACGGTCCGGTGGAAGACCGTGTTCGAGACGGCAGCGGCTAGAAGCAAATTATGGTCCTCAGCCGCAGTCAGAGCCTGGCGGACTGCGTCACTTTCGACCAGACGGCAGGCGACGTTGATGGCGTCACCCCGGTAGTCGGGGAGCTGCAAAGGGCCGACGTGCACGCTCGCACGTAGCCGGATGGAGGCTGCACTGGCCAGCCGGGTCTGCTCGTGACGGGCCAGCTCCTGGCCGAGGTGGGTGAGGAGGGGGTCGATCAGTCGTGCCGCGTACCAGGCGGGCACGACGAAGATGGCGCCGTCGCCGCTGTCCTTGACCGCGATTTCCGGAGCCGTCCCGTCGCCGAGCCCACTGTGCGTGAACGCGGTGGCCAGCATGCGGTCCAGGTCGGCCCGGGCAGGCGCCATCTGGGCCTCGGGAATCCGGCTGTACCCCTTCATGTCGACGACCAGGAGCGCCTGCTCCTGCGGTACATCGTGCGTGTGGGGTGGGAGTGGAGATGACATGGGTAGGGGACCTTCCCGACGTGACTGGGTGTGAGTGCCCCATGTTTGCCGTCCCCGGGCCGAGGCAGTGCACAGTAATGGGCACCGCAGGAGTGCGGTCGGTCACCTCTGGGTGTGCGCGTGTGCCTGGATCGATGGGTAATCCCGGATCGACAGCCCGCCACCGGCCTCCGTGGCGAGCCAGCCCTGCTCACGCCATGGCCGCAGTGCCGACCCCACGGCGTTACGGGAGGCGCCGATCATCTCCGACAGTTCTGTCTGCGTCAGGCGTACGAGGCACTCGGCACCAGCGGTGGAGGCGGCTTGGAGAAGGCGGCCGAGGGCCGAGGCCAGACGCATCGGAACCGGGGCGGTAGCCATCTCCAGGCGCACCGCCTCTGCCTCGCGGACCCGTGTGATGGCGTGGTGCAACAAGGGGGCTAGCAGAGCGTGGCGGTCTACGAAAGCTAGGAAATCTCCACGCGGGACGATGTGAACCCGGCAATCCTCGGCAGCGATGACCGATGCGGTGCGTGGCTGCTCGTCGAGGACGGCGAGTTCGCCCAGAAGTTCACCGGCGCCGCGTACCGCCAGAAGCGTCCGTTCCCCGTGCGATCCGGTCAGTGTGATGAGGGCCGAGCCGGAGGCCAGCAAGATGACATGGGTGCCGGGATCGCCCTGCCGCAACAGCACACTCCTGGCCGGCCGGACGCGGACAGGGGTCAGGCCGGACAAGCGGGACCACAGCTGCTGACCTATGACTGACAGATGTGGCTGACACATACTCACCCCAAGTGATGGTCGTTCCGCCGTGATGCTCTCAAGAAGAGACGTACGGGATCAACAGCCCAAGTGTGGCGACTGTTGTGGCTGTCGCCACAAAGTCGACAGCCCACTTGATGGCACGGAACTTCTGCTGCGCGAGGGTGGTGAACATCGCCAGCCTCGCGGCTTCCGCCCGAAGGTGGTCACCGCCGCAGACTACGGAGCAGGCTGGCCAGCCCGACTCGGACTGGTCGTTGGCTGGTGCGGTGCATGCGAACGTCCTGAGGCGGCCGTCGCGTGGGAGGGCGGGACGGATCGCATACATAGCCGTGATCAGGGCCACGGCAAGAAGGATGGTGGCAGTTGTCTGTGTGATCAGGGGCAGCCCGCCGCACTCTCGGACGGCCGAGAGCGCTGCAATGTCCACTCCGAGCATGCCCCCGGCGACTCCGCAAAGCGTCGTGGCCTTGGAATCGGCCCGCTGCACCTCGGTGAACATCACCGCCGCTTCGGTCGCAAGCCCGTGGCCGGCCCGATGTTCCGTTGCAGTGCAGCTTCCGTCAATGTCGGACACTAGCCCCTCCGAGGGTGGACGCAGCTTGTCTGGGTCCTCTCACCATGCCGGGATTACGGCTGCTCCAGTGCCTTACACGGGGCACCGCACCCGATGGACGTGTCACAGTCACCCTTGAGTACGCCGAACCTGCTGAGAGTTCTCGCCAACCATCCGTCCTGCCGCTGAACAGCGTCGAGAACCCGGTTGCTGCTGTGCCCAGGGCATTCGTCTGGCTGCGTGGCAGGAATGGAGCCTGGGACTGCACCTGGGCCACCTCCGGTCATCTTGAAGAACGGAACGGCGAGCCCCCTCTCCACCGGCGGCCTCCGTCGAATGCCCGGCGGGTACTTCAGGCGTCGGGGTCACTCCGCTTCTCGTCGGCCCTGCACGGTGCTTCCGGTGCGGGAGCTGCCGTCAGGGACAGGCCGGACTTCCGGCTTGTGCAGTCCGCCTGCCTCCTGACCGCATAGCGGGTATGGTCTCTGTCTTCACGTCACGTGCACCGGTCGTGCATGTGTGTGGTGGTGGGGCGTGGTGCGTCCTCGCCCCGGGGGACGGCTGGGAGGCCCTGTGTACGAGATGGTCAAGGGTGGCAACGTCGGGCTGGCGGACCTGAGCGGCGGCGATGTCGATGCGGTCGTCGTGAGTCTTGGATGGGTGAGTCCCACGGGCGACGGAGACGCGGACGTGTCCGTCTTGCTGCTCGACGCGAACGCCAAGGTGCGCAGTGACGCTGATTTCCTTTTCTACAACAACGCCACCGCGCCCGACGGCAGCGTGCAATTGCTGGGCAAGATTCCGGTGGGGGATGGCAGTGAAGACCGGATCAGTTTCGACCTCACGGCCATTCCCGACGACATAGCGACCATTCTCATCGCGGCAAGTAGGTACGAGTCGGGCCGCTTCGACGAGTTGCACGATCTCCGCCTGTCGTTGTACGACGGGTCGGGGGAGTCGCTGCTGCGTTTCGACATCGATGACGCAGGCGGTGTGAGTGCGCTGATCTTCGGTGAGCTGTACCGGCGCGGTGGTCAGTGGAAGTTCAGGGCCGTCGGACAGGGGTACGAGGCCGGTTTCGCGGCCCTGGCGACCGACCATGGTGTCGATATAGACGACGATGCCACGACGGAGCCGGCGGAACCCGGCAGTGCCGAGACACAGCCCTCGGGGGCTTCAGCCGTGGAACGGTCCTCACAGGAAGTGCAACCGCGCTCGGCTGCCGTGATCGCAGTACCCGCGCCGCGCCGCGCCGCCGACGACACGGTGGTTCCGGGGAAACCCGCGCGCCATCGGACGGCCAAGAAGAAGGTCGTGCTCCCGAAGAAGCCGAAGCGATCCCTGGCGGAGAACGAGTCGTGGAAAGGGGCGCGGCTGTTCCCGGTGTCCGCGTTGAAGAGCGACCGTGACCGGGAGATGCGCGCCACTTCGGTATTGCTGGCCGTGATGGCGCAGGTTCCGGAATTCGGCCGTCGGCTCACCGCCGGGTTCGGTGCTCCGGCCGGACGTATGGAGACGTTCACCGAGGTGTCGCTGCCTCATGGCGAATCGCCGAGGCGCCCTGACGGCGTGATTCGTGTAGAACGCGCCGGCAAACTCTGGACGGCACTCGTCGAGACCAAAACCAATGGAAACGCTCTCAAAGCAGAGCAGGTGCAGACTTACGCTGACATAGCGGCCAGGCGCGGGTTCGAGGCGGTCATTACCCTCTCAAACGATGTGGCGCTGGAAGGCAGTCCACTTGTCGATGTGAAAATGGACCGTCGACGGAAGAACAAGGTTGGGCTTTGGCATCTCTCCTGGGCTGAGGTCGCCTATCAGGCGCAGATGTTGATCCGGCACGAAGGCGTGGGGAATCCCGCGCACGCGTGGCTCCTGGAAGAACTTTTGTACTACCTTCTGCATGAGAATTCAGGTTGTCACGGATTCCAGAACATGGGACCCGCCTGGGTGCCCGTGCGGAACGGAATCCAGGATGAGACCCTGTGCGAGGGTGACCCCCGGTCCCTGGAAGCTGTCGAGAGCTGGGAGCGTCTGATCCGGCAGGTCTCGTTGCGACTGGGTGGCGAACTGGGGCAGAAGGTGCTCCCGGTCCAGCGTGCCCGGCGGGGGTCGGACGCCGTGTCGCGGCGAGCGCGCATGGCGGACACCCTGTGCCGTGACGGCAAGCTGCATGCGGAGCTGCGCATCGACGGGGCAATCGGCACAGTGGGGCTCACCGCTGATCTGCGGACGGGAAAGATCCGCACGTCCATCGACATACCGGTGCCGGAGCAGGGCTACCCGCTGTCCTGGGCCAAGCGGGTTGTACGCGAATTGGCGGATGCGCCGGCCGATCTGCATATTGAAACCTTGGTCGAGGGGGACATCGGCGGGCCGCGTGGGACTTTGGAGCGTCTGAGGCCGGAACCGGGTGACATGCTCCCGAAGGGCGGAGCGAAAATAACGGGATTTCGACTGTCGCTGTTCAAGGGGATGGGCAGCCAGCGGGGGAATTCAGAATCCAGTTTCATCCGCAGCGTCGACGAAGCAGTGCACAAGTTCCAGGCGGGGGTCGTGGCACGCCTCGACCGGCTGGGCAGGGGCGTTCCCGGGAAGGTCGTCGCAGGGGCCGACCTGTAAGTAGGCCGTGTTCGCGGTGGCGGTTAGGGTTCCGGTGTGGATGATGCTGGGGATGCCGTGCGGATCAGGCCGGGGAGGCCGGGGGATGTTCCGGGTGTGCTCGGCATGCTCGATGGTGCTGTTGTCTGGATGAACGCCCGTGGCAACACCGAGCAGTGGGGTACCACGCCCTATTCCCGGAAGCCCGGCGGTGTCGAGCGTGTCGAGCGGTACTTCAGCGAGAACGATCCGTACGTCGCGGAGTTGAGGGGTGTGCCCGTCGGTGCCCTCGTGCTCGATTCCGGTCCCAGTCCGCGGATGCCGATCGCGCCGGCCGGTGAGCCCGAGCGATACGTCCGGCTGCTCGTGTCCGACCGCCGGTACGCGGGGCGGGGGATCGGTGCCGCGCTGCTCGGCCATGCCGTCGAGCGGACCCGGCGGGCCGGGGTGGCGCTGCTGCGCGTCGACTGCTGGGCCGGTGGCGGAGGTGAACTGGTCGCCTTCTACCGGCGCAACGGCTTCGACCCCACCGAACGTTTCCTGTCCGGTACCTGGCCGGGGCAGGTGCTCGCGCGGCGCGTCGGCTGACGGGTCCCGGTGGGAGGGAACCCTTCGGCCGGTTCGCGGTGCGTCGCGTACCGGCCGCCGCCGGGATCCGCCCGAACGGCCGGGTGTGTCGGCCGGTGGCGGGCGCGGCGGGTCGCGAGACTGTGCACCGCCCGGCCCCGCCCCGGCCGCGCGCCGCACCGTCCGGGAGGCCCCGTGGAACCGCTCGTCCCCCTCGTCGCCGGCTTCGTCGTCGCCCGCCTGATCGGGCTGGCCGGCGTGGACGCGGTGGACGGATGGGAGCCGTCGCTGCGGGTCGGCGCCGCCCTCATGTTCCTGTTCACCGCCGCAGCCCACGTCCAGCCGCGGCTGCGTGCCCAGCTCATCGGCATGGTGCCCCCGCGCATGCCGAGGCCCGACCTGCTGGTGAGCGCGACGGCCGTCCTGCAGGTCGCCGGCGCGATCGGGCTGCTGATCCCCGCGACCGCCACGGCCGCCGCCGTCTGCCTGATCCTGCTGCTGGTCGCCATGTTCCCGGCGAACGTGTCGGCGGCGCGCCGCGGCGTCGCCCAGGGGGACCCGCTCGGGCGGCGCACGGCCGTCCAGATCGTGTTCATCGCGGTCGTGGCCCTCACCCTGCCCTGACGCGCGGCGCCCCGGCCTGGGTTCAGGCCGCCATGGCGCCGCTCCGCCGCAGCAGCGGCAGCACGTGGCCCGTCACGGCGGGCGCGAGGCGCACGCCCTCCTCCCGTCCGGTGATCCACCGGAGGTCCGCCAGTTCGGTGGCGGTCCTCGGCGGCCGGCTCAGGCCCGCCGCGTAGACCGTGAGCCTCATCGGCACCCCCTCCAGCGCCGCGACGGACTCCACTTCGGCGAGGAGCCGGGGCGCCACGGGCGCGGCACCCAGCTCCTCGTCCAGCTCCCTCACCAGCGCGTCGAGCGGTTCCTCACCCGGCTCCGGTTTCCCGCCCCGGAGGTGGAACACCTCGGGAGCGGCCCGCCTGCTCACGACCAGGAGACGTCCCTCCCGGACGGTCCCCGGGGCGGTGGTCGTTTCTCCGTTCAGCGTCACGGACACCATGGTGTACGGCCCGCCCGCGCCCGCCGTCGGCAGACCGGTGATCCGCCGGACGACAGCGGCGGGGGACGTTGGCCGGGGCGGCGGCCGGACGCATCGTGGGTCTCGCCGTGTCCCCTGCCGAGGAGAGGCGAAGCCCATGGCCCCCGCCGACCGCACCGCGTCCGCCGAGCCGCAGATCCTGGTGATCTTCGGCGCCACCGGCGACCTCGCCCGCCGCAAGCTGTTCCCCGCCCTGCTGCGGCTGCTGCGGGCCGGGATGCTCCCGGACGCGTTCCTCGTCATCGCCTCGGGACGGCACCCGCAGGGCGACGACGACGCGTTCCGCGACCGGCTCGGGGACGCCGTGCGCGACCTGGCGGGGGACGGGGCGTTCGACGCCGGCGCCTGGCGCGACCTCGCCGGCCGCGTCCGCTACGCCGTCGCCTCGGCCGACGACGGGTCGGCGCTGGCCGACGCGGTGCGCCGGGCGCGGGACGACCTCGGCGGCCACGCCCGCGTCCTGTACTACCTGTCCGTGCCGCCCGGCGCCGCCGAGCCGATGATCGGCATGCTCGGCGGCGCGGGTCTCGCCGAGGACGCCACCCTCGTCATGGAGAAGCCGTTCGGCCGGGACCTGGCCGGCGCCCGCGCGCTGGACGCCGCGGTCGCCCGGTTCGTCCCGGAGGAACGGGTCTTCCGCATCGACCACTTCCTCGGCAAGGAGGCCGTGCAGAACGTCCTCGCCCTGCGGTTCGCGAACGGCCTCTTCGAGCCGGTGTGGAACCGCGACCACATCGCCTACGTGCAGATCGACGTCCCCGAGACGCTCGGCATCGAGGGGCGCGCCCGCTTCATGGAATCCACGGGCACCTTCCGCGACATGATCGCCACCCACCTGTGCCAGCTCCTCGGCTTCTTCGCCCTGGAGCCGCCCGTGCGGATCGCCGCCGACGAACTGCGCGCCGAGAAGCTGAAGGTGTACCGCGCCCTGCGGCCGTTCGACCCGGCCGATGTCGTGTTCGGCCAGTACGACGGCTACCGCGGCGAGGACGGCGTGGCGGACGACTCGCCCACCGAGACGTTCGTCGCGCTCCGCGCCCGGGTCGACAACTGGCGCTGGCAGGGCGTCCCGTTCTTCCTGCGCACCGGCAAGGCGCTGGCACGGTCGCTGCGCGTCGTCACCGTCGGCTTCCGCAACCCGCCGCACGCGCTGTTCGGCGCCGCGGCGCGGGACACCGGCGCGCCCGACGAGCTGGTGTTCGACCTGACGGGCGATCCGGTGGTCAGTCTCGACGTGCGGGCCAAACGCCCGGGACCCGACCTGCGGCTGGCACGCGGCCGGTTCACCTTCCGCGCGGACGAGGCGTTCGCGGCGGGCGAGCCGCTTGAGGCGTACGAGAAGCTGCTGCTCGACGCCATGCGCGGCGACCGCACGCTGTTCACCGGCGCCGCCGAGATCGAACGCCTCTGGGAGGTCTGCGACCCGGTCCTGAAGGCCCCGCCGCCCGCCCTGCCGTACGCGCGCGGCTCCTGGGGGCCCGACGCCGCGTCACGGCTGCCGGGCGAGCGCGGCTGGGCGGTGGGCTGACGCGTGACTGCCGCATCCCCGCTCGACCCGCCGTACCTGCCGATCGCCGAGCACGGCCTCATCGGCGATCTGCGGACGGCCGCGCTCGTCGGCACGGACGGGCGCGTCGACTGGTTCTGCGCGCCCCGCTTCGACTCGCCCAGCGTCTTCGGCGCGCTCCTGGACGCCCGCCGGGGCGGCCACTGGCGGATCGCGCCGCTGTGCGACGTCGCGACGCGGCAGCAGTTCTACTTCCCCGAGACCAACATCCTCATCACCCGCATGCTCACCGAGGACGGCATGGTGGAGGTGCAGGACTTCATGCCGGTCTCGCGCGCCCACGACCCCGCGCACCGGCAGCGCCTGGTGCGCCGCGTCGTGAACGTGCGCGGCCGCATGCGGATGGCCGTCGAGATCGCGCCACGCATGGACTACGGGCGGGCGCGGCACCGGGTGGCCGTCCGGCCGGACGGCGGCGTCCGGTTCACCGGCGGTCCGGTGGAGCTGGCGGTCGGAAGTACCGTCCCGCTGCGCGCCGACGGCATGGACGCCCGCGCCGAGTTCTCGCTGGAGGAGGGGCACTCCGAGGTGTTCGTCCTGGAGGTGGGGGAGCCCGGCCGCACCGGCCGCGGGGACCGGCCGGACCCCGGGGACGCCGACGCGCTGTTCGAGCGGACCGTGGCGTTCTGGCGCGGCTGGCTCAGCGGGTCGGCGTACACCGGGCGCTGGCGCGAGATGGTGCACCGCTCGGCGCTCACCCTGAAGCTGCTCACGCACGAGCCGAGCGGCGCGCTCGTCGCCGCACCGACGCTCGGCCTGCCGGAGCGGATCGGCGGCGGCCGGAACTGGGACTACCGGCACGTGTGGATCAGGGACGCGGCGTTCTCCCTGTACGCGCTGCTGCGCCTCGGGTTCACGGAGGAGGCCGAGGCGTTCATCGGGTGGCTGACGCGCGGCCCGCTCCGCTCGGGCGGCGGCCCGGCCGGCCCGCTGCGGGTCATGTACACCATCGACGGGCGGCCCGACCTGCCCGAGGAGGAACTCTCCCACCTCGCCGGCTACCGGGGTTCGCGCCCCGTCCGCACGGGCAACGCGGCGGCCGACCAGACACAGCTCGACATCTACGGCGAACTCGTCGACTCGGTCTACCTGTTCAACAAGTACGGCGCGGGCATCGCGCACGACGGCTGGACGGACCTGTGCGGCGTCCTCGACTGGCTGCTGGAGAACTGGGACCGGCCCGACGAGGGCATCTGGGAGACCCGGGCCGGGCGGCGGGACCACACGTACTCGCGCGTCATGTGCTGGGTCGCCGTCGAACGGATGATCAGGATGGCGCGCCACCGCGGCCTGCCGGGCGACATCGTCCGCTGGAGCGCGGCGCGCGACCGCATCTACCGGCAGGTGATGGACCGCGGCTGGGACGCCGCCGCCGGGACGTTCGTCCAATCCCTGCGCGCCCCGGAGGGCGCCGGGCGGGACCGGCCCGTGCTGGACGCGTCGCTGCTGCTGATGCCGATGGTGAAGTTCATCTCGCCCGCCGACCCGCGCTTCACCGCCACGCTCGCCGCCATCACCGAGCAGCTCGTCACCGACAGCCTCGTCTTCCGGTACGACCCGGCGCTGTCCCCGGACGGGCTCACCGGCGTCGAGGGCACCTTCTCCATCTGCTCGTTCTGGTGGGTCGAGGCCCTCACCCGCACCGGGCAGGCGGAGCAGGCGCGGATCGCGCTGGAGAAGACGTTCACCTACGCCAACCACGTCGGCCAGTACGCGGAGCAGATCAGCCTCACCGGCGAGCACCTCGGGAACTTCCCGCAGGCGTTCACGCACCTCGCGCTGATCAGCGCCGCCGTGAACCTCGACCGCGCCCTGGGCTGAGGCCCGCGCCGCCGCACCTCTCAGCGCAGGCCGGAGCGGACGAACGAGTCCTGGACCTGCCGCTGCAGCAGCGCGTAGATCACGAGGACCGGCACGCAGGACAGCCCGGACGCCGCCATCACCGCGCCCCAGTCGTTGCCCTCGGCGCCCAGGAAGCTGCGGATGCCGATCTGGACGACGGAGTCCGCCCGCTGGAGCACGAGGGCGGGCCACAGGTAGTCGTTCCACGCGGAGATGAACATGAGGATGAACAGCGAGGCGAGCGCGGGCCGGGTGCTCGGCAGCACGACCGTCCACAGCGCCCGCCAGCTCCCCCGGCCGTCCATGGTGGCGGCGTCCAGCAGCTCCCGGGGGAACGCCTGGAAGTGCTGCCGCAGCATCATCACGGCCATGGGCGCGCACAGGTTCGGCACGACGACGCCGGCGAGCGTGCCGAGCAGGCCGAGCTGCGACAGCAGGACGTAGTTCGGGATCATCGTGACCTGGAACGGGATCATCCACGAGCCGATGAACATCAGGAACAGCAGCCCGCGCCCCGGGAACCGCCAGCGGGCGAAGCCGTAGGCGGCGGGTATGGCGATCAGCAACTGCGCCGCCGCCGTGGCCACCGACACGAGCAGCGTGTTGAGCAGCATCCGCAGCATCGGGATGCTGTCCCACACGTGGGTGACGTTCTCCAGGCTCAGCGGCCACGGCAGCGGGGACTGGGAGAGGACGTCCCCCGACGGGCGCAGCGCCGTGAGGAACATCCAGTACACCGGGCCGATCGCGGCCAGGGCGACGGCGATCAGCAGCAGGTGCCCGCCGGCGCGCGCGGCCAGGCCGCGCAGGGCGCCCCGCGCGGGCGCCGCGCCGGGGGCGGCTCCCGGGGGTGGCTCGACGGGGTCGGGGGCCGGGGCGGTGGGCGGGTCCAGCAGGACGAGGGTCATGTCGGGGCTCCTGTGTGTTCCTGGCGGTGAACGGCGGTGAACGGCAGCGGACGGGCGGGCTCAGTCGTCGTAGAAGCTGAGCCGGTCCATCAGCTTCACGAAGAGCAGCGCCACCAGCGTGAAGGCGACGAAGAACAGCACACCGGCCGCGGCCGACAGGCCCGCGTCGAAGTTGCGGAACCCGAACTGCCACAGCAGGTGGTAGACGTTGGACGTGGCGTTGCCCGGCCCGCCCTGGGTGAGGACGTCGATCACCGGGAACGTCCACTGCGCCGACAGCAGCAGCGTCATCAGCGCCAGGAACACCAGGGTGGGCGACAGCAGCGGCAGAGTGATCCAGCGGGTGGTCTGCCAGGCGGTGGCCCCGTCGGTGGATGCGGCGGCCGCGTAGTCCGGGCCGATCCCGGTCAGCCCGGCCGCCACCACCAGCACGCCGAAGCCCATGAGCTGCCACCCGGTGATCAGGACGACGGCGAGCACGGCGAGCTGCGGGTCGCGGAACCAGTTGACGGGCTCCATGCCGAAGGCGGAGAGCAGCGTGGTCAGCGGGCCGCCCTCGGGCGCCAGCAGCCAGCGCCACACCGCGGCCGTGGCCACCGGCGTGATCAGCACCGGCACGAAGATGAGCGCCTGGTAGAAGCCGCGGGCTCGGCCGCCGACCCGCCGGGTGAGCAGGGCGATGACGACGGGCAGCACCGTGGAGAAGACCAGGAGCGCGCCGATGTAGAGGGCGGTGGTGCGGATCGCCTGCCACATCTCCGGCAGGGCCAGCACCTCGCGGTAGTTGTCGAGACCGACCGGTGTCATCGGGTTCGACGGCACCATGTTCCAGTCGTAGAAGGACAGTTGGAACGTCTGGGCGAGGGGGCGGTAGGTCCACAGGACCAGCAGCGCGAACGCCGGCGCGATGTACAGCAGCGGCACCAGGTGCCTGCCCAGGGCGCGCAGCCGGCGGCGCGGCGCCCGGGCCGGGCCGCCCGCCTCGCCGGCCGGGGCCGACGGGGCCGGGCGGCCGGCCGTGGGGAGTGCCTCGACGAGCACGGCCTCAGCTCCCCGCCACCGCGTCGGCGCCCCGGTCGCCGGCGGCCAGCCACGTGGCCATCTGCTCCGTGGTCACCTCGTACAGGGTCTGCGCGTCGCCCCACGGCGTGGTGGAGGCGACGGTGTCGCCGCCGAAGCAGTGCACGAGGTTGAACGACTGTCCCGCGTCCATGCCGCGGTGCGCCGAGGAGGCGGGGGACAGGATGTCCGTCGAATAGCAGGTGGCGGCGGCGACCGCGACCGGCACGCCGGCGAACAGGCCGCTCGACGCGTAGTGGTAGTGGCCGCCGAGGATCATCCGGACATCGCTGCCGGCCACGACCTCGGCGAGCCGCTCGCGCTCCCGCAGGTCGACCAGGCGCAGCAGGTCGCTGGTGGGGGCCAGCGGCGGGTGGTGGAGGGCGAGGATCGTGCCGCCCTCGGCGGGCGTGGCCAGTTCATCGGCGAGCCAGTCGAGCTGCTCCTGGACGATCTCGCCGTAGTGCTCGCCGGGCACCGTCGAGTCGAGGGCGATGAGCCGCAGGCCGCCGAAGCGGTGCACCGTGTCGTACGGCTCGTCGGTCGGGTCGGCGTCCAGCAGGCCCGCGCGGAACGCGCCGCGCTCGTCGTGGTTGCCCATCACCCAGACCACGGGGGCGCCGATCCGTTCGGCGGCCGGCTCGACGGTGCGGCGCAGCCGGTCGTAGGCGTCGGCGTCGGCGGTGTCGGCCAGGTCGCCGGTGAAGACGAGGGCGTCGGGCGTGATGCCGGCGGCCTCCACGGCCTGCAGGGCGGCCGTGAGGTTGGCGCGGGTGTCGGCGACGCCGTGCAGGGGCTTGTCGCCGCCGGTGAAGTGGGTGTCGCTGAAGTGGACGATGAGGTGGTCGGGGGTGACGCTGTCGGTCATGACGCTTCTCTCGGTGAGTCGGGGAGGGGGGCGGAGGGCCGGGTCAGACGAGTTCGAGCCGGGCGCCGGGTTCGTTCGCCGTGCCGGGCTCCGGCTCGACGAGGGCGGCGCGCAGCCGGTCCAGGCCCTCCGGCGTGACGCCGTGGGCCAGCAGGAACGCGCGCACGGTGCCGTGGCCGGCGCGGACACGGACCAGGGTGGTGCGGATCAGCTCCGCGGGCGCGGCGGTCGCGGCCCGCGCGAGACCGGCCGGGATGCCCGCGTCGGCGAAGTGCTCGCGGATGTCGTCCAGGAACGCGCCGGACAGCAGCGCCTCGGACGCCGTGTAGTCCGTGACGATGTCGTCGTCGCCGACCCCGAGGACCGAGAGCACCAGGGCGACGACGACGCCCGTGCGGTCCTTGCCGGCCGAGCAGTGCGCGATCGCGGGGAGCGCGCCGGGGGCGCACAGGGCCGCGACCGCGCTGCCCAGCCGGTCGGCGTGGTCCTCGACCAGCCAGCGGTAGACCTCGTCGAGGTCCAGGTCGCCGGATCCCTGGTCGTGCAGACGGTCGCCGAGCACGGCGACGCTCACATAGGCGGCGTCCAGACCGTCGAGCCGGTCGGGCGCCCGGTCGCGCTCGCTCCTGTCGCGCAGGTCGAGGACGGTGCGCAGGCCGAGGCGGGCCAGCAGGGCACGGCCCTCGTCGTCGAGCCGGTGCAGCGCGTCCCCGCGCAGCAGGTGGCCCGTGCGGATCGTGCCGCCCTCGGCGGGCAGGCCGCCCGTGTCGCGGACGTTGTGGGTGCCGGCCAGCGGCAGGCGGGCCGTCGAGTGGGTGGGTGCGGTGGTCATGTCCCTCCAGGACCGGTGCGGGGGCTGTGCTGGGCGGGGGGCGTCGGGGTCACAGGAGGTCCTGGGCGCGTTCCTGCGCGTCGCCCAGGACGCCGGCGGGGTCGGCCCCGTCGAAGACGGCGGACTGGACGGCGTCCATCCACAGGTCGGTGATCTGCACGAAGCTGTCACCGGGGAAGGACTGCCAGGGCTCCAGGCGGTCGAGCTGTTCCAGGTTGGGGGCGAGCAGCGGGTTGTCCGCGGCCCACTCGCTCAGCCCGTCGTCCACGAGGCCGGTGCGCAGCGGCAGGTAGCCGATGCCGGTGGCGATCCGTTCGTACGCGTGGTCACTGGTCAGGAAGGTGATCAGCTCCCAGGCCGCGCGCTGCTTGGCGGCGTCGTCGGAGAAGACGAACAGGGCGGAGCCGGAGTTGGTGGGCACGGCGTCCTGCCCCGTGAAGCCGGGCATCGCCGCCGCCCGCAGGTCCCAGCCGCCGGCCTCGGCGGACTGGGTGAGCGACCCCTGCACGGCGGAGGACTGGAGGAGCATCGCCGCGTCGCCCCGGCCGAACGCCTCCAGGCCCTGGGTCGAGTCGAGGTCGGCCACGGCGCCCTGCTCGACCAGGTCCGCCATCCCGGCGACGGCGTCGACTGCCGCGCCCTCGCCGAAGGTGAGACTCTCGCGGTCGTCGGAGATGACGCTGCCGCCCGCGGAGCGGATGATGCCCTGCATGCACCAGGAGCCGACCGGGTCGAGGCAGCCGACGACCGCGCCCTGCGAGCCGGTGGCGTCCCCGATCGCGGTGGCGGCGTCGGCGACCTCCTCCCAGGTGGTGGGCGGCTGGTCGGGGTCGAGGCCGGCGGCGGTGAACAGGTCGGCGTTGTAGTACAGGACGGGCGTGGAGAAGACGTACGGGACGCCGTACGTCTCGCCGTCCCAGTCGCCCAGGGTGCGGGCGCGCTCGTGGTAGGGGTGCTCGCCGTCGAACTGGGCCTGGACGGCGTCCGTCCCGAACAGGTCGTCGAGCGACTTGGCGTGCAGCCCGTTCACCGCGAAGTCGAGGCCGTCGAACGTCAGCTGGGCCACGTCGGGCGGTGATCCGGCGAGCAGTTGGGTCTGCACGCTGCTGATGGTGTTGCTGCCGTCGCTCTGGCCGCCCTGCGGGGGCTGCGCGTGGACGGTGATGTTGGGGTGCTCCTCCTGGAACTCGTCGAGCAGCCCGTTGATGGTGTCCGACCAGGCGCCGGACTGGGCGAGGTTGTAGCTCTCGAAGGTGATCTCGACCTGCTGGTCCGCGGCGAGTTCGGGGACGACGTCGCCGGCGCCGCCGTCGGAGGTGCCGGACGTGTCGGTGCTGCCGAGCCCGCCGCAGGCGGTCGCGGCGATCAGCAGGGCGCCGGCCAGGGCGGCGGCGCGCGGGCCGCCGCGGTGAAGGGGACGCATCGGTTGCTCTCCAGGGGCGTGGTGGGGTGTGCCGCGCGGTGCCCCGGCGGGGACGCGCGGCGCAGGGGGAAGGGGGAGGACGGGAGTCAGACGGCTTGGCCCGTCGGGGCGGCGGAGACCGCGGGGACGGGCGCGGGGGCGGCGGGGCGGTCGCCCGGGGTCCGGCCGGCGGCCGGGTCCCGGACGAGCCGGCGGCCGGTGGCGCGGTCGAAGAGGTGGACCCGGTCCGGGTCGGCGGCCAGCCGCACCGGCCGGCCCTCGCGGACACCGAGGGGGCGCGGGCCGCGCAGGGCGGCGCGGCCCTCGCCGACGGCGACCTGGGCGACCTCCTCGAAACCGAAGTTCTCGACGGCCGTCACGGTGCCCTCAAGCAGGACGGACGGGCCGCCTCGCGCCGTGCCGCGCGGCTCGGCGCCGCCGGGGGCGAGCAGCGTCAGGTGCTCGGGACGCACGCCGAAGACGATGTCGCGCGCGGGCGTCGCACCGGCCCACAGGTGGGCTTCGAGGCCGGCCGCCCGCGCGGTGACCCAGCCGTCGGAGGTCTCCACGCGGGCGTCGATCAGGTTCATCGGCGGGGTGCCGAGGAATCCGGCGGCGAACACGGTGGCGGGGGTGTCGTACATCTCGGCGGGCGTGCCGACCTGCTCCAGCCGGCCGCCGTTGAGCAGCGCGACGCGGGTGGCCATGGTCATGGCCTCCACCTGGTCGTGGGTGACGTACACGAAGGTGGCGCCCAGGCTGCGGTGGAGTTCGGCCAGTTCGACGCGGGTCGCGGTGCGGAGCTTGGCGTCCAGGTTCGACAGCGGCTCGTCCATGAGGAACGCCTTGGGCTCGCGCACCAGGGCGCGGCCCAGGGCCACGCGCTGCCGCTGCCCGCCCGAGAGCTGCTTGGGGCGCCGGCCGAGCACATGGCCGAGTTCGAGGCGCTCGGCGACGTCGCGGACGGTCTCCCGCGCGGCGGCACGGTCCGCGCCCCTGGCGCGCAGCGGGAAGCCGATGTTCTTCTCGACCGTCAGGTGCGGGTAGAGCGCGTAGCTCTGGAACACCATGGAGACGTCCCGCCGCCGCGGGGGTTCGTGGGTGATGTCGCGGCCGTCCAGCCAGATGCGGCCCGAGGTGGGTTCGAGCAGGCCGGCGATCATGCGCAGCAGCGTCGTCTTGCCGCAGCCGCTCGGCCCGAGCAGGACGAGGAACTCCCCGTCCGCGATGTCCAGTTCGATGCCGTCCACGGCCACCGACCCGCCGAAGCGGCGCGTCAGAGCCTCGATCCGGATACCGCTCACGGTGCCTCCCGCCCTGCCACGGAATCTCGTTCCATGGAGATCTGCTGATTTCGGTTCGCTGTTCCACGAGTCAGCATGGGAGGGGTGTGTGAATGGCGCGTGGCCGGAAAACGACCCTTCACGGAAGGCGTCCCCAGCAACACATGCCGGGTGTGTCCGGTTCGCCCCGCGGCGGGCGCTCAGCCGGCCCCGGTCTCCGGGCGTTCGATGAAGTCGGCGACGGTGGCCAGCTCCGCCGCGTCCTGACGGCCCGCCGCCAGGTCACGGGCCTGTACGCAGATCTCCAGCGCGTTCAGCAGAAGTGTCTGCACCACGCCGCCGGTCTGCACCCGCGAGCTGAACGGGCCGCCGCCCGGCCCCGCGACCAGCACCACATCCGCGTGCCGCGCCAGTTCGGACCGGTGGAAACTGGTCAGCCCCACCACCGTGGCACCGGCCGCCCTGGCCGCGGCGGCTCCGCGCAGCGTGACCAGGTTGAGCCCGCTGTCGCTGATCGCGAGGCACACGTCGCCGGGACCGAGGGTCCGCGCCGTCACCTCCTGCACGATCGCATCGCCCGGCGCCTCGGCCGACCGTCCGCGCCGCATCAGCCGCAGCGCGGCCCCCTGCGCCGCCGGCGCTGAACCGCCGTTGCCCAGCACGAGCAGCCGGGGCGTCGCGGCCACCGCGTCGACCGCGCGCGCGAACTCCGCCCCGTCCAGCGGCGCCAGCGACTCGCCGAGGGCGTCGGCCACCGTGCGGAACACCCCGCGGGCCACCTCGGCCGGCTCCGCCTGCGGATCGAGCGCGGGCCCGCCCCGCGGGGCCGCCGACGCGATGTCCCGCACCAGCAGGATGCGCAGATGCTGGAACCCCTTGAACCCCATGCGCTGGCACGCCCGGACCGTGCTGGCGCGCGACGTCCCCGCCGCGCCCGCGAGATCCGCCACGGTCCACTCGCGCACATCGGCCGCCCGGTCGAGCACCACGGCGGCGACCCGCCGCTCGCTGGGGTTCAGCGTCGGCAGGGCCGCCCGTACGCAGGCCAGCGTCCCGCCCACGGGCGGGTCGAGAAACTGTTCGCTCACGCCCCCAGCCCTACCACGCGTGGATGACGGGAGGACGGCGGGAGGACGGTGCGGACGCGGGCCGTCCCTCTCGCGCACGTGTGCGGGCGTCCGGCACGGATCGGGGACCGCGCCGCGCGGGAAGACCACAGGCCGGGGCCGTGTTCCGTCCCCGTCGCCCCACCGCACCGGGAGGCATCCGTCATGAGGCACCGGAACTCCGGGCGCAGGACCGGCGCGGCGCTGGGCGCCCTGGCGCTGCTCGCCTGCCTGTTCACCCCCGAAGGCACCGGCCCGGCCCACGCGGACGGGGCCGGCGCCGGCACGCCCCCAGCCGTCGCGCTGACCGGCACCGTCACCGAGGCCCTCGGCTGTCCCGCGGCCGGCGCCGACTGCCCGGCCGCCCGGCTCAGCCCCGCGCCGGACGGCACCTGGTCCGGCACGTTCGCGCTCCCGGAGGGCGAGTGGACGTACGGCACGACGGCGGACACGGGCCGGGCCGCCCCCCTCTCCGTCCCGGCGGGCGGCGCCCGCGTCACCGTCGTCCACGACCCCGCGACCCACCGCACCGCCGACGACCTCGGCACCGCGATCGTGACGGCCGCCGGCACCTTCCAGGCCGCGCTCGGCTGCCCCGCCGACTGGTCGCCCGACTGCCTGCGCGCCTGGCTCGACGATCCGGACGGCGACGGCGTCCACACCTTCACGACCTTCGCCGTCCCGGCGGGCGACCACCAGGTGAAGGCCGTCACCGACCGCGCGTGGACCGGGGCCTACGGCGCCGGCGGCGTACGGGGCGGCGAGTCCGTCCACTTCACCGTCCCGCCCGGCGGCGCCAGGACGACCTTCCGCTTCGACGCCGCCACCCACCGCATCGACGCCACGGTCACCGCCACCCACACCGTCACCGCCGACGAGCCGCCCCTCGTCACCGCCGTCGGCACCTTCCAGTCCGCCGCCGGCTGCGAAGCGGACTGGCAGCCCGCGTGCGACCTGACCCGGCTCACCGACGAGGACGGCGACGGCACGTTCACCTGGAGCACCACCGGCATCCCGGCCGGCGCCCACGAGGCCAAGGTCGCCATCGGCGGTACCTGGGACGAGAACTACGGCGCGGGCGGCGAGCGCAACGGCCCCAACATCGCCTTCCGTGTCCCCGACGGCGGCGGGACCGTCACCTTCACCTACACCGCCGACGACCACGTCCTCGCCATCGACACCGGGGCACCGCCGGGCGACGGCACCGCCCCCGGCGACACGTTCCGCGCGCACTGGCTCACCCGCGACCGCATCGCCTGGGAGGAGGCCGTCGCCGGCCGCACGTTCTGGCTGTACGCCGCACGCGACGGCGGGGTGACGATCGGCCAGGACAGCCACGGCGTCCCCCTCACCCACGAGCCGTCCGGCCTGCCCGCCGACACCCGGGAGGCGTACCCGCACCTGGCGTCCCTCGGCTCGCTGCGGCTGCCCGGCGACCTCGGCGACGACGACCTGCGCGCCCTCCTGAGCGGCGACCTCGCCATCGCCGCGTTCGGCGCCGACGGGCGTCTCGCCGCGTCGACCCGCCTGCAGACGCCCGGCGTCCTGGACGACCTGTACGCCGCCGCTCGCTCCCGCGCGCTCGGCCCCGCCTTCGACGGCGACGGCACACCGACCCTCACCCTGTGGGCGCCCACCGCCCGTTCCGTCACCGTCCGCCTGTACGACACACCGGGCGCCGGGACGCCGACGGCCACGGCGGACCTCACCCCCGGCGCGGACGGCGACGGCGTGTGGAGCGTGCGCGGCGAACCCGGCTGGAAGGACGACGCGTACGTCTTCGACGTGGAGGTCTTCGTCCCGGAGACCGGCCGCGTCGAGCACAACGAGGTCACCGACCCGTACTCCCTCGGCCTCACCGCCGACGGCGCCCGCAGCGTCCTGCTCGACCTCGCCGACCCGGCCCTCGCCCCCGACGGCTGGGACGACATCCCCGCCCCCTCGGCCGCGGCGCCCGAGGAACTCACCATCCACGAGCTGCACGTCCGCGACTTCTCCGTCGCCGACACCACCGTGCCCGCCGAACGGCGCGGCACCTACGCCGCGTTCACCGACCCGGACACGGACGGCATGCGCCGCCTCGCCGCGCTCGCCGAGCACGGGCCGACCGCCGTCCACCTCCTGCCCACGGCCGACTTCAGCCCCGTCCCCGAACGCCGCGCTGACCGGGCGGAGCCCGACTGCGACCTGCCGTCCGAGGCCCCCGACAGCGACCGGCAGCAGGCGTGCGTCGCCGAGGTGCGCGACCGCGACGGCTTCGACTGGGGCTACAACACCCAGCACTTCACGACCCCCGAGGGCTCCTACGCCACCGATCCGGACGGCGGCCGGCGCACCCTGGAGTTCCGCGCCATGGTCGCGGGGCTGCGGGACGCCGGCCTGCGCACCGTCATGGACGTCGTGTACAACCACACGCCCGACCACGGCCAGGACGGCACCGGCAACCTCGATCGCATCGTCCCCGGCTACTACCACCGCCTCGACGCGGACGGCGCCGTCACCACGTCCACCTGCTGCTCGAACACCGCCACAGAACACGCCATGATGGCCAAGCTCATGACCGACTCCGTCGTCACCTGGGCCACCGCCTACCGTGTCGACGGCTTCCGCTTCGACCTCATGGGCCACCACCCGAAGAGTGTCATCACCGGGGTGCGCGCCGCCCTGGACGCCCTCACGCCCGAGCGCGACGGCGTCGACGGGAGCGCCGTCGTCCTGTACGGCGAGGGCTGGGACTTCGGCGAGGTCGCCGGCGACGCCCGCTTCGTCCAGGCCACCCAGGAGAACATGGCGGGCACCGGCGTCGGCACCTTCAACGACCGGCTGCGCGACGCGGTGCGCGGCGGCGGCCCGTTCGACGCCGACCCGCGCGTCCAGGGCTTCGCCAGCGGCCTGTTCACCGACCCGAACGGCGCCGCCGTGAACGGGAGCGAGGCGGAGCAGCGCGACCGGCTCCTCCTGCTGCAGGACCAGATCCGCGTCGGCCTCACGGGCAACCTCGCCGACTACACCTTCACCGACCGCACCGGCCGCACCGTGCGCGGCGCCGAGGTCCCGTACGGCGGCGGCGCCCCCACCGGCTACACCGCCGACCCGCAGGAGGCCATCACCTACGTCGAGGCCCACGACAACCTGACGCTCTACGACAGCCTCGCCTACAAACTCCCCACGGACACCCCCATGTCCGACCGCGTGCGCCACCAGATCCTCGCCCTCGCCACCACGGCGCTCGGCCAGGGCACCACCTTCTGGCACGCCGGCACCGAACTGCTCCGCAGCAAGTCCTTCGACGGCAACAGCTACAACTCCGGCGACTGGTTCAACCTCTACGACCCCTCCGGCACCGACAACGGGTTCGGCCGCGGACTGCCGCCCGAGGACGACAACGGCGCGCTGTGGGACCACGCGCGCCCCCGCCTCGCCGACCCCGCCCTGCGCCCGGCCCCCGCCGACCTGGCCGCCGCCGACGCGCTCGCCCGTGACCTCGTCGCCCTGCGCGCGGGCAACCCCCTCCTCCACCTCGGGACCGCCGACCTGATCCGGGAGAAGGTCACCTTCCCCGGCGCGGGCACCGGCCAGACGCCCGGCGTCATCGTCATGCGGATCGACGACACGGCCGGGGGGACGGACGCCGACCCCGCCGCCGACGGGCTCGTCGTCGTCCTCAACGCCACCACCGGGACGACGCGGCAGACCGTCCCCGGGGCGGCCGGCGCCGCGTACGCCCTCGACCCGGTGCAGGCCGGCGGCGCCGACCCGGTGGTGCGGGAGGCGGCGTACGACAGCGGCACCGGCACGTTCACCGTGCCGCCGCTGACGGCGGCCGTCTTCCGCACCACGGGGTGAGGCGCCGCACCACGGGCGCCGTCAGGACGCCGTCATGTGGGCCGCGACCCGCAGCGCGTTGGCGAAGATGGACAGCACCGGGTTGACGCCCCCGTTGGTGACGTGCAGGGACCCGTCGGCGACCCGCAGGTTGTCGTGCCCCCACACCCGGCCGAACGGGTCGGTGACCGAACGGGCCGGGTCCGTGCCCATGCGGCAGGTGCCCGCCTGGTGCTGCCCCGCGCTCGGGCCGTGCCCCGTGCCGGACGGCCGCGAGGTGACGACCCGCCGCGCGCCGGAGGCCGTGAGCCACTCGGCGCACCGCTCGGCCAGGAACGCCTGCGCCCGCAGGTCCTCCGCGTGCGGCGCGCCGGAGAGGACCGCGACCGGCAGCCCGAGACGGTCCCGCGTCCCCGGATCGACGCGCACCCGCGCCCCCGCCGTCGTCACCTCCTGCACGGGACCGGCCAGCCGCATCGTCCGCGGCGCCAGCTCCCGCATGCCGCGCTTGGCCGCGAGCCCGTGCACGGGTATCAGCCCCGCGTCCACCAGGTTCCGGTAGGTGCTCGCCGGCGTCGGCACGAACTCCTTGACGACGATGCCGCCGCCGACGATCCCCGCGTTGTCCTGCCGGTGGTCGGCCGTCGCGATGGAGGGACCCGGGCCGATCAGGTCCTCCACCGGGTCGTCGAAGACGCCCGTCGCCGAGGCGTACAGGTGGCCCTGGAGGTGGCGCCCCACCTGGTCGGCGTTGTTGCCGACGCCGTGGGGCTCCGCGTCGTGCGCCGAGTTCAGCAGCAGCCGGGCCGTCTCCACCGCGCCGGCCGCGAGGACCACCTCGCCCGCCGCGACCTCGGCGTGCCACTGCCGCCCGTCCCGCAGCCCGGTGACGGCCACGCCCGTGATCCGCCCGCCGGGCGAGGTGAGCAGCCGCGCGGCCGTCGCCTCCAGCAGGACACGGCAGTTCCCCGAGGCGAAGGCACGCGCCAGCAGCGTGTTGTGGCTGCCGTTCTTCGCGTCCACCGTGCACGCGAACCCCACGCACAGCGAGCACTGGGCACACGCGGGCCGGCCGAGGTAGGGGACCGAGTTCACGAGCAGCGGCGTGTCCACCGTGGACAGCCCGAGCTTCCCGGCGCCCGCCCGCAGCACGTCGTACGCGCGGCCCGTGGGAAGCGGCGGCATGGGCAGCGGACGGGCACGGCGCCCCGCGTACGGACCGTCGTCGGGGCCGCCGCTCACACCGATCTCCCACTCGGCCTGCTCGTAGTACGGCGCCAGCTCCTCGTACCCGAAGGGCCAGTCCGCGAGCGTGCTGCCCTCCGGCACGCCGTAGCGCGACGCCATCCGGAAGTCGTCCGGGCCGAACCGCCACGCCTGCGCCCCGTACACCCGGGTGCCGCCGCCGAGCGTCATCGCGTTGTTGCTCCACCGGCCGTCGGACGGGCGCAGCACGACGCGGCCGCCGTCCGTCGCGAGGACACGCGGATTGCCCTCGTCCCCGGGGCCCGCGAGGGACCCGAGGTCCCAGTAGGCGCGCGGGTTCCGCAGGTGGTCGCGCGCCAGGTCGCCGGTGGCCGGCCAGGAACCGGCCTCCACCACCAGCACCGACCGCCCGGCCTCCGCGAGCCGGCAGGCCGCCGCGCCCCCGCCCGCGCCCGACCCCACGACGACGACGTCGTACCGCGCGGCGAGGCCGTCCGGCGTCACCACGGCGTCGCGGTGCCCGTCACCGGCGGCGGCCGGCGGCAGGCCGGGCCGCCAGCCGACCGCGTCCCACGAGGCGTTGCCCGCGTTGCCGCCGTTGCCCTCGTCCGCGTAGTGACCGCCGTTCACGAGCTGCGCGAACCACACGTAGTCGGCGTCGCCGAGCAGCCCGTCGAGAACGGCGGCGCGGTCCGCCGCGCCGAGCTCCGGGTCCTCGAACGGCCGCCCGTACCGCTCCTCGGCGCCGGCGCCCACCCGCTCCAGCACCCGCGCGACGCGCGGCTCCCAGTCGGGCCGCTGCGCCAGCACCCGCGCCAGGAACCCGAGTCCGCCCGCCTCCACGGCGGACGGCCGGTCGTCCGCCGGCACGACGGCCTCCACCAGCGCCCGCAACCGCGCCTCCCCGGAACGGACGACACCGCCCGCCTCACTGCCTGACATGCCCGGTTCCCTGCCTTCTCGACTGTGTCGTCTAGTCTCTGCGCAGCACTCACTGCGACAACGGTGCCCCCAACTCTCTCCCGGAGCCCGCGATGCCCCTGCGCCTGCCCCCGACCGCCACCATCCTCTTCCAGGGCGACAGCATCACCGACGCCGGCCGCACGGGCCAGATCGGCGACGGCCTCGGGGACGGCTACGCCGCGGCGGCCACCGCCCTCCTGCGCGAGCGCCACCCGGACGCGGCCCCCGTCGTCCTCAACCGGGGCATCGGCGGCAGCCGCATCACCGACCTCCGCGCCCGCTGGGAGGAGGACGCCGTCGCGCTCAAGCCCGACCTGGTGTCCGTCCTCATCGGCATCAACGACACCTGGCGCCGCTACGACCAGGGCGAGACGACGGCCACCGGGGTGTGGGAGGCCGACTACCGGCACCTCCTCACCCGGCTCCGGGACGCGACGGGCGCGCGCCTGCTGCTCGTCGAACCGTTCGTCGTCCCCGTCACGGCCGCGCAGTGGGACTGGCGCGAGGACCTCGACCCGCGCATCCACGCCGTGCGGCGGCTCGCCGCGGAGTTCGACGCCGCGCTGCTCGCCGCCGACGGGCTGCTCAACCAGGCCGCCCGGACCGCCGGCGACCCCGCCCGCATCGCGGCGGACGGCGTGCACCCCACGCCCCTCGGCCACCGCGTCCTCGCCGAGGCGTGGGCCGACCTGGTGCGCCTCGACGCGGAGTGACGCCCCGCCTGTTGCCGCCCCGGTGGCATCAGCGCGGTGCGGGTGCCGAAGCATCCGCGGGCGGTTCCGGCAGCCAGTCGCCGGCCGGGTCGTACTCCAGCCATCGCCTGCGCCCCGCCTGCTCGGCGCAGGCGGCGGTGAGCCGGCTCAGCCCCGGGTGCCCGTCCCCCGAACGCCACAGCAGGGACCAGGCGTACAGCGGCGTGGGATCGACCAGGGGGACAGAGCGCAGCCCGGGGACCTCCGGCAGCGGCACATCGGCGGGCACCAGGGAGAAGCGCCGCGGGTCCGCCACCACCTCGGCGAGGAAGTGGCCGAGCCCGAGGTTGACGCTCGTCGCCGTGTCCCGCACGCCGAACCGGTCGGCGAACCGGTGGAGGAAGTCGAGCCGGTCCAGCGCACCGGGCGCCCACAGCACGCTCCCGCGCAACTCCGCCGGCCGCAGCGCCGGTTCGGCCGCGAGCGGATGGGCGGCGCTCAGCACCGCGTCCACCGGTTCCAGGCGGACGAGGCGGTGCGCGAGTCCGGCGGGCAGCGGGGGGTGGACCCGGCCGAGGGCCGCGTCGATGTCGCCGCGCAGCAGAGCCGTCGTCACCGACGCGAGATCGCGCCCGTGCCCCGACACGAGGGGGCCGGCCCGCCCGGCTACCTCGGCCAGCGTCCGCATCGGGGCGTACAGGTGCCCCCAGACGTCCACGCGCAGGGGCCGGTCCCCGCCGACGGCCGCCGCGACGGCGGCGTCGGCGGCGGCCACGGCCCGCCGGGCCGGCGCGAGGAACCGCCGCCCGGCGTCGGTCAGGCGCACCCCGCTGCCGCCGCGGTGGAAGAGTGCGGTGCCGAGCCCGGTCTCCAGCCGGGCGATCCTCTTGGACAGCGCCTGCTGGGAGACGGCGAGCCTGCCCGCGGCCCGCCCGAAGTGCAGCTCATCGGCGGTGTGCAGGAAGGCACGCACCTGCGCGATGTCGAGATCCACGGCCCCCACCATAGGTGACAACCGTCGGTTGTCGGCCGTGCTCGTCCTTTGTTGGATCGCACGGCGGCGAGCGCGGTTGCATCGTCCCCATGCAAAGACTGATCCCCACGGGGGACGCGGCCCGCCCGGTCGCCTTCACCGAGGTCCCCCAGCCCGTGCCGGAGCCCGGTGAGGCACTGGTCAAGGTCGAGGCGTTCGCACCGAACCGCGGCGAGACGTTCCTCCTCGAACACCCCAGCCCCGGCCTGCTGCCCGGCAAGGACATCGCGGGCCTCGTCGTACAGGCGGCGGCCGACGGTTCGGGACCGGACACCGGCACCCGCGTGGTCGGACACCCCGCCCAGGGCGGCTGGGCCGAGTACGCCGCCGTGCCCACGCACTCGCTCGCCGTGCTCCCGGACGGCATCGACAGCGCACGGGCCGCGGCCCTGCCCCTGGCCGGGATCACCGCCCTGCGACTGCTGGCCACGGCCGGTTCCCCGGCCGGCCGGCGGATCCTGCTGACCGGCGCCTCGGGCGGCGTCGGACACTACGTCACCGAGCTGGCCGTCGGTGCCGGAGCGGACCTGACCGCCGTGACGGCCACCCCGGCGCGCGGCGAGCGGCTCGCGGAACTGGGCGCCGAGGTGGTGCACGACGTCGCGGAGGCCCGGGGACCGTTCGATGTCGTACTGGAGTCCACGGGCGGCGCAGACCTGCCGCTCGCCCTGTCGAAGGTGCGCCCGGGCGGCACGCTCGTCTGGTTCGGCCAGGCGAGCCGCACCCCGGTCAGCCTCGACTTCTTCCGGCTCCTCGACGGCCCCGAGCGCGTCACGATCCGGCACTTCCACTACGCGGGCGCCCCGTACGGCCCGGACCTCTCCGCCCTGGTGCGGCTCGTGGACCAGGGCCGCCTGCACCCGGAGATCGGCCGCGTCACCGACTGGGGGCGGACCGCCGGCACCCTGGTCGACCTGCGGGAGCGCCGGATACGCGGCAAGGCCGTGCTGCTGGTCGGAGGAGGACGGTGAACGCCGCCGAGTTCGCCGCCGCCCAGTGGACACGCGCCACCGGCGCGGGCGTGGACCCGCACGAGTACCGGCGCGTCACCGGCGGTCTCGCCTCCGTCGCCGACTGGGAGCCGTCCTTCCTGCGCACGGGACACGCTCACGTCCGGCGCGCCGCGAACGCGGGATCGTCCGTCTCGGCGGGTGGGCATCTGCTGATGGCGGCCCGGTGGTTCCACCTGGCCACCCTGGCACCGCACGCGGAGGCGCACCGTGGTGCCGCCGAGGCGGATCACGCCCTGGAGGCGGCCCTCGCCCTGCTGGAGCCGGGTGCGCGGCGGGTGAGCGGCGAGGGGTTCACCGGCTGGCTGCGCGGCCCGTCCGACGCGCCGGGAACCGTGCTCGTCGTCCCCGGCCTCGACTCGGCCAAGGAGGAGTTCATCGATCTCGCGTCGGCGCTGCTGGCCAGAGGGCTGGCCGTGTTCGCGATGGACGGGCCGGGACAGGGCGTGCTGGCGGCCGGCACGACCCTGCGACCGGACTACGAGCGCGTCGTGGCCCGGGTCGTCGACACCCTCGGCGTCGCGCGCGTCGGGCTCGTCGGCATGAGCCTGGGCGGCTACTTCGCGGCCAGGGCCGCCGCGCTCGAACCCCGCGTGGCGGCTGTCGCCACCGTCAGCGGTCCCCACCGCCTCGACTGGGCGCGACTCCCCCCGCCGGTACGGGACCTCATGGCCCGCCGCACCGGAGGCGCGGAGGCCGCCCCCGAGTTCGCGCGCCACGTGGACCTGTCCGCCCTCGCGTCCCGCATCGCGGCCCCGCTGCTCGTCGTGGACGGAGGCCGGGACGTCATCCCCGGCGTGACGAACGGCGAGCCCCTGGCCCGGTCGGCGCCGCACGGCACCTACCTGTCCGTCCCGCACGGCGACCACCTCCTCGGCAACGCGCGACCGGACTGGCTGCCCCGCCTCGCCGACCACCTGGCACACGCCCTGGCGGGTACGCCGGCGTGAACCGCTCCACCGGGCGGACCGCCGTCGCCCCTCCCCGGCGGGGCGACGGCGGGGGCGCGTCGGTCTCCCGGAGTGCCCACCCGTCGCCACTTCGGGTGATTTCTGTGACGGAATGACCGCGAAGTGTCACGTGCGGCGCACTCTTGTGGGGTACGTCCGACCTCAAGCACCGAAGGAGCCGGAGCAGTTCATGCCCCAGTGCCCCGAACCCCTCGCCTTCCCCTTCCCCGACACCGCGGCGAAGCTCGCCCCGCACCCCCGTTACGCCGAGCTGAGGGAGCGCCCGCTGGTCCGGGTGCGCATGCCCTACGGTGACGACACCTGGCTGGCCACCCGCCACGCCGACGTGCGCCAGGTGCTCTCCGACCCGCGGTTCAGCATGGTCCCCGCCCGCGGCCAGGACCAGCCCCGCGTCCGCCCCGGAGCACGGGCCGGCGACGGCCTGTTCTCCCTCGACCCGCCCGAGCACTCCGAGGTCCGCGCCGTCATCGGCCGGCACTTCACCCCCCGCCGCCTCGAAGGGCTCGCCGAACGCGTCCGCGCCATGGCGAACGGGCTGTTCGACCGCATGGCGGAGACCGGCTCGCCGGCCGACTTCTTCGCCGCGTACGCCCGCCCGCTGCCCACCATGGTGATCTGCGACCTGCTCGGCGTCGCCGCCGACCGGCACGAGTGGATCTGGGACTGGGCCAACGGCATCATGAACAACACCACCACACCCGACGAGATGGCGGCCCGGTACGGCGACTTCCTCGCCTTTCTGCGCGGCGAGGCCGACCGGCGCCGCACCCACCCCGGCGACGACCTCCTCACCACCCTCGTCCAGGCACTGGACGCCGGCCGCATCACGGAACGGCGCTTCCACGCCCTGGTCGCCGACCTCATCGGCGCGGGCTTCGTCACCACCGCGGCGCAGCTCGCCAACTTCCTCCTCACCCTCTTCGAACACCCCGACCAGCTCGCCCTCCTGCGCGACGACCCGCGCCGCGCCGACGCCGCCGTCGAGGAGCTGATGCGCTTCGTCCCGGTGCTCAGCAGCATCTCGCTGCCCCGCTACGCGACGGAGGACGTCGAACTGGGCGGGGTCACCGTCTCTGCGGGGGACCCGATCATCGTCTCGCTCGTCGCGGCCAACCACGACCCGTCCGTCCACCCCGACCCGGGCCGCCTCGACATCGAACGGGAGACCGTCGCCCACCTCGGCTTCGGGCACGGCCCGCACTACTGCATCGGCGCCCAGCTCGCCCGCATCGAGATGCGCGTCAGCCTCGAACTCCTCTTCACCCGCTTCCCCGCGGTCAAGCCGGCCTGCGACCTCGCCGAACTGCCCTGGCTGAGCGGCTTCCTCATCAACTGCCCCGAGGAACTGCCCATCGCCTGGTGACCCCAGGACAACGGGGTCCCGGCCACCGGCCGGGACCCCGTCGTCGTGCGGCGCGCCGCGCCTACAGCTTCACCAGCACCTTGCCGCGGTTGGCCCCCGGGTCGTCGTACAGGCTCTGGTAGGCCGCCGGGAGGTTCTCGAAGCCCTCGACGACCGTCTCGTCCCAGGCGATCTCGCCGGACCGCACCAGCGAGCCCACCTCGTCGTGGAGCGCCGCGAGATTGTCGTCGGTGTACCACTCCTCGGCGAAGACGCCCCTGATCGTCGTCCTCGGGAACATGATGTACGGCAGCAGCCGCGGCCCGGACCAGTCGCCGTTCACCGTCGTGGACCACTGCCAGCACACCGCCACCCGGCTGTGCACCCGCAGCATCCGGAACGCCGCGTCCGTCACCGCGCCGCCCAGGTTGTCGAAGTAGCGGTCGATCCCGTCGGGAGCGGCGGCTTCGAGGGCGCGGTGCACGGCGTCCGTGTCGTCCCCGTGGCGGTAGCGCACGACCTCGTCGAAGCCCAGCTCCCGCAGGTAGCCGACCTTGCTCTCCGAACTCGTCGTGCCGACCAGCCGGGCCGCGCCCGCGCGCTTCGCGAGCTGCCCCGCGAGCGTGCCGACGGTCCCGGACGCGCCGCTGATCAGCACCGTGTCGCCCGGCCCGACGTCGAGGAACTTCGTCATCGTGCCCCACGCCGTGATGCCGGGGCTGCCCATGATGCCGAGCGCCGTCGTGACCGGCAGCCGCTCGTCGTAGCGCGCGGGGTCGAGCCTGCGCAGCGGCGGCAGGCGCAGCGGGAACTCCCCGCCGTCCCACACCCACGAGGCGCCGTCGCTCACCAGGTGGGTGCGCCACCCACCGAAACCGCGCACCAGGTCGCCCGGCCGGAACACCGCGTCGGGACCGGCCGCCTCCACCTCCATGATCGCGTCACCGACGACATGGCTGCCGATCGGCAGCTCCTGCGAGAGACCCACGAGATAGGGGTCCACCGAGACGTAGCGGGTGCGCAGCAGCATCCGGTCGGCACCGAGATCGGTGTCGATGTCCTCGGTGACCTCCTCGTACAGCCGCCGCACGTCCGGCACACCGGCCATGCGCTCCTTGATGGCCCATTTCCTGATCTTCATGTCAGACACTCCCCGTCCCCATGTCGGCGCCGGCGGCGGAGGGCACCCGCGCCGCGTCGTCCCCGGCCGTGGCCTTCGGCCCGACCGCGATGATCCGCTGCGTCGGCAGCGGCAGGCTCTCGTCGATCGAGGCCGTGAACTCCTTGCCGTCGTCCCGGCAGATGAACTGCATCACCTGCCGGCCGGCCGCCGCCGCGCGGATCAGGCCGCCGACGGTGACCCAGACGCCCGACATGTAGAAGTCGGACAGGCCGGGCAGCACCGGCCCGTTCTTCTTGATCTCGACCTCCAGCGTCTCGCCGCCCTCCATGAACGGCTGCCAGCCGGGGAACGCCCCGTTGTGCGTCGCCGTGTACCGGATCTGCGTGAGCGGCGTGGACACGTCCCGCACCGCGACGGCGTCCCGCAGCCCCGGGTAGCGCTCGTCGAGGAACGCCTCGACGGTCATCCGCACACGCCGCTTCGCCAGCGTGTACTCCTTGCCGTGGCGCACCGGCAGCGTGTGGAGGATGCCGCCGCGGCGCGTACGGCTGGCCCGCTCGGGACCGTCGCGCAGCTCGCGCCACGGCGCGGCCTCGGAGAAGTACGTCGCGTAGATGACGGACGAGTTCTCCGGGGACAGCTCCGGGTAATGGCAGCTCCGGAACTGCACGTTGATGCTGGGGTGGCGCATCCCCACGAGCTTCCCGGCCGTCTCCTCGTCCAGGAGGTGCGTGGTGCACGGATCGCCCTCGGGGAACGCGCGCCGCAGCCCGAGGAAGACGCTGACGTACCCGGGGGACAGCATGCCCGGCTCGTCGATCGTCTCCGTGTACAGCCTGCGGTAGGTGTCGTTGAGGTAGCGGCCGCCCAGCATGTCCATCACCGTGGACCTGCCGTCCGCCGCCGACACGACGATGTCCGCGCGGAACTCCCGGCCGTCCGTCAGCCGCACGCCGACCGCGCGGTCGTCCTCGACCAGGATCTCCTCGACGAGCGCGTTGTACGTGATGGCGCCGCCGAGCCCGAGGTAGCGCCGCTCGATGGACCGCGCGAGGCCGAGCGACCCGCCCTCCGGCACCCCGGCCGACCCGCAGGCGTGCGCCGCGAGCTGGAAGTAGAACGGCAGCACCGGGAAGTCCGCGTGCTTCTCGTACAGCATGTAGTTGAACGCCTCGCGCAGCAGCGGGTGGCTGAACCGCGCCGAGTAGTCCGTCATCAGCTCGGTGATGGACTTGCGGATGGTGTTGAAGTACGGCGCGAACGACGCCAGCATCCGCCACCGCTCCCGCCGGCCCATGAGCCCCACGGGCTTCAGGAACGGGTAGACGGCCAGCGCGCGCCTGAACGTCCGCAGTCCGTCGCAGAAGTGCCGGATCTGTTTGGCGTCCGCGGGCGAGATCTCCCGCAGGTGTGCCTCCAGGCGGTCCGGGTCGGAGTAGAAGTACACCGACTGCCCGCCGTGCCCCCGCACGATGTTGAACACGTCGAACTGCCGCATCTCCTTGCCCTGGAGGGCGCCGAGCTCCAGCCAGATCTCGTGCATCTCGTTGCCGGGGCCACTGCCGAGGAGCCAGCTCACGCACCAGTCGAACGTGAAGTCGCCGCGGTCCCAGGAGGTGCACGACCCGCCGGGGATCTCGTGCATCTCCAGGATGTGCGTCCGGTAGCCGTTCATCCGGGCGTAGACGCCGGTGGACAGGCCGCCGAGACCGCCGCCGATGATGAGCATGGTCTCCCGGGGGCGCCGGGTGCCGCTGTCACTGGTCATGTGTGGGGGTACCGCCCGTCAGGATGTCGAGGGTGAGCCGGGCGTTGTGCCCGGCGTGGTCGGCGTCGAGGAGTTCCGCGTGGGTGCCGGAGCCGGCGATGACCCGGGTGCCGCCGCCGGCACTGCCGTGCCAGCTCCGCCCCGCGCCCTCGGCGAACAGCGCGGCGTTGCCCTCGTCGGCGATCACCGTGAGGGCGGCCGCGACGGTGCCGTCGTTCGGCGTGCGGGCGGCGTAGTCCAGGTAGTCCCTGGCCTGCTCCATGGTCTCGGCCGCGACCGACGCCGACCCGGTGTGCCGCAGCAGATGGTCCCGCAGCTCCGCCTCGAACGCCGCGATGTGCTCGGGACCCGGCTCGTACGCCGCGACCGTGCGGAAGCTGTCGAGGATCACGACGTGCCGCACGGTGCGGCCGCGCTCCTCCAGCTCCTTCGCGACCTCGAAGGCCAGGTTCCCGCCGAGGGAGTAGCCGAGCAGGTCGAGCGGGCCCGAGGGCCGGAGCCGCTCGACGAGGTCCGCGTACGCCGCGGCCTTCCCCGGCCCCGTCAGGTAGTTGAACGCGACGATCCGCCGCTCGGGCAGCGCGGCGGCGAACCGCCGGTACACCAGCCCGTGCCCGCCGGCCGGCGGGAAGCAGAACAGCGCCGCGTCCACCCCGTCGTTGAACCGCAGGTACGGCTCCGCGCCGTCCAGGCGGCCCGTGATGACGCCCTCCAGCGTGCGCGCCATGCCGTGCAGCGTCGTCACACGGAACAGCTCGCTCACCGGCACCGACACGTTGAACTCGCCCCGGAGCCGGTGGATCAGCTCGATCAGCCGGATCGAACTGCCGCCGCAGGCGAAGAAGTCGCTGCGCAGGCCGACCCGCTCCAGGCCGAGCAGCGCGCACCAGTGGGCCGCCATCCGCTCCTCGTAGAGCGTCACCGGCTCCTCCAGCGCCTCGTCAGCCTCCGCCTCGGGGGCGGGCTCGGGCAGGGCCGCCGTGTCCACCTTCCCGCTGCGCGACAGCGGCAGCGCCGGCAGCACGACGAAGTGCGCCGGGATCAGGTACGTCGGCAGCTCCTCCGCGAGCCGGTGCCGCAGGTCCCGCGTGTCGAGGGCGGCACCCGCGGCCGGCACGCAGTACGCGCACAGGTACCGCTCGCCGGAGGCGTCCTCGCGGGCCGTGACGACCGCCTGCTCGACGCCGGGCAGCGCCACCAGGCGGGTCTCGATCTCACCCGGCTCCACGCGGTGGCCGCGCACCTTGACCTGGTTGTCGGCACGGCCCAGCAGGTGCACCAGCCCGTCCGCGTCCCAGTGGGCGAGGTCGCCCGTGCGGTAGAGGTGGAGTTCCGCGCCGTCCACGACGCGGGTGACGAACCGCTCGGCGGTGAGGGCGGGATCGCCCGCGTAGCCGAGCGCGAGGCCCGCGCCGCCGATCCACAGCTCCCCGGCCACCCCCGGCGGGACGGGCGTGCCGTCCGCGTCCAGGATGTACAGGGCGCTGCCGGGGAACGGGCGGCCGACCGGCACCATCCGCGCGCCGTCGAACCGGTCGGCCGGCCCCTCGAACCAGGCGGAGTCGATCGTGGCCTCGGTCAGGCCGTAGCTGTTGACGAGGCGCGTGTCCGGGCCGGTGAGGGCGCGCAGCCGCTCGTACTCGGCGGCCTTCCACGCGTCCGAGCCGACGATCAGCAGCCGCATGAAGTCCAGCCGCAGACCCTCGCGTTCGCAGTGCGCGAGCAGCGCGCGGACCACCGCGGGCACGAACTCGGCGCAGTCCACCCGCTCGTCGGCCATGGTGCGGTACAGCCGGGCCGTGTCGAACAGCAGGTCGCGCCCGACCAGCACGAGCCGCCCGCCGGTGCCGAGGGCACGCACCAGGTCGCCGGTGAACACGTCGAACGGGAAGGCGGCAAGCTGGAGATGGCACCGCGCCTCGGTGTCGAGCCGGTACACCTCCCGCCACCCCGCCAGCACCGAGGCGAGACTCCGGTGCCCGACCCGCACGGCCTTCGGCCGCCCCGTCGAGCCGGAGGTGTGGATCACGTACGCCAGGGTGTCGAGGCCGGCGTCGCCCGCCGTGCCGTCCGGCGCGCCCGGGTCCCCGGGCAGCGGCACGTCCAGCCGCGGCGGCGCGACGGCGGGCACCGACAGCCACGCCGGCCGGTCGCCCGCGATCACCGTCAGGACGGCCCCGCCGCCCGCCGTCATGGCCGCGAGCCGGTCCGCCGGGTGCCCCGGGTCGAGCGGCAGGTACGCGCCGCCCGCCTTCCACACCGCGAGCAGCGTCACGATCAGCTCGGGCGACTTCTCCAGGCACACCCCGACGACCGCGCCGTCCCGCACGCCGAGGGCACGCAGCTCGTGCGCCATCACGTTGGCCCGGACGTCCAGCTCGCCGTAGGTGAGGTGCCGCGCCGGGCCGTTCGCCGACGGGAGCGTGACGGCGACCGCGTCCGGCCGCGCCGCGGCGGCCCGGGCGATCAGCCGGTGCACCGGCTCGTCCACCGCGACCGGCCGGTCCGCGCCGCTGAACCGCGTCACGATCCGCTCGCGCTCCGCGTCGTCCAGCATCGCCAGCTCATGGACCGGCCGCTGCGCACGCGCCGCGGTCAGCTCCTCCAGGAGCCGCCGGAAGTGCCCGGCCATGCGCCGCATCGTCTCCGGCACGAACAGGTCGGTGTTGTACTTCAGCACGCAGTGGAACCGGCCGTCGGCCGCCTCCTCGTACGCCGACAGCGTGAGGTCGAACTGCCCCTCCTCCTCGGGCAGCTCGATGTACTCCAGCCGGTAGCCGTACCGCTCGGTGGCGACCTTGTGGTGCAGCAGGATGAACATCGCCTGGAACACCGCGGACCGGCTCGGGTCGTGCTGGAGCCCGAGCTTCTCCACGAGCAGCGTGAACGGGTACTCCTGGTGGTCGAGACCGCCGAGCACGACCTCGCGGACCTGGTCGAGCAGCGCCGCGACCGTGGGCCGCCCCGACAGGTCGAGGCGCAGCGGCAGCGGGTTGACGAAGTAGCCGTAGACCGAGGAGAACTCCTCCTGCGTCCGGCCCGTCACCGGGCTGCCGACGACGATGTCGTCCTGCCCCGAGTACCGCTGGAGCAGCAGGTAGTACGCCGCGAGCAGCACCATGAACACCGTGGTGTTGTGCTCCTGCGCCAGCGCGTGGACACGGGCGCTCAGTCCGGTGTCGAGGGTGAAGAACTCCGAGGCACCGTTGTGCGTCTGCACGGCGGGCCGCGGCTTGTCCGTCGGCAGGGTCAGGACCGGGACCTCGCCCTCCAGCCTGCCGCGCCAGTACTCCAGCATGCGGTGCGCGTCGGGACCGGCCAGGAAGCGGTTCTGCCAGTTGAGGAAGTCGAGGTAGCGGGCGGACACGGGCGGCAGCTCCACCTCGCGGCCGGCGCGCAGCCCCTCGTACGTCTCCAGCAGCTCCTCGATGAACGTGAACGTGGAGATCGCGTCCGACGCGATGTGGTGCACGGCCTTGGTGATGACCCATCGGTCCGGCCCGCGCCGGAACAGCCGGAACCGCACCAGCGGGTCGTGCTCCAGGTCGTACGGTCTGCGGTACTCCTCGATGATCATGCGGTACACGTCGTCCCAGGGCCGCCCCTCGACGTCGAACACCGCGCAGTCCGCCGCGTCCTTGGCCGTCGCCTCGGGCGCGATCCGCTGGACGGGCTGCCCGTCGAGCATCGTCACGTTCGCCCGCAGCACCGGGTGCCGCGCCACGAGCCGCCGGAACGCCTCGCACATCAGCTCGGGATCGAGCGCGGTCCGCACCTCGACGGCACCGCCGATGTTGTACGCGTACCCGTCGGGGTGGAGGTGGCGCAGGAACCACAGCGCCTTCTGGTTCTGCGTGAGCGGGTAGCAGTCGGCGTCCGTGTGGATCGGGGCGGCGTCCCCGCCGCCGCCCGCCGCGTCCGCCGCGACCAGGTCGGCCAGGCCGTCGGCGAGCCGGTCGACCAGCTCGGCGGCCGGCGCGCCGCTCAGCAGCGTCACCACCGGCAGGGAGACGCCGATGTCGGCGTGCACCCGGGAGCGCAGCTCCATCGCCAGCAGCGAGTCGAGCCCCAGCCGGCTCAGGCTGACCGACGGCTCGACGCCGTCCGCCGGGACCCGCAGCACGGCCGACACGACGGCCGTGAACCGCTCGGTGAGCAGCGCGCGCCGCTCCTCCTCGGGGGCCTGCGCGTACAGGTCGAGGAACGACCCGGCCGCGCCGGCGCCCTCCCCGCCGGTGTCCGCGCCGGCGGCCAGCTCGGCCGCGAGCGGCGGCGCCTCCGGGTACCAGGCGAGGAACGTCCGCCAGTCCACGATCGACGCGACGAGGAGCTGCGCCCGGTCCTGGCCGATGACGCGCTCCAGCACGGCCATGCCCGCGTCCGGCGTGAGCGAGCCCATGCCGCGCTGGTCGCGGTAGTGCTCGATCAGGCCCAGCTCCTCGATCATGCCGGTCGCCCACGGACCCCAGTCGAGGCTGAGGGCGGGCAGCCCGAGGGCGCGCCGGTGGTGCGCCAGGGCGTCGAGGAACGCGTTGCCGGCCGCGTAGTTCGTCTGCCCCGCGGTCGTGAGGACGGCCGCGACGGAGGCGAACAGCACGAAGTGGTCGAGCGGTTCGTGGCGCAGCTCACGGTGCAGCAGCCAGGCCCCCGCCGTCTTCGGGTCGTGGACCGCGTCGAACGTCGCCCGGTCCATCTGCGGCACCATCGTGTCGCGGACCTGCCCGGCGAGGTGGAACACACCGCGCACGGGCGGCGCACCGCTCGCCCGGTGGCCGTCGAGCCAGGCCCGCAGCGCCGCCTCGTCCGTGACGTCCACGGGAGCCACGACCGCCTGCGCCCCGAGGGACTCCAGCTCCCGGACGAACCGCACGCGCTCCCCGGCGGGGCCGTCGGCACCCGCGCCCCACGCGGAGCGCTCCGGCAGCGCCGTCCGGCCCATCAGGACGAGCCGCCGCGCGCCGCGCCGCACCAACGTGCGGCACAGCAGCCGGCCCAGGGCGCCGAACGCCCCGGTGACGAGGTAGGTGCCGTCCTCCCGCAGCCGCAGGGGCAGCGGGCGGGACATGCCGTCGGCCTGCTCCAGGCGGCAGGTCCAGCGGGTGTCGCCGCGCAGCGCGACCTCGTGCTCGCCGTCCCGGGCGCCCGCTCCGGCCGTCTCGGCCAGCAGCCGCGCCGCCTCGGCACGGGGACCGCCGGGCGCCGCCGGGTCGAGGTCGACCAGCTTGCCCCGCTGCGCCGTCAGTTCCTGCTGCCACAGGACGCGCCCCACGCCCCAGGCACGCGCGCCGAGGAGCGTCACATCGGCGTCCGGGAGGACGGGCTGCGTGCCGCGCGTCACGATGTGGAGGCGGGCGTCGGGGGCGCCGTCCGGCAGGGTCTGGGCGAGCGCGATCAGGGCGTACGCGCCGGTGGCGGTGTGGTACTCGGTGCCGCCGCCGGGCACCGGCTCCGGTGCGGTGAGCCCCACGTTCCACAGGTGGAGGACCGTGCGGAAGGCGCCGCCGGTGTCCGCGAACAGCCGCCGCAGGTCCTCCGCCGACCCCGGCACGACCTCCGAGACGCCGGCGGCCGTGTCCGTGCGGTAGGCACTGCCGGGCCGCACCAGGTGGCAGCGGCCGCCGCGCCCGGCGACCAGCTCCGCCACCGCGTCCCCGACGCCGCCCGGCGCGTCCGCGAACACCAGGACGGAGTCCGCCGCGCCGGAGGCGTCCGGCTCGTCGCCGAGCGGCGGCAGCTCCCGCCACACCGGCTCGCTCAGCCAACTGTCCACGGTGGCCTGCCCGACGGCCGCCGGGGCCTGGGCCACGTCACCGGCGCGGAAGCCCTCGACGTGCCCGAGCGGCGCGCCGTCCTCCGCGTACAGGGCGATGTCGCCGAGCAGCCCGTCGGCGTCCTCGCGGGTGATGACGGCGTGCGCCCACAGCGCGCGGTCGCCGACCGGCGCGAGCCGCACCTCGCCGATGGACAGCGGCAGTCGGATGCCGCCCTCGCCGGCGCCGGACGCGCCGTCCGCCAGCAGCGCGGGGGTGAGGAGCGTCTGGAAGCAGGAGTCCAGCAGCACCGGGTGGGCGTGGTGGCCAGCGGCGTCGCCCGCGAGGCTCTCGGGCGGACGGATGCGCGCCAGCGCCTCGCCCGGACCGATCCACACCTCCTCGATGCCCTGGAACGCCGGTCCGTAGTGGTAGCCGAGGGCGGCGAGCGCCTCGTACGCCGCCGGGCCGGTCAGCCGGCGCGCGCACCGCGCCCTGACGGCCCCGGTGTCCAGCGGCGGCGCGCCGTTCCGCCGCTGCCCGGCCCGTACGACACCGGTGGCGTGCACGGCGGGTTCCACGACGCCGCCGGCCGCCGGGTCCCGCACGGTCGCGATCGTGAAGGCCGCGGTCCCCGAGGAGAACGCGAGCTGCACCGTCCGCGGCTGGTCCTCGGGCAGGAACAGCGCCTTCCGCAGCTCGACGCCGGCGAGCGCGGCGGCCCCCGCGTCACCGGTCAGCGCGCGCACCGCCTGGGCCGCCATCTCGATGTAGCCGGCGGCGGGGAACAGGACGTTGCCCTGCATCCTGTGGTCCGACAGGTAGGGCAGCCGCTCCGGGTCGAGTGTGGACTCCCACACCGGTTCGGCGCCGTCGACGCGGCGGCCGAGCAGCGGGTGGTCGAGCCGGCCGAGCCGCACCCGCGCGACGGCGGGCGACTCGGTCCAGTACCGGTCGCGGCGCCACGGGTAGCGGGGGAGGGGCACCGGGGCGCCCTCGGGCTGCAGGACGTTCCAGTCCGGGTCGACGCCGAGCGAGGTGAGCGCGGCGAGGGTGAGGGCCATGCGCTCGGCCTCGGGCTCCGCGCGGCGCAGCGACGGCACGACCCGGCTCTCGGCCTCGCGGCCCGCGAGGCACTCGCGGATCGAGTGGCCGAGGACGGGGTGCGGCCCGATCTCCAGGAAGAGTTCGAAGCCGTCGTCCGCCAGCCGGTCCACGGCGGCGCGGAACCACACGGTGTCGCGGACGTTCTGCCACCAGTAGTGCGCGTCCAGTTCGGATCCCTGGGCGACGGCGCCGGGGCGGGCCGTGAGATAGAGCGGGACGCGGGCCTCCTGCGGCTTGATGCCGTGGAGCGCGGACAGCAGTTCCTCGCGGATCGGGTCCATGGCGGCGCTGTGGTAGGGCACCTCCACGGTCAGGAGGCGTGCGAAGCGGCCCTCGCCCTCCAACTCCGCGGCCAGCGCGGTGAGAGCTTTCTCGTCACCCGCGAGGGTGAGTGAACGCGGACCGTTGACGGCGGCGATGGAGACGCTCCCGCCGTACGGGCGGACGCGCTGCGCGGCCTCCGCCTCGTTCAGGTCGACGGCGAGCATCGAGCCGGTGCCGGCCAGCGTGTGCTGGAGCCGGCTGCGGTGGACGACGATCCGCACGGCGTCCTCGAAGCTGTAGACACCGGCCTCGTGGAAGGCCGCGACCTCGCCCGTGCTGTGCCCGGTGACGGCGTCAGGGACGATGCCGCGGCTGCGCCACAGCGCTGCCAGACCGAGCTGGAGGGCGAAGTTGGCCGGCTGGGCGAGCCAGGTCTCGGCCATGCGGGAGTCGGCCTCGTCGGCGTGCAGCTCCTCGACGAGGGACCAGCCGGTGAGCGCGGCGATCTCACGGTCGCACCGGTCGACGGTCTCGCGGTAGACGGGCTCGGTGGCGTACAGCTCACGGCCCATGCCCCACCACTGGGGACCCATGCCGGTGAACACCCACACGAGCCGCTTCCGCGTGCCGTCGCGGCGGGTGTCCTGCAGGACGCGCGGGTGCGGGACGCCCTTCTCCGCTGCCGCCAGCGCCTCGTCCAGGGACTCGCGGTCGGTGTAGGCGACGGTGAGGCGTTCCTCCAGGTGCTGGCGCCGGTGGGCCAGGGTGTGCCCGAGGTCGGCGAGCGGCGCGCGCTCCAGCTCCCGCCGGATGCCGGCGGCCACCTCGGGCAGCGCGTCGGCCGTGCGCGCGCTGAGCGGCAGCACGGTGAACGCGGGCCGCCCGGCGGCCGCCTCCGGCGGTGCGGGCCGGGCCGGCGGCTCCTCCAGGAGGACGTGCGCGTTGGTGCCGCCGAAACCGAACGAGTTGACGCCGGCGCGGGCCGGCCCCTCGTGCGCCGGCCAGGGTGTGGGCTCCGTCGGGATGCGGTAGGGCAGCTTCGCCGGGTCGAGGGCGGGGTTGAGCCGCTCCAGGTTGATGTGCGGCGGGATGACCTTCTCGCGCAGGCTGAGGGCGGTCTTGATGAGCCCCGCGATGCCTGCGGCCGACTCGGTGTGCCCGATGTTGGACTTGACCGAGCCGATGTACGCCGTGCTGCCGGGCTCGCGGCCGATGGCGAGGGCGCGGGCGAGCGCGGTCGCCTCGATCGGGTCGCCGACGGGAGTGGAGGTGCTGTGCGCCTCGACGTACTGGAGCTGGCCCGGCTCGATGCCGGCCTCGGCGCACACCCGGCGGATCAGCCGGACCTGGGCGTCGGCGCTCGGCACGGTGATGCCGTTCGTGCGGCCGTCCTGGTTGACGCCGCTGCCGATGACGACGGCGTGGATCGGGTCGCCGTCGCGCAGGGCGTCGTCGAGCCGCTTGATGGCGACCACGCCGACGCCCTCGGCGCGGACGTAGCCGTTCGCCGAGGCGTCGAGGGGGCGGGACCTGCCGTCCGGCGACAGGAAGCCGCCCTTGGTCTCGGCGATGGTGTACTGCGGCGTCATGTGGAGGAGCGTGCCGCCGGCGAGGGCGAGGTCCGTCTCGCCGTTGCGCAGGCTCTGGCATGCCAGGTGCACGGCGACCAGGGACGAGCTGCAGGCCGTGTCGACGGAGACGCTGGGGCCGCGGAAGTCGAAGCAGTACGAGAGACGGTTCGACACCATCGTCATCATCGTGCCGGTGGCCGTGTGCGCGGCGAGCGACTCGAAGCCGAGGTCGGCGAACTGCACGATCTTCCAGTCGAGCGTGAACGCGCCGACGAAGACGCCGACCTCGGTGCCGGCGAGGTCGGCGGGCTTCTGCCCCCCGTCCTCCAGCGCCTCCCAGGCGACTTCGAGCAGCTTGCGCTGCTGGGGGTCCATGTGCTCGGCCTCGCGGGGGCTGATCCCGAAGAACGCCGGGTCGAACTCGTCGAACCCGTCGATGTAGCCGCCGCGTCCGCCGACCAGGCGTCCGGGCTTGGCCTTGTCGCGGCTGCCGAGCGTGGTGACGTCGTACCGGTCGGGCGGGGTGGGCGTGATGCAGTCCCTGCCCTCGATCAGGTTCCGCCAGTAGTCGCGGTGGTCGTTGGCTCCGCCGGGGAAACGGCAGCCGATGCCGACGATCGCGAACTTCCCGGCTATGGCCTGGGGGACGCGTGGACGGTCCGTCATCAGAAACCTCGTGTTGGGGCGCTGGGGAATGCGGGAAGGAGAGCGGTTTTCCTTCCGGCATGCGGGAATGGCCGCGCGGGCGTGCAGGAGCCCGCGGCGGGAACAAACGGACACGCCGGAACCCGCGGTCGTTCAGCCTGTCATGCGGTGAGCCCGTCGTGACCGAAACAGAATTCGTACTGGTGAATGACCGTGGTGACCGGATCGCCGTTGACCGGTCGCTGGAATTGTGTACTCCCCCCGCGCGTTCAATGCGCGCCGAGAACGACAGTGCTCCCCAATTGACTCACATCATGGGCGCATGATCACCTTTTCGCGTCATCGTCATCCCAATTGATTAATGCTCAAAAGGGAGTTCGAATTGGACAGGTGTTTGCGGTGGGTCACTTCGCGGTGAACGGCGCGGATCGGCGACATCGGGGGCGCGGGGAAGTGCGCCGGAGCGCACGCGCGCGGCCGTCCGGGCAGCGGAACGCGCCCGCCGGCGGCGGGTGGGGAAGGGGTGACGGACGGCCGCCTTCACGCGCCCTTCACGGGAGACGGGCGCGGGCGGCGGGCTGTTGTGTGCGTCCGGGTGGCGGTGACCCGCCCGATCGCGCCACCGGACGGCGGTGACGCGGGGCGCCGGAAGCGCCGGCCACGCGGGAACGCACCGCGAACGGCCCCTCCGGGGGGCTCGAACCGGCCGGGGACGAGCGGAACGGGGCGGCCCCGGGGGGAAGACGGGACGCCGTGGGTGCGACGGGGACGGCCGCCCGTGCCGGAACACGTCGGCGGCCCGGAGGCTGTCCGTCTCGCGACGCCGGCCACGGCGCCCCGGCGCGTTGCCGTATCAGCGCGGACCGTGCGTACGGACGGGCACGAGCTGCGGCCCGGCGCCCCGCCGGACAGGCCCCCGGCCGCCGCGGCGTGCCGGCGGCCGGGGGAGGGGTGGCGTCAGCGCGCGGCGGTCCCCTGTGAGGGCTGCGGGGCGATCCCGACCTCCGTCATGTACCGCGAGAGGACGAGCTTGCCGATCGCCGGGTACGCGCCGAGGGGCTGCGCCGCCGAGCAGCCGGCCTCCTCCGCCGCCGCCTCCAGCAGGCCCTCGGGGATCTCGGGACCGATCAGGCAGGGGGCGAGCGCCAGGTTCTGCGAGCCCTCCTCGGCGAGCTTGGCCGCCGTCGCCGCCACCGCGCCCTCACGGTCGACCGCCGCCGCGAGCACCGGCACCGCGAGCCGGGCCGAGAGCAGCATGCCGGTGATGCCGGCGACCTGCACCGCCTCCTCGCCGCCGGCCGTCGCCAGCACGATGCCGTCCGCCGCTGTCGCGACGGTGAACAGCCGCGCCCGGTCCGCCCGGGCGAGCCCCGCCTCGGACAGCCGCACGTGCACCGCCTCCGCGAGCAGCGGGTGCGGTCCGAGCACATCCGTCAGCACGGCACCGGTTCCGCTGCTGAGGACCTCCTGCCGCAGCACCCGCAGGTGCGCGCTGTCGGGGCCGGCCAGCAGGGGCACGACGACCGTGGGGGGACGGTTCTCCTCGCCGTCCTCGCCCTCGCCGCCGGCGGTCCTGCCGAGGACCTCGGCCAGCGGCGGGAACTCCTCGTCCTTGCCCTCGGCGAACGCCAGCCGGGCGTCAAGACCCGGCAGTTCGGACCGGGCGATGCTCAGCACCTCGTCGGCGACCGAGCGGCTCTCCGCCGACGGGACGCCCGGCACGGCCAGGACGAGCGGCGGCGCGCCCTCGGGCGCTGACACGGGCTCCGGCCGGCGGTGGCGTCCGGGCTGACGGGGGCGCGGCATTCGAACGGGCAGGCCGTTGGCGGGCCCGGCGGATGAGGAGGAGCTCATGTCGCCGCATGTTAATGCCTTGATGTGGTTGGCTGTTCTTCCGGGGGGCGTCGCTCCGTGTCTGTCCTGTTTTATCCCACGCGTCGGTGGGAGCCCGGGACATGTCCCGTTTACGCGCCGCCGGTTGCCCGGCCACCGTGCGCGCCGTGCGGCCCGGGCGGCGCGGTACCCCCGTTCGACCGTCGCCGGGGCGGCCTCCACGCGCGCCGGGAGACGCCCGGGGCCTGCCCGGCGGGTCCTTTCGCGCGCTCGCGGCGCCGGACGCGTCGCTCCTGCACGTCCCCGCCAGGGACCTAGCCGGCGGCGATGTGCAGGAGCGACGGGTCGGGCGGCAGCCGCAGCGTGCCGGCCGCCAGCCGGGCCGCGACGAGGAGCGCGCCGGACAGCGGGTCCCCCGCGGGAGGCACCACGCGGGCGCCCGGCAGGAGTCGGGCGATCTCCTCCTCCAGGGGCACGGTCAACGGCTCGCCCAGCCGCGGCAGTCCGCCGGTGACGGACACCTCGCCGCCCCCGCCGGGGGGCAGGACGGCCGCGGCCGTCACGGCGATCTCACGGGCCGCCGCCCGCAGGATGCCCGCCGCGACCGGATCACCGTGGGGCGCTGCGGCGCAGCGCGCGACCTCCGGTGCGAACGACGCCAGGACCGCCGGCCGGTCCGTCCTCGGGTAGAGGCGCCCCGGCAGCCCCGCCACGGGGCCGAACACGCGCTCCGCCCGCTCCAGCAGCGCGGGGGACCCGCCGTCGCGGCCGTCGTGGGCGCGCAGGGCCGCCGCCAGGCCGGCGCGCCCGATCCAGGCGCCGCCGCCGGCGTCGCCCAGCAGGTGGCCCCACCCGTCGGCCCGGCGCCAGGACCGCAGGTCGGTGCCGACGGCGATGACACCGGTGCCCGCCGCGACGACGGCGCCCGGCCGTGTCCCGAGCGCCCCGGCGTACCCCGTCACCGCGTCCGCGGCGAGCGCGATGTGCCGCGCGCCGACGGCGTCCCGCAGCGCCGCGGGCAGGCGGGCGCGCAGGGAGCCGCCCAGCGTCGCCATGCCCGCGGCACCCACGCACACCGCGTCGGCGGCGGCCCGTTCCCCGGCCGTCGTCAGCAGTGCGCGGGCCGCGGGGAGCAGCAGCGCGAGGAAGTGGTCCGCGTCGATGCCGGCGTCGCCCGTCCGTACGGGCGCGGCGGTCACCGGCTCGCCGTGCGGCCGCGGCGCTCCGTCGGCGCCGGCGCGGGCCAGGGCGACCCGCAGCCCCGAGCCGCCGGAGTCGACGCCGAGGACCCAGCCGCCCGGCGGCGTCACGGGAGTTTCCAGTCGATGGGCTCGGCGCCCTGCTCGACCAGGAGCGCGTTGGCCCGGCTGAAGGGCCGCGAGCCGAAGAAACCGCGGTCGGCCGACATGGGGGAGGGGTGGGCGGACTCGACCGAGGGGACGGCGCCGAGCAGGGGGCGTAGGTTGCGGGCGTCGCGGCCCCACAGGATCGCCACCAGGGGCTTGCCGCGCGCGGCCAGGGCGCGGATGGCCTGCTCGGTGACCTCCTCCCAGCCCTTGCCGCGGTGCGCGCCGGGGCGGCGCGGCGCGGTGGTGAGGGCGCGGTTCAGGAGGAGGACGCCCTGCCCGGTCCAGGGGCTGAGGTCACCCGTGGCCGGCCGGGGCAGGCCGAGGTCGGTGTGCAGTTCTCTGAAGATGTTCTCCAGGGAGCCGGGCAGGGGCCGCACCTCGGGGGCCACGGCGAAGCTGAGCCCGATCGCGTGCCCGGGCGTCGGGTAGGGGTCCTGGCCGACGATCAGGACCCGTACCTCGTCGAAGGGTTGCTGGAAGGCGCGCAGGACGTTCGCCCCCGACGGGAGGTAGGTGCGTCCCTGGGCGATCTCGGCGCGGAGGAAGTCGCCCATCGCGGCGACGCGGTCCGCCACGGGGGCGAGAGCCGTGGCCCAGCCAGGCTCGACGATCTCGTTCAATGGTCGTGCTGCCACGGTCCGTCACCCTACTGGCGCAGCGGCCCCCGCGTCCCGCCGCCCCGCCCGGACTCACGCGGCGCGGCGGTACTGCGGGGGCAGCTCCGCGCCGGAGGCGCTCAGCTCGCGCGCGGCACGCCGGGGCCAGTACGGGTCGCGCAGGAGCTGGCGGCCGAGCAGCACGGCGTCCGCCTCGCCGGACGCGACGATGCCCTCGGCGTGCTCCGGTTCGGTGATGAGCCCGACGGCGGCCACCGGCATACCGGTCCCGGCCCGTACCCGGGCGGCGAACGGCACCTGGTAGCCGGGGCGCAGGGGGATCTCGACGCCCGGCACGTTCCCGCCCGACGAGACGTCGAGCAGGTCCACGCCGTGCGCCCGCAGGTCGGCGGTGAACCGGACGGTGTCCTCGATCGTCCAGCCGCCGTCCGGCAGCCACTCGGTGGCGGAGATCCGGAAGAACAGCGGCAGTTCGGACGGCCACACGGCGCGCACCGCGTCCACCACCTCCAGGGGGAAGCGGGTCCTGCCCGCGTGGTCGCCGCCGTACGCGTCGGTGCGGCGGTTGCTCACGGGGGAGAGGAACTGCCCCAGCAGGTAGCCGTGGGCGCCGTGGATCTCGGCCACCTTGAACCCGGCGTCGAGCGCGCGCCGCGCCGCCCGCGCGAACTGCGCGGTGACCTCGGCGATCCGCTCCTCGCTCATCGCGGCCGGCACCTGGTGCGCGGGGCTGTAGGGCACCTCGCTCGGCCCCTCGGGCCGCCAGCCGCCGCTCCCGGCGTCCAGCGGCCGGTTGCCGAGCCAGGGCCGGTCGACGCTGCTCTTGCGGCCCGCGTGGGTGAGCTGGATGCCCGGCACGGCGCCGAGGTCCGTCACGAACCGGGTGATGCGGCTCAGGGATTCCGCCTGCCGGTCGTTCCACAGGCCGAGGTCGTACGGGCTGATCCGGCCCTCCGGGCTGACGGCGGTCGCCTCCTGCAGGATCAGGCCGCTGCCGCCGACCGCGCGGGTCGTGTAGTGGGTGAAGTGCCAGTCGCCCGCGACCCCGGTGTCCGGGCCGGTGTCGGCGGCCGAGTACTGGCACATCGGGGCCATCCACACGCGGTTGGGAATGGTCAGCGACCGCAGTGTGCAGGGCTCGAACAGCGCGCTCACGTGTGACAACCTCTCCGGCATCGGGCGGGCCGCCGGCCGGACGGAGGTCCGGCCGGCGGCCCGTGCGGAACCCTCCGATCGTACTGTCGGGCCGGGGCGCCGTCCCCGGGCACGGCGTCCCGGAGCCGCCGCCCGTGGTCAGGACCGGGGCAGGAGGAGCGTCGGGGGCGCCCCGTCGGGCGGGCGGTCCCCCGGCGGGATGCCCATGTCCCACGCGAGGTCGTAGCGCGAGAACAGTTCGGCGCGCAGCCGGGCGAGCGGCATCGGTGCTCCCGGCAGCAGTTGCGCCACCACGGCGCCCATCAGCAGGGCGCGCAGCAGGGGGTAGTCCGTGTCCGGGTCGGCGGACCCGTAGCCCGCCACGGTCTCCCGCAGCAGGAACGCGAGCCGCTGCTGCTCCACGCACTGGATGAAGCCGTCGTGCTGCAGCAGTCCCGCCATGTGCGCCCGCATGAGGACGGGCCGGCTCCGCGCGAGCCCCAGGATCGCGTCGACCGCGCGGGCGAGCAGTTCGTGGCCTGCAAGCGGACCGGCGGGCCGCGGTGTCCGGTCCAGGGCCTCCTGGAGCGTCAGGTGCATGAGCCGGTGCACGGCGGACTGGAGGAGCTGGTGCTTGCCGGAGAAGTAGTAGGCGATCAATCCGCGCGCGGTGCCCGCCCGTTCGGCGATGTCGCCCAAGGTCGTGGCGTCGTAGCCGCGTTCGGAGACGAGCTCGACGGTGGCCCGCAGGAGCCGCTCCCGGGAGCGTCGGCGCATCTCCTCATTGACCGAAGCGCGTCGAGGCGACATGCTGGACTCCCGTTGGCTGGCTCACAGTCAATATACTCAGGGGCGACCGGGCCTCCGCCGTGCAGGGCGGACGGGTTCCGGTGGACGGGCCGGTATCGGGCGGAGCGGGGGACCGCCCGATACCGGCACCGCGTACGGGGCGCCCGCCGTACGGCACACGCCCTCACGGTCCTCGACGCGCCCCGTGTGCCCGCCGCCTCCTCACATCCAGCCGCCGAGCGCGCGCAGCCCGGGGGCGAAGGCCACCAGCAGCGGCACCGCGGGCAGCAGCGTCGCCCCCACCGTCAGCCTGGCCCTGCGCGACACGGACAGCCGTCCGGCGGGGCTCAGCAGCCGGTGCACCCGGTGCGGGACGTGCGCCCGGTGCGAGGTCGGCGCGAAGGCGCCGCGGCACTCGTTCAGCCCGACGAGCGCGAGCGCCGTCGTCAGCCGGCCGAACCGGCGGGAGGCCACGTCGTCGGCCGCCAGCTCGACGAGCCGGTGCACCTGGTGCCGGAACGCCGCGAACACCGGCACCCGGGGGAAACCGCTCGCGAGCGCGCCCGCGCAGTTCAGCAGCCAGTGGTGGCGCGCCCTGACATGGCCCTGCTCGTGCGCGAGCACGGCGTCGAGCTGCCGTCCGTCGAGCCGCCGCAGCGCGGCCGTGGTGATCACGAGGCGCGGCGGGGTGCCCGCGAGGAGCCAGGCGTCGGGGCGCTCGTCCTCCAGGACGACGAGCCGTTCCCCCGCGGCCGCCTCCTCCCCGGGCAGTCGCGGTGACCGGGCGAGCAGCTCGGCCCGCGCGCGCCGCCGCCCCGCGCGGGCGATCCGCACCTCGCGGGTCAGCATGACGGCCGTCCACGCGCCGCCGCACGCCAGCAGGACGGCGACGGCCGCCGCCCAGCCGCGGTCGTCGCCGTGCAGCGCGTACGCGTCGATGACACCGGCGGGCGCCGGCGCGAAGACCTGGCCGCGCACCGCGTGCCACGCCGTCGCGGCCGACAGGGCCATGGCGAGCAGACAGCACAGCAGGACGGCGGCCACGACGCACTGCCACACCCACAGCGCGAGGACCGGTTCCCTGTCCGGCCAGGACCAGCGGGCCAGCAGCCGCGGCGCCGTCGCCGCGGTGAGCCCGCCGAGCAGCAACAGCGCGATGGCGATCACCATGCCGTCAGCTTAGTGCCGCGGGAACGCGCCCACCGTCCCCGGGAACGGACGGCCGGCGGCGGGGTGCACGGCCGTGCCGCGGCCGTCCCCCCACGCCCGCGTGTTCCCAACACCCCGTGCCGGCGCTTCACATGGCCAGCAGCATCGCGAACATGCCGAGGGACAGGGCGAGCCGGCAGGCCGCCGTCGCCTCGTCCCCACCGCCGGGCACCACCGCGTGCGGGCCGCCGGCCGCGCCCGCCGGGACCAGCCGCGGCGCGCAGCGCAGGGCGTAGGCCGCGAAGTACACGAGCAGCGCGCCCGTCACGGGAGCGGCCCAGCCCGTCGTGCCCGTCCCGCCGTGCGCGGCGTGCGCTCCGCCGCCGGCCGTCGCCATCACCACGGCCATGTGCACCATGGCGAGGCCCTCGACCACGTGGTGCGTCTGGTGCCGTACGCCCGCACGCGCCAGTACGGCCGCCCGCAGCGCGACGGACCCGGCCGCGGCGCCGGCGGCCGCCATGACGGTCCGCGGGTCGCCCGGCAGCGCCGTCGCCGGCACGGCCATCACGGCCATCGCCAGTCCCATCGCGGCCTCCACCCCGGCCGCCTGCCGGTCGGTGCCCGCCGTCCTGCGGGTCCGCAGGACGCAGAACGCGCCGGTCGTCCCGCACAGCGCCACCAGCAGCCAGCACACCAGTACCGGCCCGTGCATCCGCGCACCTCCCCGTGCCGCCCGGCCCCGCGCACGGGTACCTGCCCGCCCGGCCGCCGGGGCAGTGCGGCGCACGGGGGCGCGGGGGAGCACGGCGATTACCATCCGGGGGTATGAGCACGCGCCCACTGACCTTCCGCGACGCCACGGAGGCGGACATACCGGTCCTCGTCGCCCTCGTCGAGTCCGCGTACCGGGGGGAGGCGAGCCGCGCCGGCTGGACGACCGAGGCCGACCTGCTCGGCGGGCAGCGCACCGACCCGGAGGGAGTGCGCGAGGTGCTGACCGCGCCGGCGAGCCTGCTGCTGACCGCCGGTTTCGCGGACGGCACGGCCGACGGCGACGCGGCTCCCGCCGGACCCGTCGCCTGCTGCCACATCGAACGCCGCCCCGCGGGCACCGGGGCCGGCCCGGCCGCCTACTTCGGCATGTTCGCCGTCCGGCCGGCCCTCCAGGGCGCCGGCGTCGGCCGCGGTGTCCTGGCCGAGGCGGAGCGCCGCGCCCGGGCCGAGTGGGGCGCCCGGGAGATGCGGATGCAGGTCATCGCGCAGCGCGCCGAACTCATCGCCTGGTACGAGCGGCGCGGCTACGTGCGCACCGGCCGGAGCAGCCCGTTCCCCTACGGCGACGAGCGGTTCGGGCTGCCGCGCCGCCCCGATCTGTCGTTCGAGCTGCTGGTCAAGCCGCTGGCCTGAGCCGGCGCCGGCCGCGGGTCAGACCGCCTGGCGGTGCCCGTCCCGCGCGGCCCGCACCAGTGAGGGGCTGTCGGTCACGACTCCGTCGAGGCCCAGTTCCCGTGCCCGTGCAAGGTCGGCGGCCGTGTTCACCGTCCAGGAGATGACGCGCAGCCCGGCGGTGTGGGCGCGCTCCACCACGGCGGTGTCGAGGTGGGCCAGCTCGCAGGAGATCATCCCGGCCCCCAGCGCGACGGCGCGCTCGGGAGCCGAGGCGGTGGAGCGGCCCGTCACCAGCGCCAGCGGCATGTCCGGCAGCAGCGCGCGGGTCTCGCGCAGCGCGTCGTCGTGGAAGGAGATCACGGTGATCCGGCCGTGGAGCCGCAGCCGTCCGATCTCGGCGGCCAGGACCCGCGCGGCGGCCGCGTCCTTGATCTCCGCCTGGAGCGGCGCCGTCACGGCCCCCGCGGCCTCGGCGAACACCGGTACCCGCTCGCCCCGGCCCGCGTCGAGCGTCCGCAGCTCGGCGAGCGTCAGGTCCGCGATGCGCCCCGAGCCGTCCGTCGTACGGTCGACCGCCGGGTCGTGCATCACGACGAGTCCGCCGTCCTTGCTGAGGTGCAGGTCGAGTTCGACGGCGTCGACCCCGGCCCGCTCGGCCGCGCGGAACGACCGCAGTGTGTTCTCCGGTTCCACGGCCATGAGTCCGCGGTGTCCCACGATCAGCAGCGCCATGCCGTGCAGCCTAGGGTCTGTCCGGCCGGTCCCGTCGTCCGCGCGCGTCCGCAGGGCGTCGCGGCGGCCGGGATCAGCCGGCGCCGAAGCCGAGCGAGCGGATCAGCTGGGCCAGTTCCGAGCGGAAGAGCTTGCCGGGCGCGAGCGTCTGGGCGCGCAGGTGCCCGTGGACCTCCAGCGTGACCAGGCCGTGCAGGTGCCCCCAGATGCGCAGCGCGAGGGCCACCCCGGACGGCGGCAGGTCGGGGAACGCCGAGCGCACCTTCGCGAGCAGACCGGGGTCGAAGTCGTCCCAGGTGAAGGCGGGCCCGGGGGCCGGTGACCCGGCCCTGTCCCCTGCCGCGGCCGCGAGGGCGGCGATGCCGACGCACACCCGCCGGGCGGCGTCCGGGGCGGCGCCGCCCTCCGGAGCGACGTAGCCGGGGACGGGGTCGCCGTAGATGAGCTTGAAGCCCTCGGGGTTGTCCAGCGCCCAGGCGCGGAAGGCGGTGGCCCAGGCCAGGACGCGCGCCGCGGGTTCGTCCTCGGCCGAGGCCGTCCAGGCGGCTCCGACGGCGTCGGCGAGCGCGGTGTACACGTCCGCGATGAGCGCGGTGACCAGGTCGTCGCGGGTGGCGAAGTAGCCGTAGATGGCGTTCGGTGTCATGCCCATCTCGCGGGCGATCGCCCGCAGGGTGATCGCGCCCGGGCCGCCCGAACGCATCAGGGCCAGTGCGGTGCTCTTGATCTCGGCGATCGTCTCGGCCCTCAGCCGCTTGGCCCGGACTGGGGAGAGAGCATGCACATCGGCGTCATCGGAGCCACCGGCACCATCGGCAGCCGGGTCGTCACCGAGGCCCTCGGACGGGGGCACCGCGTGACGGCGTTGAGCCGTGACGTCTCGGGGATCGACGACCGGCGGGAGAACGTCGGCTGGGCGGCCGTCGACGTCTTCGACGCGGCGGGCGTCGCCGCCGTCCTGCCCGGGCTCGACGTCCTCGTCAGCGCGTTCCAGCCCGGGAACGCGGCAAGGGACCTCACGGACACCGTCCGGCGCTCCGTGGCGGACCCGGCCTCCTACGCGCGGGCCGCCCGGGCGCTGCTCAAGGCCCTGGAGAGCCACCCGCGCACCCGTCTCGTCGTCATCGGCGGCGCGGGCAGCCTGGAGATCGCGCCGGGCGTCGTCCGCGCCGACCACGACGAGCTGATGCACGAGGTGCTCGACGCGATCGGGCTGCCCGCGCGTACGCCGCCGCGATACGCGGCCACCGTGACGCGCTGAACGTCCTGCGCCTCTCCGACCGGCTGTGGACCTACTTCAGCCCGGCCGAGCGGATCGCCCCGGGCGAGCGCACCGGACGCTTCCGCGTCGGCGGCGACCAGCCGGTCGTGGACGCCGACGGGCTGAGCCGCATCTCGGCCGAGGACGCCGCCGTGGCGATCGTCGACGAGGTGGAACTGCCCCGGTTCGTCCAGCGCCGGTTCACCGCCGGCTACTGATCGCGGCGGTGCCGCGCGGGGAGGCGGTCGCCGCCCGGCCGCCTCCCGCCCGGTTGAACCGTGCCCCTCATCCCGATAGCGTGGAGCAGGACAGCAAATCTTCCTGTGGAGGGCGGGTCATGACGGAAATCCTTGCTCCTGTTGCCCCGGACGGCGAGAGCGGGGCGGCCGAGGAGTCCCTGTCCGCCCGGCCCGCCTGGAGGGCGCTGAAGGCCGCAGTCGAGGCGCTGCGCCCCGCCCAGCGCGCGGACGGCTCGATCGATTTCGCCGCCGACGGCGCCCCCACGCCCGCCGAGGCCGGCCGCCTCGTCGACCGCGTCATCGCCGCCGTCCGCGACCTGTCACCGCTCCTGCCGCACGACGCCGCCTACCACGCCGCGCTCACCGCCGACCTCCGCCGCTGGGCCGACGAGGGCTTCGGCGTACCGGACTTCCTCGACTCGCTCCTCGCCTTCCGGCCCGCCGAACGGCGCGAGGACGGCCGCGCGCACCTGGTCGTCTTCCCCATGTACACGCAGAACGGCAACCCGGACCGCAACCTGGAGGCCGTCCTGGTGCGCCTCGTGTGGCCCGACTGGCTCGCCGAGCTGGAGCGCACCCGCTTCGACAACCCGATGTTCCTCGGCATCACCTTCGAGGACTTCACCGCCGGCTACGACACGAACTCCGCGGTCCTCTTCCCCGAGACCGTCGCCGTCCGCGAGGTCCCCGAACGCTTCACCTGGGGCGGCATCTTCTGCGATCGCGAGGCCGCCCGCTTCCGCCGCGTCGCGGCCGCCGCCCGCGACGTCACCGGCCTGCTGCTGCCCGAGGACGCCGAGGGCCTCCTCACGGACCAGCGGCGCTGCCAGGAGACGTTCGTGCTGTGGGACATGATCCACGACCGGACGCACAGCCACGGCGACCTGCCGTTCGACCCGTTCATGATCAAGCAGCGGCAGCCGTTCTGGATGTACGGCCTGGAGGAACTGCGCTGCGACCTCACGGCGTTCCACGAGGCGGGGCGGCTCGCCGCCGACGGCCTGCCGCAGGGCCGCGACGTGCAGTACGCCGTCCTCCTGGACCGGATCTTCCGCTTCCCCGTGACGGGCGCCCGCGTCCGCAACTACGACGGCCTCGGCGGCCAGCTCCTCTTCGCCTACCTCCACCGCCACGACGCGCTGCGCTGGACCGACAACCGCCTCAGCGTCGACTGGGACCGCGCCCGCGAGGTCACCGTCGCGCTGCGCGGGGAGATCGAGGACCTCTACCGCCGCGGCATCGACCGCCCGAAGCTCGTCCACTGGCTGAAGGCGTACGAGTTCGTCGCCGGCTACCTCGCCCCGCACCCCGGCTCCACCTGGGCCAAGGGGCCGGACGCCCTCGACCTCGCGCTGCCGCCCCGCAAACTCGTGGACGACGTCCTGCCCGACGAGTTCCCCCTGAGCCTCTTCTACGAGGCCCTGGGGAAGAAACTCCGCAAAGTCGTCGAGTCCACCCGCGGCATCACGGCGGCGGACACGGCGCCGCGCGCCGCCTGACCCGGCCCGGCGGGGTCCGGCGCGCCCCCGCACGGCCGACCGGCATCATGGACCCCCACGAGGAGGCCACCAGCATGGACCCGACCACCCCCACGACCCACGGCACCGACCCGCTCGCCGGCGCCGTCGTGGCCGTCGCCGGCGCAGGCGGGCCGGCCGGGCACGCGGCGCTGCGCGCCCTGGCGGGGGAGGGCGCCACCGTCGTGGCCGCCGACGCCGACCCGGGCCGCCTCGCCGAGGGCGTGGACGCCGCCCGCTCCGCCCACGGCGGCGCCACCGTCACCGGCGACACGGTGGACCTGCTCGATCTCGCCGCGACCCGCGCGTGGGCGGCCCGCACCGAGCGGGAGCACGGCCGGATCGACGGCCTGGTCCACCTCGTCGGCGGCTGGCGCGGCGCGAAGACCTTCGCCGGCACCGACCTCGCCGACTGGGACGTCCTGCACGGCCTGCTCGTGCGCACCGTCCAGCACACCTCCCTCGCGTTCGAGGCGCCGCTCGCCCGCAGCCGCAACGGCCGGTTCATCCTGGTCAGCGCCACCGCCGCGACCCGCCCGACCGCCGGGAACGCCGCCTACGCCGCCGCCAAGGCCGCCGCCGAGGCATGGACCCTCGCCCTCGCCGACGGCTTCCGCAAGGCCGCGGCCGACGGCCCGCCGCCCGCCGCCGCCACCGTGCTCGTCGTCAAGGCACTGGTCAGCGAGGCGATGCGGGAGCGGCGGCCGGACGCGCGGTTCGCCGGCTTCACGGATGTCACCGACCTCGCCGACGCCATCCGCCGGCAGTGGTCAAGGCCCACGGACGAAGTGAACGGAACGCGACAGTGGCTCACACTCCAGCCGACCCCACGCCCATGACGCCCCCCGGCACGCCCTCGACCGACGCCGCGCGGCGCCACGACCCGGACGCGCGCGGATTCGCCAGCGACAACTACGCGGGCGTCCACCCGGAGGTGCTGGCCGCCATCGCCCTCGCCAACGGCGGCCACCAGCCGGCGTACGGCGCCGACGACTACACCGCCCACCTCCAGGAGGTGTTCCGCCGGCACTTCGGCCCCCGCGCGCAGACCTTCCCCGTCTTCAACGGCACCGGCGCCAACGTCGTGGCGCTCCAGGCCCTGACCGACCGCTGGAGCGCCGTCGTCACCGCCGGCAGCGCCCACATCCACACCGACGAGTGCGGCGCGCCCGAGCGGGTCGGCGGCCTCAAACTGCTCCCCGTGCCGGCGCCCGGCGGCAGGCTCACCCCCGACCTCGTGGCCCGCGAGGCGTGGGGCTTCGACGACGAGCACCGCGCGCGCCCCCAGGTCGTCTCCCTCACGCAGGCCACCGAACTGGGCACCTGCTACACCCCCGGCGAGATCCGCGCCGTGGCCGACTTCGCCCACGAGCGGGGCATGACGGTCCACATGGACGGCTCGCGCCTCGCCAACGCGGCCGCGTCCCTCGGCCTGCCGCTCGCCGCGTTCACCACCGACGCGGGCGTGGACGTGGTGTCGTTCGGCGGGACCAAGAACGGCCTGCTGATGGGCGAGGCGGTCGTGGTCCTCGACCCGGAGGCGGTGCGCGGCCTGCCGTACCTGCGGAAGGCGTCGATGCAGCTCGCGTCGAAGATGCGGTTCGTCTCCGTGCAGTTCGAGGCGCTGCTCGCCGGCGACCTGTGGCTGCGCTCCGCCCGGCACGCCAACGCGATGGCGGCCCGCCTGGCCGAGGGCGCCCGCGCCGTCCCCGGGGTGACGATCCTGCATCCCGTCCAGGCGAACGGCGTCTTCGCCCGCATGCCCCGTGACGCGGCGGAACGGCTGCAGAAGCGGCACCGGTTCTACTTCTGGGACGAGGCGGCGGGCGACGTCCGCTGGATGTGCGCGTTCGACACGACCGAGGAGGACGTGGACACGTTCGTCGCCGCGCTGGGCGAGGAGATGGGCCGCTGAGGAGGCCCGCACCGCCGCCCCGCGGTCCCTCAGCCGGCGTGCGCGGGCGGCGGGGCGCTGCCGCCCAGGTGCGCGGGCAGCCACCAGGTGTCCTCCGGCCCCCTCGGCTTGGCCGGGTAGGCGCGCTGCGCCGCGTCGAGCAGCTCCTGCACGCGCTCGCGCAGCCGCTCGGTGACGGACATCGCCGACTCGTCCGCGTCGGCCTCCAGCGGCTCGCCCACGCGCACGGTGACGGGGAAGTGGTTGCGCCCGAGGTCGCGCTTCCGCCCCTTCGTCCACAGGCGCTGCGTCCCCCACAGGGCGACCGGCAGCAGCGGCACGCCCGCCTGCTGCGCCATGCGCGCCGCCCCCGTCTTGAACTTCTTCAGCGTGAAGGACGGGGAGATGGTCGCCTCGGGGAACATCCCGACGATCTCGCCGCCGCGCAGCGCGTCGAGCGCGTGGTCGAACGCCTGCTCACCGCTGGCCCGGTCCACGGGTATGTGCTTCATGCCGCGCATCAGCGGGCCTCCGATCCGGTGCCGGAACACCGACTCCTTCGCCATGAAGCGCACCAGCCGCTTCGCCGGCCGCGCCGCGAGCCCGGCGAACACGAAGTCGAGGTAGCCGATGTGGTTGCTCACGAGCACCGCACCGCCCCGGCGCGGCACATGCTCACTGCCGTCGACGTCAAGGCGCAGGTCCAGCGCCTTGAACATCGTCCGCGCGGCGGCGATGACCGGCGGATATACGAACTCTGCCATGGGAGGTGCGCCCTTCTTCCGTGCCGAGGACCTACGCAACCGTAACTTCCGGTGTCGCAGGATCGTGCCCGAATGCCGCGGCGATCGCCAACCCCTGGGCGCGGCGGATCCGTGAACGGTGCGCGTACGGGGCGCGCGACCGGGAATGCGCGCTGCTTCGCGGACGCTCGTTCCGGGGGACGACGACAGGAGGAACCACCCATGGACGGACGGAACGACGGACGGGACGACGGGCGGGACGGGCCGCTCACGGCGGGGGATCTCGGTGTGGAGCGCCTCGGCCGCCGCGCGACCCTCGTCCACTTCTCGTCGGCCTTCTGCGCCCCCTGCCGCGCGACCCGCCGGATCGTCGCGGACGTCGCCGCCCTCGTGGAGGGGGTCGGGCACGTCGAGGTCGACGCCGAGTCGCGGCTCGACCTCGTCCGCGCCCTGGGCGTCACGGCCACGCCCACCGTGCTCGTGCTGGACGCCGGCGGGCGGATTGTCCGGCGTGCCACGGGGCAGCCGCGCAGGGCGGACGTGATCGTGGCCGTCGGGCTCGCGATCGGCGGCTGAACCGCGTGGCGGTCATGGCGGGTGACATGGCCGGACATCCGTGCGGGACGCGTGGGGGGTGCCTCGGTGCGGCATGCTTGCGCGCGGGGGATACCCTCGGTTGTACTGGCGAGTAACAAACCGGGTCGATCGTCCGGCCGGCCCGGTCGCGGAGCGAACGCAGGAGGAGTCGGCGTGAGTCTGAGGATCGTTGTCTGTGTGAAGTACGTGCCCGACGCCACCGGTGACCGTGGCTTCGCCGATGACCTGACCACCGACCGCGAGGCCGTCGACGGCCTGCTGTCGGAACTGGACGAGTACGCCGTCGAACAGGCGCTCAGGATCGCCGAGGACACCGACGGGGCCGAGGTCACCGTCCTCACCGTCGGCCCCGAGGACGCCACGGACGCGCTGCGCAAGGCCCTGTCCATGGGCGCCGACAAGGCCGTCCACGTCGAGGACGACGACCTGCACGGCACGGACGTGATGGGCACGTCGCTCGTCATCGCCAAGGCCGCCGAGCACATCGGGTACGACCTCGTGGTCTGCGGCATGGCCTCGACCGACGGCGGCATGGGCGTCCTGCCCGCCCTGGTGGCCGAGCGGCTCGGTGTCCCGCAGGTGACGCTGCTGTCCGAACTGTCCGTCGCCGACGGCAAGGTCACCGGCCGCCGCGACGGCGACGCGGCGACCGAGCGCCTCCGGGCCGCGCTGCCCGCCGTCGTGTCCGTGACCGACCAGTCGGGCGAGGCCCGTTACCCGTCGTTCAAGGGCATCATGGCGGCGAAGAAGAAGCCCGTGGAGACCCTGGACCTCGACGACCTCGGCATCGACGCCGCCGGGGTGGGCCTCGCGGGCGCCGCCACCGCCGTGCTGTCCGCGACCGAGCGCCCGGCGCGGTCGGCGGGCGAGATCGTCACCGACGAGGGCGAGGGCGGCAAGCAGCTGGCCGGCTTCCTCGCCGAGCGCAAGTTCATCTGACGCCCGCCCCGCCGCCGACACGACACCCGTCACGCTCAACGGAGAGACCGATACCCATGGCCGAAGTCCTCGTGTACGTCGATCACCTCGACGGTGACGTCCGCAAGCCCACCCTCGAACTCCTCACCCTGGCCCGCCGCCTGGGCGACCCGGTCGCCGTCCACCTCGGCCCGGGCGCCGAGGCGGCCGCCCCCGTCCTCGCCGAGCACGGCGCCACGCGTGTCCTGGCCGCCGACGCGCCCGAGTTCGCCGACTACCACGTCGTCCCCAAGGTGGACGCGCTGCAGGCCGCCCACGACGCCGTCTCGCCGTCCGCCGTGCTCGTGCCCTCGTCGGCCGAGGGCAAGGAGATCGCGGCGCGCCTCGCGCTGCGCATCGGGTCCGGCCTGATCACCGACGCCGTGGACATCGAGGCGGGGGAGGAGGGGCCGGTCGCCACCCAGTCCGTCTTCGCCGCCGCGTTCACCACCACGTCGCGCGTCGTCGCCGGCACGCCGGTCATCACCGTGAAGCCGAACTCCGCCGCGCCCGAGCCGGCCCCGGCCGCGGGCACGGTGGAGGCGCTGGACGTCACGTTCGGCCCGCTCGCCACCGGCACGTCGGTCGTCTCCCGGCAGCCGCGCGAGTCGTCGGGCCGCCCGGAGCTGACCGAGGCCGCGATCGTGGTGTCCGGCGGGCGCGGCGTGGGCGGCGCGGAGAACTTCGCCGTCGTCGAGGCCCTGGCCGACGCCCTCGGCGGCGCCGTCGGAGCCTCCCGCGCGGCCGTCGACGCCGGCTGGTACCCGCACTCGCACCAGGTCGGCCAGACCGGCAAGACGGTCTCGCCCCAGCTCTACGTCGCCGCCGGCATCTCGGGCGCGATCCAGCACCGCGCGGGCATGCAGACCTCGAAGACCATCGTCGCCGTCAACAAGGACGCGGAGGCGCCGATCTTCGAGCTGGTCGACTACGGCGTCGTCGGCGACCTGTTCGAGGTGCTGCCCGCCCTGACGGAGGAGATCAAGGCCCGCAAGGGCTGAGCCGTGGGCCGGGGGACGTGCGTCCCCCGGCCTTCCGCGCCCTCCCGGCGCGCCGCCGCGCCGCGTGGTGCACCGTTGTGTTCGCCGCCCGCGCCCGTTACCGTCGCGCTGGTCCGCCGCCGCGGACCGCCGTACCCGCCGGAGGTGAGCCGCATGGACCAGCCCGTCCCCGCGGCGGCCGTCACCGTGCGCGCCGGCTCCGGGATCCGGGCGCGGCGGGCGGCCCCCCGCTCCGCGGAAGAGGCCGCCGTCCGCCGCCCCGACCGCCCCACCTGCGGGCCTTCGCAGGCCGGACCCCGTGCGGATCACCATGACCGGACTGGACAAGTCGGTCACCGCAGAGCAAGCTTCGTGCTCATGACCACTGATCTTGTCGCCGCCGTGGACATCGGCGGTACGAAAATCGCCGGTGCGCTCGTGGACGGCACCGGCGAACTGCTCCACCGCGTTCAGCGCCCGACCCGGGCCCGCGAGTCGGCGGAGAACGTGATGGGAGCGGTGACCGAGGTGGTCACCGGGCTGACCGACCACCCGCTGTGGTCGCGCGTGGGCGCCGTGGGCGTCGGCAGCGCAGGGCCGGTCGACGCCCGCGAGGGCACCGTCAGCCCCGTCAACATCCCCGCCTGGCGCGACTTCCCGCTCGTGGCGCACCTCGCGAAGACCACCGGCGACCTCCCCGTCACCCTCGTCGGCGACGGCGCGGCGATCGCCGCGGGCGAGCACTGGCGCGGCGCCGCCCGCGGCCGGCGCGACGCCCTGTGCATGGTGGTGTCCACCGGTGTCGGCGGCGGCCTCATCCTCGACGGCAGGCTCCGCCCCGGCCCCACCGGCAACGCGGGCCACATCGGCCACATCAGCGTGGACTTCGACGGCGAGCTGTGCCCCTGCGGCGGCCGCGGCTGCGTCGAGCGCATCGCCAGCGGCACCAACATCGCGCGGTACGCCCTCGCGTCCGGCTGGCGCCCCGCCGGGGCGGACGGCGACACGACCGCCGCCGGCGTCGCCGTCGCCGCCGCGCAGGGCGACCCGATCGCCCTGGAGGCGTTCGAACGGGCCGCCCGCGCCCTGGCCGCCGGCATAGCGGCGACCGCCACGCTGGTGGAGATCGAGACCGTCGTCGTCGGCGGCGGCGTCAGCCAGGCCGGGGACGTGCTGTTCACGCCGCTGCGCCGCGCGCTGTCCGCGTACGCCACGCTCCCGTTCGTCCAGCACCTGGACGTCGTGCCGGCGCAGCTCGGCACCGACGCGGGTCTGGTCGGCGCGGCGGCGGCCTGCTGGAACTCGGACACGTTTTCGGGGCAGGGCCCGCTGGGCACCTGACACACGGTGAACAAGGAGGGGGCACGTGATCATCTGGCTGAACGGCGCGGCCGGGTCGGGGAAGACCTCGGTGGCGGCGGAGCTGCTCGACCTGCTGCCGGGCAGCACGCTCTTCGACCCCGGCCTGGTCGCGGACGGGCTGCGCGCCATGCTGCCCGAACAGCGCCTCGCCGGCGTGGCGGACGTGCAGGAGCTGCCGGCCTGGCGCCGGCTCGTCGTCGACACGGCGGCGGCCCTGCTCGCCGAACTGCCGGGGCCGCTGATCACGCCCCTCACCCTGCTGCGGCAGGAGTACCGCGACGAGATCTTCGGCGGGCTCGCCACCCGCCGCATCGCGGTGCAGCACTTCCTGCTCCACTCTGACGAAACGTTCCTGCGGACCAGGATCGGTCAGCGTGCCGCGGTCGACGGCGAGGCGGCGGCCGGCCGCCCCGGCCGTCCCCCCGGCCACCCGGCCGCCCCCTCCTGGCTCGCGGCCGACTCCTACCGCGTGGACACGGCGGGACGCACGCCCCGCGAGACGGCCGTGCTGCTGGCCGAGGCGATACGGCGCGGTGACGGCACCTGTCCCATCGTCCAGACACCACCGCCCCGGGCGGAGACCCTGGCCGCCGGCGTCCTCTTTTTCGACGACCAGGACCGGGTCCTCCTGGTCGACCCGACCTACAAGCCGGGCTGGGAGTTCCCCGGGGGCGTCGTCGAGCCGGGCGAGCCGCCCGCCCGCGCCGCCGTCCGCGAGGTCGCGGAGGAACTCGGCCTGCACCTCGCGCAGGAGCCCCCGCTGCTGGTCGTCGACTGGGAGCCGCCCCGGCCGCCCCGCTACGGCGGCCTGCGCCTGCTGTTCGACGGCGGGCGGCTCGACGCGGACCGCACGGGCGACCTCCTCCTCCCGGGCGAGGAGCTGCGCGGCTGGCGCTTCGCCGCCGAGGACGAGGCGGAGGAGATGCTGTCGCCCGGCCGGTTCGCACGCCTGCGGTGGGCGCTGCGGGCGCGCGCCGACGGCCGCGCGCTCAACCTCCAGGCGGGCGTCCCGGTCGGCGTCTGACACCGCCCCGGCGCCGTGCCCTCCGTATGCCGCACATCCGGATCGCGGCGGCCGGGGCGCGGATCTAGCGTTACCGGTGATGGCCCCGCGAAGGGGCGGCTCCTCCCTGCAGGCGGTGACCGCGATGCGCATGCCGGAGTACGTACCGGACCCCGCCGACGACCAGCGCGGCTGGGGCGGCCACGCCGTCTTCGGCGCCGCCACCGCCGCCGTCGTCCTCGGCGTGACCCTGATGTTCGGCGCCGGGGGCGGCGCGGACGCGTCGGTGGGTCCGCCGCCCCAGCCGGCCGGTACGGACCGGACCGACCAGGACGCCGGCACGGAGGGCGCGGTCGTCGAACCGCTCCCGCCCGCCGTGCCCACCTGGGTGTCCGTGCCCTCCATCGGCGTCGACGCCCCCCTCGCGCCGGTGGGCCTCGATGCCGAGGGCTGGGTCGAGTCGCCCCCCGAGGACATCCCCGGTCTCGCCGGCTGGTACGACGGCGCCACGGCACCCGGCGCGGACGGCACCGCCGTCATCGTCGGGCACGTCGACAACGCCGCGGGCCCCGCCGTGTTCTACGGCCTCGGCGCCGTGCAGGCGGGCGACCGGATCGAGGTCGTGCGCGAGGACGGCCGCGCGGCCGGCTTCACGGTCTACGACGTCGCCGTCTACGACAAGGCCGACCTGCCCGCCCACGTCTACCGCTCCACGGGCCAGGCCGAACTCCGCCTCATCACCTGCGGCGGCGCGTACGAGGAGGGCAGCGGCTACGCCGGCAACATCGTCGTCTTCGCCCGGCTGACGGACGTCCGCTGACGCGCCACACCCGGCGCCGCGCGGACGCACCCCAATGGCCCCCGCGCGTAACCCGTTCGTCCCGTCCAGCGGGGTACGGGACCGCCCGGATGCCTAACGTCGCGGTGCGGGGCGAGCACTTCGACGAAGGAGCCAACCGATGAGCACACTGCGTACCGCGCTGGCCGGTGCCGGACTCGGCGCGATCCTGGTGGGCGCGGCCGCGCCCACGGCGGCAGCCCGGATAGCCGGCGCGGCTCCCGACCGGGCGCCGCTCGGCGCCCCCCTGGTGGCGACGGCGTTCGGCTTCAGCGTGTCGCCCGCCGCGGTGCGCCCCGGCGGGACCGTGACGCTCACCGTCACCGGCTGCACGGAGGCGGGGGCGTACGCCGAGTCGGCCGTCTTCGACCGCATCAACCTCGGGGCCGCCGGGCAGACCCAGAGCGCGAGCACGACCGTCGACACGGACGCACGCATCGGCGCCGAGTACGACGTCACGTTCACCTGCGGCACCGAGAGCGGCACGGCCCCCCTCAGCATCGTCGCCGCCACCGCGAGCCCCACGCCGACCGCCACCGCCACGGTGACCGCCTCGCCCACCGCCAGCTCCACGAGCCTCCCGAGCCGGGGCGCGCAGGCGGGCGTCGGCGGCACCCAGCCGGTCGCCGACGGCGGCAGCGGCGGAACGATCCTCCTCGCCGCCGCCGGCATCACCGCGCTCGCCGCCGGCTGGGCGGCGTACGCCTTCCGCGGGCGGCCGGGCCGCGGACGCTAGTGCCGCGTCAGGCAAGGTTTGCCCGTCAAGGAGCGGCGTCCGGTGCGGTGCATCGCAAGGCGCCGGATCGCAGCTCATACCCGTCGTATTCGCGCGATTCGGCAACGCAGCGAGGTGCCGTGCCGGGCGACGCGACGGGGCGAACCTTGCCTGACGCGGCACTAGGGCCTGTATCGAGTCGTGATCAGTTTGTTGGTTCCGCCCTCGTTTCGAGGGTGGATCCGGTAGTCCGGTGCGCATGACGCGTGTGCAACTGACGGACGGGGAGTGGGGGTTCGTCGAGCCGTATCTGCCGGTCGGTGAGTACGGCCCGTATCCCGAGCGGCTGCGGCAGCAGTTCGAGGGTGTGATTTGGAAGTTCCGCTCGGGAGCGCAGTGGCGGGAGGTGCCGGAGCGGTTCGGTGCCTGGTCCACCGTGCACAACCGGTTCCGGCAGTGGCGGGACGCCGGGGTCTTCGAAGCGCTGCTGGAGGGGGTGATCGCCGAGGCGTCCGAGCGGGGCGGGGTGGACCTGTCGTTGGTCAGTGTGGACTCCACGACAGTCCGTGCCCACCACGACGCGGCCGGGATGCGTCTGCAGGAGGGCATCCTGGAGGCGTTGGAGAAGGCCGCCGTCGAGGCGGAGGCGGCCCGGCAAAAAGGGGCGGCTCGGAGGGACAAGACAGGCATAGTGGTGTCTGCGATCCCGGCCAGGGCGAACGGCGACGCGTCCGGCGACGGCGCAAGCTGCGTTTGAAAGCTGCTTCGCTCGGGCGCTCACGAGGCGGACAGACCAGCAAGATCCACCTGGCTGCCGACCGCCGCTGCCGGCCCCTGGCGCTTGTCCTGACCGCCGGCCAGGCCGCGGACAGCCCGCAGTTCATCCCCGTGCTCGCCGAAGTGCGCGTCCGCGGGCCTGTCGGGCGTCCTCGCACCCGACCGGACGCAGTCGCCGCAGACAAGGCGTACTCCTCTCGTGGTAACCGCGCTCACCTGCGCAAACGCGGGATCAAGGCAGTCATCCCGGAGAAGAAGGACCAAGCCGCCAACCGGAAGAAGAAGGGCCGACACGGCGGCCGACCCGTCACCCACGACGCCGAGCTCTACAAAGAGCGCAACACCGTCGAGCGCCTGATCAACAAGCTCAAGGCATGGCGCGGGATCGCCACCCGCTACGACAAGACCCCCGAGAGCTACCTCGCCGGGCTCCACCTCCGCGCCTCCATGATCTGGATCAAGGACCTCACCCGAACCACTCAGTGATCACAACTCGATACAGGCCCTAGGCCGGGTACCGGGTCCCGACGCCGCGTCAGACGCCGGCGGTGGCCGCGTACCGCCGGAGGAACAGCGCCTCGGCCACCGCCATGCGGCTCAGTTCGTCGGGGGACAGGCTCTCGTCTACCGCGTGGATCTGCGCGGCCGGCTCGTTCAGCCCGATCAGCAGGATCTCGGCCGCCGGGTAGAGCGTGCCGAGCGTGTTCGCGAGCGGGATCGACCCGCCCTGGCCCATCACCGCCATCTCCGTCCCGTCGTAGGCCTCGCGCATCGCCGCCGCCATCGACGCGTAGGCGGGGCTGGCGGTGTCGGCGTGGAAGGGCTGTCCCTCGCCCGTCGCCCGCACCTCGACACGGGCGCCCCAGGGGGCGTGCGACTCCAGGTGCGCCGCCAGCAGACCGCTCGCCGCGCCCGCGTCCATGCCCGGCGGCACCCGCATGCTGACCAGGGCCTCCGCCCGCGCCTGCACCGAGGGCGTCGCGCCCACCACCGGCGGGCAGTCGATGCCGAGCACGGTCACGGCGGGCCGCGCCCACAGCCGGTCGGCGATCGTCCCCGTGCCGATCAGCCCGACGCCGTCCAGCACCTTCGCGTCCTCCCGGAACATCTCCTCCGGGTACGGCGTGCCCTCCCACACCCCGTCGGCCGCGAGGCCGTCGATGCGCGTCGAACCGTCCTCGGAGCGCAGCGAGTCCAGCATCCGGATCAGCGCGGCGAGCGCGTCGGGCGCGGCGCCGCCGAACGCGCCGGAGTGCAGGTTGCCCGCGAGGGTGTCCACCCGGACGCGGACCATGGCCATGCCGCGCAGACTGGCGGTCACGGTGGGCTGCCCGGCGCGGAAGTTGCCCGCGTCGCCGATGACGACGGCGTCGGCCGCGAGGAGCCCGGGGTGGGCCTCCGCGTACCGCTCCAGACCGCCCGTCCCCTGCTCCTCGGAGCCCTCGACGATCACCTTCACGCCCACCGGGACGCCGCCGCACTCCCGCAGGGCGCGCAGCGCGAGCAGGTGCATGAGCACCCCGCCCTTGCAGTCGGCGGCGCCGCGCCCGTACCAGCGGCCGTCGCGCTCGGTCAGGGTGAACGGCGGGGAGGTCCACGCCGCCTCGTCCAGCGGCGGCTGCACGTCGTGGTGCGCGTACAGCAGGACCGTCGGCGCGCCCTCGGGTCCCGGCAGGTGGCCGTAGACGGAGGTGGTGCCGTCCGGCGTCTCCAGCAGCTCCACTTCGGCGAACCCCTCGGCGCGCAGCGCTGCCGCGATCCACTCGGCGGCGGCGAGGCTTTCGCTCGGCGGGTACAGCGCCGGGTCGGCCACCGACCTGAACGCCACCAGCTCGGCCAGTTCCTCCTTCGCCCTCGGCATCAGCGCGGCGACGGCGGACGGAATCGTGGCCTCCTGGGCACGGTGCTGCATGGGACGCTCCACGTACGGGCACGGTCGCCGCCGTCACGGGAGCGTGCGGACGCCGGTGCACACGGATCAGGGATGTTTCCGATGATCCCACAGCCCGGTTCCGCGCCGGGTGCTGCGTAGGATGCCCAGCGGTGACCTTCGGACGTAACCCAGCGGGGAGCTACAGCACATCGTGAGCAGTGAAGACGAAGCCGTGAGCAGCGAGGTCTGGGACGTCGTCGTGGTGGGGGCGGGCCCCGCCGGTGCTTCCGCCGCGCGCGCCGCCGCCGAGGCCGGGCGGCGTGTCCTGCTGCTGGAGAAGGCCGAGCTGCCCCGCTACAAGACGTGCGGCGGCGGCATCATCGGCCCCTCGCGCGACGCCCTGCCGCCCGGCTTCGAACTGCCGCTGCGCGACCGCGTGCACGCCGTCACCTTCTCCCTCAACGGCAGGCTCGCCCGCACCCGCCGCTCCAAGCGGATGCTCTTCGGACTGGTCAACCGGCCCGAGTTCGACCAGCGCCTCGTCGAGGCGGCGGTGAAGGCGGGCGCCGAACTGCGCACCGGCACCGCCGTGTCCCGCGTCGAGCAGCACGGACCCGCCGTCCCCGACCGGCGCACCGTGGCCGTCGTCCTCACGGACGGGGAGACGCTGCTGGCCCGCGCCGTGGTGGGCGCGGACGGCAGCGCGAGCCGGATAGGAGCACATGTCGGGGTGCGCCTGGACCAGGTGGACCTCGGCCTGGAGGCGGAGATCCCGGTGCCGCCGGACGTCGCGCGGGAGTGGAAGGGCCGTGTCCTCATCGACTGGGGGCCGCTGCCCGGCAGCTACGGCTGGGTCTTCCCGAAGGGCGACACCCTCACCGTCGGCGTCATCTCGGCGCGCGGCGAGGGCGCGGCCACCAAGCGCTACCTGGAGGACTTCACCACCCGCCTCGGCCTCGCCGGCTACGAGCCCGCCATCTCCTCGGGGCACCTGACGCGCTGCCGCACGGACGACTCGCCGCTGTCCCGGGGCCGCGTCCTGGTCTGCGGCGACGCGGCCGGGCTGCTGGAGCCCTGGACGCGCGAGGGGATCTCGTTCGCGCTGCGCTCGGGCCGTCTCGCGGGTCAGTGGGCCGTGCGGATCGCGGAGGCCGGTGACGCGGTGGACGCCCGGCGCCAGGCCCTCAACTACACGTTCGCCGTGAAGAGCGGCCTCGGTGTCGAGATGGGCGTCGGCCGCCGTCTGCTGCAGGTGTTCGCGCAGCGCCCGAAGGTGGTGCACACGGCGCTGATCACGGTCCGCCCGGCGTGGACCGCGTTCGCCCAGATCACCCGGGGCTCGACGACCCTCGCGAACATCGTGCGCACCCATCCGATGGCGCGCCGCGTGCTGTCAGCGCTGGACCGGTCGCCCCGGCAGGCGCCGGACGCGCCGGGCGGCGCCGCGGCGGACGCCGCCGCCGAGTGACGCGGGGCCGAACGGGCGAAGCCGGCGCGGCATGCGGATGACACGCGGCGCCCGGCCCGGCTGCTGCGTTCGGACGCACGGTCCCGCCGTACGGGCGACCCGGCCCGCCGGCCCGGCCGGTCCCCGGCGCTGACCGCCCGTCACGCGGCCCGCCGGCGGTCCCCTGGGGACGGTCTCCCTCCCGTGCCGTTTCCTCGTGCGCATCGGCCCGGCCTCGCCCGGGGCCGGGCGCCGCTGTTGTCCGTGGAGCGGGCGGGTCCCGGCGGAGCGGCTCGCGCTCCCGCGCCGGCGTGGCCTGCGGTGGCCTGCCGCCCGCTCCGGATCCTGCCGTCGTGGTGTGCGGCGGGTTCGCCGTCCGCTGTCGGGCCTGCCGGGGGCCGCGCCCGCCGGCGTTCGTGCGCCGCGCTCCCCGTCTCCCGGGAGGGGTCGGCCCTGGTGCACCGGTCGCGCTGTCCGGGCGACGCCTGCCCGCGGGCCGTGCCGCCCCCCTTGCCCCCGGCGGGGACCGGCGCGCCCTGTACGGCGGTCCGGTGCCGGGGACCGCGACCGGACCGCCTGCCCGGCACGCGGCTGCGTGTTCCGGTCCCGTGGGCCGGCCGGGCCGGTGCCTGACCACGGTGGCGCCGTTCCACCGTCGCCGCCCGGATCTCCGCCGGGCGGAACCCGGCGAACACACGGGGATCGTCCGGAACGGGCCGCCCAGCGAGGGAGGGAGCCGCCGAACCGGTTCCGGTCCGGCCGCGTGCCGCTGGGCGCCCGGGCGCCCGAAGAGCGGTACGGACGTGACCGGTTCATGGGACGGCGGAGTGTGCGGGGCGCGGTGGAACGGTGCGCGCGGCGACGCCGTCACGCCGTCCGCCGGGATTCAGGCCGCGCCCCGGCTGGCGCGGGCCGTCACCGCCGCCACGGCGGCGAGCCCCGCCACCGTCGTGAGCGCCACGGGCAGCGAGACCCAGTCGGCGACGAATCCGATCGCCACCGGCCCGAGCAGCATGCCGCCGTACCCGAGCGTCGAGGCGGCGGCCACGCCCGCCGGCCCGGCCAGCGCGCCGGCCCGTCCGAGCGCGATCGGGAAGACGTTCGCGAGCCCGAGCCCGGTCAGCACGAAACCGGCCAGGACCAGCCAGACCGACGGCGCCAGGGCGCCCAGCAGCATGCCGACGGCCGCCGTCGCCCCGCCCAGCTCCAGGCAGCGGTCCTGCCCGAGGCGCCGCAGCATCGCCGAGCCGGTCATCCGGCCCACCGTCATCGCGCCGGCGAACACCGAGTACGCCGCGGCGGCGACGGCCGGGCCCGAGCCGAGGGACTCCTTCAGGTGCAGCGCGCTCCAGTCCGCGAGCGCGCCCTCCCCGTACGCGGAGCACAGGGCGATGAACCCCAGCAGCAGCACCACGCGGCGGGCGCCGCGCCCCGCCCGGGCCGTGCCGGGCGCGCCGTCGGCGGGCGTGGTGTCCCCGCGTGCGGCGGACTCCGCGCGGTCCGGTGCGGGCAGTGCGGGGCGCAGCAGCGCCCACCCGGCTCCCGCGGCGGCCACCACGCCGACGACCGCCAGTGCCCCCAGGTGCCGGGCCGCGCTCCAGTGCCCGGCGACGAGCCCGCCGAGCCCGGCGCCCAGCATGCCGCCGAGGGAGAAGGCCGCGTGGAAGCTCGGCATCACCGGCTGCCGCAGCGCGGCCACGAGGTCCACGGCGACGCTGTTGGCCGCCACGTTCACCGCGCCGAAGCCCACACCGAGGACGAGGAGGACCGCTCCCAGGGACATCGCCCCGTGGGTGTGCGGGGGCAGCGCGACGGCCACCGCCAGCAGGACGAGACCGGCCACCGTGACCGGCCGGCTCCCGAACCGTTCGCACAGCCGGCCGATGAGCACCATGGTCACCACCGCGCCGACCGACACCCCGAGGAGCGCGAGCCCGAGCGCGCTGGGGGAGGCGCCCGTCTGCTCCTTGACGTCCGGGATGCGCACCACCCAGCCGGCGAAGAGGAAGCCGTCGAGCCCGAAGAAGAAGGTCAGCGCCGCTCGCAGCCGGCGCAACGCGGCCGCGTCGGGCCGCTGTTCCCGCTGCCCGCCGGCAGGGCGGGCACCGCGCGCGGTCTTCGTCGACCGCAATTTGTTTATGGGGGGCACAAAGCCACAATAGGCGTGTGACCCACCCTCGCACCAGGCTCGAACGGGGCCGTAACGCCCTCGGTCCCGCACTGGAACTCGTCCACACCGGCCGCGCCCCCACCCGCGCCGTCCTCACCACCGAACTCGGCGTCACCCGCGCCACCGCCGGCGCCGTCGCCGCCGAGCTCCAGACCCTCGGCCTGATCACCGTGGACGCGAGCCCCGGCACGGCGACCGGCGGCCAGGGCCGTCCCTCCCACCGGCTCGCCATCGCCGACGACGGCCCGGTCGCCCTGGCCGTCCAGGTCCACGCGGACGGCCACCGGGCAGCGCTCGTCGGGCTCGGCGGCCGGCTCGTCGCCACGGCACCGCCGACCCACACGGACGATCCGGGAGCCGACCCGGCCGAGATCATCCGCGAGGTCGTCGCCGTCGGGGCGCGCCTGCTGGCCGACAGCGGCCGGGTGTGCGTGGGGGCGGCCCTGGCCGTCCCGTCCGCCGTCGCCGAACCGGAGGGCACCGCCCTCAACCCGCTGCACCTCGCCTGGCCCGTCGGCGCGCCCGTGCGGGAGATCTTCGGACGCTGCCTCGCCGAGGCGGGCATCACCGCTCCCGGCCTGTGCGGCAACGACGTGAACCTCTCCGCCCTCGCCGAGCACCGGCACGGCGCGGGCCGCGGCGCGCGGCACCTCCTGTGCGTCGCCACCGGTCACCGCGGTGTCGGCGGCGCCCTCGTGGTGGACGGCCGCCTGCACACCGGCAGTGCCGGACTCGCCCTGGAGGTCGGGCACCTGACCGTGGACCCGGCCGGCCGGCCGTGCCACTGCGGCGGCCGCGGCTGCCTCGACGTGGAGACCGACCCGCAGGCCCTGCTGGCCGCCGCGGGCCGGGCGCCGGGGCCCGACGGCATCCTGCTGGACCAGGCGGCCGACCTCGTGCGGGGCGGGTTCCCCGCCGACCCGGCGGTCCGTGACGCCACCCGCGCCGTCATCGACCGCCTCGGCCTCGGCCTCGCCGGGCTGGTCAACATCCTGAACCCCGACCGCATCATCCTCGGCGGCCTGCACCGCGTCCTGCTGCAGGCCGACCCGGACCGGCTGCGGGCCGTCGTCGCGGAGCGCAGCCTGTGGGGGAGGGGCGGCAGCGTCCCCGTCCTCGCGGCGACGCTGCGCCACAGCGGCCTGGTCGGCGCGGGCGAACTGGCGTGGCAGGCGGTCCTGGACGACCCACTGGCCGCCCTCACCCGCGCGACGGCCACCCGCTGACCCCGACCGGCCCGCCCCGCCGCCCGGGGCGGGCGCCGTGGTGGCCGGCCGTCAGCCTTCCGCCCGCACCATCTTCTCGATCTCCTCGATGACGAGGGCGGGCCGGTCCTCCGGGACGTCGTGCGAGCTTCCCCGCGCGGTGACGAGGGTCCGGTCCGGCCCCTGCCGCACGAAGGCCGCTGCCGCGTCCCGCCAGCGCCGGGCGTCCTCGGGAGAGCCGTCGAACGGGGTCTTCTCCGACACGATGACGGTGGCCGGGACCGTGTCGGGCCAGGAGGCCCGGTGATAGGCCGCGTGCATCGCGGTGTAGCTCTCCGCGATGGAGATGAGCTGGCTGTTCCGCGGATCGGATGGGTCCTCCCGCGCCGCGTCCACCGCGGGCTGGTTGGCAGCGACGACGCGGGCTGTCTCCTCGTCGGTGTAGAACGGGGGAAGGCTGGCGTCGACGAGCACGGACCCTGCCACCAGTCCGGGGTTCGCCCCCGCGAAGTAGGTCGCGATCTCGCCCGCCTGCGAATGGGACACCAGGATCACGTCGCGCGTCACACCGAGCGCCCGCAGCCCCGTCTCCAGGTCGCTGACGGCACTCGCCACGTCCCACGGTCCGGGGACCGCCTCGCTCCGGCCGAGACCGGCACGGTCGTACGTGACGACCGTGGCTCCGGTGTCCGAGTGGAGCTGCGGGGCGATGTCCTTCCAGTAGGAGGAATCCTCGCCGCCGCCCGCGTCCAGCACGATGGTCGGGCCGCTTCCCTCGGTGACGTGGAACGCGAGGCGGTGGCCGTCGTTCTCGACCATGTGGAGTTCGGGCTCGGCCGCCCCCCGGGCCGATGACGCGGACGCCGAAGGCGAGGGAGCCGGGTGACCGGATCCCTCGTCGCTGCACGCGGTGACGACACCGGCGGAGACCGCCAGCAATGCGATGCCTGCCAGCGCGCGGTGTGCGCGCCGGTCGAACCGGCGAAGACGTGCCATGAGTGTTTCCTGTCCGGTGGTACGGGAGAGACGAACACATGCCATCTTTCGCCGGAAACCGGGCTCCGGAACATCCGGCTGACAGGCCGATGTGTGGTGCTTCCAGTGACACGGGACAGGGTGGGGCTGGCGACACCCACGCCCGGCGGGCCGCCGCCCCGCGGCGACTCATCGGCTTGTCGACAGGTCGTCACCCGTCCTCGGCGGCCGTCGTGCCGGCCGGTACCGGACCGCGCCGCTCCGGCAGCAGCGCGAGGACGGCCCGCCGCGCCGCCTCGTCCGCCGTCTCGTCGTACGGGTCGGGCGTCGCCGGCACCTGCAGCCGGTGCACCGGGCCGGGACCGAGCCGCGCGAACCCGCGCCCCGGTGGCATGCCGCGCGACCGGCCGCCGGGCGGCGGGCCGCCGAGGACCGCCGCCGCCGTGGCCGCGTCCACCGCCCCGAGGAGCACCCGCGCCCGCGCGCACGCGGCGACCGGCGGCCCGAGCCGTTCCAGCGCCTCGGCCTGCTCCGCCACCACGACCGTCACGCGCCCGCCGCGCCCGTACCGCAGCGGGACGTCGAGCAGCGCCAGCGGATCGCCCACCCCCTGGACGCGCGCCAGGTGGCCGATCAGGGCCGGCCGGTCCACCACGAGCCACAGCGGCCGCTCCCCGCGCCCCGCGGCGAGCAGCCGCCGTTCCGTCTCGCGCTGCGCCCACCGCAGTCCCGTGACCGCTCCCGCCGCCGTCGTCTCGACGCCGAGCACACCGGCCCGCCCCGCGAAGCACGCGAACTCCCCGCCGCCGCCCCCGTCCACCAGAAGCACCTCGCCCCCCTGCTCCAGCGCCTGCAGCGCCACCGACCGCAGCAGCGAGGTGGCCCCGGCACCCGGTGCGCCGACGACGAGCAGGTGCGGTTCCGCCGACCGGGGCCCCCAGCGCCACACGACCGGCGCCGCCTGCAACCGCTCCCCGTATTCCGCGCCACCGCGCACCGGCACCGTACGGTCCACCGCCCACGCGTCCGTGAAGCCGAGCACCGTCTCCCCGGGACCCGCGACGAAACGCTGCGCCCCGATCCCCGCCGGCAGGTCGGGCAGCACCACGACCTCCAGTTCGTTGCGCTCCTCCTCCCACCGGAACCGGACCTCGCGGTCGCGGCCCGCCTTGCCCGCGACCACCCGCTCCACCCGCGCGCGGCAGTCCGCGTCACCGTCGGGGAAGAACGCCGGGTACAGCAGCCGGAGCCGCAGCAGCCGTCCGTCGTCGCCGAGGACGTAGGAGCGGAAGCAGCGCGCCCAGGCGCCGCCCGGCGCGTAGAGCGGTTCGGGCGAGGGGTCGGCCGGCAGCGAGAAGTACGGCACCAGCGCCTCGTACAGCAGGCCGAGACGCGCCGCCGCCTCGGCCGCCGCCGCCTGCTCCGCCCGCTCCGCCCGGCGCCCGGCCCAGTACGCCGCCGACAGCAGCAGCCCCGCGCCCGCCGCGGCGCCGTACGGCGCGGCCAGCACGGCCGCCACCGCCACTGCGGCGCCGGCGGCCGGCAGCCACCGCCGCTCCCGCGGTGTGCGCGCCCACCGCGCGCGGCCCGCCCGCGCGAGCTGCCCGAGACCCCGCCCGACGATCGTGAACCCGTGTGCCGCCACCGTCAGAACGAGATCCCGCCCAGCAGGTCGGCCAGGCTCCGGCCCCCCGCGTGGATGCTCGGCGCCACCGCCGTGCTGGACAGGTAGAAGCCGAAGAGCGCGCACACCACCGCGTGCGAGACCTTGAGCCCGTCCTTGCGGAAGAAGAGGACCACGATGACCCCCAGCAGGACCACCCCAGACACGGACAGAATCATGAGCACTCCCGGAGTACGGCGCCGACGTCCTTCACTGTCGGTACTCTAAAGCTCACGCAACGTGACTCGCGGTCGGCCGGGGCATCAGGGTGAACATGTCGGCGCGCCGCCCCCGCCTCCTCAACGGCCCCCGCTTGGGGGCCGATGCGGTGCGGCGGCCGCGCCGGACATCGATAGGCTGGTCCGGGCCGGAGGACGAGCACGAGGGCATGGGCCGAGGGCCGTGTGCGGGCAAGGAGGAACGAGGACGATGGCAGAAAGCAACCAGCCGCTGTCGGCACGGGCCAGGCTGGCTGTGACGGCGGGCCGGGCGGCGGCGGCCGTGTCGCGGGCGGCCGGCCGCGGCAGCGGGTCCGTGATCGGCGGGAAGGTCGCGCTGCGGGTCGACCCCGACCTGCTCTCGCGCCTCGCCGGGCACCTCGACGTGGTCCTCGTCTCCGCGACGAACGGCAAGACCACCACCACCCGCCTGATCGCCGAGGCCCTCCGCGCCGGCGGCGAGGTCGTCTCCAACGCCCTCGGCGCCAACATGCCGGCCGGCATCACCTCCGCCCTCTCCGCCGGCGCCCAGGCGCGCTACGGCGTGATCGAGGTGGACGAGAAGTACCTGGCCGGTGTGGCCCGCGACGTGTCGCCGAAGGTCATCGCCCTGCTGAACCTCTCCCGCGACCAGCTCGACCGCGCCGCCGAGACCCGGATGCTCGCCGAGCACTGGCGTGAGGGCCTCCAGGGCGTGAAGGCCACCATCGTGGCCAACGCGGACGACCCCCTCGTCGTGTGGGCCGCCTCGTCCTCCGGGGACGTCGTGTGGGTCGCCGCGGGCCAGGAGTGGAAGGACGACGCCTGGTCGTGCCCGTCGTGCGGCGGTGTCCTGCAGCGCAACGGCGACGACTGGCGCTGTGCCAGTTGCGGCTTCGGCCGCCCCACTCCCACCTGGGTCCTCTCCGGCGACCACGTCCTGGACCCGCACGGCTCCGCGTGGCCGATCAGGCTCCAGCTCCCGGGCCGCGCGAACAAGGCCAACGCCGCCTCCTCCACGGCCGTCGCCGCCGTCTTCGGCATCCCGCCGCACATCGCGCTGGAGCGCATGCAGTCCGTGGCCGCCGTCGCCGGCCGGTACGACGTCGTGCAGTACGAGGGCCGTGACGTGCGTCTCCTCCTCGCGAAGAACCCGGCCGGCTGGCTGGAGACGTTCTCCCTGATCGACCCGCCGCCCGCCCCCGTCATCCTGTCCGTGAACGCCCGCAGCGCCGACGGCACCGACACCTCGTGGCTGTGGGACGTGGACTACCGCAGGCTGCACGGCCACCCCGTCGCCGTCATCGGGGACCGCCGCCTCGACCTCGCCGTCCGGCTCGACGTGGCCGGTGTCGACTTCCGGGTCTGCGCGAGCGCCCACGAGGCCGTCCACACCCTCCCGCCCGGCCGCATCGAGGCCATCGCCAACTACACGGCGTTCCAGGACCTGCGCCGCGTCGTCGGCAACTGACCCCAGCCCCCGGCAGCCACGAAGCAGCCACGAGACAGAAACGGACCGCGACATGAGCGCTTCGGCACTCCGGCTGGTGTGGGTCTACCCGGACCTGCTCAGCACCTACGGCGACCAGGGCAACGTCCTCGTGATGGAGCGGCGCGCCCACCAGCGCGGCCTGCACGTCGAGCGGGTGGACGTCCGTTCCGACCAGCCCGTGCCGACCTCCGGCGACATCTACCTCATCGGCGGCGGCGAGGACCGCCCGCAGCGCCTGGCCGCCGAGCGGCTGCGGCGCGACGGCGGGCTCCAGCGGGCGGCGGACAACGGCGCCATCATCTTCTCCGTCTGCGCCGGCTACCAGATCCTCGGCCACGAGTTCGTGAACGACCTGGGCGCCCGCGAGCCCGGCCTCGGCCTGCTCGACGTCGTCAGCACGCGGGGCGAGGGCGCCCGCTGCGTCGGGGACGTGCTGGCCGACGTGGACGCGTCCCTCGGTGTCCCGCAGCTCAGCGGCTTCGAGAACCACCAGGGCGTCACCCACCTCGGGCCGGGTGTGCGCCCCCTGGCGCGGGTCAGCGTCGGCCGGGGCAACGGCACGGGCGACGGCACCGAGGGCGCGTGGCGCGACACCGTCTTCGGCACCTACATGCACGGTCCCGTCCTGGCCCGCAACCCCAAGATCGCCGACCTCATGCTGAAGCTGACGCTCGACGTGGGCGCCCTGCCGCCGGTGGACGAGCGCTGGTTCGACGCGCTGCGCGACGAGCGCATCAGGGCGGCGACCCAGAGCGCCGCCTGACGCACGGGGCCGCGGCGCAGCGCGGCCACGCCGCAAGGACCCCCTGGCCGCGTCGCGGCCGGGGGGATTCCCTATTGTTGAGCCCGGTCATCACCGAACGCGCCCGGACGCGATTTCCCCGGGCACGCGGAACACCGCGAGCGGAAGTCAGGGATATGGATCACGACCACGGCCATGGAATGGACCTGCCGCCGCTCACGGTGGCACGGGCACTCGCCCCCGGCGGCGACACGGTCTTCCTCATCGGCTGCGTCGCCTTCCTGGTCCTGTACGGCTGGGGCGTCGTCCGGCTCCAGCGGCGCGGCGACCGGTGGCCGGTGGGCCGCACCGTCGCCTACGCCCTCGGCGTCCTCAGCATCGCCGCGGTGACCTGCACCGGGCTCAACGACTACGGCATGGTGCTGTTCAGCGCGCACATGCTGCAGCACATGGTCATCAGCATGGTGTCGCCCATCCTGATCCTCCTCGGCGCCCCCGTCACACTGCTGCTGCGCTCCCTGCCCGCCGGCGGCCCGACCCGCCGCGTGCTCGTCCGGCTGCTGCACAGCCGCTATGTGCGGCTCATCACCAACCCGATCTTCACGATCACACTTTTCGTGGCGAGCCTCTACGCGCTCTATTTCACACCGATTTTCGATTTCCTGATGGAATCGCGGATCGGGCACCTCGGCATGATGCTGCATTTCGTGGCCGTGGGGCTGGTGTTCTTCTGGCCGATCATGGGCGTCGACCCGGGGCCGCACCGGTCGGGGCACATGATGCGCATGCTGGAACTGTTCGCGACGATGCCGTTCCACGCGTTCTTCGGCATCGCCCTGATGATGGCGAGCGGCCCCATGGTCGACACGTACGCGGACCCGCCCGCGTCCCTCGCGACCGACGCCGTCTCCGACCAGTCGGCGGCCGGCGGCATGGCCTGGGCGTTCAGCGAGATCCCCACCGTCATCGTGCTGATCGCGCTCGTCATCCAGTGGTACGTCTCCGAGCAGCGCACGGCCCGCCGTATCGACCGCACCGCCGAGCGGACCGGCGACCGCGAGCTGGAGGCGTACAACGCGTACCTCGCCTCCCTGCGCACCCGCTGAGCCGGGGCGGCCGGGCGGGGTCGGAAAAAAGTCGGCATGCTCCTCCCGGACGCGGGTAGCCGGTGCATCGCTGCCCCACGAAGCGGCGATACGGAAGGAGAACCACCCGTGTTGATGGCACACCCCACGGTCCTGCGGAATCTCATCGACGAGTACGAAGCCCTGCGGATCCTGCAGGCGGACACGGGTGGCCCGGACGTGCGGCAGCGTATGGAGGACGTCGCCTACACCCTGTGCGTGTCCACGGGAACCAGGCAGGTCGACGACGCGCTCGCCGTCGCCCGCCGCCAGCTGGAGGGAACCCCCGCGGCGGACACCGCCGTGCTCAGCGGCAGCTGAGCCCCCGCTCCGATCCCTCCCCCCACACCGGCCGGCCCGCCACCCCCCCGCGGGCCGGCCGTTCCCGTGCCCCCGTCCGTTCAGCCCCCGGCCGCGATCAGGCGCGCGTCGGCCTCCGGGAGCCAGGCCCCCGGCGGGCTGCGCAGCCACCCGCCGGCGCGCCCGAGCCCGTCCGCCGCGGCGAGCAGCGCGTCGAGCCCCGGGTGCCGCAGTCCGTCGCGCCACACCATCCACACCGCCGCCAGCGGCACCGGATCCGTCAGCGGTCGCAGCACCGTGCCCGGCAGATCGGTGAACTGCTCGCTCGCCAGGACCGACCAGCCCCGTTCCAGGACGACCCGCCGGAACTCCTCGTCGCCCTCGATCCTGGGATACGGGTCCGCGAGCCGGATGCCGCGTCCGGTGAACAGCGCCCGGGCGTAGTCGGTCCACTCGGTCGTCTCCTCGTTCCCGGCCGCCGCGTACAGCGTCTCGCCCGCGAGCCGCGCGAGGGGCACCCGTGCCAGCGGCGCGAGCGGGTGCCCGCCCGGCACGAGCACGGCCGCGCGCTCCAGCCGGACCAGCCGGTGGGCCAGTCCGCGCCGCGCGCCGGGCGGGAGTCCAGCGACCCTGCCGAACGACACGTCGAGCCGCCCCACGGCGATGTCGCGCACGGCGCCCGCGAGGCCGCTGCGGAAGCGGGCCACGAACTCCACCCCGGGGGCCGCCCGCCGTGCCCGCGTCAGCACGAGGTTGCCCGTGGCGGCCGGCGCGCCCACGTCGACGGCCAGCGGCCGGCCGCCCGCGTCCGCGAGCATGGCGGCCAGCTCGTCGTGGGCGGCCAGGACATCCCGTGCGGCCGGCAGCAGCCGTTCCCCGTCCGCGGTGAGCGCGACCTGCCGAGTCGTCCGCACGAAGAGCCGTACGCCCCACTCCCGCTCCAGGCGCCGGATGTCCCGGCTGAGGGCCTGCTGGGCGACGAACAGCCGGGCGGCCGCCCGCGTGAAGTGCAGCTCGCCCGCGACCGCGACGAAGGCGCGCAGCAGCCGGGGATCGGTGTCGCGAAGAGGCACGCCCGCCATTGTGGCCCCCCGGGCCCGGCCCGTCATCCACGCGCCGGGAGTGTGAATCGGCGCCGGACAGGTGTTGGACCCGGCCGGGGCGCGGCCGGGAGGGTGGGACGCATGCCGCTGACCCCGCCCGGCCGCGTGGCCGCGCCGTACCGGGCGCTCCTGCGCACGCCCGGAGCCCTGGCGTTCACCCTGCCCAACCTCATGGCGCGCCTGCCGTCCGGCATGTTCGGCGTCGCCGCCGTCCTCATGATCACCGACCGGCACGATTCCTACGCCCTGGCCGGCGCGGTCCAGGCGACGGGGCTCGCCGCCTCGGTCGTCGTCGGTCCGCTGATCGCCCGTCTCGTGGACCGGCGCGGGCAGTCCGCCGTCCTCGTGCCGGCGGCCTTCCTGTGCGCGACGGGCCACCTGGCGCTGCTGCTGGCCGTCCTTCTCGACGCCCCGGTGTGGATGTACTTCTGCTGCGCCGTCGCCACGTCGGCGCAGCCCAACACCGGCGGCATGTCCAGGGCACGCTGGGCGCACCTCTACCCGGACGACTCCCCGGACCACACATCCGCCCGTCACACCGCGAACTCCCTCGAACAGGCCATGGACGAGCTCTGCTACATGTCCGGTCCTGTGCTCGCCGCCTTTCTGTGCACCGCCCTGTTCCCCGAGGCCGGCACCGCCACGGCAGCCGTCCTGCTCCTGGCCGGCAGCCTCCTGTTCGCGGCCCAGCGCGGCACCGAGCCGCCGCCCGCGCCACGCAGCGGAGCAGGACGCGCGCCCCTGCGGACGCCGGGCATGCCGTCGCTGCTCGCCGTCTTCGTGTGCACGGGCGCCGTGTTCGGCGCGCTGGAGGTCGTCACCATCGCCTTCGCCGACGAACGGGGACAGCGCGCGCTCGCCGGGGCCGTGCTCGCCGCCCAGGCCGCGGGCTCCGCCGTCGCGGGCCTCGCCTTCGGCCTGCTCAGGGCGGCCGGCACGCCGCACGGCCGGCTCGCCCGCTGCTCGGCGGCCATGGCCGTCCTCATGTGCCTGCCCCTCCTGGCCGCGCGGACCGGGTCGCTCCCGGCCCTCGCGCCGGCGCTGCTGCTCGCCGGCATGGCCACCGCGCCGACGATGATCACCGGCATGACCCTGGTGCAGACGGCCGTGCCGGCGGGACGTCTCAACGAGGGCATGACGCTGGCCGTGACCGCCCTGCTCGGGGGCATCGCCCTCGGCTCCGCGACGGGCGGCTGGGCCGCCGAGCACCTCGGCGCGCCCGCCCTCGGCTACCTCCTGCCGCTGACCGCCGCGTCGACGGCCGCACTCCTGGCCCTGATCGGCAGCCTGCGCGCCGGGCGGCGCCCGTCGCCCGGACCCGCGGTCCCCGCCGCCGCGTGACCCGGCGCCACAGCCGGCGGAGGGGCGCTCAGCTCCCGTCCTCGTGCAGCCACGCGCGCACGGCCGCGGCCTCGGGGGAGCCGATCCGGTCGAGGATCGAGAGCGCAGCCCGCCACAGCACCCGCGCCTCGTCCGACGCGTCGCGCTCGGCGAGCAGACCGAGACTGCTCAGCGTCCTCGCCTCCCACAGCCGGTCGCCGTTGGCGCGGAAGGCGGGCAGGCACGCCAGAAGGCAGTCCGTGGCCGCGTCGTGCTCGTCCCTCACCCGGTGCACCTCGCCGAGGCTGTGCAGGCTCCTCATCTGCCAGCGCCGGTCACCCAGCCTCTCGAACGCGGGCACGACCGGCAGCAGACAGGTGAGCGCCTCGTCGAGGCGGCCCAGCTCGCGCAGGGCGTCCCCCATGCAGCGCAGCGTGTAGTTCTCCCAGATCCGGTCGCCGAGTCCGCGGAAGCTGCCGAGGCCGGTCTCGAAGAGCCCGACGGCCGAATCCGGCTGTCCGCTGTCGAGATCGACGCGCCCGAGGGCGACCCGGGAGATCGCCGCCCACCGGGCGTCGCCCAGCTCCTCGAACACGGCGATCGCCGACGCGCAGTGGGCGCGTGCCTCGTCGAACCGGCCCTGGTCGCGGCGCACGTCGCCGAGGTCGACCAGCGTCCTCGCGCGCCAGCGGCGGTCGCCGAGGTCCTCGAAGATCCGCAGGCAGCGGTCGGACGCGCGGGCGGCCTCGTCGAACCTGGCCTGGTACCAGTACACGCGGGCCAGATCCACGAGAGCGGCCGCCTCGCCCCGCTGGTCGCCCGTCTCCCGGAAGATGCCGAGGCACTGCTCGGCGGCGCTGATCGCCTCGTCCCACCGGGACTGGTAGCGGCGGAGCCTGATGACGCCCCAGAGCGTGTACCCGGCTCCGACACGGCTGCCGACCCGCTGCGCCGCGGACAGGGCGAGCGCCTGCGTGTTCTCCCAGTCGTCCCAGTGGGTGTGGAGGTCGAAGAACGTCGCCAGTTCCGTGGACAGTTCCCACGCGTGGTCGGGCAGCGTCCCGTGCGCCTGCTCGACGGTGCTGACCAGGCTGAGCCGTTCGGCGCCGAACCACGCCGTGGGGCTGCGCGCTGCGTCCACGGCCGCCCGCGCCGCGGCCGGGACGGCCGGCGCGAGACCGCGCCAGGCGGACTGCAGCCCGGCGGGTTCCAGCTCGTCCACGGCGCGCCGGGCCGCGAGCAGATACGCCTCCACGACCCGCAGCAGCGCCTCCGCCCTCGCGGCGTCCGTCTCCGACGCCCTGAGCTCCTCGCGCGCGTAGGCGCGGATCAGGTCGTGGAAGCGGTAGCGCGTCTGGCCCGCCGCGTCCGTGCCGGCGTCCTGCAGCAGCTCCGCGTCGACGAGCCGCTCCATCTCCGCGCCGGCCGTCACGAGATCGGTGTCGAGCAGCGCGGCCGCGATCCACGCGGGGAAGTCGGGTGCGGTCAGCGTCCCCAGCATCCTGAACAGGCGCCGGGTCGGCGGGGCGAGTTCGTCGACGGAGATGCGGATGCTCGCCCGCACGCCGAGATCGCCGATCTCCAGCTCGCGCAGCCGGGAGTCCTCGTCCGCCAGCCGGTCGGCCAGCGTGGCGGTGCGCCAGTGCGGCCGGCCGGCCAGCCGTGCCCCGGCGATGCGGACGGCCAGCGGCAGGCAGCCGCACAGCCGGACGAGACGGAGCGCCGCCTCGGGATCCTCGGCCACCCGGTCGGCGCCGGCGACCCTGGCCAGCAGATCGACGGCCTCCTCGGCCGGCAGGACGTCCAGGGACAGGGGCCGCACGCCTTCGAGACCCGCCATGCGCGCGCGGCTCGTGACGATGACGGCGCACCCGGGGCTCCCCGGCAGCAGAGGGCGGACCTGGGTCTCGTCGGCGGCGTTGTCGAGGACGACGAGGACGCGCCGGCCGGCCAGCCTCTCCCGGAAGAGCCGGCTGCGCGCGTCGAGGGACGCGGGGATCGCGGCGCCCTGGACGCCCAGGGCACGGAGGAACTCGGCGAGCGCGTCGGACGGATCGAGCCGCTGTGCCTCGGCACCGCGCAGGTTCACGTACAACTGCCCGTCGGGGAAGTCCGCGAGCAGGTCGTGCGCCACCCGGACGGCCAGGGTCGTCTTGCCGACGCCGCCCATGCCGGCCACGGCACTGATCAGCACGGCGCGCCGGGCTTCCCCCTCCGCGCCGAGCACGGCCTCCCGCACGGCGGCCAGCGCCGCCTCCCGGCCGGTGAAGTCGGCCACGGCGGGCGGTAGCTGGAAGAGCGCCGTCGACGATGCCAGTGCCTTCGACGGGTCGTCCTCGAAGCCGTGGTCGCGCATGGGTGGTCCTTCCGCTGAACGATCTTCCGGGAGGTGCCCGCCGCCGCCCGGGTCGTGGCGTGCCGCGAGCGCCAGGAGCACGCGGTCGAGTTCCGCCGCGGTGACGGGTGGGACGGCCGTGGGCGGGGCGCCGGGTGCCCGCCGGAGGCCGGGGAGCCCGGCCGCAAGGGCGCCGATCCCGGCTCCCCCGAGCGCCAGCAGCCCCGCGGACAGCGGATGCGGGGACGGATCGAGGGCCAGGTAGCCGCCCGTCGTGAGCGCCGCGGCGACGGTCCCGGACCCGGCGGCGCGGACGGCGCGCCGGCGCTCGTCCCGCGCGCTCCCGCCGTCGCGGAGCGCGATCCCCTCGGCGGGTGCGGCGTCCTGGTCCCCGTCCCTGCGGGCGAACACCTCGGGCACCAGCCGGGCGAGCATGGCGACGGGCATCAGGTACGCCGTCCCGTCCGCCCGTTCCGCGGCGACCACCATGCCGGCGACGGCTCCCGAAGCGGCGTCCCAGACGGGCGCGCCGCTGAACCCGTAGGTGATGCGCGGCCCCTGGCCGACCTCCATCTGAACCCACCCGACGGCCTGGGTCCCCAGCAGCCGCCCGGACGCCCACACCCCGAAGTCGCGGTTGCCGGGGAAACCGAGCGCGCGGAAGGCGCGGTCCCAGAGCGAGGCCGCGTGCAGGAGCGGCACGTGACGCGCGCCCTCGGGCGCGGTCCCGGTGAGGCGCAGCAGCGCCAGGTCACCGCCGCCGTCCGGCTGTTCGGGCAGCCAGGTGACGACCTCCGCCTCCCTGGCCGGCCGCGTGGACCCCGGGGCGCCCGGCAGGAGGGGGAAGTCCACGGTCACCCGCGCGTCCGGCGCGGTCGCCGCGTCTGCGTCGTGCCCGACGGCCGCCGACACGACGTGCGCGCAGGTGCACAGGAGGTCGGGGCGTACGAGGAACCCGGCGCCGACCACCTGGTCCTGCCGCCCCCGTATGCGGACCACGGCCGCCTCCCTCGCGGCCGTCTCCGTCGAACTCCCCGTGAGAGCCACTGGTTCACTGTCCCCCGTTGCTGCGGCCCGGACGGGGCGGTGGCCCGCGGGCATCCCGACACGAACTATGGGTGCGACCGTGCTCTGTGCTTCTATGGCGCATAGTAGAGGACGGCCGAGGGGACGCGCGGATGCATGTGATCGAGGTGCCCGTGGGGGACGACGGGCCCCAGCAGGTCTTAGTGCAGGTCAAGGAGTTGGACGAGGGTTTGGTCCGGGTCGGCCGCACCGGCGGGCGTACCGCCGCGCGCGCGGTCCAGTCCTTCGACGCGATGCTCGGGAGCATCCGCCCGGTCGCCGAACGGTTCGTCACCCACTTCCGGTCCCTCCCGCAGCCGCCGGACGAGATCTGCGTGGAGTTCGGCGTCTCGCTGTCGGCCGACGCGGAGATGGTGATCGCCAGCGCCTCGGCCGAGGCCAACTTCTCCGTCAGCCTGACCTGGCACCGGCCCGAACCCCCGCAGGAACAGGCCGTTCCCGGCGCCTGACGGCGCCCGCGCGACGGGTACGGCATCCAGCGGCCGATGCCGGGTAGACGGATGGTCCGACCGGACGGGCGACCGTTCCCCGTTCACGGAGAAGGAGGAGCAACCATGCCCGGGATCTTCAGCCGTGTCAGGGCCTTCAGCCGTACGCCGCAGGGCCGGCGGGCGATGCGGACGGCGCGGCGCGCCGCCGCCGATCCGAGGAAGCGCGCCCAGGCCCGCCGGCTGCTCGGCCGCCTGCGCGGCCGCCACTGAGCGGGTGCGCCCGCCGGCCGGCAGGACCGGCGGGCGCACCGTGGCGAACCGGTGGCGACTTCGTCCCGGGGGGAGACCGGCCCGCCATGGGCCGCTACCCTTCCCCCAGGGCCTTACCGAAGGGACGTTGCGGATGAGCGCCGGACCCGCCGCCGGGATGCCGTCGGCCGAGCAGATCGTCGCGATGCAGGACCTGGGCGACCGGGACCGCTGCCGTCACGAGATCGACACCGCGTCCGACGAGCGGCGCGACGCCGTGGTCCGCAAGTGGTGGGCCTGCGGGCTGCTCTCGCAACGCCCCGGCCGTGCCGACCAGTACGCCGCCGCGCACCTCGGCGGCGGGGACTGGCGGCCGGTCGGAAACGCCGCATGACCCGCTGGGACGTCTACGGCGACCCCGCGCTCGACGACCAGCTCGCGAAGAACACCGGCCCCGCGTGGGACGCCCTGCGCGGCCTGATCGCCGCCCTCGGCTGGCAGGCCGACCAGGTCGGCTGGGAACTCGCCTACCCCTGGCCCAACACCATCCGGCGCGCCCTCATCCAGGACGACACCACCGTCTACGGCGTCGCCGAGTACATCCTCGAATCCCGCCGCCACCGCATAGCGCGCATCCTCGCCATCGCCTGGCTGCCGGACATACCCCGCTGAGCCGGACGATTCCCCGCCGCGCTCCCCGTCCTCCCGCGCCCCGACCTCCCGGCGTGCGCCTTCTCACGTGCCCCTCCGGCGTGATGTTCTTGGCACCGGTGACGATCACCGACCCGTCGCCGCCCCTCCGGCACGCACCTCCAGGACAGCGCAGTGGACATTCCCCCGCAGGCCGCCCCCGCCCCGCACGACTCCCCGTCCCAGGACCCCCGGCACCTCGACTACGACGCGTGGCTCTTCTGGCAGGAGGCCGACGACGGACAGCGCCGCGCCCAGCTCGAACGCCAGGCCGCCCTCACCCGCGCGTGCGGCGCCGAGATCGGCGCGCGCACCTTCGTGTCCGGCCTCGCGATGGTCGCCCCGGACAGCCTGCGCCTCGGCGCCGACTCCTACATAGCCGCCCACGCCTACGTCACCGGCACGCTCCACGTCGGCGACGACTGCACCCTCAACCCGTTCACCGTCGTCCGCGGCACCGTCACCCTCGGGAACGGCGTCCGGGTCGGCGCCCACACGTCGATCCTCGGCTTCAACCACTCGATGGCACCCGACCGCCCCGTCTTCCGCCAGCCCACCACCGCGCGCGGCATCACCATCGGCGACGACGTGTGGATCGGTTCCAACGCGGTCGTCGTCGACGGGGTGACGATCGGCGACCACGCCGTCGTCGGCGCCGGGGCCGTCGTCACGAAGGACGTGCCCGACTGGGCCGTCGTCGCGGGCAACCCCGCCCGCCGCATCCGTGACCGCCGCGCACCCGGGCGCACCGGAGCACCCACCCGCCACCGGGCGGCCGCCGACCGCATCGCCGCCCTCGCCGAACGGGCCGCCGCCCAGGCCGTCACGCTCATCGACCGCTGCTGGGACCCGGGCGCCACGGCCCCCGACGGCACCCCCACCGGCCGCTACACCGACGCCCCGGGCGCCGCCCCCACCCTGCGCGCCCACGCCGACGCCGTCGAGATCGCCGACCTCCTCCTTGGCACCGCGCCCGCGCAGCTCACCCCCGCCGACCACATCGGCCGCCTCCGGCAGAACCAGGACCCCCGGACCGGCCTCACCCCGCTCCTCGGCACGGACGGCCGCCACGGCCCCGCCCCCACCGGCCTCGCCGACGGGGGCAGCCACTACCACGTCCTCAGCCTCGGGTACGCCCTGGACCTGCTGGGCGCCCGCTTCGACCACCCCGTCCACGCCGTCGCCGACCTGACGCCCGAAGCCCTCGTCGCCCACCTGGAGGGCCTGCCGTGGCGCGACGCCGGCTGGTCCGCCGGCGCGACCGTCGACACGCTCGGCACCGCCCTGCGCTGGAACGCCGGCCGGACCCCCGCGTCGCCGCTCACCGAGACGTTCTTCGGCTGGCTGCTCACGCACGCCGACCCCGTCACCGGCATGTGGTCCCGCGCCCGTCCGGCGGACGGCCTGCTCCAGCCGGTCAACGGCTTCTACCGCGCGACCCGCGGCTCCTTCGCGCAGTTCGGCCTGCCGCTGCCCCACCCGCGCGCCGCCGTCGACACGGTCCTCGGACACGCCGCCGACGACCGGCACTTCGGACCCGGCCGCACCACCGCGTGCAACGTCCTCGACGTGGCGCACCCGCTGTGGCTCGCCGGCCGGCAGACCCGGCACCGCGCCGACGAGGTGCGGGAGTGGGCGTACGCGCGGATCGACGGGATCGCCGGGCAGTGGGTGGACGGCGAGGGGTTCCCGTTCTGCTTCCCGCCGCTCAGCGGCCCCGTGACGGCCGGGCACCGGCCGGGCCTGCAGGGCACCGAGATGTGGCTCGCCACCCTCTGGTACATCGCCGATCTGCTCGGTCTCGCCGAGTCGCTCGGCTTCCGCCCGCGCGGCGTCCACCGTCCCGAGCCCGCCATCGACACCCGCCCCTGACGAGGAGAAGCAGCGTGCACGAACTCCAGGTCGACACCGAGGCCCCGGACCCGGCCCGGATCTACGACTACCTCCTGCACGGCAGGAACGGGAAGAACCACTACCCGGTGGACGCCCTCGCCGCCGAGCGCGTCATGGACGTCTTCCCCGCCGCCCGCGGTGCCGCACTCGCCAACCGCGCCTTCATGCACCGCGCCGTGCGGACCCTCACCCGCGAGGCGGGGATCACGCAGTTCCTCGACCTCGGCACGGGCATCCCGTCCAGCCCCAACCTGCACGAGGTGGCGCAGGCGGCCGACCCGACCGCCCGCGTCGCGTACGTGGACAACCGCCGCATCGTCCTGCTCTACGCGCAGGCACTGCTGCGCAGCACGCCGGAGGGCCGCACCACTTACGTCTTCGCCGACGTCACCGAGCCCGACGAGGTCCTCGGCGACCCGGTGGTGACGGAGCTGATCGACTTCCGCAGGCCCGTCGCGCTGTCCCTGTGCGCGCTGATGCACTACATCACGGACGAGCAGCGCCCCCACGACATCCTGCGGCGCTACCTCGACGTCCTCGCGCCCGGCAGCCACCTGATCCTCTCGCACGCGACCTCGGACTACCTGACGCCGGAACAGCACGAGCGCCAGGCCGCGTTCGCCCGCTCGGCCGGTACGGGGCAGACCGGTCAGACGCGTGACCACGGCGAGGTGGCGGCGTTCTTCGACGGCCTGACCCTCCTCGATCCCGGTCTCGTCCTCGCGCACCACTGGCGCCCGGACGCCGGCGGCCCGGCGGGAACGGCGGCCGTGCCCGAGCTGTCGGACCCGGAGGTCGCCCTCTACGCGGGCGTCGCGCGCAAGGACGGCTGACCCCGCCGGGCCGTGCGTCACTTGATCGGGTGATGTCGGTGCCGGCGGCGGTGGAACGGCCGGGCATCCGGGCAGGTCCCGAGGGCGTCCGGCCGTTCCCGGGCGTCCCCGTACGCCGCCGCCCCACGCCCGGAGGAACCCCGCATGCGCGTCCTGTGCACCTCGATGGGATCGCCGTCGCACGGCCGTGCCCTGCTGCCCCTGGCCCGCGCCGTCGCCGACGCCGGGCACGAGGTCACGATCGCGGCCACCGAGGCCGTCGCGCACGTCTTCGCCGCCGACCGGGTCGCCGTGGACGTGTGCCTGCCGCCGTTCCCGCCGCTGTCGGGGGACGTGGACCCGCTGGGCATGGACGGCGACGCCGCGGTCCGCTTCCGGAAGCTGACCGAGGGGATGGTCGGGCCGGGCGCCCGGGCGGCGCACCCCGCCCTGAGCCGTCTCGCCCGCGCGGTCCGCCCGGACCTCCTCATCCGCGACGGGATGGACCTCGCCGCGTGCCTCGTCGCCGAGGACCTCGGCGTCCCCCACCTGCCGATCCCCTCCGGCTTCGCCAACGCCGCCGACCCCGGCGTCGTGCGCGCGGTCCTCGCCGACGTGCGCGCCGCCGTCGGGCTGCCCCCGAACGACGCGGCCGACGCCGTCGCGCCCTTCGGCCGGTTCGACTACCTGCCGGCCGCCTACTCGTTCGCGCCCTTCCCCGGCCGCGTGCACGCGTACCGCCAGACCACGACCGTCGAGCGGACGGCCGGCCTCCCCGGCTGGGTGACGCGCCTTCCGGGCGACCGCCCGCTCGTCTTCGCGGCCATCGGCACGGCCCTGCCGATGGTCCGCGCCATGATCGCGGCAGGCGTCCCCGTGCCGCCCGGCATGGCCGACCCGGCCGAGCCGCTGCGGCACATCGTCGCCGGGCTCTCGGACCTCGACTGCACCGCCGTCGTCGCCACGGGCGGCATCCCCCTCGACGGCCCGGCCCCCGCGCCGCACGTCCACGTCACCGACCGCCTGCCGCAGCCCCTCCTCCTGGAGTGCGCCGACCTGTTCGTCACCCACGGCGGCTACAACAGCGTCCGCGAGGCCATCAGGACCGCCACACCGATGGTCGTGCTCCCGCAGTTCGGCGACCAGCCGCACAACGCCCGCCGTGTCGAGGCCCTCGGTCTCGGCCGCCACCTCACCGACCCGGCGCCCGACACCCTCGCCGCCGCGTGCCGCGCCGTCCTCGCCGACGACGCCACGGCGGTACGGCTGCGCGCCGCCCGGCTCGCCGTCCTCGCCCTGCCCGACCTCGCCCAGGCCCCGGCCGACCTGGAGGAGCTGGTCGCGGGCCGCCGCGTCGGGCCGCCGCGCGTCTCCGTGTGACGGCTGCGGCCGCCCGCCGTCACACGGCGCGGCCGGAAAACGGGTCGACAGGGGGCGGCGGGGCGCGGTGCGATGGCCGCCCGTGAGCCCGCGCCGCCGCCGTGGAGGACCCGCCCCGCATGAGCACCCCGACCCGTATGCACGCCGACGAGGCGGACATCGACACCGCACTCGTCCGCAGGCTCGTGGCCGCGCAGTTCCCGCGGTGGCGCGGCCTGCCGGTCACGCCCGTCGCGTCGTCGGGCACCGACAACGCCATGTACCGCCTCGGCGACACCATGGCGGTGCGTCTGCCGCGCATCCCCGCGGCGGTCGGCAACGTCGAGCGCGAGCAGCGCTGGCTGCCCCGGCTGGCGCCGCATCTGCCGGTGGCCGTCCCCGTGCCACTGGCCGAGGGAGTCCCCGGCGAGGGGTTCCCCTGGCCGTGGTCCGTCCTGCGCTGGCTGGACGGCCGCAACCCGGTCGCCGGCCGCCCCGGGCTGCCGGACCGCCTCGCCGCCGACCTCGCCACGTTCATCACGGCCCTGCGGCGTGCCGATCCAGCGGGCGCGCCGCCCGCCGGGCGCGGCGTTCCCCTCGCCGAGCGGGACGCCCCCACCCGGGAGGCCCTGCGGGCGCTGCGCGGTGAGATCGACACCCGCGCGGCCGGCGCCGCCTGGGACGACGCCCTGCGCGCCCCCGCCCCGGAGCCCGCCCCGCGCGTCTGGACGCACGGTGACCTGTCGCCGGGGAACGTCCTCGTCACCGGGGACCGGCTCAGCGCCGTCATCGACTTCGGCGGCGTCGGGGCCGGCGACCCCACCGTCGACCTGTCGGTCGCCTGGAGCCTCCTGCCCGCCGCGTCGCGCGGCGTCTTCCGTGCCGGGCTGGGCGCCGACGACGCGACCTGGGCGCGCGGCCGCGGCCGGGCACTGTCGATCGCGCTCATCCAGCTCCCGTACTACCGCGACAGGAACCCGGCGCTCGCCGCCACCGCGCGCCACGTCATCGCCGAGGTCGTCGCCGACCGCGCCGGGGCGGCGGGTCAGCAGTCGTAGGCGTACTCCGCCGTGCCGTCGCCCTCCCAGCGCACGACGGCGGTGCCGTACGCCGCTATCGGCACGCACGCCGGGTCGGCCTGGCCGGTCACGGCCACGGACGCCTCGATGGGCACGCCGCAGTCGTTGCGCAGGTCGGCGCTGCCGGGAGCCTGGCCGACCAGTTCGGCGCAGGCGCCGAGCGCGCCGGCGTCCGCCGCCTGCGCCGGCACGGTGGCGAGCGCGGCGGCCGCGGCGGCCGAGGCGGCCAGGAAGGTCAGGGTGACGCGGGCGCGGGTCATGGTCTCCTCCGATCGGGCCGCGTCCGCGGGCCGGGCGGGAGCCCGGCCGCCGCGGCCGCTTGCGAGCATGCCCGCCGCGCGGCCCGCGGAACCGGGCCCGGCACGACGACGGCGCGGCGGCGGGCGCCCGGAAGGATCCGGGTGCCCGCCGCCGCGCCGGGGGTCCGTGCCGCGGGGGCCGACGGTCAGTAGGCGCCCCACACGTTGTCCATCGAGCCGTAACGGTCGGCCGCGTAGTTGCAGGCGGCGACGATGTTGGCGACCGGGTCGTACAGGTCCCAGGAGGTGCCCTCGACGTGGTAGGCGTCGAACGTCGGCTGGATCACCTGGAGCAGGCCCTTGGAGGGGACGCCGTTCTGGGCGTTGATGTCCCAGAGGTTGATGGCGTTCGGGTTGCCGCTGGACTCGCGCATGATGTTCCGGTAGATGCCCTCGTAGGACCCGGGGATGCCGTGCTCGTCCATGATCGCCATGGCCTCGCGGATCCAGCCGTCCAGGGTGTCCGGGTACTGCGTGGTCTCCGCGGTGCCGGTGGACTCGGGGGCCTCGGCGGGCTCCGTGCTCTCCGTCGCCCCGGCGGCCGAGGATGAGGTCTCGGGCGCGCTCTCGGCGGTCGAGCCGGCCGGTGCGGTCCCGGCCTCGGGGGTGAGGTCGAGGATCTGCTGGGTGCCGCCGAGCGTGTCGCTCACGGTCGTGGCGCTCTGCCCGTCGGTCAGGCCGGTGAACGCCATCGGCGCCACGGTCGCGCTGGCGACGCGGGCCGGTCCGGCGGCGGCCGCGGCGTTGCCCGGGACGAGGGAGACGGTCAGGGCGGCGGCGCCGGCGGTCAGGACGCCGGCGATCGAGGCCTTGCGCGCCCAGGTCCTTCGGAAGGCGGTGGAACGTGTCGCGGTCATTGCGGGGGTACCTCGTTCGCAGGTAGGCGGTGAACGTCGCGATTGCGGACGAGCCGTCATACTCGACACGTCGGCGAACGGGCGGCAAGCACGGGACTTACGAGCCATCTCCGTAGCCGAAGGACCCGGTACCCGCCCCACTCCCGGGCGCCGCACGGGTGGTTGCGAGTGCGAACTACTATGCGGCATGGTATGTGGCGCGGGTCACGTGCTCCGCCTCACAGGAGCACGGCCCCGCTCTCACGATCCGTGTCCGCCCGACCGCGCCGCACGCCGTCCCGCGGACGTGTGCCCCGCCGAGGACAGGGCCGCGGGACCTGTCCTCCTGTCACCCGCCCCACGTGCCGGTGCCCCGGCGGCCCCGGACCGGCCGGGTCCCGGGGACCGGCCGGCCGCACCACGGCACCGCCCGGAGGAGCGGTCCGCCCGGGATGCCGTGATCATCCCCACCCTTGATCCGGCCGGGGTACCTGGTGATAGGAAGACCGGATGACGCAACACGCCGGCGACCCGTCGCAGCCCGCCACGCCGTTCCACGACCTCGACACCTTCTCCGCCCTGCCCCGTCTCGGCGGCCTGGTCCTCTCGCCCGACGGCCGCCGTCTGGTCGCCACCGCGTCCGTGCCCGGCGCCGACGGGACCCGTTTCGTCTCCGCGCTGTGGGACGTCGACCCGGCGGGCGGGCGCCCGGCCCGTCCGCTGACCCGGGGCGACAAGGCGGCCTCGGGGCCGGCGTTCACCCCCGGCGGCGACCTCCTCTTCGTCTCCTCGCGGCCGGGCCCCGGCGAGACGAGCGGCCAGGACGCCCCCGCGCTGTGGCTCCAGCCCGCCGCCGGCGGCGACGCGCGGGTGATCGCCCACCCGGCCGGCGGCGTCGGCGCGGTGCGCTGCGGCGCATCCGGCACGGTCGTCCTCGCGGCCGACCTCCTGCCGTCCGCCACCGACCCGGCGCACGACGCCGAGCTGCGCGAGACACGGGGCAAGGCCAAGGTCACCGCGATCCTCCACGAGGCCACCCAGGTCCGGCTGTGGGACCACGACCTCGGCCCCGGCACCACCCGGCTGCTGGCCGCCGACCTGCCCGACGACATCGCCACCACCGGCGAGGCCCCCGATCCGCGCGACATCACCGGACACGTCGGCCCCGCGCTGCACGATGACGGCGGCTGGGACCTGTCGCCCGACGGCCGGACCGTTGTCGCCGCCTGGGTCGTGCCGGAGGAGCGGGGCGGGCAGTACTTCACGCTCGTCGCCGTCGACGTGGCGACGGGGGAGCGGCGCACGCTCGTCGACGACCCGCGGCTCGACCACGGCGCGCCCAGCGTCTCCCCGGACGGCACCGTCGCCGCCGTCCCCGTCACGCGCCGCTTCACCCCCGACGACCCGGGCGACTGCTGGCTCACCCTCGTGCCCCTCGACGGCGGCCCGGCCCGCGACCTGGCGCGCGAGTGGGACCGCTGGCCGCTCGCCCCGGTCTGGACGCCCGACGGCGCGGCGCTCGTGACACCCGCCGACGACGGCGGCCGCAGCCCGCTGTGGCGGATCGACGCCACGACCGGCGAGGTCACCCGTCTCACGCCCGACGACGGCGCCTACACGAACCCCCAGGTCGCACCGGACGGCCGCTGGGTCTACGCGCTGCGCTCGGCCCTCGACAGCCCGCCGGCCCCCGTCCGCGTCGCCCTCGACGGCAGCGGCGCCGTCGAACACCTGCCGGGACCGGCCGAGGCACTGGGGCGCCCGGCCGACCTGCCGGGCCGGCTCACCGAGGTCACGACCACCGCCGAGGACGGCACGCCGCTGCGCGCCTGGCTCTCCCTCCCCGAGGACGCGTCCGCCGACCGGCCCGCACCGCTCCTGCTGTGGATCCACGGCGGCCCGGTCGCCTCGACCAACGCCTGGTCGTGGCGCTGGAACCAGTGGCTCGCCGTCGCCCGCGGCTACGCCGTCCTGCAGCCCGACCCGGCCCTGTCCACCGGCTACGGCGTGGACTTCGTCCGGCGCGGCTGGGGCCAGTGGGGCGGCGCCCCGTACACCGACCTCATGGCCGTCACCGACGCGGCGGAACGCCGTCCCGAGATCGACGCGACCCGCACCGCCGCGATGGGCGGCAGCTACGGCGGCTACATGGCCAACTGGGTCGCCGGCCACACCGACCGCTTCCGCGCCATCGTGACGCACGCCTCGCTGTGGACGCTGGAGCACGCCGTCCGCGTCAGCGACTACGCGTACGGGTTCGCCGACGAGTTCACGCCCGAGATCGCCGAGGCCAACTCGCCGCACCGTTTCATCGACGCCATCACCTCCCCGATGCTCGTGATCCACGGCGACCGGGACTACCGGGTGCCGTTCGGCGAGGCGCTGCGCCTGTGGACCGACCTCCAGGCGAAGCACGGGAGGGCGGACGGCACCAGCCCGCACAAGTTCCTCTACTTCCCCGACGAGAACCACTGGATCCTGACGCCGAACCACGCGAAGGTCTGGTACGAGACGGTCTTCGCGTTCCTGGCGCAGCACGTGCTCGGCGAGGAGTGGCGGCGTCCCGGGCTCCTGGGCTGAGCACCGTCGTGGCCGTGGACGGTGACGCGCGGCGGCGGGACGGCGCGGGAGCGGCCGTCACCCTCGGCCTGCTGGCTGCCTGGGCTGTGCACGACCTGGAGGAGGTGGTCACGGTGCCGCGCTGGACCCGTACGGTGGCACCGGGTCTGCGCGACCGCCTCCCGTGGGTGCCGGACGGGGTGTGGCGGCGCCTGGCGGCCACCCGCAGGCGCGAGTTCACGGCCGCCGTGGCAGTGATGGCCGTCCTGGTGGCCGCCGCCGCGGCCGACGGGTACCGCACCGGTGGGCGGTCCGCCGCGTACCGCGCCGCCCTCGACGGCTTCGGGCTGCACGGCGCCGCCCACCTGGCGCAGGCCGCCGTCGTCCGCGGGTACACGCCGGGCTCGGTCACCGCGCCGCTGGTCGTCGTCCCCTTCACCCTGTGGGCGCGCCGCGAGCTGCGGCGCGCCGGGGTCCCGGCACCGGCCCGTCCGCTCGACGCCGTGCGGGGGGCGGCGCTCGCCGCCGCGGCCACGGCCGGGGCGCACGCGGCCGCGCGGCGGCTCACCGGCGGACGCGGGCGGCCGCGCCGCTCAGGGTCTGTCCGCCGGGTCCTGTCGCGAGACAGGCGGGATCCGCCGGACAGACCCTGACCGCCGGCCGGGTGTTTCCCGGCGCGCGGCGGACGGCGCGCCGGCCCGGCGCGTCGACATGCGCGCGCGGCGTGCCGAGGGTGGTGCCCGGCGCGCGTCCGCGACCCGGGACGCAGCGCGCCGCAGCCCCGACAGGAGGACCGTGCCGCCCCGACCCGTTCCCCTGCGACGGCCGTGCGCCGCCGCGCTCGCGGGCGCCGCCCTCGCCGCCCTGCTGACCGCCGCCGGCCCCGCCGCCGCCTCGGGGGACGGCACGGTCGGCACCGCGTTCGCCCGGGCCGCCGCCGACTTCGGCGTCCCCCGCGACCTGCTGGTCGCCATCGGCTACGGCGAGACACGGCTCGACGACCACGACGGCCTGCCGAGCCTCGCGGGCGGCTACGGGGTCATGCACCTCGTGGACACCCCGGCCCACCGCACGCTGCGGACCGCCGCCGAGGAGACCGGCCTCCCGGCGGCCGACCTGCGCCGGGACACGGGCGCCAACATCCGGGGCGCCGCCGCCGTCCTGCGCGCCGAGGCCGACCGTCTCGGCCTGGACGCGGCCGACCGCGCCGACCCCGCCGCCTGGTACACGGCCGTCGCCCGCTACGGCGGCGCCGGCGACGACACGACGGCCCGCCTGTACGCCGACACCGTCTACGCCCTCCTGCGCACCGGCATCCACGCCGTCCTCGACGACGGCACGACGGTGGACGTCGACCCCAGCGCCGTCACCCCCGAACTCGGCACGTACGCGGACGCCGGCCCCGCTCCCGGCAGCGAGGACTACCCGCCGGCCCACTGGGCGCCCGCCCATCCCGAGAACTACGCCGCCGGCCGCACCGAACCGATCAGCGTCGTCGTCATCCACGTCACCCAGGGCTCCTACGCCGGCTCCATCGCCTGGTTCCAGGACCCGGCCGCCGAGGTCAGCGCGCACTACGTCGTCCGCTCCGCCGACGGCGACGTCACGCAGATGGTGCGCGACGCCGACACCGCCTGGCACGCCCGGGACGGGAACGCGTACAGCATCGGGATCGAACACGAGGGCTGGGTGGACGATGCCGCCTGGTTCACCGACACGATGTACCGCTCGTCCGCCGCCCTGACCCGCCACCTCACCGACCGGTACGGCATCCCGAGGGACCGGCGCCACATCCTCGGCCACGCGGAGGTCCCGGGCAACGACCACACGGATCCGGGACCGCTGTGGGACTGGGACTTCTACATGTCCCTGGTCACCGGCGACACCCCCGCCGCCTGACACCGGGACGGCCGTCGCCCGAGGCCCACCGCGCCCCGCCGCACCCTTACCGCCCCGCCGGACGGTCCGTAGGATGTCCGGCCATGACCACGCCCACACCCGGGGACGACGGCTACGAGATCAGCACCGACACCGCCCGCCTCGACGTGCCCCTGATCCACCACTGGCTCTCGACCGACGCGTACTGGGCGCACGGCCGCGACCTCGCCACCGTGGAGCGGAGCGTCCGCGGCTCCCTCAACTTCGGCCTGTACGCGCCCTCCGGCCCCCAGGTGGGCTACGCGCGCGTCGTCACCGACCACGTCACGTTCGCCTGGCTGTGCGACGTGTACGTCGCGCGGGAGCATCGTGGCCGTGGCCTCGGCGGCCGGCTCGTCGCCGCGGTGAAGGACACCCTGGAGCCGCTCGGCCTCACCCGCATGCTGCTCATGACGCGCGACGCCCACGCGTTCTACGCCCGCGCGGGCTTCACGGCCCCGCCGGACCCCGGCCGGCTCATGCTCCACACGTTCCCGGCCTGATCGGGCGGCGCGGTCACGCGGCGGGGCCGGCGGCGGCCAGCAGCGCGCGGACGGCGGCGCGGAAGGACTCGTCGTCGAGGAAGCCCGGCAGGCCGCCGCTCCGGCACACCCTCCGGTCGCGGCCGGGCACGTCCCGCAGGAGACCGGCGGCGGCGCCCGCCGCCGGGCCGACGCGTGTGAGGTGACGCACCGCGGCGAGCCGGACGAGCAGCCAGGGGCCCTCGTCCAGCTCCCGCAGGACCGAGGTGAGGACCGGCACGGCCGTGCCGGTGTCGCCGGTGGCGGCCCACAGGGCGTGGGCCGCCTCGACGCGTGTCCACGGGTCGGCGGCGCCGGTCAGCGCGCGGAACCGGTCCGCCCAGGGGGCGGCGCGGTGCCCGAGGTCCGCGAAGCGGCGGAGCCGCGTGTGGGGGAGTCCGCCGTCCACGGCGGCCGCGCGGGCGAGAGCGTCCAGGAGCGGGCCGGGATCGCCGGTGACCCGCAGGCAGGCCCGGGCTGCCAGGTCCGCCGCGGGGCCGTCGGCGCGCGCCAGCGCCCGCAGGGCGTCCCCGCCTGCCGCGCCCGCCGCCCCGATCCCGGCCAGGGCCTCCGCGGCCGGCGCCCAGGTCCGGTCGTCCTCCAGGAGGGACAGCAGCCGGGGGACGGCGGCCCCGGCGGCGGGTCCCCACGCGCCGAGGACCCGGCACAGGTCGCGCAGCAGGCGGTCGTCCGTGTCCGGGCCGAGCCGGTCGGCGACGGCGGGGGCGAGCACGTCGGCATACCCGCCGAGGCGCTCCAGCAGCCCGGGCAGCGGGGGGAGCTGGGGGTGGTGCCAGTCCGTGCCGAGGTCGAGCAGTGCGGCGGCCGTGAAGCCGGGCCGTTCGCCGGACAGCAGCGCCAGCACGTCCGGCAGACAGCGCGGGTCCCCCGTCCGGGCCAGCGCCCACAGGGCGGCGTCGGCGACGGCCGCCGGTGCCCGTTCGCCTCGTGCGGCGGTGTCGCCGAGGAGGGCGGCCACCCCGTCGGCGTACGCCGCCGCGGCCGGGCCGAGGCAGGCGAGCAGCTCGGCCGCCCGGAAGCGGACCTCGGGGGCGGGGTCCGCCAGGCGTTCCGCGATGCGGGGCAGCAGCGCGGGGGCGGGGGAGCGCCACGCGCCCAGCAGCCTGCCTGCCTGTTCCAGGGCGCCGATCCGCTGCTGCTCGTCGGGATGGTCCGCCAGCAGGCCGAGGACGAAGGCGGGGGACGGGCCGTCGAGCAGAGCCGCCGTCCACTGGTGCATGCCGCGCGCCCCGCACTCCATCGATGTTGTGTCGCGCCAGATGCCGACCCCGGGATCGCGCACCGCCGTCAGCAGGTGTCCGAGCCGCCGTGCGGGGAGCCCCGGCTCGTGCGGGGCGAGCGCGTGCACCGCCGCCAGGCGGGTCTGCTCCCCGGGGGCCGCCAGCAGGCTCCGCAGCAGGCCGGACGCCTCGGTGGCGAGGGCGCCTGCGGGCTCCCGAGCGAGCGCCCGGCCGGTGGCGAGGATCAGGTCGAGGCGGGTGGCCGGGTCGTCCTCGGCCCGCAGACGGCGCAGCAGAGCCGGCAGGACGAGCCGCCCGGGGCTCGCGCAGACGCGCAGCACGTCGGCGGCGGTGCGGCGGATGCGCGGCCCGGGGTCGTCCAGCAGGGCGATGATGTCCGGCAGGGCCGCCCCCCAGGCCCGTGGCCAGTCGGCGGCGACGAACCGGTCGGCGACCTCGGTGGCCTCCCCCGCCAGCACCGCCACCAGGTCGAGCGCCGCGTGCCGGCCGGGCAGGTGCGGCGACGCGGCGAGGCGGATCAGGAAGGGGAGCGCCGCCGGGGCGGCCGGGCAGATCCAGCCGCCCTGGTGGAAGAGGAGGTCGGTCAGGTCCTCCGCGGCGCTCACCGCGCCGGCCGGATCTGTTCCGCCGCACCTGCGCAGCAGCGCCGGTACATCGGCGGCGGTGCCCCGGTTGTGCTCCAGCGACGCCCAATCGACGGCGTCCAGTCCCTCCCACACCCGTGCGACTCTATCGACGGACCCCGGACGCGACTGCGCCCGTGCCCGCCCCTGGGGGCGGACACGGGCGCGTCACCGCGTGTCCTACCGGCTGTCGCCGGCGGGGGAGACCGCCGCGGCCGGCTCGGGCCGCTCCCCGCCGGCGGCGGCTTCCCCGTCCGCCGGGGCCGGCTGCGGCTTCTGCAGGTCGAGGCTGTCGCGCAGCGTCGCCGGGGTGAGGAACAGCACGGCGGCCAGGCCGACCAGCGCGATGACCGCCGAGATCAGGAAGATGTGGCCGGTCGCGTCCCCGTAGGCGCCGCGCACGATCTCCCGGACGGGCGCGGGCATGGCGTCCACGTTCAGGGTGGAGCCGCCCCCGGCCGAGTCGGCCGCCGAGGGGTCGATGCCGAGCCGCTCAAGACCGCGCGCGATCTTGGCCGAGACCTGGTTGGCCAGGACGGCGCCGAGCACCGAGACACCGATGGTGCCGCCCAGCGAGCGGAAGAACGTGATCGCGCCGCTGGCCGCGCCGATCTCGTTCAGCGGGACGGTGTTCTGGACGACCAGGACGAGGTTCTGCATCGACATGCCGACACCGACGCCGACGGCGAACATCCCGGCGCCCACGTAGACCAGCGACGTCCCGTGGTCGATGAACGACAGGAGGAAGAAGCCGAGCGTCAGGACGACGACACCGGCCAGGATGTACGGCTTGACCCTGCCGGTGCGCGAGACCATGCGGCCCGCGACGGACGAGGACAGCAGCACGCCGGCCATCATCGGGATCGTGAGCAGGCCCGCCTCGGTGGGGGAGTAGCCGCGGCCGATCTGGAAGTACTGGCCCATGAACACCGCGCCGCCGAACATGGCCATGCCCACGGCCAGGCTCGCGATGATGGCGAGGGCCGGGTCACGGCGCCGGATGACGTGCAGCGGCACGACGGGCTCCCGCACGCGGGCCTCGACGACCACCGCCGCGCCGAGCAGCACGATGGTGCCGGCGACCATCGCGGCCGTCTGCCACGACAGCCACGCGAACTCGTTGTCGACGAAGGTGACCCACAGCAGCAGGAGGCTGACGCCCGCGGCGATCAGCGAGGCGCCCGCGTAGTCGACCCGGGTCTCCGGACGGCGGGTCTCGGCGAGGTGCAGCGTCCGCGTCAGCATGACGAACGCCAGCGCGGTGAACGGCACGGCGACGAAGAAGCACCAGCGCCAGCCGAGCCAGGAGACGTCGGTGATGGCGCCGCCGAGCAGCGGGCCGCCGACCGTGGCGACGGCCATGACGCCGCCGAGGTAGCCGTTGTACCGGCCGCGCTCCTTGGGGCTGACCATCGCCGCGATGATCACCTGGACCAGTACCTGCAGGGCGCCCATGCCGAGGCCCTGGACGACGCGGAAGGCGATGAGCTGTCCGGCGTTCTGGGCGAAACCGCAGGCCAGGGCCGAGACGGTGAACAGGCCGATGGCTATCTGGAGCAGCAGCTTCTTGCTGAACAGGTCGGCGAGCTTGCCCCAGATCGGGGTGGAGGCCGTCGAGGCGAGCAGCGTGGCGGTGACCACCCACGTGTACTGGGTCTGCGAGCCGTTGAGCGAGCCGATGATCTGCGGCAGGGCCACGGAGACGACGGTCGAGCTGATCATCGCCATGAACAGCACGATGAGCAGGCCGCTCATCGCGCGCAGAACGTGCCGGTGGTCCATCGGCTGGGCGCCCGGCTGCGCGGTGCCGGGCGATGCGGCCGTGTGTGCGCTCACGCGCGAACCTCCTGGGGGACGGTCGGGAACAGGTACGACATCGAGCGTACTGCACACTGGGCATCTTTTCCCAATGGGCAATTTTCGTGGCCCATGAGGCATCATGGAGGCATGCACACCACCGCTGGACTGCGCGAACGCAAGAAGGCCGCCACCCGGCGGGCCGTACACGAGGCGACCCTCCGCCTGTCCGTGGAACACGGCATCGACAACGTCACCGTCGAGGCCATCGCCGACGCCGTCGGCATCTCGCGTCGCACGTTCTCCAACTACTTCTCCGACAAGGAGGACGCCCTCCTCTTCGGCGACCACGTGCACAGCAGGACCCTGCTCGCCGCGCTCCGCGAGCGGCCGGCCGACGAGTCGGCCTGGACCGCCCTGCGCGGCGCCGTCACCGAGGTGTACGCGCAGGGCGACCACACCGTCAGGGACCGCGACTGGGTCCTGCGCAGCCGCCTCGCCCTGCGCCACCCCTCGCTCCTCGCCCGCCAGCTCGCGCAGCGCGTCACCCTGGAGCGCGAGGTCGCCGAGGCCATCACCGGCCGGCCCGGCACGGCCGACGTCCGCCCCGACATCATCGCCGCCTCCTTCCTGACCGCCCTGCGGCTGGCCACGGCGGCATGGCTGCGCGACGAGGACCCCGGCGACTTCGGCACCGTCATCACGGCCTACCTCGACCAGGTCGCGCGGCCGTTCGCCTGAGGCGGCGGGGCACGGAAACGCCGACAGGCCCCCCGGATCTCCGGGAAGCCTGTCTGCGGGCGCCTGAGCGGTCCGGCCGTCAGCCGGCGGGGGACCGCGGCGGCACGGTCGTGTCCGGGATCTCGTACTCCTGGCGCCGGCCGCACATCCCGAAGCCGTCGGGCCGCGTCGGCCCGGTCGAGGTGACCCGCGCGCCGTCCAGATGAGTGCCGTCGCCCCGCTCCAGGGCGTCCAGCACCGCGCCCGTCGCCTGAGCCGCGGCCAGCGCGCCGTCCCGCCACCGCTCGCGCCACGCCGGAACCTTCGGCGCAAGCAGCCGTACCGCGGCCGCGTGGAACTCCCGCAGCGGCCCCGGATCACCGGCCCGCAGCGCGTCCCGCAGCGTGAGGTACCCCTCGACGGCGAGATCCCGGCGGCGCACCGCGGCGCGGGCCGCCTCCTCCTCCCCGGCCGGCAGCGCCGCGGCCTCCGCGTAGCGCCGCGGATCGGCCAGGTACTCCGGCGGGAAGGTGAGCACGGCGTCGCCGGCCTCGGGCAGGCCGCTGTTCTGCATGAGCACGGTCACCCGCAGCCGCCCGTCCCCGTTGACCATGCGGTGCACCGTCCCCGGCGTGAACCAGGCGACGACCCCCGGCCGCAGCGGCGTCTCCGCGTAGCCGTCCGGCGTGAGGGTCTGCACCGCGCCGCTGCCGTCCGTCACGACGTACGCCTCGGCGCACGCCAGGTGCAGGTGCGGGCTGCCGCCGCACACGCCGTCGGCGGCCGGCCATTCGTAGGCCGAGATGTGGGACAGCCCGACCGCCCCCGGAAGGGGATTGCGCAACGTCACGGTGATCGCCTCTCTCGCCGTCGTACCGCTGTCACCAGCGCTGGTTCTCCACATACCGTTCCGCGCGCTCCGCGTCCCACGCCCCGTCCGCGAAGACGACGCGGTAGCGGTAGGAGAACGACTCGCCGTGCGCCAGCTCGAACTCCTCGAAGAACGCCCACGAGAACGCCACCGTCGGAATCGGCTGCGAGCGCACGAACCAGTGCGACGGGTGCACGGCGGACGCCGTCGTGTTCTCCGGCGCGTGCACGAACAGCAGCGTCGTGTGCGCGTCCGTGTCGTCGCGCTCGGCCGTGAAACCGAGCCACCGCGCCTCGGCCGCAGGAGTGCCCATCGCCTCCTCGTCCGGGAGCGGACCACCCGGGAGCAGAACCGTTCCGCCGGTGAAGTCGCGCGGGCCGCGCCACTGCAGACCCGTGTAGCCGGCCATCTCGCGCCCGGCCGTCGTCGGGCTGCCGAACCGCAGCGGCTCGCCCCGCGTGTTGGTCAGGTGGATGGCCCAGTCCAGCGCCCAGGAGCCGTCCGCCGCGTCGGCCGAGTGGACGGTCAGCGTGCGCCGCTCGGCCGCCCACGCCTCCCCGGCGTTGCTGAGCCAGGTCAGGTCCTCCGCGATCGTGACCCGCTCGGCGTCGGCCTCCAGCACGGGGAACCCCTCGTGCCGCATCGATCCGATCCGGTCGTGGACGGGCTGATAACCCCGGTCCGGCCCGAGATAGGAGTTCCCGCCCCAGAAGTTCTGCTCGGACAGGTGGCTCGCCGTCATCTGCAGGCCCTTGTGCCAGCGATGGTCGTTCGGCCGGTAACCGGTGACCAGGGCGCCGCCCAGCGTGCGGACCGGGTGGGCGTACGGCTTGCGCGACTCGAACTCCACCGGGTCGGGCCGGTAGACGTAGCTCAGGATCTCGGTACCGCCGGCGGCGACGGCGATCCGCTCGCCGAGCGCGTGCTCGACGGACAGGGGTGTGGACAAGACGGCTCCTCGGTGCTCGTACGCGTGACTCGGTGCTTCGTGCTTCGGCGCGCTGTCAGGAGGCGGCGGGCGCCCAGTCGGGGTGGTCGCCGTGCATGGCGCGGTAGTACGGGTCGTCCGGCGTGATCTCGCCCGCCTTCACCGGCAGCCCGGTGAACGCCGCCTTGTACAGCGCCGCGTTGAACTCCAGCGTCCGCCGCGCGTCCGCGCCGCCCACCGGCGGCCGCTCACCGGACCGCATCGCGGCCAGCACACCGGCGAGCTGCGCCGTGTGGGAGCTGGGCAGATCGGCCGCCGGCGTGCGCCACCGCTTGATGCGCTCCTCGTCCTGCAGGCCGGGGCGCGGCGTGTACACCCAGTCCTCGTTGCGGTGCCCGTACAGGTGCGTCAGCTCGACCGTGGCGTCGGCGCAGTCGATGCGGATGCGGCTCACCTCGTCCGGCGACAGCACGCTGTTGACGACCGTGGCCACCGCGCCGTTCGCGAACCGCACCAGCGCCGTCGAGACGTCCTCGCTCTCCACGTCGTGCACCAGCCGCGCGGCCAGGGCGCGGATCTCGACCCAGTCGCCGAGCAGGTGCAGCAGCAGGTCCGTCTGGTGGATGCCGTGCCCCATCGTCGGGCCGCCGCCCTCGGTCGCCCACCGGCCGCGCCACGGGACCGAGTAGTACGCCGTGTCCCGGTACCACGTCGTCTGGCAGTGCGCGACGCGCGGCGCCCCGAGCTCGCCCGACTCCAGCAGCTCGCGGGCGTGCACCGTGCCCGAGCCGTACCGGTGCTGCGCCACGACGGCCACGTACGGTCCGCCCTCGCGCTCGGCCGCCGCCAGCTCGTCGAACTCGGCGAGCGACAGGCACAGCGGCTTCTCGCACCACACCCACGCGCCCGCCCGCAGCGCGGCGAGGGCCTGCCCGTGGTGGAGCGACGGCGGCGTCCCGAGGAGGACGAGGCCGGGCCGCTCGGCCTCCAGCATGGCCGCGAGGTCGGTGTAGCCGGTCACCTCGGCGCCGGCCTCTGCCGCCGCGCGGGAGCGGAACGCCGCCAGCCGCTCGGGCGCGACGTCCACCGCGGCGACCAGCTCGACCTGATCGGCGAGCGCGGCGATGGCGGGCAGGTGGGCGCCGGTGGTGATGCCGCCGGTGCCGACGACGGCGGCGCGTACGCGGGGGGAGGACGTGGTTGCGGACGGCTCTGTCATGGGGGAGGACTCCACGCTGTGATCGACGTAGCAAGCGCTTTCCGAGGAAGCGTCCGAAGCCAACCACGGATCGTGGGACGGGACAAGGGGGGTCGTGGCCTGCGGCGGCGCGCCGTACCGGCGGCTTCGCCCCGCCGGGCCGTCGTACCGCCCGCGCGGAGGGCAGGCGTGCCGCGCCGTCGGCGCGTCAGGGGCGGCGCCAGTCGCCGCTGGTCAGCCGGGAGCCGGCCTGCGGCCCCATCCGGAGCATCCCGCCGTCCACCACCCAGGACGCGCCGGTCGCGTACGAGGCGTCCGGGCCGGCCAGGAAGGCGATCACCGCCGCGATCTCGCGGGCGTCGCCCGGTCGCCCGAGCGGAATGCCCGGCCGCTCCTCGCGCCGCACGTCACGGTCCTCCTGGCCCGTCATCGGTGTGGCGATCTCCCCGGGGGCGACCGCGTTCACGGTGATGCCGTGCTCGGCCAGCTCCAGCGCCATGACCTGGGTGAGCAGGCCGAGCCCGCCCTTGGCGGCGCAGTACGGCGCGGCGCCGACCTTCGGCTGGTGCTCGTGGACCGAGGTGACGTTGACGATCCGGCCGCCCCGCCCCTGGGCGATCATCCGGCGCGCGGCGTGCTGCGAGCACAGGAAAGGCCCGCCCAGGTCCACGTCCAGCACGGTCCGCACCGTCGCGTGATCGATGTCGAGGAAGGGGGTCGAGGTGCCGGTCCCCGCGTTGTTCACCAGGACGTCGAGGCCGCCGAGGCCGTCGGCCAGGGCGTCGACGGCCTGCACGGCGTCCGGCAGCGCGGTGAGGTCGAGCCGCGCCACCGCCGCTGTCCGGCCCGCCGCCCGCACCTCGTCCGCCGTCCGCCGCGCACCCTCCTCGTCGGTGTTCCAGGTGATGCCGACGTCCATGCCCGACTCGGCCAGCCGCACGGCGGTGGCCCGTCCGATGCCCGAGTCGGCTCCCGTCACCACGGCGACAGTCATCGCGTACTCCCTTCGCGCTGCATCAGCGATCCCCACGCGGATGCCACGCCTCCGGGGGCGCAAACTGCCTGCCGGGCCGGCTCACCCGGGTGCCATCCGGCTCAGGTCCTCCCACCGCAGGAGGTCGGCGGTGCGCGTCCGGTCCATCTCCTGGACCATGTCGAACGACGCGCTGCCCACGACGAGCTGCCGCGGCGGCTCCGGCAGCCGCGACAGTTCGAGCAGCGCGGGAGCGGCCGTCTCCGGCGCGGGGCCGGTCTCGTCGCCCCACATCTCGGCCATCCGGGCGCGCAGGTCGTCGTACGCCGGGTGCGGCGCGGTCGCCGTCGTCCCGCGCGTGAACAGCTCGGTGGCGTACCCGCCCATCTGCACGACGGTGACCCGGACGCCGAACGGCTCGGCCTCCATGGCGAGGGCCTCGCCCAGCGAGGCGAGGGCCGCCTTGCCCGCGCCGTAGAAGCCCACGGTGGCCACGCCGCCGCCGCTCCCCATCGAGGCCACCTGGAGTATGCGGCCGGCCTTCCGCTCCCGCAGGTGGGGGAGCACGGCCTGGGAGACCCACACGGCGCCGAAGAAGTTCACGTCGAAGTGGGCGCGGATCTGCTCCTCGGTGGCCTCCTCGACCATGCCGTAGAGCATGCCGCCCGCGTTGTTGACGACGACGTCGAGTCCGTCGAAGGCGGCGATCGCCCGCTCGACGCCTGTGAGGACGGCGGCGCGGTCGGAGATGTCGAGCGCGATCGTCCGGAGCGCGTCCGGGTGCGCGGCGGCGAGGCCGGCCAGGGGGGACACGTCCCGCGCGGCGCCGACGACGCGGTCGCCCGCGGCGAGGACGGCCTCCGTGAGCGCGCGGCCCAGCCCTCGGGAAGCGCCGGTGATGAACCACGTCCTGGGCCGGGTCATGGCGGGACTCCTTGTCGTTCCGTTTCATGAGACGGACCGCTCCGTCTCGTGAGAACGGTAGGCGAAACCCGGCGCGAAGGCAACAGCGATCGGCGACGGCCGGGCCCGAGTTCGCCGTCACCCGCGCCGCCCGGCCGGCGGGGAAGCGGCCGGCCGCTCAGCGGGGACTCGTTGCTACCGGCTTCATTCGCAGTGCTCCGGGCTTCAGCCCGGAGGTGAAGCGAATCTTTAGCCCGCTCTGACCTCGGCCGTGGGCACGGATCCGCACTGTTGACCCGCGCTCACGATCAGGTCAGGCCGGGCGGTTCTGCTGCTCGATGTACTGCTTCGCGATCGACAGAGGCGCTCCGCCCACGGATCCGGCGAAGTACGACCCGGACCACAGGTGCTGAGCCCGCCAGTAGTGCCGGACGAGGTCCGGGAACTCCTGCCGCAACCGGCACGAGCTGACGCCCTTGAGCGAGTTGACCAGCTTCGAGATCGCGACCTTCGGCGGGAAGTTCACGAGGATGTGCACGTGGTTCGCCTCGCCGTTGAACTCGACCAACTCCGTCTCGAAGTCCTCGCAGACGCTCCGCATGATCTCTTCCAAGCGTCGAAGGTGCGCGTCCCCGAACACCTTGTGTCGGTACTTCGTCACGAAAACCAAGTGCGCGTGAAGGGCGAAAGCGCAGTGCCTACCTGTACGGATATCCTGATACTCAGCCATAAACCAACTGGCAGTACGCTCTTCGGTATGCAGCTTCGGTACAGCTTCCGCCTGTACCTGAACGGCCCTCAGCGTGCCGCTCTGGCCCAGGCGTTCGGGTGCGCCCGCGTCGTCTTCAACGACGCGTTGCGCGCCCGCAAGGACGCCCACGAGCAGGGCCGCCCGTACCCGAAGTCCGGGGGCCTGTCGAAGCAGCTCATCACCGAGGCGAAGAAGACACCGGAGCGAGCTTGGCTCGGCGAGGTTTCGTCGGTGGTCCTCCAGCAGTCCCTCCGGGACCTGGACACCGCGTACAAGAACTTCTTCGACGGCATCAAGGGCAAGCGCCCCCGCATGGGAGCCCCGCGCTTCAAGTCCAAGCGGGACACCCGGCAGTCGATCCGCTTCACCGCGAATGCCCGCTGGAAGATCACCACAGGCGGGGACCTGTCCCTTCCCAAGGTCGGCGACGTGCGGGTGAAGTGGTCCCGTGCGCTGCCGTCCACCCCGTCCACCGTGACGGTCGTGAAGGACTCGGCGGGCCGGTACTTCGCCTCGTTCGTGGTGGAGACCGAGCCGACCGAGGTACTGTCCGAGGTAGACGCCGAGGTCGGCATAGACCTCGGGCTGGGACACTTCGCCGTTCTCAGCGACGGGACGAAGGTCGACAGTCCGCGCTTCCTGCGGCGGGCCGAGAAGCGGTTGAAGAAGGCGCAGCGGGAGCTGTCCCGCAAGCAGAAGGGCTCCGCGAACCGGGGCAAGGCCAGGGTGAAGGTCGCTCGCGCTCACGCGCGGGTCGCCGACGCGCGCCGCGAGTTCCACCACCAGCTCTCCACGAAGCTGATCCGCGAGAACCAAGCGGTCGCCGTGGAAGACCTGTCGGTGAAGGGACTCGCCCGCACGCGCCTGGCCAAGTCCGTGCACGACGCGGGCTGGTCGGCGTTCGTGAGCATGCTGGAGTACAAGGCCGCGCGGCACGGGCGCACCTTCGTGAGGATCGGCCGGTTCGAGCCGACCTCCCAGGTGTGCTCCGTGTGCGGCGTCAAGGACGGCCCCAAGCCCTTGAGCGTCCGGGAGTGGACGTGCGGGGAGTGCGGGGCCGTCCTGGACCGGGACATCAATGCGGCGGTCAACGTCGCCAAGGCGGCCGGACTGGCCGTTACGGCCTGTGGAGCGCAGGTAAGACCGGTACCCGTACCGGCGCAGCGCGGTGAAGCAGGAACCCACCGAGACGGTCAGACGACCGTGGTAGGAGTCCCCCACCTTTAGGTGGGGGAGCGGAAGTCAATCGGCCCGCAGGACGAAGAACAGGAAGGACAGGAAGCGCGGCATGGCGGCGATGGCCTCGGGAAACAGCTCGCCGGCGGCGGGGTCGGGATCCGGCTCGCCGATGTCCGTGATCCGGAAACCGGCCCCGGTGAACGCCTCGATCGTCGCGTGCAGCGGCCTGTGCCAGCGACTCACCAGGGCGGTCCGGCTGCCGATGGTCCACTCCACGGTCCACCTGGTGGTGTCGAAGTAGTCGCATTCCGCCTCGCGGCCGACCTCGCGGTGCATGAGGTTGACGGCGAAGGGATGGTCGATCGAAGCGATCAGCCGGCCGCCGGGCTTGAGCACGCGTCGCAGCTCGGCCAGAGCAGGTCCCCAGTCCTCCAGGTAGTGCAGCACCAGGGACGCGACCACATCGTCGAACGTGTCGTCGGGGTAGGGAAGCGGGCCGCCCAGGTCCGCCGCCTTCAGGTCCGCACTGTCGCCGAGCCGCCGCCGGGCCAGCTCCAGCATCCCGGCGCTCGAGTCGAAGCCGCTCACCACGGCGCCACGGTCGCGCAGCGCGGCGAACAGGAGTCCCGCTCCGCAGCCGGCGTCGAGGATCCGCCGGCCGGCCACGTCTCCGGCGAGGGCCAGCATCGCGGGACGCTCGTAGTGGGCGTTGACCAGGTTGGTCTCGCTCACGGCCGTGTACGCCTCGGCGAAGCTGTCGTAGTCGTTGACCTCCGGCGCGTCCACACCCGCCGCCGACTGCGGGACCAGCTTGACGGACATCACGTGGTCTTGGCGATCACCCATGGTGCGGGAGACGTGTGCCGCACCGAGTCCGGTTCCTGGCCGCGGCCAACTGCTGCGCGGCGTCGTCGTACGGGCCGTTCTCCCGGCGTCTTCCTCCCCGCACCGGTCCGCCGCGGACCCGGCACGGGTCCGGATCGCCCGAACGCCGAGCCGGGCCGCGTGACGGCGGGGGAGGGCCGTATCACTGCTCGATGAAGTACGTCTCCTGCCGGCCGGAGTCCCAGGTGACGTCCAGGGTGCCGTCGCCGTTCGGGGTCACCGTGGCCGTCATCTCGGTCCACTGCTCGCCGTTGATGCCCTCGGTGCACGAGGTGAGGGTGACGGTGTTGTCGGCGAACGTGCCCTGGCAGTCGTTGTTCTCGGCGAAGAAGAGCACGGAGTTGCCCATGATGTACAGGTTGGTGGACATGAGGTCGGCCGGGTCCAGGTACCAGTCGCCCTCCGCCGAGGATCCGTCGGTCTCCCCGCCGAGGTCGCCTCCGGTGTCCCCGCCGAGGTCGTCCTCGTCGAACTCGGGGAGATCCTCCACGTCGGAGTCGTCGGGCGCCTCGTAGATGTCGCCGGCCTCGATCCCGAAGGGCGCGTCCTCGTTCGCGCACCCCGTGATCAGCAGCAGGGTCGATGCCGCTGCGGCGACGGGCAGCGGGAGACGTGCGGACCTGTGCATGGTGTGTCCCCTTGATGAATGAAGTGAGCGTACCGGCACCGTAGTTGACACTTCGATGTGAACAACTGATCAGTCACACACCCATGACATTCGCGGCCGGACCGATACGTTCCCGCTGGCCGCGCCGCCTCAGCCGGTCACGGCGCCGGCGGCCCGGGCCAGTACGCCGGCCGTCCGTGCCCCCGCACGCGCCACAGCCTCGTCCGTGCTCGGCACGCACCGCCCGCTTCCCCCGTCGTGCACAGCCATCACGACACCCGCGTGGTCCGCGTCGATCTCCTCCAGGGTCACCGGCCAGCCCTGCCCGGTGAGCAGCGTGTGCAGCGCGCGCGAGCGCTCTATCCGCACCAGAGTGTCGGCCGTGCCGTGGACCAGCACCACGGGCAGGGGGGACGCCGGGCCGCCCGCGCGCGGCAGCTCCCCGTACGGCGCAAGCGTACGGCCGGCCCCGGCGATGGCGACGACGGCCCGCGGCCGCCACCCGTCGACCCCGTCGGCCCGGAAGGCGGTGCCGAGGGCCGCCTTGCCGCCCCGCGACCAGCCGCCGAGCGTGATCCGCTCCGCGTCGGCGCCGAGCGAGCCGGCCCGTTCGACGGCGAACGCCACGGAGTCCCGCAGATGCGCGCGCCCCGCGTCGGGGGTGTCCGAACGCCAGTCGGGCACGAGGACGACCGCGCCGGCCGCCGCCACCGCCCGCGCCAGCGGCCGCAGGACCTCACGCTCGTCGGCGCCGCTCCCGTGCCACAGCAGCACCGCGGGGAGATCCCCCGGCGGGTCCGCGGGCCGGTGGACATCCATCAGCCTGTCGCTCTGCCCGTAGACAACACTGGTCGTCTCGACATCCTTCGCGGTCACGGTCACGCCCGTGCCTCCTCCTCCCGGGGGCTCGAACGCTACCAACCCGACCGCCCGCGACTCGACCCCCCTGCAGGCAACTCGGCGTCTCACCGCCCGCCTTGACGGCCTCCGGCACGCGGGCCGCCCGGGGGGGCCGTGCTCGCGCGCACGACCAGCCGCGTCGGCACCAGCGTCGCCCCGGCCTCCGAGGTCCCCGAGCGCAGCCGGTCGAGGACTCCCCGCACGAGCAACTGCCCGACCCGGGCGAAGTCCTGGCGGATGGTCGTCAGCGGCGGCAGGAACGACGCCGCCTCGGGGATGTCGTCGAACCCCACCACGCTCACGTCCCCCGGCACGGACCGCCCCCGCTCGTGCAGCGCGCGCAGCAGCCCGAGGGCCATCTGGTCGTTCGCCGCGAACACCGCGGTGCACCCCGGCTCCTCCGCGAGCCGCAGACCCGCCCGGTACCCCGACTCCGCGGTCCAGTCGCCCCGCAGCGGCGGCGGCACCCGGCGGCCCGCCTCCGCGAGGGCGTCCCGCCACGCCGTGGCGCGCCGCTGCGCGGCGAACGAGTCCGCGGGACCCGCGAGATGCCACACCGTGCCGTGCCCCAGCGCCAGCAGGTGGCGCACCGCGTCCCGCGCTCCGCCCGCCTGGTCGGTGTCCACGGCGGCGTAGCGCCCGCCCGCCTCCGAGTCGGCGACGACGACCTGGGCGCCCGGCGGGATCGGCACCGTCGCCGTGTCCAGCAGATGGACCTCCATGATCACGACGAACCCGTCCACCGCCAGCTCGCCGAGACGCGTGAACGCCCCCCGCACCTCGTCCCGCGTCGGCGCGGCGAGCGGCAGCAGCGTGACGGCGTACCCCTCCTGCGCGGCGGACGCGGCGACGGCCTCCAGCGTGCGGACGCTGCCGGTCGTCGAGAGGGAGGACAGGATGACGCCGATCGTGCGGAACTCGCCGCGCTTCAGTGCCCGGGCCGCGCTGTTGGGGCGGTAGCCGAGTTCCTGCATGGCGTCGAGCACCTGGCGCCTGGTGGCCTCGACGACGCCCGGGTGGCCGTTGGACACCCGGGAGACGGTCTGGGCCGACACCCCGGCGAGCCGCGCCACGTCCGCCATGGAGACCCGCCGCGTGCGCCGCTCCGCCTCCGCGGTCCCGTCCGGCCGCCCCGTCTGCGCCACTGGTGACCGCCTCTCCGGCTCTTGACCCCTGTCAGGCAGCAGTGTAAACATCGCCGCTGCGCGTCATGTTTACGCAAACATGACGCCGCGCCCCGCGCCCGCACCCGAGGAGTGACGCCCGATGCCCCGTACGATCCCGCACCGCTGGCCGCGTCTGCCCGCCGCGGACGGTGCCGCCCCCGGCCTCGGCTACGGCGCCGACTACAACCCGGACCAGTGGCCCCGCGAGACCTGGCGGGAGGACGTCCGCCTGATGCGCGAGGCGGGCGTCAACGTCGTCTCCCTCGCCATCTTCTCCTGGGCACGCATCCAGCCCGGCCCGGACACCTGGGACTTCGGCTGGCTGGACGAGGTCATGGACCTCCTCCACGCGGGCGGCATCGGCGTGGACCTCGCCACGGCCACCGCATCGCCACCGCCCTGGCTGACCACCGCGCACCCCGAGATCCTGCCCGTCACGGCCACCGGCGAGATCGTGTCGCCCGGCGCACGCCAGCATTGGCGTCCGACCTCCCCCGTCTTCCGCGAGCACGCCCTGCGCCTCGTCACGGCCCTGGCCGAGCGCTACGCGGACCACCCGGCCCTGGTCGCCTGGCACATCAGCAACGAACTGGGCTGCCACAACATCTACGACTACTCCGACGACGCGGCCCGCGCCTTCCGCACGTGGCTGCGCCACCGCTACACCACGATCGACGCCCTCAACGACGCGTGGGGGACGGCGTTCTGGTCCCAGCGCTACAACGACTTCGACCAGATCCTCCCGCCGCGCCTTGCCGCCTCCCACCCCAACCCCACCCAGCAGCTCGACTTCAAGCGCTTCTCCTCCGACGCGCTGAAGGACCATCTGCGCGCCGAGCGCGCCGTCCTGCGCCGCCTGACCCCGGACATCCCGGTGACCACCAACTTCATGGTCGTGGGCGAGACGAAGGGCATGCACTACGCCGACTGGGCGGCCGAGGTCGACTTCGTCTCCAACGACCACTACACGCACCCCGGCCCGCAGTCCCTCGACGAGCTGTCGTTCTCCGCCAACCTCGTCGGCAACATCGCGGGCGGCCGTCCCTGGTTCCTCATGGAGCACTCCACGTCGGCCGTCAACTGGCAGCCCGTGAACCGGGCGAAGCGCCCCGGTGAACTCGCCCGCGACTCCCTGCTCCACGTCGCGCACGGCGCCGACGCGGTCTGCTTCTTCCAGTGGCGCCAGTCCGCCGCGGGCGCCGAGAAGTACCACTCGGCGATGGTCCCGCACGCCGGCCCCGACAGCGATGTCTTCCGCGCCGTGACGCGCCTCGGCGCCACCCTCCGCGACCTGGCCCCCGTCACCGGCACCCGCCGCCGCCCCGCGCGCGCCGCGATCCTCTTCGACTGGGAGTCCTGGTGGGCCAGTGAGCTGGACTCGCACCCCACATCGCGCCTGCGCTACCGGCAGGAGGCGCTCGACTGGTACTCCGCGTTCCTCGCCCTCGGGGTACGCGCCGACGTGGTGCCCACCGGGACGCCCGTCGACGGCTACGACCTGCTGGTCGCGCCCGTCCTGCACGTCCTGCCCGCGGCCCTGGCCCAGGACCTCGTCCGCTGGACCGAGAACGGCGGCCACCTCGTGACGACGTACTTCTCCGGCATCGTCGACGAGAACGACCACGCCTGGCTCGGGGGTTACCCCGGTCCGCTGCGCGAGCTGCTCGGCATCCGCATCGAGGAGTTCGCACCGCTGCTGGACGACGAGACGGCGCCGCTCGACGACGGCGGCACGGGCACCCTGTGGACCGACCTCATCACCGTCACCGACCCGGCCGTCGAGGTCCTGGCCCGGTACACCACCGGCCACGCCGAGGGCCGCCCGGCCCTCACCCGCCGCCCGGCCGGCCGCGGCTCGGCCGCGTACGTCTCGACCCGCCTCGGCCCCGGCGGGCTGACCGGTGTCCTGGCCGGCCTGCTCGCCCGCGCCGGCGTCACGAGCGAGCTGCCCGAAGAGGTGCGCGGCCGGGCCGAACTCACGATCCGCGCGGGCGAGGACGCCGACTACTGGTTCCTCGTGAACCGCGGCGACACCCCTGTGCCGCTCGACGGCGTCACGGGCCGGGCCCTGGCCGGCGGCACGGAGGGCGCCGCCGTCCTCGCGCCGCGCGGCGTCACCGTGCTGCGGCGGCCCGCGGCGGACTGAAGCGCCCGGACATCCTGGCCGCGCCGCCCCGGCACGGTCAGGACGACGGCGGCGGGAGGGTGCGCTTCCCCGGGCGCGACGTCCAACTGCTGGGCGGGTACGTGGCGTCCGGCGCGGCCAGGCAGACCTCGATCTCGGTCCCGAGGTCGTTGTCCTCGAACCACTCCGAGACCGTCTGCATGATCCGCAGCGCCTGCACCGTCCGCGGGCCGATCGGGCGGCCCATCCGGTCGAGACCGCTGGGCACGCAGATCGGCTTCGTCCGCGCCACGGCGACGGCGCGGGTCCGCTCCTCCGAGCCGGCGAGCGTGTACCCGATGGCCGTGGCGACCGCCTTGGCCGCGTGCCGCGTGCTCGACACCATCGAGCGGATGCCGATCAGCGTCTGCTGCGGGCTCCCCGCCGTGGCCTCGCCGTCGTGCGGCTCGCCGTGGAGCCGCCGCAGGCGCTGCTCCTCCTCGGTGAAGATCTCAGCCGCGGACTCCAGGGTGTGGAGCACCTTCACCATCGTGTCGATCTCGGCCATGCCACATCTCTCGGGACGCACACCGGAACAGGAACCGCAGCGTACCGCTCCGATGGGTGACGTGGCACACACGGTCCGTAGACGGGTGCCCGTGCGACCCCCCGCGTACGCCGGGCGCACCTCCCGCCCGACCCGGCCCCCGTCACATGTCGCGCCGCCGTAGGACGGTGACGGCCACCGCCACCGCCACACCCGGCCACAGGGCGAACGCCAGCCACGCTTCCGCGACCGACGGCAGCGCCGCGATGCCGCGCGGGTGCGGCAGGGAAAGGCACTGCTGCCACGCGTAGTCGGGAAACTGCCCGGCGTGGACGGGATCGCCGCGCGTCTCCACATCACACCCGGCACCGCGGAGACCCATCTGGCGAACATCGGGTCCGCACTCGGCGCCCGCGACCGCGTCCACTTCGTGCTCACGGCGTACGAGGCGGGTCTCGTGACGCCGGGCGGTCCCGCCTGACGGGCCGGACGCCCGGCCGGACGCGAGGGAGCGCGTCGGCCGGGCGTCCGGTCGGTGCGTGGGTCAGCGGCCCACGCGGATGCGGTAGAGCTGGTCCGGTGCCGCGCCGGCGCCCGACTTGTCCACCACGAAGGCGGTCCCGCGGACGGTCTCGACGTGGTTGGGGTTGGCGCCGGTCGCGATGGTGTCGACGACCCGGCCGCGGCGCGCGTCGACGACCGAGACCGTGGCGGCCGTGCGGTTGACGACGACGACCCGGTCCGTCCGCGGCTCGACCTCGACCGACAGGGCGCCCTCGCCGGTCGGCACGGTCCGCTCGACGGTGCCCGAGCGCAGGTCCACGACCGACAGCGTGCCGCCGGTCTGGTCGGCGGTGTAGGCGGTACGGCCGTTCTCCGACAGGTCGATGGAGATCGGGCCGTCACCGGTGGGGATGAAGCGGGGCGCCTCGTCGTCGGGGCCGACCTCGATGATGCGGTCGCCCGAGAGGTCCGCGGCGTAGACGGTGCCGCTGCGTTCGTCGACGGCCAGGCCGGTCGGGCCCGCCCCCTCGACCGTGACGCGGTCCTTCTCCTCGAAGGTCCGGCTGTCGAACGCGACCAGGGTGCCGGATCCGAACGCGCTGGCCCACACGGTGTTGTGACGTTCGTCCACCACGATCTCCCGCGCGTGGTCGACGCCGGGGAGGGTCGCCAGGTGCTCGCCGGTGCGCTGGCTGTAGACGGAGACGCTGTTGTCGCGGGTGTTCGTGGTCCACACGGTGTTGTGCTCGTCGTCCACGTCGATGCCGTAGACGGCCTCGACCGCGCCGGTGGCCCCGTCGGTGACCGGCGGCACGATGGTCTGCTCGATCTCCAGGGTCCGGGGGTCGACCCGGAGCAGGGCCGACTGGGTGACGGGCGGGCGTCCGACGGCGGAGGTGACCCACAGCGCGTCGTTCCGCTCCGAATAGGCCGACTGGTACAGGCCCTCCACGAGCGGCGCGGACGCGACGGCCGGCGCCGGGGAGGCCGTACCGGCCGCCGTCGGGGAAGCGGCGGCGGTGCCGGTCAGCACGAGCGCGCTGCCGGCGGCCAGGGTGACGGCGACGGTACCGGTGCGGCGGGTGAATGAGGACATGGGTGTGACCACTCCTTGCAGGGGACACCTCGTGAGCGAGGCGGACAACGAGAGGTTAGCTTAGCCTTACCTAAGTTTTTGACATGGCTTGTGTGACGCCTGCAACACCCGTCCGATGTTTGTGAGTTGAGTGCCGCGTCAGCTCCGGGGTGCGCGCGGTGTTGCCGAAGTAGGCACCGATCGCACCCTTGACCGGCCGATTCGGCATCGGGATTCTTGCTGGTGCCGGCCACTGGGGTTCCTGGTGCCGGTGGGGCGGTTGTGCCGTGGACCGCCCGCATTGCACCTGCGAAAAAACGCACCGGACCGGACGACGGGAGCGGGCGCGGCACCGCACGTACAGGAAACCGCCGGCACCGTCCCGCCGGACGCGCGCCCCGGGCCTTGCCCGAGCTTTCGGCGTCCCACCCCCCGCACCCATGTACGAGCCCAGTAGGGAGCCCTCATGCTGAAGAAACGGTTTTTCGGAGTTGCGACCGTCGCTGCGCTGGGCGTCACCGTCGCCCTCACGGGAGCGGGCCAGGCCGGCGCGCAGCCGGTGACGGCCGAGCAGGCCCAGCAGACAGCCGATGAGCCGACGCTGTACTACAACCACTCCTACGCGGTCATCGACGCCGAGACCGCCGAGGCCATCGACAACTCGGAGTACCTGCGGGACTTCGCCAACTTCGAGATCCGCACGACCACCGGTGCGGAGCTGACCTGGAGCGGCAGCTACATCTACGGCAGCGAGACCTACTTCGAGTTCTTCGCCGAAGGTGAACTGCCCGGCCAGGACGCCAACTACGGCTCGTCCTCGCTGGCGCTGTCGGCCGAGTACACCGGCGGCCTCCAGACGGCGACCGAGCGGCTGACCGAGGCGGGCGTCGACCCCCTCGAGTTCCGCCAGACGCGCGACTTCGGCGACGGCGTCCCGGTGGGGTGGTTCGACGGGTTCAACATGCCCGTCACCGAGTGGGACACCTTCGGGGCCTGGGCGATGGAGTACCTGCCGGAGTACTTCGAGGACCCGCGCAGCAACACGGACCCGGCGGCCTACCCCGGTGACATCAGCCGGGAGCGGTACCAGACCGACGACTACCAGGACCACCTGATGCGCGAGATCACCGGCCTGCGCTTCGGCGTGAGCGAGCGCGACCTCAGCGACAACCTGCCGCTGTTCGAGGCCGCCGGCCTCGACATCGAGTATTTCGACGACGGCGACGTCCACGTGTCGGACGGCGTCACCGAGGTCCAGTTCGACGTGGTCCCGGCGGGTGAGTACGGCCTGCAGTGGATCAAGATGGCGCTGAACGAGTCCCAGGACGTCATGACCGAGGAGCGGATCGGCAACTCCACGCTGTCCGTCGGTCCCGGCGCCCGGGCCGTGTGGACCTTCGAGCAGCCGTGATCACCTCCACCGCACCGTCTGCGCCGGCCCGGATCCCGCCCGGGCCGGCGCTGCCCATTCCCGGGGTCCGTGGACGGGTGCGCCCGGCCCGGTCCTCACGGGCGGGGCGCGCGGCGACTTTTTGGCACTGTGTGCCATGAAGTCGTAGGGTCGGCGGCGCGGCGCCACCGCCGCCCGTACCACCGCACGCGAGGAGAACGACCATGGGCAGCCACACCGGGCTCGACGGCAGGGGCGTCATCGTCACCGGGGCCGGCTCCGGCATCGGTCGGGCCGCGGCCCTCGCCTTCGCCCGCGAGAGGGCCAAGGTCCTCGTCGCCGACCTCTCCCGCGAGGGCGCCGATGCCACCGTGCGGCAGGTCACCGCAGCAGGCGGCACGGCCGTGGCCGTCGTCGGCGACCTCGGCGACCAGCGGGTCGTGGACCGGGTCGTCGCCACCGCCGTCGAGACGTTCGGCGGCATCGACGTCCTCGTGAACAACGCCGGCGTCATGGACCGCATGTCGGCCCTCGGCGAGGTCTCCGACGCGGAGTGGGACCGTGTCCTGCGCGTGAACCTCACGGCGCCCTTCCTCCTCACCCGCGCCGCGCTCCCGCACCTCCTCGCCTCGGGCAGGGCCGCGATCGTCAACACGGCGTCCGAGGCCGGTCTGCGCGGCAGCGCCGCCGGCGCCGCGTACACCGCCTCCAAGCACGGCGTCGTCGGCCTCACGAAGTCCCTCGCGGTCATGTACCGGGACCGGGGCATCAGGGCCAACGCCATCGCCCCCGGCGGCACCGCCACCGGCATCGCCGTCGACACCGACGCCACCGCCGCCGGCCCCGCCGTCATCGGCGCCTACCGGGCCAACACCGGCCGGGTCTCGGGGCCGGAGGAGCAGGCCGCCGCGATCCTCTTCCTCGCCTCCGACGCCGCGAGCAACGTCAACGGCGTCGTCCTGCCCGTCGACAACGGCTGGTCCGCCGTCTGACCCGGCGACCGGCCCGCGGCCGTCACGGCTCGCCGTTCACCCGCGCGGTGTCCACCGCGGCGTCCGGGATGCCCCAGCGCTCCATGGCCCGCGCGTACGTCCCGTCGTCGATCAGCGACTGGAGCGCGGCGCGCAGGGCCTGCGCCAGCTCCCCGTCGCCGCGGTGCACCGCCATGCCGTAGTCGCCGATGAGCATCAGGCGCTCCGACAGGGCCAGGCCGCCGTCCGACCCCTCGTGCTCGGCGAAATGGCCGACGATCTCCGTGTACAGCACGAACGCCGCGTCCGCCTCACCGTCGCGCACCGCGTCCAGCATGGCGGGCAGGTCGTCGATCCCCCAGTACCGGACGGGATCCCCGCAGGCCGTGCTCTCGGCCGCCACCAGTCCCCGGTAGTAGTCGCCCTCCCAGCCGGCGACCGTGCCGCCGCACAGACCGCCCAGGTCGCGGGCGACCTCGCCGTCGCGCATCACCAGCACATAGCCGTCCTGGAAGCTGTCCACCACGGTGGTCCCGGACTCGGAGCGGTTGTCGGGCGTGTCGGAGAACCCCCCGATCGCCATGCGCGGTCCCTCGCCCCCCGCGAGCCGCTCCAGGGCCGTCTCCCGATCGTCGGCGGCCTCCAGCGCGAAGGTGACGCCGAGGCGCTCCCCCATGGCGGCCAGCAGCTCCGGTTCGAGGCCGGCGAACCCGCCCGACCCGTCGAGGTGGCCGAACGGCCCGGCGTCGACCGGCGCGTACACCGTGACGGTCCCCGCCTCGCGCACCTCCGGGGGCAGCAGCTCGCTCAGCGGCGCGCCGGAACCGGCCGGCGGCGCGGTTTCCGTCGCGCCGTCCGGCTCCGTGGCGCCCGTCCCGCCGGCACCGTCCGCGTCGCCCCGCACGTCCGTCAAGCCGGTCTCGGGGGTCAGACCGGTCTCGGCCGCCGGGCCCGGCCACGGCGCGTCGTCCGAGTCCGGCGCGTCGGCCTCCGACTTCCCCGGAGCGTCACCGGCCGCTTCGGAGGCGCTGTCCCCACCACCCGGCAGGAGCGCCCATGTGGCCAGGGCCGCCAGCAGCAACGCGCCGACCGCCGCAGCGCCGCGCACCGACCGGCGCTGCCCACGCGATGCCCCGGCCGGGTGCGTCGGCGGGTCGCCGGGCACGTCCGGGACCGGGGGAGCCGCCGCATCCCGCCCGAGTCCGGCCGACAGGGCGGGGGGCAGCCAGGCCCCGCCGGCGAGCGCCGCCGCGCCGTGCCGCGCGGCCTCCTCGGCTATCTCGGCCGGTGACGGGCGGCGCGCCGGGTCCTTCGCCGTGCACCGCGTCACGAGGTCGCGCAGCTCCCCGCGCAGCGGGCCGTCCACCGGCCCGGCTCCCGTTCCCCCGTCCGGGGACTGCCAGGGCGCGGACGCATCCGCCGCCGGCAGCCCGGTGCCGGTGACCGCGTACGCCACCACCGCGCCCAGCGCGAACACGTCGGCCGGCGCTCCGGCCCGCTCGCCGACGATCTGTTCGGGGGCCAGCCACCGGGGGGAGCCGGACGGCGTCACCGCCGCGCCGCGTGCGATGCCGAAGCCGGTGACCTTCGGACCCTCCGGGGTGAGCAGGATGCCGGACGGCTTCAGGCCACCGTGCACGAGGTCGTGGCCGTGGATCTCCGCCAGTGCCCGCGCCAGGCCGAGGCACAGCGCCCACGCGGACGCCTCCGGCAGCGGGCCGAAACGTTCCGCCACGGCGTCACGCAGCGTCGGCCCGGGGACGTACCCGGTCGCCACCCACGGCACGCGCGCGCCCGTGTCGCCCCCGAGGACCGGCACCGTCCACGGGCTGCGCACCCGCTGCGCCACCGCGACCTCGCGCGCGAAGCGCCGCCGGAACGCGGCATCGTCCGCCCGGGACTCGTGCACGAGCCGGACGGCGACGTGTTCGCCGTCCGGGGAGCGTCCGAGGCAGACGCGTCCCGTGCTGCCCGTGGCGAGCCGTGCCACCAGCCGGTAAGGGCCGATCTCGGCGGGATCGTCCGGACCCGGTTCCTTCACCTCCGCACCCCCTGCGCGTCTGGCAACAACCGTACCGGCCAAGGGCGTTGACGGACACCGGCCGGGGGCTCCCCGGGCCGGACCGCGTCCTGATAAAACGATTCAAGCGCACGGTCGTCCCCACTGCCGGAGGTCCCATGTCCCTCGATCCGTCCCTGGAGAAGAAACTCGCCCCCCTCGCCGGGGCCACCCGGGCCGAAACGGACGCGGATCCCGTCCTGCGCGCCGCCAAGGCCGACGTCTACCGCGACGAGCGTCCGTACCAGGCCCCGCCCGTGCCGACCGCCGAGGAACACATCGGCCGGGACGGGAACCTGCGCGTCCGCGTCTACACACCGCCCGGGCCGGCGGCAGGTCCCCACGGCGCCCTCGTCTGGCTGCACGGCGGCGGTTTCGCCGCGGGCTCCCTCGACGACACGGAGGGGGACACCGTCAGCCGCGAGGTGTGCGCCCGCGCCGGCGTCGTCGTGGTCTCCGTCGACTACCACCTCGCGAACGGCACGACCGTCACCTACCCGGCGCTGCACCGCCAGGCGGCCGATGCGTATCTGTGGACCCGCGAGCACGCCGCCGTTCTCGGCACGGACCCGGAGCGCACCGCGCTGGGCGGCGCCTCGGCCGGCGGCAATCTCGCGCTGGCGGCGGCGTACGAACTGCGTGCCCGGGGCCGCGCGGTGCCGGACCGGCTGGTGCTCGCCTACCCCGCCCTGCACCGCCGCGCCCGCACGACGGCGGAGCACGAGCGGCTGATGGCCGCCGTCCCGCCCGCCATGCGTTTCCCGCAGGAAGCCCTGGACACCATGTGGGACCGCTACACCGGCCCCCGCGCCGACGCGCCGCTCGCGGCCTTCGACGACGCCGACTACACGGGCCTTCCGCCCATGCTGGTCATCCTCGCCGAGTACGACGACCTGCGCGTCGGTGCCGCCGACGCCGCCGAGCGGGCCGCGCGGCACGGCGTCGACGTCGAGACCTACTTCGCCGCGGGCGTCTTCCACGGCCACCTCAACATCGCGCCCACCCTCCCCGAGACGGACGCGACCCTCGACCGGGTCGCCGCCTACCTCGCCCCTCGGCGGGACACCGGGAGAGCGGCCTGACGGGGCCGCCGCCCGATGGCTCGTTAGGGTGACAGACGGCAGCGGCGGAGGGGGAGAGCGCAGTGGAGCAGCCCGGAGCACCGGAGGCCGTGCCGCCCGGCGGGGCGCGGCCGACCGGACGGCCGCCGCTGACCGAGCGGCGCAAGGCGGCCACCCGGCTGGAGATCGCCCACGCGGCCGTGCGGCTGTTCGACGCGCGGGGCGTCGCGGCGACCTCCGGAGCGCAGATCGCCCGCGAGGCGGGCATCTCGCTGCGCACCCTGTGGCGTTACTTCCCCTCCAAGGAGGAGTGCGTACGCCCGCTGCTGTCCGCCGGTCTGGAGGCCACCGCCGCGCGGCTGCGGCGCTGGCCCGCCGACCGGCCCCTGAGCGAGGGGCTGCGGCAGGACCCGTCCGCGCTCGACCGGACGGAGGACGCCGAGGCGCTGCTCGCGCTGGTGCGCCTGCTGCCGGACGAGCCGGGGCTGCGCGCCGTGTGGCTGAGCGTCCACCGGGACGCCGAACCGGTGTTCACCGGCATCATCGCCGCGCGCACCGGCGACGACCCGGCCGCCCTGACGCCGCGGGTCAAGGCCGTCATGCTGAACGCCGCCCTGCGCGTCGCGGCCGAGGAGTGGGCGCGTGTGGCCGGGGCGGAGGGCGCACAGGCCGGTGCCGAGGCGTTCCGCCACGCCGTACTCCTGGCCACCGGGAGCCTGGCCCTGTGACACCGTTCTCCCGCTCATGGCCTGTTGCCGTGTCCCGCCGGCCGGCCGCCGACCGCTCCTGACCCTCCCGGCCCCGCACCGCGTTCGGAGCAACCGGCCGCGCGCCGCGTCCGCTCCCGTTCCAGACTGACCGGGAGGCGCCGCACCGTCGGCGGACATCGCGAGGAGAGGTGCGGAGAGATGACGTTCCCGGTTCTGGAGGGCAAGGTCGCGATCGTCACCGGCGCCGCCATGGGGATGGGCGCCGCGACGGCCGAGCTGTTCGCGGAGGCGGGCGCCAGGGTGCTCGCCGCCGACATGAACGAGGAACGCGGCCGGGACGTCGTCCGGCGGATCGAGGCGGCCGGCGGCACGGCCGCCTTCCACGGCGTGGACATCTCCGACAGCGCCCAGGTCGAGGGCATGGTCCGCACCGCCGTCGACACGTTCGGCCGCCTCGACACGGCCGTCAACAACGCCGCCCTCACCCCGGACGACCGGCTGACCGCCGAGTTCGACGAGGACTACTGGGACCGCCTCATGTCCGTCGACCTCAAGGGGACGGCCCTGTGCCTGAAGCACGAGCTGCGGCAGCTCGTCGCCCAGGGCGGCGGCGGCTCGATCGTCAACATCTCGTCGGTCAGCGGTTTCCGCCCCCAGCCGGCCAACCCGGCGTACGTCGCCGCCAAGCACGGCGTGAACGGCCTCACCAAGACGGCCGCCCTCGAGTACGGGCCGCAGCAGATCCGGGTCAACGCCGTCGCCCCCGGCGCCATCGACACGCCGATGCTGCGGGGCGCCCTGGAACAGTTCGGCTTCACCGAGGAGGAGTACGCGCCGCAGCTCAGCCTGCTGGGCCGCTTCGGACAGCCGCGCGAAGTGGCCCAGGCCAGCCTGTGGCTCGCGTCCGACCAGTCGTCGTACGTGACCGGCTCCGTCATCCACGTGGACGCGGGCTACACCTCCCGCTGAGCGGCCCGGCGTCAGCGCCGCGCCAGCGCCAGCACGCTCAGGCCGAACATCAGGACGCCGAGCGGCAGATGGACCGACGGCACATGCGCGATGCCGAGCACGACCTGGACCGACGCGAGGACGAGGAAGCCGGACGCGTACCCGATCGGCCGGGGCGAGCCGCCGCCCGGCTTCCACGCGAGCACCGCCGCGAGCACGTACAGCATCGACGCCCCGTACATCACGCGGGCTCCGACGCTGTGCAGCGTCTCCCCGTAGGAGGCGGTCAGGAGCAGACCGGCCGAGACCGCCTGGAGGAAGATCGTCAGGGTCTGCAGGGCGATCGCGGTCTGCAGGAACGAGAAGCGGCGCTGTGCTGTCACCTGGGTCGCCATGGCGTGGTCCCCTTTTCCGCCCGGGGGCAGTGGATCGATAAGGTCTCACCTGCTCGACGACGCGGGCGGGCGAAAGGTAAGGCGGGGGGACGGCCGGGATCATGGAGACGGCTGCGACGGACCCCGACGGCACAGCGGGCGAGCGCCGCCACCTGCTCAACGTCGCCTACCGGCTGCTCGGTTCACTGGCGGAGTCCGAGGACGCCGTCCAGGAGGCGTACGCCCGCTGGTACGCGCTGCCGCCCGGCCGGCGGGACGGCATCGCGTCCCCGGGCGCCTGGCTCACGACGGTGACCGGCCGCATCTGCCTGGACGTGCTCGGCTCGGCGCGTGCGCGGCGCGAACGCTACGTCGGCGCGTGGCTGCCCGACCCGCTGCCCGACCGCGCGGAGTGGGACGACGGCCGGGCCACGGACCCCGCCGACCGGATGGTCCTGGACGAGTCGGTGACCACGGCGTTCCTCGTCGTCCTGGAGACCATGACCCCCGCCGAACGGGTCGCCTTCGTGCTGCACGACGTCTTCAGGTACCCGTTCGCCGAGATCGCCGGCGTCCTCGACCGGACGCCGGCGGCCTGCAAACAGCTCGCGGCCTCCGCCCGGCGGCGGGTGCGCGCGGCGCGGGTCGGGGGCCTGACCACCGTGCGGGGTGACACGGTGCGGCGGGTCAAGGAGGCGTGGGAGAGCAAGGACATCGCCGCCCTCGTGGACCTCCTCGACCCGGCCGCCGTCATGACCGCGGACGGCGGCGGCATGGTCGGCACCGTCCTGCGCCCGGTCGAGGGCGGGGAGCGGATCGCCGGGTACATGGTCGCCATCGCCGACCGGGCGCCGGGGCTCGAACTCCTTGAGCGGTCCGTCAGCGGCACGCCGGGTCTGGTGGCCCGGCGCGCGGGTACGGTCACGACCGTCGCGTCCTTCGAGGTCGCCGACGGCCGCGTCACCCGGATCTGGGTGGTCCGCAACCCGGAGAAGCTGCGCCCGTGGGTGCGGGACGACTGACCGGCCGGCGGCCCCGCGGCCGCGCCCCGTGAGAGGCTGGGCGGCATGGGCGGGGTGTCGGAGGACGAGGCTTCCTCGCGGTTCCTGGCCGGGATCGAGGTCGGTGAACTCCTCGGCGGCACCGTGGCGGACGTCTCCCGGCGAGGGGCGTCGGTGCTCCTGGACGGTTTCCCCGCACGCCCGCTGGGGTTCGTCGGACCGCTGGACCTGACCTGGCGCCGGGAGCCGGCCGCGGCGGTGACGGCGGGACGGCGGATCACCGCCGAGGTGATCGCCGTCGACCCCGACCGGGGGCGGGCCGTGCTGTCCCTGGCCGCCACGGAGAATCCCGGTCTGTGGGCGTTCCTGAAGTCCCTCCGCGCCGGTGAGGTGCTCCGGGGCACGGTCGCATCGGTCGAACGGTTCGGGGTCTTCGTCGCGCTGGACGACGGGCCGGACCACCCGGTGTTCCCCGGCGTCGGGTTCATCACCGTTCCCGAACTGTCCTGGCAGCGCGTCGGAGCGGTCCCGGACGTCGTGCGGGTGGGACAGCGGGTCTCCTGCGCCTTCCTCATGTTCGACACGACGAACGGAGAGGCCCGGCTGTCCCTGCGGGCCACCCGGCCCGACCCCTTCCGGGCGTTCGCCGACGGCGCCACGGTGGGGCAGACGCTTCGGGGACGGGTCACGGAGCTGCTCCCGTCCGGTGCGCTCGTCCGGGTCACCGGCGGCGTCGAGGGCCTGATTCCTCTGCGCGGGCCGGCGCCCGCACCTGGGGGAATCCCCGAGGACGCCGTCGGGGTCGGTGACACGCTCGAGGTCGTCGTCACGGAGATCGACCGGCAGCGACGCAGGCTGATCCTCGCACCTCGCGGGTGATCCCCCGGTACACGCCCGAGCCGAGCACACGTGCCCCGCCGCCCCGGCCCCCTCCGCCCGTCACCCGCGGGAACGAGGATCGGCCTTCGAGCCGCTCGAAGGTCGAGCCGCGGAGGCCCGTGGCGGCGTCGGACATGCCGCCACGGGCCACCGGATCACCGTCCGCCGCGAACGCGGAAGGTGAACCCGAACCGCGCCGGTGCGGGCGTCAGATGGTACTGCGGCAGCGGGGCCGGTCCGCAGGACTGGCTGCCGATGCCGTGCTGGCCGTGGTCCAGGTTGACCCAGACGGTGTCGCCGGGCTCCAGGTCGACCGTGTGCTCGGCGGCGTCGAGCTGCTCGCCGGTCCAGCGGCGCGCCGTGAACCAGAACGGCTCGGGTCCGGCCTCGACGCGCAGCACCGTGCCGTCGTCGGCGGCCAGTTCGGCCCAGCGGACGTCGGTGCGGGCGCCGTTCTCCTGCGGCCGGACGTACGGCGTCTGCAGCGCGTCGACGGACGACTCCCAGCGGCCGATGCGGGCGGCCTCGCGGGTGTCCGGGTACGCCTCGCCCGGGCCGCCGCCGTACCACGTGACCTGTCCGAAGGCCGCGGGCAGCCCGAGGCGCAGTCCGAGCCGGGGCAGCGGACAGGGCCAGTCGCCCTGCGGCTCGACGGCGACGGTCAGGCGCAGGGCACCGTCATCGCCGGCCGTCCAGTGGTGGACGGCGGCCAGGCCGAGGTCCCGCGACGGCGGGGCCACGCGGGTGCGGACGGTCAGGCCGTCGTCCGACGGCTCGACGGCGTCCGTCCGGTGCATCACATGGCGCATGCCGATGCGTTCCCAGTGCACGCTGACCTGGGCGTCGGCCTCCCAGTGCATGCCCCGGTCGTTGTCGGTGGGGGCGCGGAAGAGGTCGATGCGCGGCGTGTCGGACAGCGTGATGCTGCCGATGGACAGCAGCCGCCCGGTGCGCGCGTCGAACACGCCGGGGCCGAGGGTGATCCGCTCGCCCTCCCGCCGGGGGGCGGACAGGACGGCGGGGGCGGCCGGGGGCGGCGCCGGGACGGCGGTGAGCTGCCCCCAGGCGATCTCGTGTCCCGCCTGCGCCCAGGCCGTGTCGGCGGCCAGGCGGGCGTGGACGGTCCAGACGGCCTCGCCGGCCGGTGCGTCCGCGGGTACGGGCGGCAGCGCGACGTCCGCCTGCTCGCCCGGCGCGAGCGACGGCACGGCCAGGTCGCCGGCGGCCACCCGCACGCCCTCGACCGCGTAGGTCCAGGTGAAGACGAGGTGGTCCAGATCCGCGAAGTCGTAGCCGTTGCGGACAGTGACGGTGCCCCGGGCGGCGTCGCCGGTGATGCGGACGGGTTCGATGACCTTCTTGTACTCGGCGAGCCCCGGAGTGGGGGTCCGATCGGGCAGGACCAGTCCGTCGCAGACGAAGTTGCCGTCGTGGATCGGCTCGCCGAAGTCGCCGCCGTAGCCGTAGTAGGCGCGGCCGTCGGGGGTGTGCTTGGTGAGGCCGTGGTCGATCCATTCCCAGACGAAGCCGCCCTGGCAGCGTTCGTGGGTTTCGAACAGGCGTTGGTAGTCGGCGAGGCCGCCGGGGCCGTTGCCCATGGCGTGCGCGTACTCCACGAGCAGGAAAGGCAGCGAACGGCGGTGGGCGTCGAGTTCGGGGTCGTCGAAGGGTTCTTCCTCGTGGCGGCCGATGGCGTCGACTTCGGCGTGCGGGGCGTACATGCGGGAGTAGATGTCGCTGTCGGGGTAGGTGGGGTCGTTCTCGTAGTGGATGGGGCGGGAGGGGTCGCGTTCGCGGATCCAGGCGGCCATGGCGGACAGGCCGGGGCCTGAGCCGCATTCGTTGCCGAGGGACCAGATGACGACGGAGGGGCGGTTCTTGTCGCGTTCGACCATGCGGCGGGCGCGTTCCACGAGGGCGGGGGTCCAGCGGTCGTCGGCCACCGGATTGCCGCGCCATTCCGGCATCCAGCAGAACCCGTGCGTCTCCAGATCACCCTCGTCGATGACGTAGAGGCCGAGTTCGTCGCAGAGGTCGAGGAAGGCGGGGTGGGGTGGGTAGTGGCTGGTGCGGACGGCGTTGATGTTGTGCTGCTTCATGAGCAGGATGTCGTGGCGCATGGTGTCGGGGGTGACGGTGCGGCCGGTGTCGGGGTGGAATTCGTGGCGGTTGACGCCGCGGAAGAGGATGCGGCGGCCGTTGATCTTGAGGGTTCCGTTGTCGATGGTGATGGTGCGGAAGCCGATGCGCAGGGGGATGGTTTCGCCGGAGGTGGTGAGGTGGCCGGTGTAGAGGTGGGGGGTTTCGGCGGTCCAGGGTTGGACGGGGATGCGGGTGGTGTGGCCGGTGGGGATGTCGATGTCGAGTTCGGGGATGGTGATGCGGCCGGGTTGGTCGGTGTCGATGCGGAGGGTGCCGTGGCCGGTGGTGTGGTCGTAGGTGGCGTGGGTGAAGTAGTCGGTGGGGGAGTGGTGGGGGCGGTGGTGGAGGGTGACGTCGCGGAAGATGCCGGGCATCCACCACATGTCCTGGTCTTCGAGGTAGCTGCCGGCGGACCATTGGTGGACGCGGACGGCGAGGGTGTTGCCGGTGGGGCGCAGGAGGTGGGTGATGGCGAATTCGTGGGGGAGGCGGCTGCCTTGGAAGGTGCCGAGTTCGGTGCCGTTGAGCCAGACGCGGGCGCAGGAGTCGACGCCTTCGAAACGCAGCAGGGTCTCGCCGTCCGCGGGCCAGTCCGCCGGCAGATCGAACACCCGCCGGTGATCACCCGTCGGGTTCTCGTCCGGCATGTACGGGGGATCGACCGGGAAGAGGTACGCGACCCCCGTGTACGCGGGTATGCCGTGGCCCTGGAGCACCCAGTGGCCGGGCACCGTGATCCGGTCCCAGTCCGCCGTGGCGGAGGGATCGTCGCCGGTGAACGCCGTGCCGGTGCCCTCGGCGGTCGGCGCGAGCCGGAACTCCCAGTCGCCGTTCAGCGAGAGCCGGGCGGCATCCGATTCGGCCCACCACGCGCGGGCCGGGAGGGTCCCCGTGTCGCTCGCGGGGTTCTCGTAGTACGGCAGGGCGGCGAAGGTGGCCTGACCGTGCGGCCGGTCGTGCATGGGTCTCCTCGGGAACGTGCGACGGATCACCGGACCGGGACGTCACGCCGACGGGATCCCGGACCGTCCAGCGCTGTCGCCCGGAGGGCCGACGGCAGGAGCCGTCGGCCATGTTGGCTTCTGTGGAAAATCTATGCCGCTCAAGCGGGTGCTGTCCATGGGGGTTCCACCGGTGAACAGGACGCGCCGGAAGAGGAGCTGATTTTGCTCCGGAGCCAACTCGCGCGTTCCTGTTGAAGCCTGTGTGTTTGCTTGTGCGGGTCCGGTGTCGTGTCAGGCGGCCAGGCCGCGCAGCGCGAGGTCGACCTGGTGCGCCCTGGCGCCCGGCGCGGGGACGAGCTGCGCGACCCGGACGAGTCCGAGCAGTTGGTACGCGATGTCGTCCGCGGTGACGTCCGCGGCGAGGGTCCGGTCGGTGGCGGAACGCTCGACGGCTTGACGGCCGACGGCCCTCAGGTGCGCCAGGCACCGTTCGAGGTCCCCGTCGGAGGGTGCCGCCCCCGCGAGCAGGTCGATCATGGCCCTGTTCGCGTCGAGCAGGGCCAGCGCGCCGGTGAAGAACGCCCGCAGCCCGTCGATCGCCGGGACCCCGTCCGGCAGGTGGGCGAGCGAGAGTTCGGCGACGTCGGACCCGGTGATGGCCCGTACGAGGTCCTCCCTGGTGGGGAAGTGCCGGTACAGCGTGCCGATGCCGACGCCGGCCGCGGAGGCGACGGCGCGCATGTCGACGGACAGTCCGTGCCGCCGGAACGCGTCCTCCGCCGCGCTCAGGATCCGCTCCTTGTTCGCCGCGGCGTCGCGCCGTTGCCTCCGCCCTTCCGTCATGGGGCAAGCCTACCAATGCGGAACAGGCGTTCCGGATCTGTTGTACGGTGTTCCGGAACATCGGTTCCGGAACAGTTGGGGGCATGCCATGAGGACGATCGTGATCACCGGCGGTACGGACGGCATGGGTGCCGCGCTCGCACGCCACTACCTCGCGGCGGGGGAGCGGGTGGTGGTGGTCGGGCGCAGCCGCGCCAAGTTCGACGCCCTGCTCGCGGATGCGCCGGGGGAGTCGCGGTTCATCGCCGCCGACCTCTCCCTCGTGGCGGAGAGCCGCCGCGTGGTGGACCTGCTGAAGACGTCGTACGAACGCGTCGACGCGCTCGTGCTCGCGGCGTCGTTCATCCGGCAGCGCCGGCACCTCACCGCCGAGGGGCACGAGGCGTCCTGGTCGCTGTTCTTCCTCAGCAAGTACCTGTTCGTCACGGGGCTCGCCGGCCCGCTGGGCGCCGCCGGGAAGCCGGTCGTCGTGAACACCGCGGTTCCGGGCGCACGCCCCGACGCCATCGCCTTCGACGACCTGGAGATGGCGGGCGGGTTCAGCTTCAGGCGGTCGAACGCCCAGCAGCGCCGGGCCAACGAACTGCTCGGGATCCTCGCCACGGACCGCTGTCCCCGTCTCGCCTACGTCACCTGGGGGCCGTCCCGGCTGGTCCGCACCGGCTTCGCCGGCGAGGTCGGGCCGGGGATGAGAGTGTCGGCCGCTGTCCTCGGACGGCTGCTGGGGCAGCCGCCCGAGAAGGCGGTCCAGCCGGTCATCGGCATCATCGACGACCCGGCGCCGGGCCGGACCTCCTGCCGCGGCGCGACAGCACGCCCGCTGACCACCGGCCCGCACGACGAGGAGGACGCCGCACGCCTCGCGTCGGCCGTCGAGAGGACCCTCTGACACGGCACCGCGGTACCCGGGACGGCCGTCGCCTCGTTCCCGGCCGGCGCGCTCCGCGGCGGACGAGTGCGGTGTGCCCCCGGCCGGTTCAGCCGACGTGCGAGAAGTCCTGTTCCCCCACGACGCGCAGGAGTGCCAGGCGGTCAGCGGAGTCCGTCCCCGGCGGCGGCGTGAGGATGACGACCCGCTGGTCGCCGGCGGGCGCCAGCAGGACCTGGCAGTCGAGGTCCAGAGGGCCGATCGCCGGATGCAGCACCCGCATCCGGCTGCGGCGGCGCACGGCGACCTCGTGCCGCTCCCACAGTTCGGCGAACTCCGCGCTGGCCGCGCTGAGCCGTGCCACCAGGCGGTGGGCCGCCGGATCGTCCGCGCGCCGGCCGAACGCCGCGCGCAGGTCCGCGACATGGACCCGGCTGTAGTGCCCGTGTTCGTCCGCCGGGTAAGCGGCCCGCGCGTCAGGATCCGTGAACCAGCGCCAGACCAGGTTCCGACCGTGCTCCGAGACGGTGCACACCCCGCCGAGCAGCGCACGCGCCAGGGCGTTCTGCGCGAGGACGTCCCCGAGCGCACTGAGGATCTGCGCAGGGGTGCCGGGCAGTTGGTCGAGCAGGTGGAGCAGCCCGGGCGCCACGTGCTGGTCCACCGAGGCGCGCGCGGGCGGCCGGTGGCCCGCGAGCAGGTGGAGGTGGTCGTGCTCGTCGGCGGTGAGCCGCAGCGCGCGGGCGAGCGCCGCGAGCATCTGGGGGGACGGCTGCGGCCCGCGGGCCTGTTCGAGGCGCGTGTAGTAGTCCGCCGACATGCCGGCGAGCTGGGCCACCTCCTCCCGGCGCAGCCCGGGCGTGCGCCGCCGAGGCCCCGCGGACAGACCCGCGTCACCCGGGCGGATCCGGCTGCGGGAACGGCGCAGGAAGTCGGCGAGCCCGCGGCGGTCGATCGTCATGCCGTCATCCTGCCGAAGGCTGCCCGGCGCATCCAGGGACTCCCGATCCCAGGTTGCGCGGGTCTCTCCCGGCGGCCCGCCGGCTCCCGCAGAGTCGTGACGGCCGGTGCACAAGGCCCGGCCACCATCCCGGCGAGGAGTTCGACACCATGCCCACCGTCACCGTCCAGGACGCCCTGATCCACTACGACCGCACCGGTGGAGGGCCACGCCCCCCTCTGCTGCTCGTGCACGGGACCGGCTCCGCCGGAGCGCCCCTGACGTGGGGTCAGGCGGCGCCGGCGCTCGCCCGCGACCGCGCCGTCATCACCCCGGACCTGTCGGGCGCGGACCGCACACGGGACGCGGGCGGTCCGCTCACCGTCGAGGGGCTGGCGGCCCAGGTCGCCGCCGTCGCCGAGGACGCGGCCGGTGCTGCCGCCGGACCCGTCGACCTGCTCGGGTTCTCCATGGGGGCACCGGTCGCGGCGGCCACGGCCGCGCTGCGGCCCGACCTCGTGCGCCGCCTCGTCCTGGTGGCCGGCTGGGCGCACACCGACAGCGACGAGTACATGAGGAACCTCTTCGCCCTGTGGCAGCGGCTCGGGCACAGCGACGCCGAGGCGTTCGGCCGCAGCGTCACCATGACCGGCTTCAGCCGGGCCTTCCTCAACTCCATAGGCAGCGCGGAGGTCGAGAGGCTGATCCCCAACATGCCGCCGACCACCGGGACCATGCGGCACGTGGACCTCGACACCCGCGTCGACATCCGCGCGCTGCTGCCCCGCGTGCGCGCCAGGACGCTGGTGCTGGGAGCGACGCGGGACGCCACCGTCCCCGTCGAGAACAGCCGGGCCCTGCACGCCGCGATCGAGGGCAGCTCCTACGCCGAGCTGGACGCCGGGCACGTCGCCTTCTTCGAGCGGCCGGCCGAGTTCGCCGACCTGGTGGACGCCTTCCTGACGGACTGACAGAGGGCCGTCAGAAGGTGATGACGGTGGCCTGTTCGAGTGTGAAGCGCAGGAACTCGTCGCGGGCCACCCGCAGTGTCAGGCCGCGCCGCCGGAGTTCGTCCGCGCTGCCGTCGGCCTCGGCGGCGTTGACGCACGCGCCGACGGTGACGCCGCTCGCGATCAGCTCGTCGATCCGGCGGTTGTAGGCGATGTCCGTCCCCGAGGTCCCGTCGGCGAGGTGGCGCTGGGCCGGTCCGAAGCACAGGACCTCGACGCCCACACCGTGGTCGGGCGCGACCTCCAAGAGGCGCTGGGCAACGCGCGTCCCCGTCAGCAGGGCGTCCTCGTCGTCGTGGAACAGATGGATGACCGTCTTCGGCATCGTCCGCGGCCCCTCACTCATCAGATCGGTGTCGGTGTGCGGCCCGACCGTATCAACTGTCTCGCTGCGCAAGACCCGTCGTATCGGAAGGTGAGACGGTGTCCCGGCCCCGCGGTGCCGCACCAGCCGGTGCGGCACCGCGGGGTCCCGCCGGTTCAGCGGGCGACGGTGCCCGGCTCCGCCGACGCGACGGCGAGGTCGCGGAGGTGCGGCAGCCCCTCCCAGTCGCCCTGCGTGGCGACGCAGGCGGCGGCGACGGTGGCGCCGCGGCGCATGCGCCCGGATTCGGGAAGGCCGGCGAGGAGCCCCGACAGGTAGCCGGCGACGAACGAGTCGCCGGCGCCGACCGGGTCGACCGCGGTGACGCGCAGGGCCGGGACGTGCTCGGTGCCGGCGCCGGTGACGGACAGGGCGCCCGCCGCCCCGTCGGTGAGGACGACCGTGCCGGGGCCGAGGCGGCGCAGGGAGACGGCGTTCTCCTCGGGCGTGGCGTCGGGCCGTCCGGTGAGCATGGCGGCCTCGTCCGTACTGGCGAAGAGCACGTCGACGCGGGGGACGAGGGCGCCGAGCACCGTGGCCGCGCGCTCGGCGGACCAGAGGCGGGCACGGTGGTTCAGGTCGAAGGAGACGATGCCGCCGGCGTCCCGGACACGGTCGACGGCCGCCTCCACGCCGGCGAGCGCGCTGGGCGACAGGGCGGCCGTGATGCCGGTGGTGTGGAGGACGCGCGTGGAGTCCAGCAGCGAGTGGGGCAGGTCGCCCGGCTCCAGGCGCGATCCGGCCGAGCCCGCGCGGTAGTAGTGGACGCGGGACTGCCCGGCCATGCGCTGTTCCTTCAGCATGAGGCCGGTCGGGGCGTCCGGGTCGGTCACGGCGTGGACGTGCAGGCCCTCGCCGCGCAGGCGGGTGGTGACGAGCGCGCCGAGTTCGTCGTCGCCGACGCGGCCGATCCACGCGGCGCGGTGGCCGAGCCGGGCGGCCCCGATGGCGACGGTGGACTCCGAGCCCGCGACCGACAGGCCGAGCGAGCGGGCGTGGCGCAGCGGACCGATGTGATCGGCGGTCAGGGTCGCCATCGTCTCGCCGAGCACCGTGAGGTCGATGGCCTCGCCGCTGCCGGGGGTCATGCGGCGGCCCCCTCGGCGGCCAGGCGGACGAACTCGGCGGCGCGTTCCCCGAGCGCGGCCAGGGAACCGCCGGCGAGGGCGTCACCGACGAGGGGCGAGCCGACCCCGACGGCGACGGCCCCCGCGGCACGGTAGGCGGGGATCTCGCGGGTTCCGACGCCACCGGTGGGCACGAGCGGGATGTCGGGCAGCGGCGCCCGCACGTCCGCCACGTAACCGGGGCCGAGCCCGGTCGCGGGGAAGAGCTTCACCGCGGTGGCGCCCGCCCGGTGCGCGGCGAGGATCTCCGTCGGGGTGAACGCGCCGGGCAGCGCGCCGAGTCCGGCGTCGCGGGCGGCCCGTATGAGCTCGGGGTCGGTGTGCGGGGAGACGACGAACGCGCCGCCCGCTTCGGCGGTCGCCCGCACCTGGGCGGGCGTGGTCACGGTTCCGGTGCCGATCAGGACCCGGTCGCCGTACTGCGCGGCCGCGGCCCGCACGGCCTCCAGGGAACCCGGGGTGGGAACGGTGATCTCGATGATTGCGACTCCCGCGTCGACGAGCGTGCGGACCACGTCGAGCAGGGGCGCGCCCGGGGTGCGCGCGCGCAGGATCGCGACCAGGCCGTGGCGCCGCAGGGCTGCCGGGAGGCGGTCGGCCGGGGACGGACTCACTGGACTTTCCTTTCCTCGCCGGGGTCGGCCGGCATGGGGTGGACGCTACCGGGCGCCTGCCGCGGGCTCAGCCGGCGACGGTCCGCTCGGCGTTCCCGCCGACGGTCTCCTTCACGCACCGGACCACCGTGACGCAGGTGATGACGGCGGCCAGCATCAGATAGCCGGAGGGCGCCAGGTCGTACCCGGTGGAGCTGACCAGCCAGGTCGCGATGTACGGGGCCGTGCCGCCGAAGAGGCTGACGGACACGTTGTACGGGATGGCGATGGCCCCGGTCCTGATGCGGGCGGGGAACAGCTCCGCCATGCTCACGTTCACCGCGCCGTCGTACGCCGCGATCGGCAGGCCGAGCAGGACCATGGCGGCGATGGCCAGCGCGGCGTTGTCGAACGACATCAGCAGCAGGCACGGCCAGGCGAGGACGAACAGGCCGACGGATCCGCCGATCAGCAGCGGCCTGCGCCCGACCCGGTCCGACAGGTGCCCCGCGACCGGTATGAGCACGGCGATCGCGGCCATGCAGACGGTGGAGGCGGCGAACGACTGCGTGCGGCTGAAGTGCATGGTGTCCGTCAGGTAGCTGACCATGAAGGTCTGCAGCACCCAGTGCGCGACCCCCTTCAGCACGATGACGCCCGCCAGGACGGCCATCGGCCGCGCGCCCGTCCTGAAGGTCTCCCGCATCGGCGACTCGGCGACCTCGCCGCTCTCCGCCATGCGCACGAACTCGGGTGTGTCGTCGAGCTTCAGCCGCAGGTACAGGCCGGCGAGGCCGAGCGGCAGCGCCAGGAGGAACGGGATCCGCCACGCGTACGACTCGAGGGCGTCGTCGCCGAAGCCCACGGACAGCAGCAGGGCCACCCCGGCGCCGAAGACGAACGCGACGAACCCGATGCTCGCCCCGTAACTCGTGTAGTAGCCCCTGCGGTGGCGCGGCGCGTACTCGAACAGCAGGCTGACGGCGCTGGACGTCTCACCGCCGGCGGCGAATCCCTGCACCAGCCGCGCGGCGACGAGCAGGACCGGCGCGAGGGAACCCACCGTCGCGTAGGTCGGCATGATCCCGATGGAGAACGTCGCGAGCGAGGTGACGATGACGGTGATCGCGAGGACGCGGTTGCGGCCCAGGCGGTCGCCGAGCGGGCCGAAGTACAGGCCGCCGACGGGGCGGATGGCGAAGCCCACGGCGAAGATGACGAAGGTGGACAGCAGGGCGGAGGTGGGGTCCCCGTCGGCGAAGAAGTTGCCCGCGATGACGGACGACAGCGTGCCGTAGATGCCGACGTCGAACCACTCGACGAAGTTGCCGACGCTGCCGGCGACGAGGACCCGCGGGGACGGTGTCGTGCCGGGGGACCCGGACGGCGGCGCGGGGGGCGTCGTCGCCCCGGTGGTCTCGGTGCGGGCGGTGGACCGGTACATGTGAACCTCGGGCTGTGCGGGGAGGGTGGGGCGGCCGCCGGCGCACGGCGGGCGCGCTGCCGGCGGCGGTGGTGCGGAGGCGGACCGGGGGAGCGGTCCCCGGTCCGCGGTCAGGCGCCGGCCGGGGCGGCGGGGCCGTGGGGGGTCGGGACCGGCCCGAGATAGCCGAGGCCGGTGCTCACGGAGTCGGCCGCCTCGATGATCAGGCGGCCGAGTTCCGCCTCCCGTTCGTGCAGGGCGATCGCGGACAGGGCGCCGGAGACCGACAGCGCGGCGACGATCCCGCCGGTGTGGTCGCGCACGGGGGCGGCGATGCAGGCCCGGCCGAGCGCCAGTTCCTCGACCTCGGTGGCGTAACCCCGCCGCCCGGAGCGGGCGAGGTCCTCGTCGAGGGCGTCGGGATCGGTGATGGTGCGGTCGGTGTAGGCGTGCAGCGGCTGCGGACCGAGGAGGGAGCGGCGCTGGTCCGGGGAGAGGTCCAGCAGCAGGCACTTGCCCATCGCCGTGGAGTGCAGCGGATTGCGCTGCCCCAGCAGGGAGTACGACTTCTGGGCGAGCTGGCCCTCCACGTTCTGCAGGTAGAACAGCTCGGCACCGCGCCGGACGGCGACGTTCGCGCCGAGCCCGAGCTCCCAGGCCAGGCGCTGGGTGACCGGGCGGGACTGCCGGTAGACGGGGTCGTTGTTCAGGGCGACGCCCGCCATGGTGACGACGGCCGGGCCGAGTTCGTAGAGCTGGCTCACGGGGTCGCGGCGCACCAGCTCCGCCGCCTCCAGCGTCGCCAGCAGCCGGGATGTCGTGGACAGCCCGAGGCCGAGGGTGGTGGCGACGTCCGACACGCGCAGCGCGGGGCGGCCGAGTGTGAAGGCCCGCAGGACGGCGGCGGCGCGCTCGACGCTCTGGTTGCTGTTTCGCTCCGAAGTCATGGCCGGGATTCTGGATGAGACTTGCAGTATGTGCAACCCCCGTGCAGTATTTTCCGCGTTCGACGTACTTACGCACGAAGGAGTTGCGGAATGCGCATCGTGGACGTCACCACGTACGTGCTGAAGCTGAGAGCCGCCCGGGCCTACCTCGGCCGGCTGGAGGACGGCGAGGAGCTGACCGCCGACCGCGGCTATGTCGTCCGTGCGCCGTGGCGCAGCCTCTACTCCGGCCGCTTCGAGACCCTGCTCGTCCGCGTCCGCACGGACGAGGGCCACACCGGCTGGGGCGAGGCCCTCGCACCGGTCGGCCCCGAGATCCCCGCGGCCGTCGTGGACCGCCTGCTGGCCCCGCACCTCGTGGGCGAGGACCCGCGGCGCGTCCGTCCGCTCTGGCACCGCCTGCGCGACCTGATGCGGGAGCGCGGCCACCTCGTCGGCCACCAGGCCGACGCGCTCGCCGCCGTCGACATCGCGCTGTGGGACCTGCACGGGCGGGTCACCGGCCTGTCGCTCACCGAACTCCTCGGCGGCGCCCACCGCGACCGCGTCCCCGCCTACGTGTCCGGGCTGCCCGAACCCACCGACGAGGCCCGCGCCGCGCTCGCCGCCGAGTGGGCGCGCAAGGGCGCGACCCGCGTGAAGCTCGCGCTCGGCAAGGGCGTCGAGGCCGACCTCGCCACCTTCGACGCGGTCGCCGCCGCAGCCCCCGGCCTCGCCGTCGCCGTCGACGCCCACTGGGCCTACCGCCCGGGCGAGGCCCTCACCCTCGGCCGCGAACTCGACCGCCGCGGCGCCCTCTTCCTCGAAGCGCCGCTCGCTCCGGAGGACATCGAGGGCCACCGTGACCTCGCCTCCCGCATCGCCACCCCCGTCGCCGTCGGCGAGGCGCTGCGCAACCGCTACGAGTTCGCCGCCTGGCTCGGGCGCCGCGCCCTCGGTGTCGCCCAGCCCGACGTGGCCCGTACCGGCATCACCGAGGCCGCCGCCATCGCGGAGCTGGCCTCCGCCCACCACGTCCCCGTCGCCTGCCACCACTCGGTCGGGCTCGGCGTCGCGCTCGCCGCCGGCGTGCACCTCAGCGCGGCGACGGCCGACTGCCCGTTCTTCGAGTTCCAGGCGGACACCCTGCCGGTGGCCGACAGCATCCTGCGCACGCCCCTCGACGCGGGACCCGACGGCTTCCGCGTCCCCACCGGACCCGGACTCGGCATCGAGGTCGATGCCGACAAGGTGACCGAACTCGCCGAGGAGAGCTGATCCCCATGCCCGCCGCACCCCACGGCCTCATACCGATTCTCGCCACCCCCTTCACCGGCACGGGCGCCCTGGACCTGGGCTCGCTGCGCCGCCTGGTGGAGTTCCAGCTCGCCGCCGGCGCGGACGGCCTGGCCGTCTTCGGCATGGCCAGCGAGGGCTTCGCCCTCACCGCCGACGAACGCGCCGCGATCCTGCGCACCGTCCGCGAGGTCGCCGGACCCGGCGTGCCGATCGTCGCCGGCGTCAACGCCACCAGCACGGTCACCGCCCTGCGGATGGCGCACGAGGCGGCCGACGGGGGCGCCGACCACCTCATGGTCCTGCCGCCCTTCCTCACCAGGCCCGCGCCCGAGCAGGTCCCCGAGTTCTTCACCGACGTCGCCACCGGGGCCGGCGTCCCCGTGATGATCCAGGACGCCCCGTCGGTCACCGGCGTCCCCCTGCCCGTCGCGGTGATCGCCGAGCTGGCCGGCGTCCCCGGGATCGCGTCGGTCAAGGTCGAGGCGCCGCCCACCCCTGTCAAGATCGCCGCCGTCGCCGCCGCGACGGCGGGCCGCGACCTCGCCGTCCTCGGCGGGCAGAACGCGCAGGCCCTCATCGAGGAGTACGACGCGGGGGCCGTCGGTACCATGCCGGCCTGCGAGTTCACTGACCTGCTGCGCGGCGTGCTCGACGATCTCGCCGCCGGCCGCCGCGCCGACGCGCGCGCCGCCTTCCTCCGGCTCCTGCCGCTGATCCTGATCGGCGTGCGCCCGGGCCAGGCGTGGGCCGTCCACAAGGAGGTGCTGGTGCGGCGCGGTGTCATCGCGTCGGGCACGGTCCGGCTCCCGGCCAGGGTGCTGGACCCGGTGACCCGCGCGGCGCTGGACGAGATCCTCACGGAGCACCCGCTGCCCCCCGCACCGCGCTGACCGGCGCCGCGCGGCGGGCGGGACCCCGCCGCCCGTTCGGGATCACCGCATCGGGTGGGGCTCCGCGTCACGGACGAGGAGGGCGGCCTGCACGCGGTTGGCGCACCCCAGTTTCGCGAGGGCGCGGCTCACGTACGTCTTCACGCTCGTCTCGGTCATGTGGACACGGCGGCCGATCTCCGCGTTGGGCAGCCCTTCGGCGAGGAGTTCGACGACATCGCGCTCCCGCGCGCTGAGCGCCGCCAGCCGCCGCACGGCGTCGTGCCGGCGGCGCAGGTCGTCCGGCGTGACGACGCGGCCGAGGACCATCCGCGTCACGGCCGGCGAGAGGTAGGCGTCGCCGCGGTGGGCCGCCCGCACCGCGGCGACCAGCTCCTGCGGCGTGCAGTTCTTGAGGACGAACCCGGCGACGCCGCCGGCCAGGGCGCGCAGCACGTTGGGCGCGTCCCCGAAGGCCGTCAGCATCACGGTCCGCACGTCCGGCGCGCGGCGGCGGAGCTCCTCAGCCGCCGACAGCCCGTCCAGGCGCGGCATCGTGATGTCAAGCACCGCCACGTCGACGCGGTGCCGCAGAGCCGCCTCGACGGCGGCGCGCCCGTCGGCCGCCTCGGCGACCACGTCGAGCCCCGGCTCGGACGTCAGCACGGTCCGCACCGCGGTGACGATGAGCGGCTCGTCGTCGGCGATCAGCACGCGGACGGCGGAGTGTGCGGCGGACGTCACCGGCCACCGGTCCCCATCAGCAGCCCCGCGGGGAGGACGACGAGGACCAGCGCCGCCACGGCCAGGCCGCTGAGGGCCATGCGCAGGGGACCGGCGTCCGCCCCGGGCACGGCGGGCCCGTCACCGGCCTGCGGGGCGGGCGGCGCGGCGGGCAGCAGCGCGAACAGGCGGAACCCGGTTGCCGCGCGGCGGTGGTCGAGCATGCCGCCGGCGCCCTCGACCCGTTCCGCGAGCCCCCGCAGCCCGTGCCCGCCACCCCCGCCGGCGGCATCCGGCGACGGCTCGCCCGGGTTCTCGACGGCGACGAGCAGCGCGTCGCGCTCCCACGTCAGGGACACGGCGACAGGCCGGCCCGGCGCGTGCTTCGCCGCGTTGGTGAGCCCCTCCTCCACCACCGCGTAGGCGGCCCGCCACGCCTCGGGCGACAGCGGCACCGGAGCCCCCGACCGGTGCAGCACCACGGGCCGCCCGGCCGCCGCCCGCCGGAACCGCGCCACCAGGCGTTCGACGGCTGCCACGTCCGGCACGGGACGCGCACCACCGTCCCCCTGCGGCGCGCCCGTCCGCAACTGCCCGACGAGATCCTGCAGTTCGGTGAGGGCATCCCGGGTCGCCCCGGCCAGGCCCCGGACGGCGTCGCGGTGCGCCGCCGGCAGGTCGGCGGCCACCTCGAGCGCCGCCGCCTGCACGGACACCAGCGCCAGCCGGTGCCCCAGCGAGTCGTGCATCTCCCGGGCGATCCGCAGCCGTTCGCGCAGCCGCTCCCGCTCCGCGAGCAGGGCACGCTCGGCGGTCAGGCGCCGGTTGCGCTCCGCGAGGGCGTCCAGCAGGTGCCGGTGCTGGGCGAGGTAGCGGCCGGCGAGCAGCGGCAGGGCCACGAACACGAGGTGGGCCATCACCAGTTGCCCGACCGTCCCGGGGCCGCCCGCCATGTGCCGCTCTCCCGCCAGCAGATGGAGGGCGAACCCCCCGGCCGCGGCCCCCGCGACCCGCGCGGCGTCGCCCCGCGACCCGAGGGAACGGCCGGCCCGGTAGGCGGACCACAGCAGCAGGACGTACCCGGCCCCGGTGAGCGGCGGCAGCGCCGACGCGCCGGCGAACGCCGCCCACGGCCACCACCGCCCCGCCAGCGCCGCACCGGCCGCGGCGACGGCGAACGCGCCGGTCGCGAGCGGCCCCGGGGAGGCCGCGAGCGCCACCATCAGCGTGTCGGCGGCGACGGCCGCGGCGGGCGGGAGCGAAGTCCGCGGGTGCCAGGCGTGCATGACACAAGAGCGTAGGGGCCGAAGGTGACGCCGACTGTCCACTTTCGTCGACTGTCCGGCCCTCGGGTGCCGCCTAACGTCGCCGGACGTGACGATCGACATACGCAATCTGACCAAGCGGTACCGGAAACGGGACGCTCCGGCGGTGGACGGGCTGACGTTCACCGCACGGCCGGGCCGCGTGACGGGCTTCCTGGGCGCCAACGGCGCCGGGAAGTCGACGACACTGCGCGTCCTCCTCGGCCTCGACGCCGCCGACGCGGGCGAGGCGCGCGTCGCCGGACACCGCTACCGCGACCTCGACCGGCCCCTGCGGCAGGTCGGCGCGCTGCTGGACGCCCGTGACCGGCACCGCGCCCGCAGCGCCCGCGACCACCTGTGCTGGCTCGCCCGCGCGGGCGGCGTCCCCCGCCGGCGCGTGGCCGAGGTGCTGGAGATCACCGGCCTGGACGGGGCGCCCGCGGGCAAGCCTGGGCGTGCCCTGTCCCTGGGCATGGGCCAGCGCCTCGGCATCGCGGCGGCCCTGCTCGGGGACCCGCGGGTCCTCGTACTGGACGAACCCGGCAACGGTCTGGACCCGGCGGGCACCGTCTGGCTGCGTACCCTGCTGCGTTCCCTGGCGGACGAGGGCCGCACGGTCCTCGTCTCCAGCCACCAGCTCGGCGAAATGGCCCTCACGGCCGACCACCTGGTCGTGATCGACCGGGGCCGCCTCCTGGCGGACGCGCCGGTGACGGACGTCCTGGCCTCGGTGGACGGGCTGCACGTCGCGGTGCGCGCCGCCGGCGGCCCGGCCGCCAGGGACCGGCTGAGCCGGGCACTGACGGACGCCGGCGCCCGCGTGGAGCCGGAAACGGCGGACGCCTCCGGGCTGCGCGCCTACGGGCTGCCGGCCGAGGAGGTCGGCCGTGTCGCGGCACGCTGCGCGATCCCGCTGCTCGCGATGGGGGAGCGGACAGGATCGCTCGAGGACGCGTTCCTGCGGCTGGTCGCGTCCGGGGGCGGTGCGGACCGATGAGGGACGCGATGGCGGCCGAATGGCTGAAGATCAGGACCGTGCGCTCCACGCTGTGGGCACTCGGCGCCACGCTCGCCGTCGCCGCCGGCATGGCCTGGTTCGCCGGGAGCAGCCTCCGCGCCACCTACGACGAACGCCCCGCGATGCACGCCGACGCCGACCCGGTCCTCGCCGGGATGCTCGGCCCGCTGCTGGCGCAGTTGGCACTGGTCGCGTTCGCCGTCCTGGTGGCGGGCGCGGAGTACGGCGCGGGGACGCTCCGCCCCTCGCTGCTGGCGACGCCGCGGCGCGGCCGGTTCCTTGCGGCGAAGGCGCTGGTGGTGGCGCTGGCCGCGGGCCTCGTCGCGGCGCTCGCCGTCCCCCTCTCGTTCCTCCTCGCGCAGAGGGCACTCGGCCCGCACGGGATCGGCGCCGGGGACGCGGACGCGCCGCGCGCCCTCGCCGGCGGCTGGCTCTACCTGGTCCTCATGGCGCTGTTCGCCCTGGGCGTGACCATGATGCTGCGCAGTACGGCACGCGCGCTGGGGGTGCTGATGCCGGTCCTGTTCCTCAGCTCGCAGGGGCTCGGGAACGTACCGGGCCTGCGCACCGTCCTCCAGTTCCTGCCCGACCAGGCCGGGGCGATGATCCTGCACATGGCGGGACCGCCGGAGGACCTCCGGTTCGAGAGGGCCTTCGGCCCCTGGACCGGAGTCGGCATCCTGGCGGCCTGGTCCGCGCTCGCCCTCGCCGGCGGCTACGTCACCCTCCGCCGCCGGGACGCGTAGCCGCGCCGGGACCGGCCGCCTCCGACACCCGCCGACCGGCCCGTCGAGGACCCCGGCACCTCACCGGTAAGGTCTCGGGTGCTCGTTCCTTGCCCGAGGGGGTGTGTGGTGACCGGACTCGACGCCGGGTCGCAGACGGTGCCGATCGAGGCCGCGCGCACGCGGCTGACCGAGTTGGTCCGGGCCGCCGGGGAAGGCCGCACGACACGGCTGCGCGACCGCGACTCCGGCGCCGAGGCGTGCCTCGGACCCCTCGCCCCCGGGGACACGACGCCGCCGGCCGGCTGGCCGGTGTGGACGGTGACGGACGCACGGCCCAGGCTCGGCGACCTGGTGCGCGGCGCAGCGGCGGGGCGCCCGGTCGTCCTCGCCCGCCGCGGGCGCCCGATCGCCCGGCTCACCGGCGCGGACCAGGCGACAAACGCCCCGGCCGTCTCCCTCGGCGACCTGCTGGACAGCCTCACCACCGCCCGTCCCGCCGCGGACGCGGTGCCGACCGGCCTCGCGGGCCTGGACGACGTGACGGCCGGCGGTCTGCGGCCCGGCCGGCTGACCGTGGTGACCGCCCCGCCCGGCAGCGGCGCCACCACCCTGGCCCTCCACCTGGCCCGTACCGCGGCGCTCGACACCGCCGCGCCGCGTCCGGTTCTGGTCGCGTCCGGCCGCCTCAGCCGCGCCGACGTCCTGGCGCGGGTCCTGGCCGCCGAGGCCGGCGTCGACCTGCACCGCATCACGGCCGGCACCCTGCCCGACGACCAGCGCCGCCGGCTCGCCGACACCGCAGCGAGGCTCCGGACCGCCCCGCTGCACCTCGGCGACGACCTGCCGACACTGCGGCGGATCACCGAGACGGCCGGCCGGATCGACGGCCCGGCCCTCGTCGTGATCGACCCCGTCACGCACGTCACCGCCGAGCCCGGCTCCGGGCCGCTGCCCCTCGCGCTGCGCCGCCTGGCACGGGACCTGCAAACGGCCGTCGTCGCCGTGGCACCCGCCGACGCCCCGGGCACGGAAGAGCTGCGGGACGAGGCCGACCTCGCCCTGCGCCTCGACCGGGACGGCGACCTCGTCCGCCTGACGGTCGAGCGCCACCGGCACGGCCCCACCGCGGCCTGGCCGTTGCGCGCCGACTTCGCCCACGCCCGGCTCCGCGAGGACCCGGCGGCCGGCCTCCCCGACCGGCCCCCGCCTCCCGGACCGCCCGCCCGTCACCCCGAGACCGCGGACGCACCCGCACCCGCTCCCGTGCCCCCGGAGCCGCGGCCGGCGGCCGGCCCGGTGGCGGAACCGGACCGCGACCGGGCGGGCCGGGCACTCCAGGGCGAACGGGAGCCCTGCGTCCTGTGCGGGCGTCCCACGCCGTACCGGGCGGGAGGACGCCCGCAGCACCTCGGCGGCATGTGCGTCACCGCCCCCACGGTGCCCGCGCCCGCCGCGCCGCCCACCCCGCCCGGGCGGTCGGCACGCCCGGTCCGCCGGGCGACGTCCGGCGTCATCGGGCGGAACGTCGAAAAGGCGCTCGCGGACCACGGCGGGGACGCCGACGCGGCGACCGCCGCCCTGATCAAACGGGCGATCCCCGACGCGATGGCCCTGCTGAACTCCACCCGCGTCGGCGGCACCTACGACTTCACGCTCTTCCTGAACCTGGACGAAATCCCGATCCTGAAGAAGCCGTCGCGCGACGGGGCCGACCAGATCTGGGAAGGCCGGCCCAAGTGGCGCAACCCGGGCATCTCCCGCACCGGCGGCACGGCCTGGAGCGTGACGGCGCTGGACGTGAACGGCGCGTACCTCTCCGCCCTGAAGTGCCACCTGCCGATCGGCAAGCTCGTCCACTCCACCGACGGCACCTACGACCGCAAACGCTCCGGCCTCTACCTCGTCACGCCGCCCGAATGGGCGCACGAGGATCTCCCGAACCCCCTCGGGAACCGCGAGGAACCCGGCCCGCTGTGGATCACCGACCCGACGCTGCGCCTCCTGCTGCGCCTGTCTGAGCCGCGGACGCGGCTGTGCGCTCCGCCCGTGATCCACGAGTCCTGGACGTCCGGCTCGTCCGAGTCGCTGCTGGAGCGGTTCCGGCGCGAGCTGGCGGCCGCGCGGGAGCGGGCCATCGCCGACGGCGACACCGTCACGCAGGAGTACGTGAAGGCGATGTACGCCAAGTTCGTCTCCACCATCGGTGAATCGAGTGCCAACCGCGAGATGCGGCGCCCCGACTGGATGCACATCATCCGCTCCCGCGCCTTCGCGAACCTGTGGCTGAAGGCGTGGAAGGCCCGCGAAGCGGGCCTGGAGATCGTGCAGATGATGGGCACCGACGAACTCCACGTCATCGGTGACTGGCGGGAGGTCTTCACCGAGGGCCGGGCACTGACCGAGATGAAGCTCAAGAGCGAGTACACGATCGGGGGTGGTGACTGATGGCGGGGCGGTGGGGTACGGGCACCGGTCCTGACTCCGGGTTCGGCGTGTTCGGCGCGCGGGGCGTGCCGGGGTGGGTGGCGCTCGGCCGGGAGATGGACTGTCAGGTCACCGGGGTCGCCTCCCCGGTCGATTCGGAGCGGGGGTTGTCGGCCCGTCTGCGGTATCTCACCGAGAGCGCCGCCGGGTACGAGGCGATGGAGCGCGCGGGGATCAGTGTCCGTCCCGCCACGCTCTTCGCCTGGCTCGCCGAGGAACGCATCCCGACCCGGCGGAACCGGGAGAAGATCGACACCGCGTACTGGGACCTGCGCCGCCGGCGCCTCGGGGCGGAGTGGAAGCGCCGCCTCGAACCGCGGGGCACCAGGATCGAGATCCACCCCGTCGACCAGCGCACCGTCCAGCGGAACAACCCGGGCCGCCTCCGCGACATCCCCGTACGCCGGGTGTCCGTGCGCCAGCCCCGTATCTGGACCGACATCATCGACGGCTGGCTCACCGGCAACAGCGAACTCCTCGACGCGGCCTGGGACGACATCATCTGGGACCTCGGCTCCGAGTACGACTCCTACGCGTACGTCAGCTCCATCGGCTTCGGCCTCTGAGAGCTTTCCGTACGCCCCGCCGCCGGGCGGCCGTATCAGCGTACGGTCGGCGCGTGAGGCGCACACTGCGGAAAACCGCAGTGTTTTCCTGTAGTAAACCGCCGCTCTCTTCGATGGATTGCCTCATGGCCGCCATCAGCGCCCCTCACTAGCTTCTTTTCAGCGGTGTGCGGGTGTCCGCCGCTGTATTCGCAGCCATGAAGGGAACGGAAAGTGCGCAGAAAACCGGCGACGGTGCGGTTCGCGAGATGGAGTGCCACCCACCCCTGGTCCGCCATCGGGATGTGGTGTCTTTTCGTCGCCGCGTGCTTCCTCCTCGGCGGCATGGCCGGCAGCGACAGGATCAGCGATCTCGAATCCGGGGTCGGAGAGTCCGGAGCGGCCGGACGGATCGTCGCCTCGGGCGACTTCACCGAAAAGCCCGAGGAGAGCGTCCTCATCACGGCAGAGTCGGGCGGCGCGCTGGACACCGGGGCCGCCCGGCGGGCCGCCGGTGAGCTCGCCGGGCGCATGGCCGCTCTTCCCGAGGTGGAGCGTGTCGACGAGCCCGTGCTCTCCCCGGACGGCCGGGCACTGCTCCTCCCGGTCACGATGGCCGGGGACGCGGAGACCGCCGACCGGCGCGTGCAGCCGCTGCTCGACGCCACGGCGGAGGTGGAGCGCGCCCACGCGGGGCTCAGATTCGACCAGGTCGGTACCGGCTCGACGGCCAAGGGGCTGACCGAGACCCTGGGCGAGGACTTCGTGCGGGCCGAGCTGATCAGCCTGCCCCTCACCCTGGTGATCCTCCTGGTCGCCTTCGGGGCCGTCATAGCCGCCGGCGTACCCGTGGTGCTGGCCCTGTCCTGCGTCGCCACCGCCATCGGTCTGTCCGCCCTGGTGTCGCACGTCCTGCCGGAGACGAGCGTGGTGAGCAACGTCATCCTGCTCATGGGCATGGCCGTCGGAGTCGACTACTCGCTCTTCTACCTCAAGCGCGAGCGCGAGGAACGCCACCGGGGCGCGTCCAGGATCGACGCGATCGAAATCGCCGCCGAGACGTCGGGACACACCGTCCTCGTCTCGGGCGGGACCGTGATCGTGTCGCTGGCCGGCCTGTATCTGGCCCAGGAGGCCACCTTCGCCTCCCTCGCGACCGGCTCGATCATCGTGGTCGCCGTGGCCGTCCTGGCGTCGCTCACCGTGCTGCCCGCGCTGCTCGCGAAGCTCGGCCGCTGGGTGGACCGGCCGCGTGTGCCGTTCCTGTGGCGGCTGACGATGCGTCCGACCCCTTCCCGGCTCTGGCCTGCGCTGCTCCGCCCGGCCCTCGCACGCCCCGTCCTGACGCTCATTGTCTCCGCGGGTGCCCTCCTCCTGCTCGCCCTCCCCGCGCTGGACATGCGGCTGAAGCAGCCCGGTTCGGACGACCTGCCGCGCGACATCCCCGTCGTCCGGGCCATGGACCGGCTCACGGACGCCTTCCCGAGCGAGGGCACGGTGCACGAGGTCGCCGTGCGCGCGCCCGCCGACCGCGCGGAGGACGTCGAGAGAGCGCTCGACGGCTTGATCGACCGCCTGGCCGACGAGGACCTGTTCGCCCATGACCAGGAACCCGTGGTCCGCGTGTCGGACGACCGGCGGGTGCACGCCCTCCGCGTCGGCACACCTCACTCGTCCCGCAGCGACGGCGCCCGGGAGTCCCTCACCCTTCTGCGGGAGTGGGTTCCCGAGGCCATGAGCGGCATACCCGGCGTGGAGAGCGCCGTGGGCGGCAAGGTGGCGGACGGCATGGACTTCACCGCCCATCTGCAGGCGCGCATGCCATGGGTCGTGGGCTTCGTCCTGCTGCTGACCTTCGTCACGATGTTCCTCATCTTCAGGTCCCTCGCCGTGGCCCTGTCCGCGATCCTGCTCAACCTGCTGTCCGCCGCGGCGTCGTTCGGGGTCCTGGTCGCCGTCTTCCAGCACACCTGGGCGGAGGGCCTGCTGGACTTCCACAGCTCGGGAGCCGTCGTCTCGTGGCTGCCGCTCTTCCTGTTCGTCATGCTGTTCGGACTCTCGATGGACTACCACGTGTTCGTCGTGAGCCGGATCCGCGAGGCGGCGATGGACGGCGCGCCCCTCAAGGAGGCCGTCCGTGAGGGCATCACCCGGTCCGCGGGCGTCGTCACCAGCGCGGCGCTGGTCATGGTCGGTGTGTTCTCGATCTTCGGCACCCTGAGCATGGTCGAGTTCAAACAGCTGGGCGTCGGGCTGGCGGTCGCCATCCTGCTGGACGCCGTGGTGATCCGGGTCTTCGTCCTGCCCGCCCTGATGGCGGCGCTGGGCAGGGCCAACTGGTGGCCGGGCGGTCCGTCACGCCGGTACCGCGGCCGGCACGCCGTGCCCGCGGGCGAGGCGGTCCGGGGCACCGCACCCTCCGGAGGCGGCCTTGTCGCCTCGGAAAGGGGGCCGTCCCGCTTGTGAGTGAGAACGGATTCTGAGGACGCATCCGGGTCCGGCGGGGCACGGCGGCCGATGGTTGATCTCGCTCGCGCAAAGGACCGTTCGTGAGACCGGGGTCAGCGTGTGCGCACGCCGTCGATGGCGATCGACAGCAGGAGGTCGGCCTCGGCCGGGCCGTCGATCTCCCGCTCGGTGGCCAGCGCGATGGCGCCGACGAGCTTCAGCAGTGCGGTGATGGTGATTCCGGCGCGCACGGTGCCCGCCGCTCGGGCGCGCGCAAGGAGTGCGTCTCCGGCGGTGGTGATCATGTCGTGGCAGGTCTCGCCCAGCGCGGGGTCTCCGTCGCGCATCAGCGAAGCTCCCAGGCCCCGGTTGGCCACGGCGTGCGCGCCGACGGCGTGAAGCCAGGTGGTCAGCGCAAGGCCCGGGTCGGGTGCGGCGAGGAGGTCGTCCGCCTTCGCGCACAGGGTTTCCACCCGTTCCTTGAAGACCGCCTCCAGGAGCGCCTGCCGGGAGGGGAAGTGGCGGTGCAGGGTGGCCGAGCCGACTCCGGCACGGCGGGCGACCTCCTCCAGCGAGGCGTCGGCGCCGTGCTCGGCGATCAGTGCCCCGGCGGCGGCCACGATCTTCTCGGCGTTACGGCGGGCGTCGGCCCGCATCGGCCGGCCGGGCGGGGCAGTGGCGTCCTCGGGCACGGGCACTCCTGACGGCTTGATAAACGGGGTGGCCCTCCATATCGTAGCGGACGAGAAACGGAGGGCCGCCCCACTTATGGGCCGGCTTCCCCTCCGCATGGACGCATGGAGATGATCGTGAAGCTGACGAAGAAGACCGTCGTGGTGACGGGTGCGACCGGCCTGCAGGGCAGGGCCGTGACACATCACCTGCTCCGCGACGGCTGGCAGGTGCGCGCACTGACGCGCGACCCGAACGGGCCGCGCGCCACGGCGCTGGCACGGGCCGGCGCACAGGTGATCCGGGCGCGGATGGAGGACGTCGACTCTCTGATCGCCGCTGCCGAGGGCGCGTGGGGCCTGTTCAGCGTCCAGCCCACCGTCGGCTCGCCCGGCACCGCCCCGGACTTCACCGCCGACGACGAGGTCCGCTGGGGAGTGAACGTCGCCGAGGCCGCGCACGCCGCGGGCATCCGGCACGTCGTCTTCACCTCAATCGCCGCGGCGGACCGGCACCTTGAGGAGAGGCTGCCGGTGAATCTGGTCAGCAAGTGGCGGATCGAGCGGCACGTCGCCGCGCTCGGCCTGCCCGCGACAATCCTGAGGCCGGTGTCCTTCATGGAGAACTTCACCGGCGGATACGCGCTGCGGAACGGGAACCTGTCCACCGGGCTCGCGCCGGAGGTCCCCCAGCAGATCCTGGCCGTCGACGATGTCGGCGCCGTCACCGCGCTGGCGTTCTCCCGGCCGGAGGAGTGGACCGGCCGGGCCGTCTCCCTGGCCGGGGACGAACTCACCCCGGTTCAGGTCGCCGCGGCGATCGGGAAGGCACTCGGCATGTCGCTGCCCTACGCGCAGATCCCGATCGACGCGATCCGTGCCCTGAGCGAAGACTTCGCCTACGCCAATGAGTGGCTCAACGAACACGGCTACCGCGCGGACATCCCCGCCACCCGGGAGATCCACCCCGGCACGATGGACTTCAGCACGTGGCTGGAACGCACCGGCGCGTCACAGATCGCCGCGTTCCTCGGGTCCGCGCGCACCGTCGCTCACGAGGCGTGAACGCCCGCATTCACGGCCTCGGGCGCGTCGGGATCCGGGCTGCGGACTTCGACCACCTCTCCGCACCCGGGGTCCGCTTCGGCGCTCTGTGGTTCCCCGGAATCGCAGGGCGGGAAACCGTGGCGCAGGCCGCGATCTCCTGGCGGCCACCCGGCACATCACCGTGGCCTCCGGCATGACCGAACAGGGCCGAGTCCGGGGCGCTCCGGCGATGACGGCCTGCCCGTCCGGCCCTTGCCCGTCCCGGGCGGTGACAGGTCCGTGCCCCGGCACGGCATCCCGTCCCTGAGACCGACCCCCGGGCGCACGGCATGGGGGGAGAGGCCGGCCGGCGGAAATCCCCGTTCCACCCCCGTTGATCCTGCGGAGCGTCTACATTGGCGGGGGGATTGGGGGCGCCATGGGTGGTAAGGCGAAGGCCGGATGGGGCGTTCTGCAAGTGCGGGCGCAGCGGTCCTGGGGTGACGGGAAAGGCCCCAGTGCTCTCAGGTGGCGGGGATTCCAGAGCGTCTACCCCGACTTCGAGGAAGCCCTGTCCTGGGCGCACGACGGCTCCGCGGTCTTCGGGCGGCCGTCCGGGCGCCGCCTGCCCCACCCGACGGTGAAGGGGGCGGTCCTCGTCGTCGAGCCGCCCTCCCTGTGGATGGTCTTCCCGATCCCCGCCGGAGCCGACCGGCGCTCCCACTCCGAGAGTGTGTACCGCGCCGCGCCCGCCGATTGGCTGGTGCGCCTCCTGCTGCCCTGACCCGGCACCGGCGCGTCCGCGGCCGGGAGGCGTCAGGCGGCGCCCCGGGCGGCCAGGGACGCGGTGAGCCGTTCCGGGGACAGAGCATGCTCCACCACCATCAGGGCCGCCCCGTACACACCGGCGCGCTCACCGGCCCGGGACTGCACGATCCGCAGATCCTGCGTGGCCAGCGGCAGGGACCGCCGGTACACCACCTCCCGGACACCGGCGATCAGATGCTCCCCGGCCTGGGAGAGCGCGCCGCCGATGACGATGCCCGAGGGGTTGAGGAAGCTCACCGCCGTCGCCAGGACCTCCCCGATCCGGCGGCCCGCCTGGCGGACCAGGGTGAGTGTCGGCACCGAGCCGCTGCGGGCGAGTGACACGACGTCGCCGCTCGTGCGGGCCGGGATGTCCTGCTCCGTCAGGCGGGCCGCCAGGGCGGCACCGCTGGCGACGGCCTCCAGACAGCCCACATTGCCGCAGCGGCAGGGCACCTCGGAGACGTGGGGAAGCTGCACGTGCCCCATGTCCCCGGCGACCCCCTGCGAACCCCGGTACAACCGCCCGTCGGTGATCAGGCCGCAGCCGATCCCGGTCGCCACCTTGACGAAGAGCATGTGGGGCCAGTCGTACCAGTGGGTCCGGTGCTCGCCGAGCGCCATGATGTTCACGTCATTGTCGACGAGGACCGGCGCCCCGAGCCGCTCCCGCACGTGGCCCGGCACGTCGAAGCCGTCCCACCCGGGCATGATCGGCGGATTGGTCGGCCGCCCCGACGCGTGCTCGACCGGGCCGGGCAGGCCGAGGCCGATCCCCAGCAGCTCGTCCCGCGCCCGTCCCGCGCGCTCCAGCAGGTCCTCACCCCGGGCGCACACCAGGGCGAGGACCACCTCGGGTCCCGAGGCGATGTCCAGCGGCAGATCCTCCTCCACCAGCACCGCGCCGGACAGGTCGCTCACCGTGATCTTGGCGTGGGTCGCGCCGACATCGGCGGCCAGCACCACGCGGGCACCGGGATTGAAGGCGAACGCCGACGCCGGCCGGCCACCGGTGGACGGGGCGTTGTCCGCACGGGTCACGAGACCGAGCCCGAGCAGGTCGTCGACCCGTTCGGTGACGCTGGAGCGGCCCATGCCGCTCTCCGCGACGAGTTCGGCCCGCGTGCGCGGCCGGCCGTCCCTCAGAAGCCCGAGCAGGGTGGCCGCCCCGGCGGCCTGGGCACTGCTGTACCCCATGACACCCCCTCTTCTGCTGGTCACAGGCTTGTTCTTCGCGCCGACACTACACCAAGCCGCTGCTTGGCGCCCTCAAGTCGACTTCTTTCACGGTCAGTTGCGCGCACTTTCTATTGACGACCGGCAAAAGCGTCCCTACGTTGTCCGCCATGACAGGCCCATCTGAGACGGCCCTCCCGTCATCGCCGACGGAGAGCCGGGAGCCACTTCTCTCGATGCGCGGCATCGTGAAGCACTTCCCGGGAGTGCGTGCCCTCGACGGGATCGACCTGGACGTCGCGGCCGGCGAGGTGCACTGCCTGCTCGGCCAGAACGGCGCGGGCAAGTCCACGCTCATCAAGGTTCTGGCCGGCGCCCACCGGCCCGACGCGGGCCGGATCACCTGGCGCGGCGAGGACCTCCGCATCCCCCGTCCGCAGGCGGCACTCGACCGCGGCATCGCCACGATCTACCAGGAACTCGACCTGGTCGACGGGCTGACGGTCGCCGAGAACATCCATCTCGGGCACGAGCGCAGCAGGTTCGGCGTCACCCGCCGCGGCGCGACGAACGCGGCCGCCGCCGACCTGCTGCGCCGTCTGGGCCACCCCGAGATGGCGCCGGACCGCGAGGTCGGCCGGCTCTCCGCCGCCGGCAAGCAGATCGTCAGCATGGCCCGCGCCCTGTCCTACGACGCGCGGCTGATCGTGATGGACGAGCCGTCGGCCGTGCTGGACCGCGAGGAGGTGAACCGTCTCTTCACGGTGATCCGGGACCTCGCCGCCCAGGGCATCGCCATCGTCTACATCTCCCACCGGCTGGAGGAGATCCGCCGGATCGGCGACCGCATCACCGTCCTCAAGGACGGCCGCACCGTCGCCGGCGGGCTCGACGCGGCCGGCACCTCCACCCGCGAGGTGATCCGGATGATGACCGGCCGGTCCATCGAGTACGTCTTCCCCGACCGCACCGCCCCCGCCGCGAGCGAGGAGGAGCCGGTGCTCCGGGTCGAAGGGCTCACCCGCGCGGGTGAGTTCAGCGATGTCTCCTTCGACGTCCGCCCCGGCGAGATCGTGGGTCTGGCCGGACTGGTCGGCTCGGGCAGGACCGAGATCCTGGAGACGGTCTACGGCGCCCGCAGGCCGGCCGCCGGCACCGTGCGGGTCGACGGGCGGCGGCTGCGTCCGGGCCGGGTCGGTGCCGCCATGGCGGCCGGCATCGGCTTCTGCCCGGAGGAGCGCAAGAGCCAGGCCCTGATCCTCGGGGACGCCGTCCACCGGAACATCACGCTCGCCAGCCTCGCCCGGTTCTCCCGCGCCGGTTTCCTGGACGGCGAGCGGGAGCGGCGCGCGGCTGCGGAGCACACCACGGCCCTGGACGTCCGGCCCGCCGGCGTCGACCGGCCCGCGGGCACCCTGTCCGGCGGCAACCAGCAGAAGGTGGTGCTGGCCCGCTGGCTGCTGCGGGACTGCCGGGTCCTGCTGCTCGACGAGCCGACCCGCGGCGTCGACGTCGGCGCCAGGACGGAGATCTACGCCCTGATCCGCGCACTGGCAGGACGCGGCATCGCGATCGTGGTCGTGTCCAGCGAGATCGAGGAGGTCATCGGTCTCGCGGACCGGGTGCTGGTCGTCTCCGCGGGCCGGATCGTCTCCGAGTCGCCCGCCGACGCAATCGACGAACACCAGGTGCTCGACCTGGTCATGGAAGGTGATGTGGCGTGAGCACCCCGACAGCGGCGAAGTCCCCCGGCGGATCCCCGCCCACCGGCCCGGCCCCGGCCGCGGGAACCGACCGGACGGGTCACCGGTTCGCGGCCCTGCTGGCCGGCCCCGCCGGGCGCACCCTGGGCCTCGCGATCGCCCTGCTGGTGCTGTGCCTCATCGGGGCACTGACGGCGGGGGACCGGTTCACCACGTTCGACAACATGATGACCGTGCTGCGGCTCGCCTCCGTGATCGGGGTGATCAGCGTCGGCATGACGTTCGTCATCACCGGTGGCGGCATCGACCTGTCGGTCGGCGCCAGCGTGGCCCTGGCCTCGGTGTGGGCGACGACGCTCTCGACCCAGTCCATGGCCGAGGACTTCCACTGGATCGTCATGGTCACCACGGCCCTGCTCGTCGGCCTCGGCTGCGGCCTGGTCAACGGAGTGCTGATCGCCTACGGGCGGATGGCGCCGTTCATCGCCACCCTCGCCATGCTGGCCGCCGCCCGCGGCCTGGCCGAGATCATCTCCGACAAGAAGACCCAGGTCGTGACGCAGACCGGACTGGTCGACTTCTTCGGCGGCGAGGTGCTCGGCCTGCCCGTCCTCGTGATCATCTTCGCGCTGTCCGCCGCGGCCGGCTGGGTCCTGCTGAACCGTACGACCTTCGGCCGCCGCACCCTCGCGGTGGGCGGCAACCCGGAGGCCGCGCGGCTGGCCGGCATCGACGTCCGGCGGCACACCGCGCTCCTGTACGTCCTGCTCGGTCTCGCGTGCGGCATCGCCGCGGTCATGATCATGGCCCGCACCACCGCCGGCACCTCGACCCACGGCAACCTCTACGAACTCGACGCCATCGCCGCCGTCGTCATCGGCGGCACGCTCCTGAGCGGCGGCCGGGGCAGCATCGTCGGCACGGTCTTCGGTGTGCTGATCTTCACCACCCTCACCAACGTGTTCACCCTGAACAACCTCGACACCTCGACGCAGGCCGTCGCCAAGGGCGCCATCATCGTCGCCGCCGTGCTCCTCCAGCAGCGCGTCGCCGCCCGCGGCGGCGGCACCCCCTGACACCCGCGCGCACGCCCTCCCCGCACCGCCGACCCGCACCGTCCGTCCGCACCGGAGGCCCCCATGCCCAGAGCAACGAAGAGAACCGTCCGCCGCGCGATGGCCGCCTGTCTGGCCCTCACCGCGACCGCCGTCCTCGCCGCCTGCACCAGCAACTCCCCCGACGAGTCGCCCGCCGAGGACGAGACGGCGGGGCGCACCGCGCTCAGCCCCAACGACGAGCCCGGCGAGGAGGTCGTCATCGGGTTCTCGGGGCCCGAGGCGGACCACGGCTGGCTCGCCGCCATCAACACCTTCGCCGAACAGACCGCCGCCGAGTACGAGGACGTGGAACTCCGCGTCGCCGAGGGCACCAACGACCCGAGCACCCAGATCAGCCACATCGAGACGTTCATCAACGACGGCGTGGACGCCATCGTGCTGCTGCCGACGGACGGCGCGGCCCTCACCCAGGTCGCCACCCAGGCCATGGAGGCCGGCATCCCGGTGGTGAACGTCGACCGCGAGTTCTCCGACGAGGCGGCCGCCCGCACCACCATCCTCGGCGACAACTACGGCATGGGCGTCGCCGCCGGCGAGTACGCCTGCGGCCTGGTGGCCGAGCACGACCTCGGGGACGACGCGGTGATCGCCGAGATCGCCGGCCTCGACTCCCTGCCGCTGACCCAGGACCGCTCCCGCGGCTTCACCGACGCCCTGGAGGCGTGCGGCCAGGACGTCGACAACCGCGTGGCGGCCGAGTTCACCGTCGAGTCGGGCGAGGTCGCCGCCTCCAACCTGCTCCAGGCCCAGGGCGAGATCGACATCATCTGGAACCACGACGACGACCAGGGCGTGGGCGTCATGGCCGCCTTCCAGAACGCCGGCCGCGACGAGTTCTTCTTCATCGGCGGCGCCGGCTCGGCCAACGCCATGCGGTGGATCCAGAGCGGCGACATGGAGGCCACCGTCATCTACCCGGCCACCCAGGCCGCCGACGGCATCAAACTGGCCCGCCTCATCGCCCAGGAGCGCGGCATGTCCGACCTGGCCCAGCCCGAGGTCCCGCGCCGCATCGTCCTCGACGCCCCGGTCGTCACGGCCGACAACGTCGAGCAGTACCTCCCGATGGGCTTCGAATCCTGACCGCGGCACGCAGCACCGCCACCCGCCACCCGCCAACTCGGACGGAGGACGCCCGATGGGCTCGCTGAACGCGCGCACGATCGGTATCGGCATGGTCGGTCACGCCTTCATGGGCACGGCCCACTCCCTGGGCTGGCGCAACGCGCGCAGCTTCTTCGCCCCGCCGCTGCTGCCCCGCCTCACCGCGCTCGCCGGCCGCGACCGCACGGCCGCCACCGCGACCGCCGAACGCTTCGACTGGTCCGAGGTGGTGACCGACTGGCGGGACCTGATCGCCCGCGACGACATCGGCCTGATCGACATCTGCGCCCCGGGCGACACCCACGCGGAGATCGCCGTCGCCGCCCTGGCGGCGGGCAAGCACGTCCTGTGCGAGAAACCGCTCGCCAACTCGGTCGCCGAGGCCGAGGCCATGGCCGCCGCGGCAGCCGCCGCCAGGGAGAACGGCGTACGGTCGATGGTCGGCTTCACCTACCGGCGGGTCCCCGCCGTCGCCCTCGCACGCCGGCTGGTGCGCGAGGGGCGCGTCGGGGAGCTGCGGCACGTCCGCGCCCGCTACCTGCAGGACTGGCTCACCGACCCCGCCGCGCCGCTCACCTGGCGGCTGCGCCGCGAGCGGGCCGGCTCCGGAGCCCTCGGCGACATCGGCGCGCACGCCGTGGACCTCGCCCAGTACCTCACCGGCGAGGACGTGACGGGGGTGGCGGCCGTCACCGGCACGTTCGTCCGCGAACGCCCCCTGCCGGACGGCGGCACGGGCACCGTCACGGTCGACGACACCGCCGCCTTCCTCGGCCGCATGACGGGCGGCGCCCTCGCGACGTTCGAGGCGACCCGCTGCGCGACGGGCCGCAAGAACGCCCTGCGCATCGAGCTCAACGGCACGCTCGGCAGCCTGGCGTTCGACTTCGAGGACATGAACGTCCTGCAGTTCCACGACGCCACGGCCGACGCCTCGGTCCGCGGCTTCACCCGGATCCAGGTCACCGAGCCCGAACACCCCTACATCGCCGCCTGGTGGCCGCCCGGGCACGGCCTGGGGTACGAGCACGCCTTCGCCCACCAGGCGGCCGACCTGCTCACCGCCGTCGCCACGGGCGACGATCCGGAGCCGTCGTTCGACGACGGCCTCCGGGTCCAGCGGGTGCTGGCGGCGGTCGAGGAGAGCGCCGCCGCAGGCAGCGCCTGGACCGGGATCCCGGGCGCCGCGGCCCGCACCGGCACACCCGACACGGAAGGAAAACCATGAGCCGACCGGTCACCCTGTTCACCGGCCAGTGGGCCGACCTGCCGCTGGAGGAGGTCGCCCGGCTCGCCGCCGACTGGGGCTACGACGGCCTGGAACTCGCCTGCTGGGGCGACCACCTGGACGTGTGGCGGGCCGCCGAGGACGACGCGTACCTCCGCTCCCGCCGCGAGATCCTCGACCGGCACGGTCTCGGCCTGTGGGCGATCTCCAACCACCTGAAGGGCCAGGCGGTCTGCGACGACCCGATCGACGCCCGGCACCGCGCGATCCTGCCGGACCGCGTCTGGGGCGACGGCGAACCCGAGGGCGTACGGCGCCGCGCCGCCGAGGAGATGAAGGCCACCGCCCGCGCGGCGGCCCGCCTCGGCGTGGACACGGTGGTCGGCTTCACCGGCTCCGCCGTCTGGAAGTACGTGGCGATGTTCCCGCCGGTCCCCGAGGAGGTCATCGAGGACGGCTACCGGGACTTCGCCGACCGCTGGAACCCGATCCTCGACGTGTTCGACGAGGTCGGTGTCCGGTTCGCCCTGGAGGTGCACCCCTCGGAGATCGCCTACGACCACTGGACGACCGCGCGGGCGCTGGAGGCCGTGGAGCACCGGGAGGCGTTCGGCATCAACTGGGACCCGAGCCACATGGTCTGGCAGGACATCGACCCGGCCGGCTTCCTGCTGGACTTCCGCGACCGCATTTACCACGTCGACTGCAAGGACACCAGGCGGAACACCGGCGACGGCCGCAACGGACGGCTCGGCTCGCACCTGCCGTGGGGCGACCCCCGGCGCGGCTGGGACTTCGTCTCCACCGGGCACGGCGACGTGCCGTGGGAGAAGTGCTTCCGTGTCCTGAACGCCATCGGCTACCGCGGGCCGGTCTCCGTCGAGTGGGAGGACGCGGGCATGGACCGCCTGCGCGGCGCGCCGGAGGCCCTCCGGTTCGTCCGCGCCAACCTCTTCGACCCGCCCGCGGCCTCGTTCGACGCCGCGTTCAGCACGTCCGGCTGACGGCGCGGCGCCGGCCCGGAGGACGCCCTCCGCCCTCCGGGCCGCGCCGGGATCCGTCAGCGGAGCGGCCCGAGCGGGGCCGGCTCCTCCGTACCGCCGTCGGCGTCCCGCACGTCCAGCACCTCGAAGAAGACGGTGCTCCCGTCCAGCGGATCGGGCCGCCGGTGGGACGAGGGCATGAGCACCCGCCACCGGCCGTCGCCGCCGCCCTTCACGAGGTACGCGCCCGCGGCGCCGTCCCCGAAGAGCCGCTCGCCCGGCACCAGCCCGGTGCCCTCCCGCAGCCACGCCCCGGCCGCGCTCCACTGCTCGCGGTCGGCCCGCAGCGCCCCGAGCCACCCGTCGAACGCCGCGCGCAGCCGGGCGGCGTGCCCGGGCGGTGTCCGGACGTCGATGAGGACGACGGCCGCCTGGAACTCGTCCGTGGTGGAGACGTTGAGCGCCGTCACGTGCGCCTCGGCGAGCACGCCGTGCGCGAGGAACACCTCGTGCGCCCGGCGCATCCTGGCCGGCCACGTGTGCCGCCGCCGGAGGTACACGACCGGCGCCGCGACGGATCCGGCGACGGCGACGGAGGTGAAGGACGCCCGCCACTGCCCGTCCGACAGCACCGGGCCGCCGTCGACTTTGAGGGCGCACAGCCCCGACAGGGCGGCGAGCACCAGCAGCAGTCCGGCCCCCAGCAGCGGGCTGAACAGCGGGGACACCCTGCTCGCGAACGACTCGAACGACGCGATGTCAGGCGGAGACCCGTCCCGCGCGTCCGGAACGGCTCCGGCGGCCGCCCGCTCCCAGTGCTCCCGCGGATTCCCCGGCGGCTCCGTCCGCTTGCCCATTCGCGCCCCCACGCTCCACAGTTCCCCACCACGTTAGCCATGGCGGCCGCCCCCGGCCACGGGGTGGTTTCGCATCTCAGTGCGGGAGTCGTTTCGATGTGACGGCGCCATCGTCCAGACCGGCACCGAGTCCCACCGCCTCGCCGGCACCGAAGCCCTGGCCGAACAGACCCGGGCCTGCTGAACGGCGTCCGATGGCCGATCCCGGAGCCAGCGGGGTCGGCAGCAGGGCAAGATCAGCCGTCGACTTCCCGGGCCACTTGCTCCAGTCGGTTCCGGTGGCCCTCCCACCATGCCCGATCCCCTGGTGGCATGTTGTCCTTGCCTTGCAGGTATCCGACGGATCCGTCGATGAGTTCTCGCACGATGTCGGCCTGGCCGGCATGGCGCTGAGTATCGGAGATCACGCGCACCAGGACGTGGTGCAGTGTTATCTCTTGTCGCTCCTGTGGCCACCACGGGACACGACCGGTCGCGTCAAGCGCCAGCGTTGCGATTGTTCTGTCGGAGTGCTCCCACGCCTGCCGATACAGCCCAACGATCCGTTCCCGCGACTCATCTGCAGTGGCCCACATGTCCGAGTTGGATTCCGGCTCCTCGGTGTACCACCAGGGTGGCGGCTCCTCGTCGAAGAACGGCCGGCCGAACGTGTCGCCGAAGTACCCCAGTTCCACGCCGGCGACATGCTTGACCAGCCCCAGCAGGTTCGTGCCCGTGGGGGTCAGCGGACGGCGGATGTCGTACTCCGAGAGCCCATCGAGCTTCCAGACCAGGGCATCACGCGCCTCTTGAAGGTACCGGAGCAGGTTCGCTTTCGGGTTCGGTCCGTTCATGCCGGGCAGTCTTCCACCCGGCACTGACAGTCGGGAATGACACCGGAAGCGCCTGACATCGATCCTGCCCGACGCGGTGAAACGCCTCCCCGAGCCGCCTCGGAACGACTCCCGCGAAAGTGGCACAGCCAACGGGATGTGCCGGGGGCGGCCGGCTCAGCGCGTCCTCAGCCGCACTCCTCGCCGTCGGCCGGGACGGTGCCTTCCAGCAGGTGCGCGTCGACGGTCCCGGTGACGCACGAGTCGCCGGACGTGTAGGCGCTGTGGCCCTCGCCGTCGTAGCTGAGGATCGGCGCGACCCCGGGACCGCCCATGGCCTCCTGCATCCGCGCCGCGCCCTCGTACGGGGTGGCCGGGTCCCCGGTGGTGGCCACCAGCAGGATCGGCGAGGCGGCGTCCGCCGCGTCGTACTCGGGCCGCTCCGTCTCGGACGCGGGCACCGGCCAGCCCGCGCACCCCGTCAGGGACCACGTCATCCACTCACCGAAGACGGGGGAGAGCGACGTCAGTTCCTCCTCGTGGGTGCGCGCCTCGGCGAGACTCATGCCCGACGGGTCGTCGGCGCAGGTGATCGCGGCGTTGGCGGCGTTCTGGTTGCTGTAACGGCCCTGAGCGTCACGGCCGTTGTACAGGTCGGCCAGGAGCAGCAGGAGGTCACCGCTCCCCGCGTACCGCGCCTCCTGGAGCCCGGTCGTGAGGTACTCCCAGGTCTCCGGCGAGTACAGGGAGGCCGCGACCGCCGTGAGGGCGAGGTTGGCGGTGAGCCGTCTGCCGTCGGGGTCCGAGGTGGGCAGGGGGGCGTCCTCCAGGTCGTCGAGGAGGGAGTTCAGCACGGCGCTGCCCTGCGTGGGGTCCGCGCCGGTCGGGCACTCGGGTCCCTGCTGCTCGGCGCAGTCGGCCATGTAGTGGTCGAGCGCGAGCTGGAACCCCTCCGCCTGGAGCCGTGCCTGCGCGAGCAGGTCGGCGGTGGGGTCGACGACGGCGTCGAGCACCGTGCGGCCGACATTGCCGGGGAAGAGGTGGGCGTACACGGCGCCGAGTTCCGTGCCGTACGAGATGCCGAAGTAGTTGAGCCGCTCGTCACCGAGGACGTGCCGCAGGAGGTCCATGTCGCGCGCGGTGTTGGCGGTGGTGACGTGCGGGAGCAGGTCGCCCGAGTTGGCTTCGCACGCGGCCAGGTAGGCCTCGTCCTGTTCCTCCGCGATCTGTTCCTCGGCCGGCGTGTCCGGCCGGCCGGACAGTTCCTGCTCCTGCGCGTCGGTGGTCCCGTCGTCGAGGCAGACGATCCCGGCGCTCTCGCCGACGCCGCGCGGGTCGAAGCTCACCAGGTCGTAGCCGCCCGCCCGCAGGCCGGCGTACTCCTCGGCGGCGCTCGGCAGGGTGGCCACCCCGGAGCCGCCGGGGCCGCCGAAGTTGAAGACGAGGGAGCCGATCCGGTCCTCCTCGTCCGCGGTGGTGACGGCGCGGATCAGCGCGATGCCGATCGTCTCGCCGTCGGGCGCGTCGTAGTCCAGCGGAACCGTGAGCGTGGCGCACTCCCACTCGTCACCGGGCGCCGTGCCTGTGATCGTCCCCTGCATGGGGGTCGGCGCGGCACAGGGCTCCCAGCTGAGCTGCTGCCGGCCCACCTCGTCGGGCAGCCCCTCGTAGCTGTCGGGCACCGGCCCCGTGGCGGTTCCGCCGGCCCCGCGGTCGATGCCGAACGGTTCCCCGCCTCCGGAGCAGGCGGTGACGAGGAGCAGCGCACCCGCCGCGGCCAACGCGCCGGCGGCGGGCCGCAGTCGGCCGTCACGGGGACGGCGGAGGAACCGTGAAGGTCGTATGGTGTGATCCACGAAAGGTGACCGTACAGGTGTTCTCCGTCGGGCCGGCTGCCGGGGCCGACCGCGGCCGGCCCCGCTCACCGCAGGTCCGGGGTCAGCAGGGCCGTCTCCCCCGGTGACACGTCCGGCCGCAGGATCTCGCTGCCCGAGGAGCGGAAGAGCGCGATCTCGCCGGGTGCCAGCGACGCGGTGACACGGGCCGCCCCGCCGCCGAGGAGACGGCCCGCCGTCCCGGCGAAGCGGGCGTCCAGGGCCAGCAGCGCGTCGGGCTCCGACCAGAGATGCGAACGGCGCGGCGCGTCCCTGGTGACGTGGAGGACCGTGCGCCAGGGGCCGTCCGCCAGGGCGGCGGACGGCGGGCGGCGCAGATCGCACACGAGGACCTGCGGACCGCCCTCCCGCGTGGGCGGCGCGGGCTGCCGGGCCGGCCAGCCGCTCACGCCGTCGGCGACCGTCAGCCGGTCGCCGGCCACCCGCGCGATGCTCTGCCACTGGTCCGGCACCCGGGTCGCGGCGGTGACCCGGGCGCCGACCGCCAGCATCCGCAGGCCGAACAGCCGCCCGAACAGGGACTCCCCGAGCACGGCGACACGGCGCGGCTCCGGACCGATGGGCAGCGTGACGGCCCGTCCGGCACGGTCGGTGCCCAGGTGCACGCCGGCGTCCGCGGCAACGAGCCGGAAGGGCACCGGGATGCTGTCCTGCCAGTCGACGGCGGGCGGTTCCTGGGGGACACGGGGATTCATCGGAGCGCTCCCGGGGAGCCGAGACCGGTCGTCTCGACCAGTGGACGGAAGGGGTGGGCGACCGGCAGCGTGGCCAGCAGCCCGGCGCGCTGGTCGGTCGGCAGGTCGGGGACGACTCCGGCGCGCAGGAGCCGTTCGCGTTCGGCCACGGCGTGCTGGGCCATCATGCTGACGACCCGCACGGCGGTCACGACCCGCAGCCGCGGCCCGTCGGCGGTGAGGGTGGCCGCGGTGACGACCCGTTCCGCCGCGCAGCCCGCCAGGCCGGACAGGAGCCGCGACCACTCGGCCCGCGACGCGACCCGCACGGCCATCGAGCAGTGGGTGGCGTCGACGCCCGCCCAACCGGTGGGGGAGACCCGGCCCTCCCCGGCCGCGTCACCGAGCTGCCGCAGCAGGTCCCGCAGGTCCGCGGCGCCCAGCGGGGTGGTGGGGGCACCTGCCGCCGCGAGCCGGGCGCGGAGGCGCGCGGTGGCGGCGGCCGTGGCCGCACGCGCGCCCGCCGTACCACCGCCCCGCCGCTCGGCGGCCTCGGACGCGCCGAACGGCTCGTACCGCAGCACCAGCCAGGCCCGCACCGCCACCGGACGCGGCCCGCCGGGCAGTTGCCGGTACGCGACGGTGGGCCCGTAGCCGTGCTGCAGGTCCCACGGCGGCAGTCCGAACTGCTCGACCACGAGCTGGGCGGCGGCCGGCCGCGCCGGGTCGGCGGCCAGCCACGCGCGGACCTGCTCGGCCGGCAGGTCCGGCAGCGTGCCGCCGGGGAACGCCAGGACCGCGGCGCAGCCCCGCCCGTCGGACAGCACGCCGAGGCCCGGGGCGCCGGGGGACAGGTTGCGATCGGCGAACTCGGTGACGTCGAGCACCGGGATCAGCGCGTGGGCCAGCCCGAGCCCCTCCTCCCCGCCGTCCTCCGGGACACGCCGCGTGCCGGACGCCGGCGCGAGGGCGTCGCGCCCCAGCCGGTCAAGCAGCAGCCGGTCCGCGAACGTGCCGCCGCGCCGCAGCAGCGCCACGACGATGACGACGGCTCCGGCGGCGATCAGGGCACAGCGGGCGCCGCCGCCCAGCGCGACGCCCGCGATCAGGGCGCCGGCGCCGCTCTCCACCGCGAGCAGCCGGCCACGGCCGACGCGGCTCCGCGCGATTCCCCCGGTCACGGCGCCACCTCCTCCTCGTCCTCCCCGGCCGCGGCCGGGACGTGCTGTTCGCGTGCCGCCGCCTCCGGGTCGAGGAGCGGCCCAGCCGGCAGCAGGTCCACGAACGCCCGCGGCATCGACGGCGCGTCCCCCGGTGCGTAGCGGAGGCGTTGCACGGCCTCCGCCGAGGTGAACGGGAACGCGACCCCCGCGTCGGTGATCAGCGTGTAGGTGCCTCCGGTGCCGCCCGACGCGGTCGCCAGGACCACGGCCCCGGAGCCTGCCGGCACCCAGACGGCGTCGAGCGTGCCGAGCCGGTCGCCGTCCGCCGACCGCACCGGCGTGAGCCCGGCCGGCTCCGGCATCCTGTCCGGCAGGTGGACCGTCGCCGCCCAGGGCGCGTCCCCCGGCCGGCTGCCGGGCGGGGTGCTGACGCACACCGGCTGGTCGCGGCCCGGTTCCTGCGCGGCGGGCAGGGCGTCCGGCCACGCCTCGTCGCCCGGCGCCGGCTCGCCGGAGCGCGGCGCGGTCGCCGCGCGGGTGCCGTCGAGTTCGTGGTCGGCTCCGGCGGTGGCCTCCAGCAGGGCGTACACGAGCGGGGAGATGGCCACCAGGCCGTCCGGACGGACCAGGTAGTACCGGGGGTTGGCGCCGGCGGCCCCGCTGTGCGCCAGATCCCCGACCACGGCGTCGAACGGCAGACGCACCCGCGGCACCTCCCCGGCGCCGCTCGGCCGGGGCACGGTGATCTCCGGCCCCTCCGGAACGGTGGCGACGACCTCGCGGGGCAGTTCGACGGGCCGCACCCCCTGGAGGCCCAGCAGCCCGCGGACGGTCTCCGTGACGGCGTACCGGCGCCCCTCGGTGAGCAGCCACAGCCCGCCGTCGTCCGCGCGCACCAGCACGGTGCTGCCGGCCTCGCCGGCCGGGGGAGCCACGCCGGGCACCGAGACGTACAGCACGGTCTCGGTCGGCCGGCCGCCGGTCTCGGCCGGTGTGGCGCACAGCGTCCACGCGCCGTCGAGGAGGCGGTCGGGTTCCGGCAGCGCGTCCGGGGCGCCGGGTATGCCGACGGGCAGGCCCCGTGGCGCACCGTCGAGGGTGGCCTGCCGGACCTTGGTGAGTTCGCCGCCGCCGACGAGCAGCGCCGAGCTGAGGTTGAGGGCCGGGTGCACCGTTCCGTCGCTGACGACGTAACTGTTCCCGTCGGTGCCCACCACGACGGCACCGGCCGAGGGCAGCCCCGGGCCGCGGCCCCCGCCCAGCCAGCCGGCGATGCCGAAGCCCGCCATGAGCAGGATGGCGAAGGCCGTCCCGCCGGCCAGCGCGCGGTTGAGGCGGCGGCGCGGGTCGAGGACGGCCTCCTCGGCGCCGCGCAGGAGACCGGTGCTCCTGCGGAGGTTCTCGTAGGCGTAGGCGTCCGCCTGTTCGCGTGTCGTGGCCATGCGTCAGTTCCGGTTCCTGGTGGGAGACGGGTGCGTGGGGGCGGCGTCCGTGCCGTCGAGCCGGCGCAGGATCTCGCCGGCGGGCCGGGGGGTGGCCGGGGCCGCCCGTGGCCGCCCGGCCCGTGGCACGACGCGCCAGCCGTGGACGGCGGCCCGGCGCACCGCCGGAGCGCCGAGCAGGCTCAGCAGGACGGCGAGCGCCAGCGCGCCGCTCCAGGCCAGGGCGCGGGCCGTGGCGGGGCCGACCAGCGGCCCCTCCCGCGGAAGGTCCGCCACGGTGACGCCGGCACCGTCGCCGCCCGCCCCGGCAGCGGGACCGTCCGGTCCCAGGTGGGTCAGGGCGCCGAAGGGGTCGACGATGCCCGCGCCGGTCCTCTCGTTGCGGCCACCGCCGACGGCCGAAGCGGACTCGGTGAGACGCCGGGCCACGTCCGGCGCCGTCAGGCCGGGGAAACGGGAGCGGACGAGGGCGGCCACGCCGGACACCTGGGCCGCCGCGAAGCTGTTGCCCGACACGGTGCGGTAGCCGGAGCCGTCGGGGGCTGCCACGGTGAGCGCGTCGCCGTAGGCGGCCAGGTCGATCCACTCGCCGGTGTTGGACGAGTCCATGGGCACCCCCAGGTCGTCGACCGCGCCGACGGCGAGCACGCCGTCGTAGGCGGCCGGGTACATCAGGCCGCCGGCGGGACCCCCGTCGCCCTCGTTGCCGGCGGCGGCGACCACCACCACGTCCGCGGCCAGGGCGCGCGCCACCGCCTCGCGCACCGCCCGGTCGTCGACCGGGCGGCCGAAGGAGAGGTTCAGGACGCCGACGCCCGCCGCGACCGCGTCGTCGATGGCGGCGGCGACGGTCTCGGGCGGCAACTGCTCGACCGCGCCGTCGAGGCGCACCGGGTAGACGGCGGCGCCGGGGGCGATCCCGGCCATCCGGTCCCCGGCCGAGCGCCGGGCGGCGATCAGCCCGGCCACCGCGGTGCCGTGGCCCGAGCAGTCCTGCGGCGGCGCCGGCTCCGTACGCCGCGCCCGCCGCCCCGACCGCTCCTGCGCGAACTCGCTGCCGCCGAGCACCGCGCCGTCGGCGAGGTCCGGGTGACGCGCGTCCACGCCGGAGTCGACGACGCCCACCAGCACCCCGTCGCCCGTGGACAGGTCCCACGCCTGGCGCAGCCCGAGCTGCTCGATCAGCCGGAGAGGCCCGGCCGTCTCCGGCAGCTCCTCGCCCGTGACCTGGGTCCTGCACGGTGTGGTGGCGGCCGCCGGCACGGGCGGCAGCGCCGCCAGGGCGGCCGCGGCCACGGCGAGGACGGCCGCCCCGCGGATCACGGCGCCCCGCCCGCGTCGTCCCTCCTGCTTCGCACTGCTGCGCATCCGCCTCACGCCTTCAGGTCCAGCAGCGCGGAGTAGACGTCCCAGACGGCCAGGCACAGCGGTACGACGGACAGCAGGACCGTCGTCTCCAGCACGTCGACGGCGCGGGAGATCCGCGGATTGAGCCGGGTCCGGCCGGACAGCAGGCCCACGGTGCCGGTCCCGAGGGCGGTCAGCAGCGCGACGGGCAGCACCACGCCCAGCAGCGGCACCGTCTCGCCGGAGCGGTCGGTGAGGACGACGGCCGCGGCGCCGCCCGCCGTGAGCAGCGCGGTGGCCAGGGGGACGGCGACCTGGACCGCCTCCCGGAACAGCCGGGCGCGCGTCAGGATCAGCAGGACGAGTGCCCCGCCGAGCACCCCGGGCCACAGCCGGGTCGACGCGAGGAGCACCAGCGCGCCGCCACCGGCCACGAGGTGGCTGCCGGTCTGCATGCCGAGCAGCAGCCGCCCGGCCACCGTGACGCGGGCGCGCAGCCGGTCGTGTTCGAGCTGGCTCGGCAGTTCGTCCAGCTCCTCGACGGTGGCGGCCACCTGGGGCGCGGGGATCCGCGCGAAACGCAGGGCCAGCGGGGGCCACAGCGTGGTGAGGGCGAGGGCGAGCGGCGCCGTGATCGCCGCGGCGCGCGCCGGGTGGACGTCGGCGAGCGCGCACAGCAGGGCTCCGGACGCGGTGAGGGCTCCGGTGACGAGCAGCGCCGCGAACGTTCCGTCGCCGCCGCCGATCAGCAGCGGGCCGACCGCGCCGATCAGGGCCAGCACCCCGCAGGCCAGCAGGAGTTGTCCGGCCGTGGTGCCGCCGAGCACTCCGGGGCCGCCGCCGAGCAGCCGGACGGCGCCGAGCATGGCGGGCGGCGCGGCCAGGACGGCGGCGAAGGCGCCCGCGCGCGGGTCACCGAAGCCGCGGGACGTGAGGACGCCGACGCCGAGCGCGACCAGCGCCACGACGAGCCCGAGCCAGCCGGGCAGCCGGCCGGGGGCGCCGTCGAGCGCCCCGCAGGCCGTGGCCGCGGCCAGTGCCGTCAGGCAGGCGGTGGTCCGGCGGGTCGCCGCGGCCGGCCAGGTCGTGCGGACGCCGCCCCCGCGGATGATCTCCACGACGTCGTCGTACAGCGGCGGCGTCGTGTCGTCCGTGCCCTTGCCGATGAACAGCAGGTCGCCCTCGCGCACCCCCTGGGCGGCGAGCGTGGCCGCGGTGTCGAGCCGGGTGCCGTCCGCGCGGCGGAGCACCCAGCCGCCGTGCCGGACACCGCCGTCGGGGCCGGGCTCCTGGCCGGCGTGCCGCAGCAGCGCCGGCATCACGCGGGCCAGCGGGATCGCGGCCGGTACGGCGAGGTCGGCGCGGCCGGTCGGTCCTGCGACGCCGACGCGGACGAACGTGGCGCCCGCCGGGCCCGTCGGCCGGTGGGTCGTGGGGCTGCCGTTCATGCGTGGTTCCCGGTGGGGTGATCGGAGGCGGTCAGGGGCGAGTCGGCGCGGACGAGCTGCACCGGCACGTTGCCGAGCCTGCGGTGGAGCAGCAGACCCCGGCCCTTCTTGCGCTGCGCCGGCTTGACGCCCCAGATGGGCATCTCGTCCTTGGGGACGCTGAGCAGCACGGCGGGTGTGTTGAGTTCCTTGAGGCGGCCGATGACCGGTTCGGCGACGGCGCGCGATGAACCGCCGGCCTGGCGCGTGATGATCATGTGGAGTCCGATGCCGCGTGCCTGCGGGAGGAAGTCGAGCAGCACCTTGAGGGAGTTGCCGCGCGAGGTGGCGACGAGGTCGTAGTCGTCGACGAGGAGGTAGATCTCCGGGCCGGTCCACCAGGAGCGGTCCCGAAGCTGCTCGGGCGTCACGTCGGCGGACGGCATACGCCGTGCGAGTCCCTCGGCCAGGCCGGCGACGACCTCCATCGAGCGTTCGTGCGTGGTGGAGTAGCCGAGGAGACCCGGCCCGTCGAACTCGCGGAGCATCGTCATGCGGTGGTCGAGGACGATCAGCTTGGCCTGCTCGGGAGTGCGCCCCCGGGTGATCTGGCGGGCGATGGAGCGCAGCAGCGACGTCTTGCCCGACTCGCTGTCGCCGATGACGATGAGCCCCGCGTCCTCGCCGGGTGTGAGGACCACCGGCTCCAGCCGGTTCCCCTCCAGGCCGATGATCACGCCGCCCCGGCCCGTGGCGCCCGCCGGAAGGGCGGCCGGCTCGTAGCTGGTCGGCAGCAGCCGTACGCCGGGGGCACGGCTGCCGTGCCAGGCCCCGTCGACGCGGCGCACCAGGTGGGTCACGCCCTCGGCCAGCCCCGCCGCGGAATGGATGCCGTCCACGCGGGGGACCGCCGTGAGGAAGTGGAGCTTCTCGTCGGTGATGCCCCGTCCGGGGCGGCCGGCGGGGATGGTCCGCTGGGCCTTGCGGTCGACCTCGGAGTCCAGGGCGTCGCCGAGCTTCAGTTCCACCTTGGTGCCGATCAGGTCCCGCAGGGCCGTGCGCATGTCGAGCCAGCGGTTCCCGGTGATCACGAGGTGGATGCCGTAGGTGAGCATCCGGCCGGCGACGGCCAGCAGGGTCTGCTCCAGCTCCGGGTAGCTCTGCCGCAGCACGGCCCAGCCGTCGACCACGAGGAAGACGTCGCCGTGCGGGTCGTCGGCGGCACGGCCCTCCGCGCGGGCGCGGCGGTAGCCGGCCATCGACTCGACCCCGAGGTCGCGGAACCGGGTCTCGCGGCCCTCCATGATCTCCAGCACCTCGGCGACGGTGCGGTTCACCACCTCGGCGTCGAGGCGTCCGGCGACCCCGCCGACGTGCGGCAGCCCGGCGAACGGGAACAGTGAGCCGCTGAAGTCGAGGCACAGGAACTGCACTTCCGCAGGCGTGCGGCGCAGCGCGAGGGAGGCGATGAGGGAGCGGACCGCCGTCGACTTGCCGCTCTGCGGGCCGCCCACGATCGCCACGTGGCCGCCTGCGCCCGACAGGTCAAGCTCCAGCGGGTCCCGGCGCTGGTGGAACGGCCGGTCGACCACGCCGATGACGGCGGTCAGCGGTGCGTCCCCCCGGCCGCGCGGCGGTGTCTCCTCGGGGCCGGCGTGCAGCGCGTCCAGCGGCACCGGCCGGTCCAGGGGCGGCAGCCAGACCTGGTGGGCCTTGGCGCCCTGCCCGGCCATCTGGGCGACCATCACGCCGAGCACGGTCGTCCCGAGATCCTCGCTGTCCCCGAACTCGTCCGGCTCCGGCTCGGGTTCGGGCTCCGGAGGGCGTTCGTCCACGGGGACGGGCACATGGGCGGCGGGGAACGGCCGCACGTCCGCCTGCCCGCCGAGCGCCGTGCCGGCGACCTCCTCACCGGTGCGGTACGGCCCCGACACGTAGGCGGCCCGGAAACGCTTGAGCGTGTTGGTGCCGGTCTTCAGGTAGCCGTGACCGGGCGCGCTGGGCAGGTGGCACGCGTCCGGGACACCGATCGCGGTGCGGCTCTCCCCTCGGAGAAGGTGCGCAGTCCGACGCGGTAGGACAGGTGCGCCTCCAGGCCGCGCAGCCGGCTCTCGTCCAGGCGCTGGGACGCGAGGAGGAGGTGCAGCCCCAGGGACCGGCCGAGCCGCCCGATCTGGACGAAGAGGTCGGCGAAGTCCGGCTTCTGCGACAGGAGTTCCGAGAACTCGTCGACGACGATGAACAGGCTGGGCAGCGGCAGCAGATCGGCCCCCCGCTGGCGGGCGCGCTCGTAGTCCCTGATCGAGACGAGGTTCCCGGCGTCGCGCAGCACCTCCTGGCGGCGGTTCATCTCGCCGGACAGGGCCTCCCGCATCCGGTCGACCAGGCCGAGATCGTCCTCCAGGTTGGTGATGACGGCCGCGACGTGCGGCAGTTCGGCCATGCCGGCGAACGTCGCGCCGCCCTTGAAGTCCACCAGCACGAAGTTGAGCTGGCTGGGGGAGTGGGTGGCCGCCATGCCGAGGACGAGGGTGCGCAGCAGCTCGGACTTCCCCGAGCCGGTGGCGCCGACCAGCAGACCGTGCGGACCCATGCCGTTCTGCGCGGACTCCTTGATGTCCAGCTCCAGCAGGCCGCCGTCGGCCGCCACCCCGATGGGCACCCGCAGCCGGTCCCTGACCGGGCGCTCGCGCCACAGGGCGTCCAGGTCCAGGCGGCCGGGGTCCTGGATGCCGAGCAGTCCGGGCAGAGTGTTGACGGCCGCCGTCAGGTCCTCGGTGTCCGCGGCGCCGGCGGTGTCCGCCCGGTACGGGGCGAGCTGCATCGCCAGCGCCTCCGCCTGCCCGACGGTGAGCGCGTCGGGCGTCCCCAGCTCGTCCCGGGTGTCACCGGCCACGACCGCGAGCGCGGCCCCCCGGATCTCGAGACGCACCCCGTGCGCCTCGGCCAGCGCGTCGGCACGGCCGTCCACGTCGAGCACCGTCACGCCCTGCATGCCGCCCGGTTCGAGCAGCGCCTCCACACCGCTCACGAGACCGCCGTCCAGCACGACCAGCAGGTGCGGCACATCGGGATCGGGCGCCGCGCCGCGGTTGAACCGGGTCCGCCGCGTCAGCTCGGACCCCAGCCACTCCTCCAGCACGGTGAGGCTGCGGTGCACCATCCGCACCGGGCCGGCGTGGTCCACCTCCGACGGGTGCTGCGCGTGCGGCAGCCACTTCAGCCAGCTCCACTCGAGGCCGTCCACGTCGCGGACGCAGACCACGATCCGCAGGTCCCGCGGCGAGTGCGACACCACCGCCTGGGCGATGAGCGCGCGGACGAGCGCCCGCGCCGCCGAGCGGTCCTCGCCGTCCGCGACCGACACGGCCACCGCGGCGAACCGCCGCAGCGACACCTGCACCGGCAGCCCGGGGACCGTCGAGTGCGCGTCGAGGAACCGCCGCAGCGCGACCGTGCACAGCGGATCCAGATCCTCCACGGGCGCCGACTCGCCGGCCACCAGCGGCCTCGCCAGGTAACGCGGACCGAGGCCGATCCGCACCACCCCGAAGTCGTCGTCACCGCCGCGCCGCTCCCACAGGCGGCGGCTGTCGGCGAAGCACCACAGCATGCGCGGATCGGGCGCGCCCCACTCCAAAGCCTCGCGCTGCGCCTCGGCGGTGCGCCGCACCTCGGTCCGTGTGCGGTCGAGGTAGCGCAGGTACTCGCGCCGCTCGTGGCGCGCCTGGCCCTTCACGGTGCTGCGCTGCCGCACCACGGAGCCGATGACCATCGCGAGGCAGGACACCAGGAACATGCCGCCGATGACATAGCCCAGGGGACCGCGCCCCATGGTCAGCATGTAGAGGACGGAGCCGAGTCCGCTCAGGGCGGGCAGCGCGGTCATCCAGACGTTGGCGTCCTCCGGCTTCGGCAGCACCGGCGGCGGCTTCAGCACCAGCTCACTGGTCGGCACGACCGGCCGCACGACCCGCGCGGTCCGCCGCACCACACTCGTGGGGGCGCTCATCGCGGCATCCAGTCGCCGACCCGGCCGCCGTTCTCCGCCTCGGAGATCTCCTCCTGGTCCTCGAAGTTGTTGCGGACGGCGCCACGGTCGATCTCCGCGGTCCATCCGTCGAGGAAGTTCCCGGTCAGATCGCCCAGGGCATTCTCGACGGCCCGCTGCCGGTTCTGGGCGGTGTAGGTGTCGATCAGCTTCCAGTCCCCCGGGCTCAGATTCCAGCCCTCGCCGGCACGGGGGATGATTTCGGCGGCCTTCGTGTCGGAGATGCCCGGGTACTCGGCGTCCCGCGCGGCGTCGTAGATCCTCTGTATCCCGTCCATGCCGCCTTCGCGGTTTTCCAGGAAGCGGCGCATCTCGTCGTTCCGCTCGGCCGTGGGCTCGGGGTCGCTGACGAGGTTCGACAGCCCGTCCGCCAGGCCGAAACCCTTGGCCAATCTGGCGGGTGTCGCCTCGGTGCCGAGGGCGAGAGCCGTTCGCAGCGCCTGGGCGTTCTGCTGCGCCGACTCGTCGTCCCGTTTGTCGGCCTGGTAGGCGGCGTCCAACTCGGCGTTGATGACGGCGGCGTTCAGCTCCCCGAGCTGCTCGATCTCGGCGGACGGCGTCCCGGTCCCTGCACGGCCGTCGAACACCTCGTGCGCACGCTGCCCGGTGTACTCGTCGACGGCAGACCTGAAGCTGTCGGCGTTCTCCTCCTCGCCGTGCAGCAGTGCCGAGAACAGAGCGCTCCTGTCGTCCGCGGAGAACTGGAAGCGGTCTCCGGCGACCCGGTCCACGTAGCTGTCGCCGTTCGTCGCGGCGGAGAGGTTCTTCAGGTACTCGGGATGCGACGCGATGTCCGTGAAGGCCTCCTCCGCGCGCGAGGGGAGGGAGAAGCTGTTGTCGACATAGGCCTCGGAGTTGTCGGCGATGTACTGCATCACGGTGTAGCCGGCCTTCAGTTTGTCCCTCTCCGCCGCGGTGAAGGTCTCGCCGTCGGGAAGGGTCCCGGCCCGCATCAGGTCGCCCACGGCGCGGCCGTTGTCCTGCCAGGCGAGGGTCGGGTCGAGCAGGCGCTTCACCTGGTTCTCGTCGCCGAGGAATGTCGCGGCCGCGCCGTCGTTTGCGGCCGCGAGCTGCAGGAGTTCGTGGGCACCGTCCAGGGGGTACTGCGAGCCCAGCGGCGCCTTGTTCCAGTAGTCCTTCTGGGCGTCGATGGACGCGTTGATCAGCGAGGTGCTGAACGCGTCGCTGGGCGTCACCGTGCCGTGGCTCATCAGGGCACCGAAGTCGTTGAACCGGTCCGCCTGGAGCTTGAGGTTCTGCCCGGTGCCCTCGTCGGAGATCGGGGTCTTCTCGAAGAACTCCTTGACCGTGCTCACCGGCTGGGGTCCGGTGGACGCCGCGATCACCCCGTTGGCCAGCGCTTCCTGGAACGGCTCGAAGGCCGGCCCCTTCAACCGCCCGGCCGCCAGGAGGTCCTCGGTCCCCACCTTGCCGAAGAACGCGTTCAGGTACGCCTGCTGCTCGGCGGACGGCTGCTTGGCCCCGTCCTTGTCGTCCAGGTCGTCGGCCAGGCTGTCGAGCCCCGCGGTGTAGCGCGACAGCAGCTCCGGGTCGGGATCGCCCTCGGAGAGGAGCTTCTTCACCTGCTCCCCGTTGAAGGCGGCCATCTCGTCGCTGTGCCAGATGCCAAGCGGTCCCTCGGAGGTGTCGTAACCGGCCTCCTCCAGCTCGGCCCCGTACTGGGCGAGTTTCTGCCGGTACTGACGGATCGCGTCGGTGATCTCCTCGTCGGCCCAGGAGGCCTCGTCCCCCGTCATGTTGAGGTACGTGTCGCGGATGTCGCCCGGCAGCGACGGGGGAGCGGTCCAGGCGCCCGCCGACGGAACGCCCTCGTACTCCACGTTGTTGAACGTGAACCGCGGCACCCCCGCGCCGAGGAACGGCTGGGGCGTGATCGGACTCGGCGGCGCCTGCGCGGCGAAGAACTGCTGCGCGCGCTCCCACGTCTGCACGGCCGCGGCCGAGTTGTGCTGCAGCACCTGCTGCATCCCGGCGCCTCCGTCACCCCCGTCGATCTGCGCGTCCACCTCCTCCCTGGCCTGCATCGCCCGGTTCATCGCCTTCACCAGCATCCCGACCACCTTGTCGATCCCCTCACCGTTGCCCTGGAGGCCGGCGGCGGTGGAGTCGATGCGGTCGTCCTCGACGAAAGCGGAGCCGTTGAGCGCACCCGCCTGCTGCCCGATCTCTGTCGCGCGTTCGGCCAGATCACCGGCGTCACGTGCCGAGTGGGCGGCCCGCGCGAAGATCGACGCGGTGTCGGCCATGTGCTCGGTGTCCACCTCCGCGGCGAACTCGTCCCGGTGCGTCCAGGGCTTCGCGCCCAGGGCCTCCACGTCGGCCTTGTCGAATGAGACGTCCACGGCGGACCCCCTACATCCCGTCGGCGATCGCCCGCGCGACCGCCGTGTGCGCCCGAGTGAGGGCCGACTCGGCGGCCGACTCCATCTCCTCGCCGATGTCCGCCGTCCGCTGATCGGCGCCGGCCATCTCCTCGCGGCCCTCCGCCGCCTGCTCCACCTCGCGCATCTGCCGGTCGCGGGTGGAGACCAGGGCGCCGACGAACGCGTCGGCGCCGCCGAACCGGCCGGCGTCCGGCTGCGCGGTGCCCAGCCGCCTGCGCGTGCTCTCCGCCGCGTCGGCGGACTCCAGGCTGCCCCGGGCCGACTCGCGGAACTCCTCGGGCATGTAGAAGAGCCCGTCCGTGGACATCCGTCCTCCTCCTCTCTCAGTCCTCGCCCAGCACGCCGCGACCGGCGGTGCCGCGCACGGACCACACTTCGGGGTCCTCGGTCAGTTCGGTGGGCCGCTCCGCGGTGCCCGATCCGTCCCCACGGCCGCCGTTCGTCCGGCCCCCCGCACCGGACGACGCGTGCGGCGGTGCGAACGGCCGGCCACCCTGCGCCGCCTCGCGCATCGCGAACCGGCTCGCCACCTCGGCGCGCCGGCCCAGCACACGCTGCGCCTCACGGATCACCTGCTGCCGGGCCGGCCCCGGCGTGGCCACGCTCGGCGGCAGCACCCCGCCGTACAGGCCGGCCAGGCCCCCGCCCCCGCCGGCGGCTCCCGGACCGCCGGCCCCGATCGCGGCGAGCCCCACACCGGTGGCCACCGCGCCGGGACCAGCGCCGAGGCCGGACAGCCGGGTGGCGTACTCGGTGGACTCGCCGAACGGCAGCCCCGTGACCGGATCGATCCACCGGCCGCTGTCCGGATCGAACTCGCGGCCCGTCGCCGGATCGACCAAATGACCGGTGTTCGGGCTCTGCACCCACCCGCTGAACTCCCCGTTCTCCGGGCCGAGCACCGAGAGGTACGGGGGGTACGCGTCGGACGACGCGGGCGCGACGCTGTCCTCGCCCAGCGTCCGGACGACGGTGGGCGGCGGCGTACCGTCGATCATGGTGTCCCGCCCGTCGTCACGGTCGCTGCGCGCGGCGGGCTTAGCGGACACCTCACGGTTCCCGGTCGTGCTGTCCGCCGCGCTGCTGCGGGGCACCGACTCCAGCGAGTTGCCTTCCGTCGTGCCGGTCCGCTCCGGCGCGGGCGGCGCGTCACCCCCGGTCACCTGGTCGAACTCCTGCCCCAGCTCCCCGAGTACGCTCCTTGCCTCGGCGAGGAGCCGTTCCTGCTCCTCCTGGCCTCTGAGCGCGGCGCTCACCCGGTCCGGGTCGAGTGCCTCGTCGGCCGGCAGCTCCACCGCGGCCGCCTCGTACTCGACGACCAGGGCCAGCGCCCGTTCCGTCGCGCGGGCCGACGCCTCGCCCGCCGCCTGTAGCTGGCCGGCGATCCGCTGCGCCACATCGCTCGCGCCCTGCGCCCACGACGCCGTCCCGTTCAGCCGGTCCGCGAGCTCGACCAGCCCGACGCCCGGCTCCGCCTCGGCGCCCGAGGCCGCGGCGGCGAGCCGGTCGCCCTCCGCGCTCCCCGCCCAGGCCAGCGCGAGCCAGGCGCCGGCCGCCGCGTGGATCATCACGTGCTCGGCGCTCAGGATGCGGTCGATGACCGCCCTGAACTCCTCCTCCGTCGCCATTCTGCTCACTCCGGATCGCTCGGCGGGGACGGCTGCGAACCGCCCACCGCGGCGTACATGTACTGGACGGCCTCGCCCGCCGTGACGAGCCGGCTGTGCGCCGCCCGGTCCGTCTCGTCGGCGATCTCCGCCATCCGGTAGGCGCTGTCGCTGATGTCCTTCACCGTCAGCCCCGTCCGGTCCAGCTCGTCGAGCATGGTGGTGGCCGCCGACGTCAGCGCCTGTTCCGCCCGGTCACCGCCCGGCACCCGGCCGAACAGTCCGCGGGCACCGGCCACGTCGATGAACGCCTCACGCATCGCGGCGAGCCGGTCGCTCGCCCGTGCGTGGTCCCCCGCTCGCCGGGCCGCGCCGGGGTTGAGGTCGAGGGCGCCTGTCTCCGCCATGGCTCAGCGCCCACTCCCCCTGGCCGCCCGGACCATCGCGGCACCGCCCTCGGAACCGATCGTCTGCACGTCCCGCATCGCCGTGTTCTGCGCGGTCACCCCGTCGTCGAAGCCGGCGGACTCACGGCGGAACTGCTCGTCGCGCTCGTTGATGACCTGCCCGATGCTTGCGTCCACCTGCCCCTGCTCGACGAGCGCGAGAAGCTGGCTGTGGACGTTGTTCCAGATCTCGGTGTACTGGTCCTGCTGGCTCCTGGTCTGCGACTGGATCGAGTCCAGCCCCTCGGTGACGAACCTGATGATGCTGCCGTCGTACGCGCTCATGTCCCTGCTCCTCGGGTCTCGATCGTCATTGCGCTGCTCGGTGCGGCGGCGCCGGTCACATGCCCTGGGCCACGCCCAGGTCGACCCGGACACCGGTGATGTCGACCCCGCCCAGCACGTTCGCCGCGTCGGCGTCCGTCTCGCGGCCGGTCGACGCCGTCAGCCCCAGGTCCTGCGACAGCCCGTCCAGGGCGCTCGCGAGCGCCTGCCCGGCGCGCCCCAGGTCCTCGTAGGTGGCCTCGGCCCTGCTGGTGCCGCCGCCGTTGTACGCGCCGGCGACCTGCGCGCTGTGACCGCCGATGCCGGTCGCCACCGCCTCCATGTCCGCGTACGCCTGGGCGATGATCCCCATGACCCGCTCGACCTCCTCGGGAGCGAGCTTCACCTCGTCGCTGTACACACCGTTCTCCCTTCGCTGGGAGGCGCACGGCTCACGCCGGTGCACCTGTCCGGGTGCCGCCGACCGGCGGCGCAATGGAGTCTGCGAGGGGAGATGCGAACGGGGCAACGGGCTCCGGCCGTCCCGGACGGCCCACGGGTGTCCGGGCAGGTCAGAGCCCTGTCCGGACAGAAACCCGGACAGGATCGGACGTGCTGCGGACGCCGCGGCGGATCACGGGACGGCGCGGGGCGCGCGTCGCGGCGGGCGGTGTCCGGTGGTGCGGGGGAGGGGTGGGCGCGTCAGCGCGCGGCGCCGATCACGAACGCCTGCGCGGCGTCGCCGTCGCAGGGCCGCTGGATCGCTTCGGCGCCGTCGGCCGCGCCGTCGTCGGGGAAGCCGATGCACTCGTCGGTCCCCGCGTTCCGCAGGAGGTAGGCGGGGGCGTCCCCTCCGCCACGGCCGGAGACCGGCTCCAGCCGGAAGTGCTGCTCGGGCCGGTCGGCGGCGCAGTGCTCGTCGTTGACGGGTTCGAGCAGGCCGGCGGCCGGGCCGTCGGACACGAAGGTGAGGCAGCCGCGCCCCTCGACGGGGTGGTCCCACTCCAGGAAGTACAGGTCGTCCTCACCGACGGCCCGCAGGAACGTCCGCGGCTCGGCCTGCGGGGAGCAGGGCTCCTGCACGGCCACGGGATTGCCGTAACGGCCGCTGCGCTCCACGCCTTCCGAGAGGCACAGGCCCGGCTCGTCGGCGGAGCGGATCTCCACCTCGCCGTCCGGGACGGCCGCTTCCGCGGGCGTCCCGCCGTCCCGCAGCACCACCCACGCCCCGGCCGCCACCAGCACGGCCAGTCCGGCCCCGACCGCGCCGAGGACGAGCGGGCGGCGGCGCCGTACGGCAGGTGCCGCGCCCGGTTCGGGCGCGGCGGCGATCCGCTCCCTGACGGCGAGCCACTCCCGCACATCGCTCTCGCCGCCGCCGCAGGCACGGACGAACGCGGCGAGCATGTCGGCGCGCGGCAGCGTGGAGCGGTTCAGGACGTCGGCGAGGGTGCTGCGGGCCAGCACGTCACCGCGCGCCTCGGCGCGTTCCCCGAGCTGCCGCAGCGACAGGCCGGAGCGCTCCTTCACGGTGCGCATGGCGGCGACGAGTTCGCCGACGTTCTGTGCTGCGGCGGGCGAGAACACCGGGCCGTCCAAAGCCATGCACCCATCCTTCGAATGGTTGAACGCGCTCTGATTCCATTCTATGCGGGGCGAGTTGATGTCCGCGCCCTGTCCTGGACGGCTGCGGACACCGGCGGCATGCTGGATGATGGTGCCAATCGCCCGGCCGGGGCCGGACGGGGGGACGATGGAATTCCGGGTGCTGGGACCGATCGAGATCGCCAGGGCCGGGCGGCCTGCCGAGACGCTCCCGGGCAGGCTGCGACGCACCCTGCTCGCCGTGCTGCTGGCGCGGGCGGGCCGGCCGGTGCCGGTCGACGCGCTCGCCGACGCCCTGTGGCCGGACGGGCGGGAGCCGCGGACCGAACAGCGGCTCCAGCTCCATGTGCACCGGCTGCGCCGCACCCTCGGCGAGCCCGACCGCCTCGCGCACCTCCCGGAGGGCTACCTGCTCCGGGTGGCGCCAGGCGAACTCGACGCGGAACGCTTCGAGTCGCTCGTCGCCGGGACGGTGCGGGACGCGGGCCACGACCCCGGCCGTACGGTCGCCGCGCTGCGCGACGCGCTGGGGCTGTGGCGGGGGACCCCCTTCTCCGGCCTGGACGTCCCGGATCTGGCCGACTGGGCGCACCGGCTCACCGAGTGCCGGATGACCGCGATCGAGACGCTCGCCGAAGCCGAGCTGGCGCGCGGCCGGGCGGCGGCGGTCGTGGGGGAGCTGTCCGATCTGGTGCGCGCGCACCCGCTCAGGGAACGGCTGCACGCGCTGCTGATGACCGCGCTCCACCGCTCGGGCCGCCGGTCCGACGCGCTTGCGGCCTACCGGACGGCGCGGAAGGTCCTCGTCGCGGAGCTGGGGCTCGAACCCGGCCCGGAGCTGCGCGCCCTGGAAGCGCACATCCTGACCGGCCGGGGAGCGGGCGCGGCGGACACGGCGGGGTCGGGAACGGTCACCCCCGGGCGGCCACCGACACCTCCGCCCGCCCAATTGCCCATGGACGTACGGGGTTTCACCGGCCGCGAGGCCGAACTCGCCGAGCTGGACGGACTGCTGTCCGCCGAGGTGCCCGCGGTGATCACCGCGGTGGCCGGTACGGCGGGCGTGGGCAAGACGGCCCTGGCGGTGCGGTGGGCGCACCGCGTACGGGAGCGCTTCCCCGACGGCCAGTTGTACGTCGACCTGCGGGGTTACGGCCCCGATCACCCGGTGACGCCGCAGGACGCGCTGGCCGAGTTCCTGCGCGCCCTGGGCGTGGACGGCGCGGCGGTCCCGCCGGGGCTCGACGAGCGCGCCGCGCGGTTCCGCACGCTGCTCGACCGGCGCCGCATGCTGATCGTGCTGGACAACGCCAGGACGGCGGAGCAGGTACGTCCCCTGCTGCCCGGGAGCCCGTCGTGCTTCGCCCTGGTGACCAGCAGGGACTCCCTTGCCGGGCTCGTCGCGCGGGAGGGCGCGCAGCGCATCGGCCTGGACCTCCTGCCGCTCCGGGACGCCCGCGGCCTGCTGCACGCCCTGCTCGGCGACCGGGTGTCACGCGAACCGGAGGCGACGGACACGCTCATCGAGCGCTGCGCGCGGCTGCCGCTCGCCCTGCGGATCGCCGCCGAGCTGATCCGGTCACAGCCCGCCCGTGGCATCGCCGAGCTGGCGGACGAACTGGCGCGTCAGCGGGACGCCCTCGACGTCCTGGACGTGGGCGACGACGCCCGGGCCGCCGTCCGGGCGGTCTTCTCCTGGTCCTACCGGCAGCTCGACCCGGCGGTGGCGCGGGTGTTCCGACTCCTCGGCCTGCACCCGGGGCACGACACGGACGCCCGCGCGGTGGCGGCCCTGGCCGGGACCGGCCCGCGGGAGGCGGGGCGTGCGCTGGACGCGCTGCTGCGCGCCCACCTGGTCGGTGCGTCCGCCGGCGGGCGCTACCAGCCCCATGACCTGCTGCGGGCGTACGCGGCCGAACTCGCCGCGGGCACCGACAGCGCGGCGGGCCGGGGCGCCGCGCTGGAGCGGCTGTCAGACCATTACCTGCGCGCCGCGTCGGCCGCGATGGACGTCGTCGCGCCGGACGACTACGTACCGAGGCCGGAGGTGGGCGGCCCCGACGGCACGACGCCCGCGTTCCCCGCCTACGAGCAGGCCTTCCACTGGCTCGACACCGAGCGGGCCAATCTGCTGGAGGTCGCGCGGCACGGCGACGGCACGTTCGTGCACCGCCTGGCGCAGACCATCTGGCGGTATCTCGACATCGGCGGTCACCACGACGAGGCGGCCGCCCTGCACACCAGGGCGCTCGAGGCCGCGCGACGTCTCGGTGATCCGCTCGGCGAGGCGCACGCGCGTCGTGCCCTGGGCCTCGCGATGAGCCGGATGGGCCGCAACGGGGAGGTGATCGGCCATCTCACCTGGGCACTGGCCGCGTACCGGAGGGCGGGGGAGCGGGACCTCGACGCCGCCACGCTCGGGCTCCTCGCCAACGTGCACTCGAAGCGGGGCGACCTGCACGAGGCCGGGCGCCACTACGCACGCGTGCTGGAGCTGAACTCCCGCTCGGGCAACTGGCAGTTGACCGCCGTGTCCTCGACCAACCTGGCCCGCAACCTGCTGAGTCTCGGCCGCCCCGACGAGGCGCTGCGCCATCTCGACACCGCCGTCGCCCTCTCGCGCGACCACGCCAGCAAGCCCCTTGAGTGCAACGCGCTGTGCGTCCTCGCCGAAGTGCTGGCGCACATGGGGCGCCTCGACGATGCGCTCGGCCACGCCCGCCGGAGCCTGGCCCTGGCGCGCGAGACGGGCTACCGCTCGTCCGTCGGCGATTCCCTGCGCGTCCTCGGCATGATCCACCGGGCACTCGGCGACGACGAACGGGCGGTCCGCCACCACGACGAGGCGCTGGCGATCGTCCGCGAGATCGACGACACCCTGTCGATCGCCAAGACCCTGAACGGTTTCGCGGCCGCCCACGCGGCCGCCGGCCGCCCGGCCGACGCGCTGCGCCGCTACGACGAGGCCCGCGAGGTGGCCGAAGCGGCCGAACACCGGGTGCAGTTGGCCCACGCCCACGCCGGCATCGCCGAGACGCACGCCGTTCTCGGGGACGACACCCCCGCCCGTACGCACGGCCGGCGGGCGGCCCGCCTCTACGAGGAACTCGGCCTGCCGGACCGCGCCGCTCGGCTACGAGCACGGCTGGACAGCTCTCCGTGACCGATCGGAGCGGTGCACCACGGGTCAAGAAAGCGCGGTGAAAGGGCGGTGACCAGGATGTCGGTCGGGACCCGGGCACTGGGGCTCCGGGCCCGAGCAAGCGTGGAGGCAACATGAAGCGTTTCGTGACCGTGCTCACGACTGCGGTTCTGGCCGCCGGGGGCGTGCTGACGATCAGTCCGGCGCACGCGGCGGCGTACCCGACGTGCAACGGCAGCAAGGGCGTCACGTACAGCGGCGGCGACTACGTGGTGAACCAGCCCTACTACACCGGAACGGGCTCCCGGAACTGCGTCCTCGGCTACGGTGCGCAGGGGACGGCCGTCCGCAGGCTGCAGGACGTCCTGATCAACTGCTACGGCGATCTGTACGACGACGGCATCGACGGCATCTACGGTCCCAACACGCAGGCTGCCGTCGAGGCGGTGCAACGCAGGGAAGGCGCGTCGGTCGACGGCGAGTACGGTCCGGAGACCCGTCGGGAGATGCGCTGGGTCGTCCACGGGCCGAGCGGAGTCGGCTGCGCGTATCCGCGCCTGTGAGTGCCCCGGGCGGGGCGTGCGCGCCGGACGCTTCCGTGCCCCGTCCGGACGACGCAGCCGTCCGGGCCGCCCACGCCGTGAGCGGTCCGGACCCGACGTGGTGGGTGGGGGCCGTGTCCGCCGTGCCGGGCCGCCCGCCCGTCACGGCGTCCCGGCCGCACCCGGACCCGTGCGGCGTGCCCGCTCCGCGCGGGTGTGGTGGCGGCCGGGGGTGTAGCCGTACTCCCGGGTGAAGGCGGCGACGAACGCGGAGGCGCTGGCGTAGCCGACGAGGTGCGCCACCCGGGTCACCGGCCGGTCGCCGAGCAGGGCGCGCGCCGCCCGCATCCGCAGCACGGTGCGCCAGCGCGAGAAGGAGACGCCGAACTCCCGCACGAAATCGCGCTGGAGCGTCTTGACGCTGACGTGCAGCCGGCCGGCCCACTCGCGCAGCTCGGTGGCGTCCCCCGGATCGCGGGCCAGCTCGCGCGCGACGACGGCCGCGAGTCCGCTGCCCGTCGCGTGGTGGGCGACGTAGGCGTCGGCCGAGGGCGCGAGCCCGGCCATGAACCGCTCCCGCGCGGCGAGCGCCTCGGACTCCGGGCAGCCCGTCCGGGCGATCACCGTCGTCAGCAGCCGGGCCGCCTCGGGGTCGATGGAGACGACCCCGGCCCCGAGGCCCGTGAGCGCCGGCGGCACCTGGCGCAGGCAGACCCGGTAGACGGCTCCGCCGTCCCCGGCGCGCACCTCGTGTGCCACGGCGCGCTCCGCCCAGAACGCCTCGCCGGCGCCCGTGAACCGCACGCGCGGCCCGTGCAGCAGGGTCAGGATGCCGGCGGGGGAGAAGTAGAGCTGGTGCAGGAAGTCCTGCCGCCGGTCGTCGAACTCCAGCATGTCGGCCGCGCGGTAGCGCAGCACGAAGATGCCGTCCGGGCGGCCCAGACCGTACCCGAATTCCTCGCAGCGCACCGGGTTCGTGCGCGGATGTCCTGTGAGCGACACGGTGTGACCTCTCCGCGATACTTCCTCGAACTGAGGTGAGGCTAACCTAAGCCACTGCTCGTCGCATGAAATCCAAGGAACCCACGATGCGCCCACCCAAGCCGAGAGCCCTCGCCGCTCTCCTCCTCCCGCTCGCCCTCCTCGCCGGCTGCTCCTCCGACAGCGGTGACGACGACGGCCGGAACACCGACGCCACCCGCGTCTTCGCGGCCGACAACGGCGACATCACCATCCCGGCCGACCCGCAGCGGGTCATCGCCACCGGCTACGCGGTCCCCGCCCTCATCGAGGCCGACGCGGCACTCGTCGGCATCTCCTCCTGGGAACGCGGCCGGCCGCTCATGACCGACGAGGACCGCGCCACCTACGACGAGCTGCCCAGGATCGCCGGCGAGAACGCCTCGGAGACCAACTACGAGGCCATCGCCGCCCAGGACCCCGACCTGATCGTCATCGGCGTCCCCGCCCCCGTCCTCGGCGACATCGACATGGAACGCCTGGAGTCCATCGCCCCCGTCGTCGCCATCGGACCCACCATCCCCTCCGCCTGGCGCGAACTGTCCGAACGCCAGGCCGACGCCGCCGGCCGTCTTGAGCACTTCGAGGAGGCCCGCGACGCCTACGAGCAGCGCGCCGCCGAACTGACCGAGAAGTACGCCGACACCCTGGCCGGCCTCGACTTCGGCCACGTCGGCTCCTACGGCGACGCCGCCGCCGGAACGTTCATGCGCGAGTACGCGGACGCCTGGGGCACCAACATCGCCGGCGACATCGGCGTCTCCTACCCCGGCGAGCCCGCGGAACCCGGCGAGGGCAGCGCGGCCGTCTCCGAGTACCCCTCCATCGAGGAACTGCCCGAGAGCCTCGGCGACGCGGACGTCATCACCTACAGCGTCGGCCCCGACGGCACCCCCAACGAGGCCGTGAACTACGTCCTCGAATCCGAACTGTGGCAGAACCTCCCCGCCGTCCAGGCCGGCCGCGCCATCCCCCTGCGCTACACCGAGGCGGCCACCTACGCCTCCGCCCTGCGCACGCTCGACGCCATCGACGAGGCCCTCACACCGCTGCTGGAGGACCAGTGACCGTCACCGACCGCAGCGACCCGCGGGGCCGCGTCGCCGACCACCTGCGCTCGGGCTCCGGCGTCGTCCGCATCCCCTACCCCATCGGCATCCGCACCCTCACCCTGCTGAACCGCACCGAGATCACGCCCTGCATGCTCCGCCTGACCCTCGGCGGTCCGGGACTCGACGGCTTCCACAGCTACCAGGCGGACGACCACATCCGCATCGTCTTCCCGGACCCGGACGGCACACTGCGCGTCCCCGTGCCGAACGACCGCCAGATGCTCGACTGGCCGCGCCCGTTCCCCATCACCCGCCAGTACACCGTGCGCCGCTGGGACCCGGACACCCGCGAACTGGACCTGGACTTCGTCCTCCACGACGGCGGCGTCGCATCCGAGTGGGCACGGCGGGCGGCCATCGGCGAGGACGTCATCGTCGCCGGACCGCCCGGCGCCAAGGTGTTCCCCCTCACCTACGACCACTACATCCTGGCCGTCGACGCGACCGGGCTGCCGGCCGCCGCCCGCTGGCTCGAAGAGGCCGGCGACGACATCAGCGCCGACCTCGTGGTCGAGACCGACGAGGCCGTCGAGCACGACTACCCGCTGCCGGAGCGCGCCGGCGTCACCGTCCACCGCCTGATCCGCGACGGCCGCCCCTCGGCCCTCGCCGACACCGTCACCGCACTGCCGCTGCCCGCCGGACGCGTCCTCCTCTTCGCCGCAGGCGAGGCCGACGACATCAAGCCGCTGCGCGCCTGGCACAAGGACCGGACCGACGCCTCGTTCACCGGCTACTGGAAGCGCGGAGTCGCCGGACTTGATGACTGACACCCCGGCCGCACCCGCGTCCGGGTCCCGCACCGCCCCCGCCGCGGCCGGCGGCGGCTCTGGCCTCGTCCTGCTCGCCGCCGCAACGGCCGCCCTCCTGGCCGCCGTCGGCGTCAGCCTCTGCGTCGGCGCGGGATCCGTCCCGCCCGGCGAGGTCTGGCGCGCCCTCACCGGCGGCGCCGACAGCGACGCCCGGCTCATCGTCCGCGAGGTCCGCGTGCCCCGCACCGTCCTCGCGGTCGGTGTCGGGGCGGCACTGGGCTGCGCCGGGACACTGATCCAGACCCTGACGCGCAACCCGCTCGCCGAGCCCGGCGTCCTCGGCGTGACGTTCGGCGCCGGTTTCGCCATCACCCTCGGCGCCGCGCTCGGCATCGCCGGCCACCAGGCCACCCAGCTCGTGCTCGCGCTCGCCGGGTCCCTGCTCGCCGCGCTCCTCGTCTACGCCGTCGGGCGCACCTCGCCCCTGCGCCTGCTGCTCGCCGGCACCGCGCTCAGCTTCGTCCTCGGGGCCTGTCCCTCGGCCTGCGCCTGATGTACCCCGACGTCCTGGACCGGTACCGCTTCTGGTCGGTCGGCTCCCTCGCGGGGCGCGAGCAGATGGACCTCACCCTGCCCCTCGTGGTCATCGCGCTCGCCCTGGCCGGCGCGCTCCTGCTCACCGGCCCGCTGAACGCCCTCGCGCTCGGCGAGACCGTCGCCCACGCCCTCGGCGCACGCGTCGCCCGCACGAGGACAGCGGTCCTCGTCCTCGTCACCGTGCTCGCCGGGACCGCCACCGCCGTGGCGGGCCCCATCGCCTTCCTCGGCCTGATGGTGCCCCACCTCGCGCGCCGGGCCGCAGGGGGCTCACTGCGCCGGCTCATGGCCCACACCGTGGTCCTCGGCCCGCTCCTCCTCCTGACGGCGGACATCGCCGCGCGCGTCCTGCTGCCCACCGGCGAGGTGCCGGTGGCCGTCGTCACCGCATTCCTCGGCGGCCCCGTGCTCATCTGGGCCGTCCGCCGACACGGGGTACTCGCACTGTGACCACCGCTCCCCTCCGCTCCACCGGCCCGCTCGTGCTGCGCGTCGGCCGCTGTTCCGCCCAGATCGAACGCCGCACCGTCGTCGCCGCCCTCGTCCTCCTCGTCCTGGCCGCGGCCCTGGCCCTGACCGCCCTGTGCAGGGGCGACTCCTGGGACAGCCCGGCGGACGTGCTGCAAGCGCTCGCGGGCCGGGGCGACTCCGTCCTCGTCGTCCGCGAATGGCGTCTTCCCCGCGTCACCGCCGCGCTCGTCTTCGGCGCCGCGCTCGGCCTCGCTGGCGCGGTCTTCCAGAACCTCACCCGCAATCCGCTCGGCAGCCCCGACGTCATCGGCCTGGACGCCGGCTCCTACACCGGCGCCCTCGTCGCGCTCACCGTCCTGGCCGGCACCCCCGCCCAGCTCACCGGCCTCTCCGCCGCCGGCGGCCTCCTCACCGCGGCGGTCGTGTACGTGCTCTCCCTGGAGACGGGGTTCAACGGCCTGCGGCTCGTCGTCACCGGCATCGGCGTCAACGCCGTCCTCACCGCCCTCAACTCCTGGATCGTGCTCCGCGCCGAGCTCGACGTCGCCATCGCGGCCACCGGCTGGAACGCCGGTTCCCTGAACGGCCTCGACTGGCAGGACGTCCAGGTGCCGTTCGCCGCCATCGGCGTACTGGCCCTGCTCCTGGCCGTCCTCTCCCACGCCACCCGCCAGGCGGCCCTCGGCGACGAACTGGCCGTCACCACCGGCGTGCGCCTGCGGACCCTGCGGCTGCTCAGCGTGCTGGCGGGCGTCGGCTGCACCGCCGCCGTGACCGCCGTCGCGGGCCCCGTCGTCTTCATCGCGCTCGCCGCACCCCAGATCGGCCGCCGCCTCACCGGCGCGTCCGGCGTGACGCTGCTGCCCGCGGCGATGACCGGCGCCGTCCTGCTGCTGGCGGCCGATCTCATCGCCCAAGTCCTGCTCGCCCCCGTGATCCTGCCGGTCGGCGTGGTCACCACCGCCCTCGGCGGCTGCTACCTGCTCTGGCTGCTGCACAAGGAGGTCACCCGCTCGTGACCGCGCCCGAACGCACCCCCGCTCGCCTGTCCGCCCGGCAGATCACCCTCGCCTACGGGGAGCGGACCGTCTCCACCGGCCTGAGCCTCGACATACCGGACGGGGCGTTCACCGCCATCATCGGCGCCAACGCCTGCGGCAAGTCGACGCTGCTGCGGGCGTTCGTGCGCCTCCTGCGGCCGACGGCGGGCGAGGTGTCCTTCGACGGGCGTGACGTGGGCGCGTGGCAGCCCAAGGCCGTCGCCCGCCAGATCGGCTTCCTGCCCCAGACCCTCGCGGCGCCCGAGAACACCCGTGTCCGCCAGCTCGTGGCCCGCGGCCGCTACCCGCACCAGTCGCTGATCGCGACCTGGTCGCCCGAGGACGAGCGGGCCGTGGCCGAGGCGATGGCCGCGGCCGGGGTGGGCGATCTCGCCGAACGGGACCTGGCGAGCCTGTCGGGCGGGCAGCGCCAGCGCGTGTGGATCGCCATGGTGCTCGCCCAGGAGACGCCCTATCTGCTGCTCGACGAGCCCACCACTTTCCTCGACCTCGCCCACCAGTACCAGCTCCTCACCCTCCTCGCGCGGCTGCGGGACGCGGGACGCACGGTCATCGCCGTCCTCCACGACCTCAACCAGGCGTGCCGCTACGCCGATCACCTCGTGGCGATGCGCGAGGGCCGGGTCGTCGCCGAGGGCGCCCCGGCCGACATCATCGACGCGGACCTGGTCAAGGAGGTGTTCGAGCTGCCCGCCGTCGTCATCCCCGACCCGGTGACGGGCGCCCCGATGGTCGTGCCGACCCCCTGACCGCGGCGCACCCCTGAGCCTGACCTAGAGTCACTTCCGTCGCCCGGTGACGGCCCGGGCCGCGCGACGGGCACGGCGGGGTGCGGCTTCCCGTTCCGCCGCCGGCCGAACCGAACGCCCCCGGCCCGAGGGAACGTGCCGATGCCCGAGATCAGCGTCATCACACCGGTGTACGACGGCGGCCACCACTACCTGGCGGCGGCGGGGGAGTCCGTGGAGGCGCAGCGGCTCCCGGCCGGCTGGGCCGTGCAATGGGTGGTGCAGGAGGACGGCACCACCGGCCGCCCCCTCGCGGGGCTCCCCGATGTCCCGTGGATCACCAGGGGCGGCGCCCGGCGGGGAGGCGCGGCCCGGGCACGGACGCTGGGCCTCGCCCGGGCGACCGGCCGGCTGGTCCGCGCCCTCGACGCGGACGACCTCTTCCCCGACCCCCACGCACTGGCCCGGGACATCGAGACGCTGACACGCCGTCCGGACATGGGGTGGTGCGTGTCGCCCGTGCTCGACCTGCTGCCGGACGGCACCCTCCGTCCCGGCCCCCGGGACCCCGCACCCGGCCCGCTGCCCGGCGGCTGCCTCGCCGACGGACTGCGGAAGAACGAACTGCCCGTCGTCGGCACCGCCATGACCACGTACACCGCGCTCGTACGGCTCCTCGGCGGGTGGCCGGCCCTGCCCGCGACGGAGGACGTCGGGCTGCTGCTGGCGGCGGAGGCGGTGACGCCCGGCTGGATGCAGGAACGGCCCGGCGCGATCTACCGCAAGCACGGCGTCCAGTCGACCACGCACCCCGGGTTCACCGACCCGGCCGAGACCCGCGCCCGGCACGCCTCGGTCCTCCAGCGGGCCGACGCGCTCCGCGCGAGCGGATGGCGCTGGACGCCGCCCCGGCTCTGAGAACGGCCGAGCCCCCGGCCACGGCGGCCCCGGCGCGGGTTCAGGCACGGAGATACGCGAGCACCGCGAGGACGCGCCGGTGGTCGTCCCGTTCCGCCGGATGCAGGTCGAGCTTCAGGAGGATGCTCGCGATGTGCTTGGCGATGGCGGCCTCGGTGACGGTCAGGCGGCGGGCGATCGCCGCGTTGGACCGACCCTCCGCCATGGCCGCGAGCACTTCGCGTTCCCGGGGAGTGAGGCGCTGCAGGGGATCCCGCCGGCGCGCCAGGAGCTGGCGCACGACGTCCGGGTCGATGACGGTCGCGCCGGCGGCGACCTGGACGACGGCGTCCGCGAACTCCCCGACGTTCCCGACGCGTTCCTTGAGCAGGTAACCGGTGCCCGCGGTGGCGCGCCGGTCCTGGAGGAGTTCGTCGGCGAACGTCTGCTCGACGTACTGGCTGAGCAGGAGGACCGCGAGCCCGGGCTGTTCGGCACGGAGCCTGCGGGCCGCGCGCAGACCCTCGTCGGTGTGCCCCGGCGGCATGCGGACATCGGCGACGAGCAGGTCGGGCCGGTGCTCCCTGGCGGCGGCCAGCAGGGACGGCCCGTCACCCACGGCCGCCAGGACGCGATGGCCGAAGCGTTCCAGGAGGTGGACGAGCCCCTCGCGCAGGAGGACCGAGTCCTCGGCGATCACGATACGGACGGATTGCTGCACGGGAGGTCGGCTCTCAGGAGGGTGTGCCCGCCGGGCGGGCTGGAGAGGTACATTCTGCCGCCGGCTGCCGCGATCCTGTCGGCCAGGCCGGTGAGTCCGCTGCCCCGGGCGGGATCGGCGCCACCGTGGCCGTCGTCCGCCACCTCCAGCCGCAGCAGGCCGCCGTGGAGGCGGGCGGTGACGCGGCAGCGGTCGGCGCCGCTGTGCCGGGCGACGTTGGTGAGGGCCTCCGCCGTCACGAAGTAGGCCGTCTCCTCGACGGCGGGCGGCAGCCGGCCCGGGACCTCGATGTCCAGGTCGGCCGGGACCGCGGAGCGCCCCGCGATGTCCCGCACGGCCGCGGGCAGTCCGCGTTCCGTGAGGATGCGGGATGCACGCCGCGGATCAGTTCGCGCAACTCGACCAGGGCTTCGCCGGCGAGGGCGTGCGCGTCCCCGACCTCCTTCGCCGCGGCGCTCCCGGCCGGCAGATCGAGCACGGCCAGCCCGAGTCTCATGTGGAGCGCCACGAGGCGCTGCTGGGCGCCGTCGTGCAGGTCGCGTTCGATGCGCCGCCGTTCCGCGTCGAACGCGCCGACGAGGCGGGCACGTGAGCGGGTGACCTCCCGCAGCTCCCCGCCCCCGGGGTCCAGGACCGCCCGGGCGATGGTGCCGCGGGCACCCGCCCAGGCGCCGATGGGGTAGGCGGCGACCGGCAGCAGCAGGACCCCCGCGACCGGGCCTGTGACGGCCTGCCATGTGGCCGCGGTGGGCTGGAGCGGCGCCAGGACGAGCCCGCCGGGGATGCCGAGGGCGACCAGGAGGACGGCGAAATCCACCCAGGCGACGGCCAGCACGGACACGGTTCCGTAGCCGATCGCCCGTCGTGCGTGCGGGGACACGGCCCGGTCGCGGTCCACCAGGGCGAGACGCCGCCGTTCGAAGGCGCCCGAGAGACCGATGCCGACGGCGACGGGCACCAGCGCGCACACCGCCCCGGCCACGTCCCCCGGGACGGCCGCGAACACCCCGACGGCACCCAGGGCGACGGCCGCCGCGAACAGAGCACCGGACAGCAGGTACAGCGCCGCGCGCGAGGGCCACGCGGTGCCGAGATAGCCCAGCGGACTGCGCGCGAGGGCCTCCAGGACGGTGAGGGATTCCACGCCGCCGACGGTAACCGCGTGACCCGTGCGACCGCAGTAGTGCCAGGTGGAGTATCGGTTCTCGCACTGGCGCCCATGTGCCGGAGGCCCCACTGCCGTTGTCTTGAGCACATGACCACAACCCCGACGACCCCCACGGCGGCACCCGCGGCCGAGCTGCGCTCGGTGACGAAGCGCTACGCCGCCGGCGAGCAGACCGTCACCGCCGTGGACGACGTGTCCATCGGCTTCGCCGCCGGAACCGTGACCGCCGTCATGGGCCCCTCCGGTTCCGGCAAGTCGACGCTGCTGCAGTGCGCCGCCGGCATCGACCGGCCCACGGCCGGCGACGTGCTGATCGGCGGCACCCAGCTGGGCGGGCTCGACGAGGACGAGCTGACCCTGCTGCGCCGCGAGCGCGTCGGTTTCGTCTTCCAGGCCTTCAACCTCGTGCCGGCGCTGACCGCCGCGCAGAACGTCGAACTGCCCCTGCGGCTCGCCCGCCGCCGCCCGGCGGCCGGCGAGGTCGCGGCGGCACTGGCCGAGGTCGGCCTCGCCGACCGCGCGGGCCACCGGCCGGGCGAACTGTCCGGCGGCCAGCAGCAGCGGGTCGCGATCGCCCGCGCGATGATCGCCCGGCCCGCCGTCCTCTTCGCGGACGAACCGACCGGAGCCCTGGACACCCGCGCCTCCCGCACCGTCCTGCGGCTCCTGCGGGCACTCGCGGACGACCACGGCCAGACCGTGGTGATGGTGACGCACGACCCGGTCGCCGCGTCCTGCGCGGACCGGGTGGTGCTCCTCGCCGACGGACGGATCGCCGACGAACTGCCGGGCACCGGCGGCCCGGAGGCGATCGCGGGACGCATGGCCGCGCTGGAGGTGCGCGCATGATCGGCACGGCGACCGTACGACAGCGCTGGGCCTCCTTCCTCGGGTCCTTCATCGCCGTGGCACTCGGCGTGACCGTGCTGACGATCAGCTCGCTCATCCTCCTGTCGGAGGGCACCGGCGTCCCTGACCGGCTCGCGGGGGCACCGGTCCTGGTCCGCAGTCCCACCGGGGAGCAGGTCGGCGGGCAGTTCGCGGAGGACCCGCCATGGCCCCCGGACCGGGCCGAGGAACTGCGCCGGGACCTCGCGGACCTGCCAGGCGTCGCCACCGCCGTGGCGGACCGGTCGTTCTACGCGCAGGCCGTGGGAACGGAGCAGACCGAGGGGGAACGCCAGGGACACGGCTGGTCGAGCGCCGCGCTCGCCACCTACGGGCTGACCGCCGGCGCACCGCCCGCGGCCGACGGCGACGTCGCCGTGGACCGGGCGCTCGGCCTCGCGCCGGGAGACCCCGTCACCCTCCTCACCGCCCGCGGAGCCGAACCGTTCACCGTCTCCGGGACCCTGGACGGGCCGGGCTACTACGTCACCGACGCACTGGCCGAGCGGCTCGCGGGCGGCGTACGGGTCATCGGACTCGTCCCCGAGCCCGGCGCCGACACGGCCGCGATCGCCGCCGCCGCCGAGGCGGTCGCGGGCGGCGACGGCCAGGTCCTCACCGGCGACGCCCGCGACGCCCTCGCACCGAAGCAGGACGGGATGACCCGGTGGATCGGCAGCCAGGTCCTCACCGCCATGGCCGCGCTGTCCGCCTTCCTCACCGTCTTCATCGTGGCCTCGACCTTCGCCTTCACCGTCGCCCAGCGGCGCCGCGAACTGGCGCTGCTGCGCACGATCGGCGCCACACCGCGGCAGCTTCGCCGGATGCTGTCCGGCGAAGCACTGACCATCGGCGTCATCGGCGCGGCCACGGGCGCGCTGCTCGGCACCCTCCTGGCGCCCGCCATGACGGGGGTCATGATCGAGGCTGGCTTCCAGCCGGCGGGCTTCGAACTCCGCGTCCGGCCCTGGATACCGCTCGCCGCCTTCGCGCTCGGCCCGCTGATCGCACTCGCCGGCGCACGGTCGGCGTCGCGGCGCGCCGCACGCGTCCCCCCGCTGGAGGCCATGCGCGAGGCGACCGCCGACGGACGCGTCATGACACGCCGCCGGTGGATCACCGGGTCGGCGGCCACCGCCACCGGCCTGACCTGCGCCGTCGGCACGGCCCTCGCCGGCCCCGACGCCATGGTGCTCCTCGCCCTCGGCACCGCCATGGGCATGGCCGTCGGCCTCACCCTCCTCGTCCCGGCCCTGATCAAGCCGGTGATCGGCACGCTGACCCGGCCACTTGCGCGACACCCCGGGGCGACCGGCGTACTCGTCCGCGAGAACATGATCGCCGCCACCCGCCGCACCTCGGCGACCGTCGCACCGGTACTCGCCACCGTCGCGTTCACCGTGCTGATCACCAGCGCCGTGGCCACCACCGCCGGCGCCGCCACCGCCGAGCGCGCCGCGAGCGTGACCGCCGAAACGGCGATCGTCCCGGACGGCACGCCCGGTCTTTCGGACGCCGCCACCGGCGAGGCCGCCGCGACGGCACTGCTGTCCACCACCGTCTACGGCGGCGACGGCAAAGCAGCGCTGTCGGCGGGAGGCGTGTCATCCGGTTTCGACGAGCTGTACGGCCTGGCCGCGCCCGGCCCCGGGACGGCGGTCGTCACGTCCGCCGTCGCCGCCGCGCACGGCTGGCCGGAAGGCGAGGCCGCCACGCTGACCTTCGAGGACGGCCGTACGGAACGGCTGCGCGTGACCGCCGTGGTGGACGACTCCATGCCGTACCAGCTCTTCCTCCCGCGCGATCTGGTGCGCGCCCACGACCCTTCCGCCCTGGCCGACGTCGCCTACCGCACCGGCGACACCCCCGCCGACCTCCCCGCCGAACTCGGCGCACGCGAGATGACGGTGTCCGAGTACGCCCGGTCGGACGACGCCGAGGACGACCGCCTGGTCCGCATTTTCACCCTGATCCTCGTCACCATGTCCGCGGGCTACACGGCGATCGCTGTCGCCTCGACGCTCCTCGCGGCGACGACCGACCGGGCACGTGACTTCCGGACCCTGCGCCTGACCGGCGCGACAACCCGACAGGTGCTGACCGCCATCGCCGGGGAAACAGCCTGCGTGGTCGCTCTCGGAACGGCTCTGGGCCTGGCCGTGGCCGCACCGGCCCTGCTCGGCATGGTGCACGGCCTGCGCGACAGCCTCGGCCTACCGGTGGAACTGGCGGTGGAGTGGCCCTGGGCCACGGGCGCGGTCGCCGCCTGCCTCCTCGCCGGCCTGACCGCGAGCGTCCTCCCCGCCCGCACGATCCTGCGACGCACCACCTGACACACAGGCCGACCGCACGGCCGCCGACCTCCCGTCGCCGACGAGACCAGGACACCGGCTCGTCGGCGACGGGACCACCCACCCGGTTCGGTGCCACGCGACGCACCGGCCTACGGCAGGACCCCCGGGGGTGCGGACGGAACGACCGGCGTGCTAGCTTCCGGGAAGCGTCGCGTGCCGGTGGCAGACCGTGTCAGGCATGGAGGCGCCCGACCGAAGGAGACCGACGATGCCCTCGTCGCACCCTTCGCTCTCGCGTGACTGAGCGCGAGACGACCAGGCTCATCGCCTGGAGCCAAGAACTCCGCCGGGTGCACCACCGCATCAGGGAAGCGCTGTCCGTGACCCGCGACTCCCTCGCCGACGGCACCCCCGGCCAGGCCGCGACCCGTGAGCTGCTGCTGTACTGCCACGGCTTCTGCACAGCACTCGACACCCACCACCGGGGCGAGGACCGCACCCTGTTCCCCGCCGTGGCAGCCGCCCACCCGGAGCTGCGCCCGGTCCTGCGCTCCCTGGAGCAGGACCACTCGATGATCGCCCACCTCCTCAACAGCCTCCGCGCCGCGGCCGATCGTGCCGCCCCGCCCGAGGAACTCGACCGCCACCTCGAAGGCATCGCCGCGGTCATGGAGAACCACTTCCGCTACGAGGAGCGCCAACTGCTCACCGTGCTCGAGACACTGGAACTCGAAGCGGACACCGGGGAGGTGCTCGGAGCGCTGTGAGCAGGACGACCTGCGACGCCAATCGCCGACCGTCACCCGTCGGCACTGGGCGACTTCCGCGCGCTTCGAGGACCTCGGGGCGAGGGCGAGGGATTCATCCCACCCGGTGGACCTGAACGGGAAGCCGTCCGCGGGGGAGCCATCCGCATGCGTGATGCGCCCGTCATCGTGTTGACGCGCACGCCGTCGGTGCGCCGACGCGACGGCGCACCGGGAAACGACCCGCCACTACACCCCGGACACCGGCTGCGGCGGACATTCACGGGATCACGGAGAACCGGAAGGCACTTCGGCGACAGTGGGGCGGTAGACCATGAGGCACCTCATGAACCTCCGGCTCCGAGGAGTTGACATGTCATCGCAACTGAAGGTCCCGGGTCGCCCCGCGCAGGACACCGATCCGGTGGGGGAGCTCGTGTCGTCCGGGGTCCAGGGCGCCCGCCCGGCGCCCTGGACCGAAGCCGGCGACCTGCTGGAATCCGCCCCGCTGTACTGGCTGACGACGGTCCGGCCTGACGGCCGCCCGCACGCCACGCCCGTGGTGGCCGTCTGGTGGGACCTCGCCCTGCATTTCTGTGTGAGCCCGGACAGCGTCAAGGCCCGCAATCTCCGGTCCAATCCGCACTGCCTCGTGACGGCGGGACGCAACGACATGCACGACGGCCTCGACCTGGCCGCCGAGGGCACGGCACACCGCCTCCGGGACCACGCGACCGTACGGCGTCTGGTGCGCGTGTTCACCGCGAAGTACGGGGAGTGGCCGTTCGAGGCCGGGCAGCACGGGGGAGAGGCCGTCGTCGTGAAGAAGCAGTCCGGACACCGCTCGGTGGTCTTCCGCGTCAGACCGACGGTCGTCCACGGATTCAGGAAGGGCGGCGAGTGGACCCAGACCCGCTGGCGCCTCCCGGCCCCCACACCCCCGGCACCCGGGACGCCCGCGCCTGCCGCAACCGTCCGGAACACCCGGTGACCCGCGACAGCCCCGCCGGTGACGGCGGGATCCAGGACCCCTTCGGCACCCTGCGGCGCGCGCTGTGGATCGGGGGTGGCCAATGGGCCGGCAAGACGACCGTGGCCCATCTCCTGGCCGAACGCCACGGCGTGACGGCCTACCACTACGACTGGCACGACGCCCGGGGGCACGACGACCGGCGGATCGCCCGCCGCGTCCGTCTCGGAGAACCCGCTGCCGGCCCCGACCCGGAGACGATGTGGGTGCGCACCGGCCCGGCGGAGATGGCAGCCGACGCCCTGGCCGGTTTCCCTCTCCGATTCGCATGGGCACTGGACGATCTCCGCGCTCTCGACTCCGGCCACCCGGTCATCGCCGAAGGCTGGGGCCTCCGCCCGGACCTCGTCGCACCCATCATCGACTCACCCCGCCGGATGATCGTCATGGTTCCCACGGACGGGTTCCGGCGCCGCCAGGTCCGCGAACTGCCCCGCGCGGCATCGCTCGGCCACCGGGTGAGCGACCCGGCCCGGGCACAGGCCAACCGGCTGGCCCGGGACCGGCTCGTCGCGGACGACGCCGTCCGCACGGCGCGCCACCACGGCATACATGTCATCGAGGTCGACGGTACGCACGGAGCCGCCGAGGTCGCGGACATGGTCGCCGGCCACTTCGCCCCCTACCTGCCCGCGGCGGTCGAGCCGGGCACCGGCACGTGACGGCAACGCCGGACAACAGCGCCATTCAAGCCACCGGTAATCGCCTTGCCGGCCAGGCGAGATGCGCGTCCCACCCGCGGGCACCTCCCCGAGCACACCTGCCGGCGCTGACCCGAGCCGCCCGACCGTGAGGCAGCCAGGAAGCCGGCAACTCAGCCGCCGCTCCCCTCGCCCGGCGTGACCAGACCACTCTCGTACGCGAAGACGACCGCCTGCGCACGGTCCCGCAGCGACAACTTGTCGAAGATCCGGCTGACATGCGTCTTCACGGTCTGCTCGGCCACGAACAACGCGCCCGCGATCTCGCTGTTCGACCGCCCCCGCGCCACCAGGGACAGCACCTCCGTCTCCCGCTGCGTCAGGCCCCTGAGCCGCGGCTCGTCGGGCAGCGCACGGGGGCGGGCACGGACGAACCCCTCGATCAGCCGCCGCGTCACCGAAGGGGCGAGCAGCGCGTCGCCCGCCGCCACGATCCGCACGGCCGCGATCAGGTCGGCGGGCGGCGCGTCCTTGAGCAGGAAGCCGCTCGCCCCCGCGGCCAGCGCCTCGTACACGTAGTCGTCGACATCGAACGTCGTGAGCATCAGCACCCGCGGCCGGTGTTCGACGCCGCGCGGCGGGTTCATCAGACGGCGGGTCGCCTCCAGACCGTCCAGAACGGGCATGCGCACGTCCATGAGCACCACGTCGGGCCGGCACCGCCGCGCGGCGTCGACCGCCTCCTCACCGTTGGCGGCCTCCCCGGACACCTCGATGTCCGGCTGGGCGTTCAGCAACGCGCCGAACCCGGCGCGGATCATGGCCTGGTCGTCGACGACCAGCACGCTGATGCTCATGACACTCCCGGCAGGGGAAGGACGGCCGATACGCGGAAACCCCCGTCGGGCTGCGACCTGGCGGTCAGCTCGCCGCCGAGCACGGCGACGCGCTCCCGCATGCCGACCAGCCCGTGCCCGCCCGCCCGGGCCTCCACGGCGCGCGGGACACCGGCCGGCGCCGAGTTGACCACGTCGATCCGCAGCCCGCCGTCACTGCGGCGGACGCGCACGTCCGCGCGGGCACCGGGAGCATGGCGGACCACATTGCTCAACGCCTCCTGCACCACACGGTAGGCGGACAGCCCCACCGTGGCCGGAAGGTCAGCGTCGCCGGGCACCCCCTCGTCCATGTCGAGACGCACGTCGACGCCCGCACGGCGCGTCGTCTCCACAAGGGCGGCGAGATCCTCCAGCCCGGGCTGCGGAGCGTACGCGCCGTCGGGCGACTCCTCGCTCCGCAGTACGTGCAGCAGTCGCCGCATCTCGCCCAGGGACCGCCGCGCCCCCGCCGCGATGGCCGCGAACTCCTCGGCCACCTCCGGCGACACCCCGCCGAGACGGTACGGCGCGCTGTCCGCCTGCACGGTGATCACCGACATGTGGTGGGCCACGACATCGTGCAGCTCGCGGGCGATACGGGCACGCTCCGCCAGCAGCGTCGCACGCGCCTGCTCGGCCGCGCTGACCCGCTCCGTGACGGCCAGCCGCGCACGGGCCTCCCCCCGGCCGTGGAGCGCGTCCGCCGTGACGGCCGCTACCGCGAGCAGCACGCTCAGCGGCAACAGCCCGCCCCACTCGCCGTACTCCGGGACCAGAACGACCAGTACCGCTCCGGCAGCCAGCACTTCCAGCCACATCGCGCACAGCGCGCGGCGGGGTGCCCGCGAGCCCACCAGGACGAACACCGCCGCGGCCGAGAGCGACGACGTCACGGCCCACGGCCACGGCTCGGCGGGGGAGTGCGGCCGGGTCACCGCGGCCGTCACGACCACCGCCGCGAACTCCGCCCACCAGGCCGTCCGCGGCCCGGTGGCGGCGAGCACGACCGGCGCCGCCCGGGCCAGGGCCAGCGCCACCGCCGGACCGGACGCGGTGTCGTAGTGCTGCACCAGGTCCGCGAACCCGGCGAAGAACACCAGGGCGGCCAGCGCCCACGGGACCGACGCCCCCCACCGGCCGCCGGGGACGGGCAACGGCGCCCCGCCCAGGTCGTCCCACAGGACCGCCCGGCAGAACGACAGCGCGGTCCGGGAGCGGTCGGTGGTGCGCGTCGTCATCGCCGACCATGCTACGGCCGGCATCAGAGCTGGTGCAGCCACGCGTTGACCAGCAGGGCCCCGGCCGCGGACGTCCCGGCCGTGACCGCCACGGCCCAGGCCCTGACCGGCCGGCCCCACAGCCGGCCCGCGAGATGGGCGTGCAGGTCACCGAGCAGGCGCAGGACGACGAGCGCGGCGGCCGCGAACGGCAGGGCGATCCCGAAGTGCGCCAGCCACGCGCCGCCGGCACTCGGACCGCCCCAGGACGTGTCGTACGGGCCGCGATCGACCAGCGGATAGAACACGCCCCGCAGGACGAACAGGATCTCGATGCCGACGGGGATCAGCGCCAGCAGCCCCAGGGGCACGCACACCAGGGCATGGGCCAGCAGCCGTGCCGCTCCCGGCCCGCCTGCCGCCGGGTCCTGGCCGACGGCCCGCGCCCACCACTTCCCCGCCCGGTCCGCCCGCCCGCCCAGGACCGCGCCGACCGTGACGGCCGAGGCGGGGAGCAGCAGCGCCGCGTACCCCGCCCGCCGCGCGAAGCGCCGCACGCCGCCGTCCCCGGCCCGTCGTGCCCCGTGACCGCCACCCGCGTACCGAGAAGTCGTGGAAGCCATCGCCTGTTCCCTCCCTGTTTCCGGCCGGCCCTTGCCGACAGGGGAAAGGTAGGGGCGGGGCTCCCCACGGCACGTCACACCACGGCGCCGGACCGACCCCCTACCTCAGTAGGGGGTCCGGCGGATGCCGTACCCCTGGGCGTTGATCAGGTGGTGCCCCCGCCCACCGGCTCCCCGACATGTTCGGCCCGCGCGGCGCCCCCCTCGTCCACCACCGGCCGGGGTCAGTCCGTGGCCGCGGGCACAGGGCGGGGGACGAGACCGCGCAGGCCGGCCCACCGGGGCGAGCGGACGAGCCCGACCGCACTGTCCACCGTCGCTCGGTTGACGGTGCTCGCCGCAGAGTTCCCGGAGCCGAGGTCCTTCGCAGTGACATGGAAGATCCCGGCGGCATCAACGTCCGCCGTCACCTCGACCCGTGGTACGCCCGCAGGGGCGGGAGGAAGGTTCAGTTCGAGCACCGCGACCGTCCTGTTCCTCGCCACCTCCGCGCGCTCGCCCTCCACGACATGCACCACCATCGCTCGCTGGTTGTCGGAGTGCGTGGTGAACTCCGCGCTGACTTTCGTGGGAATCGTCGTGTTCCGCTGGAACACCTTCGACATCACGCCGCCCAGCGTCTCGACGCCGAGGGAGACGGGGTGGACATCGAGGAGCAGCACGTCCTTCACGGCCCCCGTCAGGACACCCGCCTGGAGCGCCGCGCCGGTGACCACACTCTCCGGGGCCAGGCCGCGATGGGGCTCCCGACCGCAGGCGAGACGGCGGACCAGTGCCCCCACGGCGGGCATCCGGGAGGCACCGCCGGCCAGCAGCACCCGATCGATGTCCTCGAACGTGTGCCCGGCATCTTCGAGCGCTTGCTCCATGGCGGTACGGCAGCGCTCCAGCAGGTCACGGGTGCACGCCTCGAACTGATCGCGGGTGAGCACCTCATCGAGGAGCAGCGGCCCACTGCCCAGGAAGGGCAGCCGGACGGACGCGGACCGCGCCGTCGACAACTCCCGCTTCGCCGCCTCGGCCGCCTGCCGCAACCGTTGCGTCGTCACCGCGTCATTGGTGAGGTCCACGCCGTACTGGCGCCGCACGCGATCGGTGAGCTGCTGAACGATGCGCAGGTCCCAGTCGTCCCCGCCGAGACGCGCCGTCCCCGCGGTGCCCCTGACCTCCACGACGCCGTCATCGACGGCGACGACCGCCACGTCGAGCGTGCCTCCGCCCAGGTCGAGTATCAGCACCGTGCTGTCGTCGTCCCGGCTCATGCCGTACGCCATCGCCGTGGCCGAGGGGGCGTTGATGATCCGCAGGACGCGCAGCCCCGCCTCCTCGCCGGCTCGGTACAGCGCCGTCCGCCGGCCGAGCCCGAAGGCGACGGGCACGGTCAGGACCGTCCCGCCGAGCTGCCCGCCGAGGTGTGCCTCGGCGTCCTTCCTCAGCCGGGCGAGCAGCAGCCGGACGGCATCCTCCGCCGCCAACCGCGTGGGACCCCGCGTGACGCTCCACTCCGTCCCCAGCTTCGACCCCACTGCCCGCACGGTGTGGTCGGGATGGAGGACGGCCTGCCGCTCGGCGGCCGTGCCCACGAGGACGCTCCCGTCGTCCAGGACCGACACCACGCTCGGTGTCGTCGTGGCGCCCTCGGCGTTGGGTATCGGCCGGACCCTCCTGCCCTCGAAGACGCTCATCGCGCACGTCGTCATCCCGAAGTCGATGCCGATGACGGGGCGCCGGGGCGTCCCCTTCCCGCTCGTCCCCGGAGGTGACGACCGGGTCCGTTCCGCGTGCCGTTGTCCGTCACCGCCCCGGGCTCCCTCCGGCGGCGACGTGACGGTGGGCGCGGAATGGGTCGTGGCGGAGCCGGCGGGCATGGTGTACGCCGCGGTCGGCGGGATGTCCCGGTCGTGGATGAGGGCGGTCACGGCCGCGGGCCAGGGGGAGCCGCCGGGGACATCGTCCGCCGGCTGCCAGTGCGCCGTGATCCGGTCGAGGATCGCCGGCAGGGCGGGCCGCTCCGCCGGATTCTTCGCCAAGCAGCTCCCGGCCAGCTCACGGAGCGGGCCGTGCAGGTGGTCGAGGCGCGCCCGGCCGTTGACCACCCGATGCATGACCGCCAGGGGCGCGCCCTCGCCGAACGGCTCGACAGCGCCGGCCGCGTAGGCGATCACCGCTCCCAGGGAGAAGACGTCACCGGCCGGCCCCACGTGGCCGCCCTCGATCTGCTCCGGGGACATGTAGCCCGGCGACCCGATCACCTGACCGGTGTGCGTCAGGACCGTGCCCTCCAGCGTCCGGGCGATGCCGAAGTCGATCACGCGCGGCCCGTCGGCGGCCATCAGTACGTTCGACGGCTTGAGGTCACGGTGGAGCAGCCCGGCGGCATGAACGGCCTGCAGCGCCTCCGCGAGCCCGGCCGCGAGCGACCACACCGCATCCTCCGGCAGTGGCCCCGTCTCCCTCACGGCCTCGGCCAGGTCCGGCCCCGGTACGTGGACGGTCGCGAGCCACGGCGGATCGTCGTCCGGCCCCGCGGCCACCACCGGCGCCGTGAACGCGCCGCTGACCGCCCGTGCGGCCGCCACCTCCCTGCGGAAACGGCGCCGGAACTCGGGTTGGCGCGCCAGATGGGGATGCACGACTTTCACGGCCACCGCCCGTCCCCCCGGCGACCGCCCGAGGAACACCTGTCCCATCCCTCCTGCGCCCAATCGGCCACGCAGTGCGAAACCCCCCACCTCCCGTGGGTCACCCGCCCGCAACGGCTCCACCCGCACCCCTTCCACGTCCTGCCCACGTCGACGGGTCCGCCCGCCCGGACGCCCACTCAACCATCAGAGGATCACGGGAGACAGCGCGCACGCGACGCACCGAGGGTGCCAGAATCGGCCGGGTCGAGCGGAACCGGTTCGCTGGGGGACGCCGGGACCCGACGGCTGCGTGCGCCGGCAGGTCCCCCTGCGCCCGCTCGGAACGCCCGACTCGGCGCCTCGGCCGAACCGGGCGCCCGCACCCGCCCCGAACCCCGGATCCGGAGACGACTCGGCCCATGGACATGTCCTCCCGTGAGATCACCCTCCCCCTCGGCGAGGTCGTCGCCATGCTGCGGGACCTCGACGAGTTCGTCGTCTCCCTCGACCGCCTGGGCTCCCGCCGGGCATCCGGGACCGCCGACGAGTCCACCGTCGGCGCGTTCGTCGCGGACTGGGATGTCGCCCGGCGTCTGGCCCGCGCCCGACGCGTCATCGGCGAAGCGCTGGACGCGCAGCTGAGCGACGAGGAGAACGCGGAGATCGACGCCCTGTGCGACCAGGGCCGGTTCTACGGCACGGACAGCGCACCGGCCGCCCCGGACACCGACGGGTCTCCAGGCCCCAGCACGGGGCGTTGATCACTCTGACGGGTGGTTTGGGCAGGAGCGGGGCGTGATGGCGGTTGAGCGGCATGGTGCCTGGTGAGGCTGTGGGCGCAGACAGCAGGGACGGCGGGCTCAGCGGGCCTGTCGAAGCCGAGAGGGCACCATGGCGACGTATGACACGCAGATCCACACCGGCGGCGGAGGCTGGCAGGATGACGCACCACTCACGGTGAACATCGTCAACCGCAACCAGGTCGTGCCCGAGGACAGCCCGCCGAGCACCGGGACCACGGTGACGTGGAGCGGTGACGCCGGAAACGGTTCGGTGACCTTCTTCGACGGAGGAAGCACCTTCCAGGGCACCGCCCAGTTCCCGGGCGAAGGCCCCGTCGGCTACCGAGGGACGCTGGCCGGCTAGCGGGCGGCGCCCCGCGAGCGCGCGACAGGGGATCACATCGGCGGATCTCCCGGGACCACACCGGACCCGGGAGGTCCGCCGACGCGCGTCTTGGGTACAACAACCCCCAGCAGGAAACGGCACTTCCAGCGGCGAGGGACGGCGGAACGGCCCGTGCCCCGAGGCGCCGCGTGCGGGTCGGAAACATTCGCTGGACGGACCGCCGCGTGATGTCCGGCCAGAGCCCCTCGGCCGTCAGACCGCCGCACGGGCGCGGAGCGGGGAGTGTTCGGCCGATCCGTCGGAACGTCACGCAAGACGAGACGTTCCGTCTTGCGGCTTCCCCCGTCGTAGCGTACGGTCTCCCGCATGGGTTCCCTGTGAGACCACCGGCGCCGACCGCGGAGCTTCGCAGTGCACTGCACTCGACTGCCGCCGCCGCGCCCCGCCGAGCAGCCCTCCACCCCGATCCGGCCCGGACCGAACTCCGAGGCCAGAAGGACCCCGCCTTGCGCACCTCACAACTCACCCTCCACGACGTCACCAAGCACTACCCCGGCCACACCGTCGTGGACCGGGTCTCCTTCACCCTGAAACCCGGCGAGAAAGCCGGGCTGATCGGCGACAACGGCGCCGGCAAATCCACTCTCCTCCGGCTCATCGCGGGCCAGGAACGCCCGGACAGCGGCGAGGTGACCGTGTCCGCCGCCGGCGGCATCGGCTACCTGCCGCAGACCGTTCCCCTCCCCCCGACCGCCACCGTCCAGGACGCCGTCGACCTGGCCCTCGCGGACCTGCGTGCCCTGGAAACGGAGCTGCGCCGGGCCGAGCAGGCGCTCGGTGACGGCGGGGGCCCGGCGGCACTCGCCGCGTACGGCGCGCTCCTCGGACGCTACGAGGCACGGGGCGGCTACGACGCCGACCACCGGGTGGACATCGCGATGCACCACCTCGGCCTGCCGGCGCTCCGCCGGGACCGCCGGCTCGGCTCCCTCTCCGGCGGCGAGCGCTCACGGCTCGCCCTGGCCGGCGTCCTGGCCGCCCGCCCCGAACTGCTGCTCCTGGACGAGCCGACGAACGACCTGGACGATCGGGCCGTGGAATGGCTGGAGGCGCAACTGCGGGCACACCAGGGCATCGTGCTCGCCGTCACCCACGACCGCGTCTTCCTCGAACGCCTCACGACCACGGTCCTGGAGGCCGAGGCCGGGAAGGTCACCCGGTACGGCGACGGCTACACCGGCTACCGTACGGCGAAGGCCGCCGAACGCCGCCGCCGGCTCCAGGAGCACAAGGAGTGGCGTGCCGAACTGGCCCGCAACGAGCGGCTGGCCGTCGGCCACGCCGCCCGCCTCGACACCATCCCGCGCAAGGCGTCGCTCGCCAACTTCGGCCACGGCGGGTTCCGGGCACGCGGCCGCGCCCACGGGGCGATGGCCCGCATCCGCAACGCCCGCGAGCGGGTCGAGCGGCTCACCGCGAACCCGGTGGCACCGCCCCCCGACCCGCTGGCCTTCACGTCACGCATACGGATGGCGGAAGACGTCGCGCACGACACCGGCACCACTCCCGCGGAAACCCCCGCCGCCCAGCTGACGGACATCCGCGTGGGCGACCGTCTCCGCCTGGACTCCCTCACCCTCGGCCGCCACGGCCGGCTTCTCGTCACCGGCCCCAACGGCGCAGGCAAGACGACGCTGCTGAAGCTGCTCGCCGGTGAGCTGCGGCCGGACGAGGGCGCGGTGCGGGTGCCGGGCCGGGTGGGCCATCTGCGCCAGGACGAGACACCATGGCCGTCGGACCTCACAGTGGCCGAGGCGTTCGGACTGGGCCGCGTGGGCTCCGCCGACGAACACGCCGATGCCCTGCTCGCCCTCGGTCTCTTCCACCCGGCCGAACTCCGGCTGCGCATGGGTGAGCTGTCGTACGGCCAGCGCCGCCGCGTGGATCTGGCGCGCCTGGTCGCGGAGCCCGCCGACCTCCTGCTGCTGGATGAACCGACGAACCACCTGTCACCGGCACTGGTCGAGGAACTGGAGGAAGCGCTGACCGGGTACGCGGGAGCGCTGGTGCTGGTCACACACGATCGCGCCCTGCGGACACGATTCCACGGCGAGCACCTGGAACTGCCGCGGACAGCCGCGATCCGAGCGGCGTGACAGGCCGGTCACGCGGCACAGCCATCACGTGACGCTGGAGGATCCGGTTGTCCTGCCGACGGTGACTTTTCTGGCGGGCGGGCCGGTATCAGAAACGCAATCAACGATATACGGAACAGCGGAATGAGTGACGCGCCGTACGATCAACCATCACGATTCCGCGACTTTTCTCTGACCTGCCGGGCAGGACGGAATGCGCGCACGGTCCCGGTCACAAGGCCATGGCTCCACAACTAAGTCAAGACTTACCTTCAGGCGGCTTCGACCATATGGTGTGCTCGAATCGAAGGAGCCCCTGTTGTCGCAAGTGAACGACCCGGCCGTGCGTGCGGTTGCATCCGAGCAGGCTTATGTGTCCACCCTGTACGAACTGCTCACCGAGCGGCTTTCCGAGGCACGAACACAGCGGGCGAATGTGCTGAAAGCCCCGGCTGAAAGGGCCGACGAGGCATATGAGAGAGAAATCGTCGCCGAGCGTCTGACCAAGGAGATCGGCCGGCTGGAGGGCGCCGGGAAAGGGCTGGTCTTCGGACGCATCGACTGGACGGATGGCACGGCCCTGCGCATCGGACGGATCGGACTGCACACGGAGGAGGACGACCTGCCCCTGCTCGTGGACTGGCGCGCGAACGCGGCGCGGCCCTTCTACGAGGCGACACCGGTCCACCCGATGGGCCTGCGGCGGCGCCGGCACCTGCGCCTCGACGAGCGCACGGTCGTCTCGGTGAGCGACGAACTGCTGGACGGGACCACCCCGACCGACGAGGACGTCGTCGGGACGGCCCGTTGACCGAGGCTCTGTCGGCACGGCGCACGGGCAGGATGCACGCGGCCGTCGCGACGCTCCAGACCGAACAGGACGAGATCGTCCGCTCCGCCCACCGCGGAGTGACCGTGGTGCAGGGCGGACCCGGCACAGGCAAAACGGTGGTCGCCCTGCACCGGGCGGCCTACGTCCTGTACGCCTTCCCACGCGCCGCGGAGGAGGGCGTCCTGGTGGTGGGCCCGAACGCCCGGTTCCTCGACTACATCTCCCAAGTCCTCCCCTCCCTCGGGGAGAACGACGTCGTCCTGGCGACCTGCCAGGAGCTCGCCGGAGTGTCCACCGACACGGCGGACCCGTTCGACACGGCGCGCCTCAAGGGCAGCTCCGACCTCGCCGGCGCCTTGGCCTGCCTGCTGCGCGCCCACCAAGCACCCCACGGCGACTTCACCGTGCGGGTCGGACAGGACCTGGTGCACCTGCCCGGCGA